>NZ_JBDQZI010000001.1:0-629278 GCF_042920265.1 Lysinibacillus sp. KU-BSD001 | reverse complement strand
GTACGATTATGAGTCCGCACTACCAGCTCAGAAATCGTAATCAAAGTAATTTAACTATAGCACATTGACCTTTCGAAAAAAATAAAAATCGTGAGGTCTATTTGGCGTGCGTAATTTTTTTTGGAGGGTGGGGGTACCCCCACCCTCCAAAAAAAATCTTTTCAACACATAATTATTTTCTTAAAAGCTATTGACTGAAGGTAAGAATGGGGGTGTCCAGAAAGTAAAAACTTTCTGGACACTTCTTACTTCTTAATAATGATCCATTAAGAAATATTGCTCCTGCGGTGGTCACATCAAAATGCCACCATCCTCGTCGCAAAGGTTCCGTCTCAAAATGTCTTTTCAGACGACCCCTTTTACACCTAATAAAGATCCAATATTCCTTTACTCCAACGCGTTACAAAGCTTTCAAATGTAATGCCGTAACGCCCATATATATCATGATAGACAAAATAAACACCTAATTTGTCGAGAATTTCATCATCAATACGCATAATCGTACTAAATCCCTCCTATGAGTTATTTCCACCCTAATCTACCTACACCCTATTTTTATGTTCACTACCGACATATTCGGATTTCCATTTATTCACCAACAGCGCATAAAGATGTTAAAAAATATTCACATAAACTTGGAAAGTTAGTGTTTATCAGGGCAAAAGATTTAGTAAGATGAGTACAAGATGAGATGTATAAAATACGGAGGAATTACCATGCGAAAATTATATACGATATTATCAACAAGTATGCTTACACTTTGTTTAGTAGGGTGTTCAGATACTCTTGTACAAATTAAAGATGCTGCATCTGGTATTAATTCAGCAGCCGATCAAGCGGCAACTGCTATCTCACAAGACGTGCATTCCATTCGAGCAATTGAAGTCACATATAACGATCAAACATTTACAATCAACGACCTATTTAAATCCATTCTACGTGATGTGCAGTGGCATTATGAGCCAAGCCAACAGGAAAATGTATTACTGATTACTGGTACTTGGCAACCTAGCTTATTTGATGCATACGGCATTGATCAGAAAATCGACAATGAATTAGCTGTTCATGGGGAAGTAACAATTGAACTGATGGTCGAAGAAAATATGATTCATGAAGAGAAAACGAAAGTAACACTTGTCAAGCAGACAGAAACCCTTTTAGAGGAAAACGGACAAGACATTTTGCACTACTTATACGACTATTATACGATGAATAAAATCACCTCTAATTAGGTGTGACGTAGTAATGATATGTAAAAAATGGTACTTTACTAACTTTTACTATATTTTGTTTTAAAATAAAATGTAATATAACAACTGTTTAGGGGGATCACAACATGTCGTTATTTTTTATTAAACATACACACGGTATTCACGAAGTGACAGATGTCAAAAAACACAAAACGAATATTGAATTACGTACAGCTACCGGAGAGATTTTACATCTGATCGTCATTACAGATGAAAGTTATACAGTTTATGATGATCGCTTTGCCGGTGCAGCTAAACAGCTAAATTCCATTGAAGTGTACGATATTGCTGGTAGCTTCCGCAATATCGATTTTGACAATATGCGCCAAATGTTTTCAAATGCCTTTACTGAACTCCTTGAGACACTGTCTCAATTTGTCGGATCAAATCAACTCGTTAATTTAGATGAAATTCGTCATGAAGTGAGTGACCACAATAAAGGCTTACACTTTAAAATCATTACAGATACAAAAATGTACGAATATAATATATAACTCTTACAATCAGAAGGTTGCGGATACGATAAAAAGATGAGCTCAATACGATGAGCTCATCTTTTTACACTTTTTCCTATATAAATGGATTTTTTTCATTTAACCTATCACTTAATTCAATACAGTCGTTAAATCACTTGCGATAAATGCGACAAGGTCTTGTATATTTTCCGCTGTCACGCCATGTCCATCTGGGTATGCTTTAAACGTTACATCGGCCCCAAAATCTTTAAAGAAAGTTGCACTTGCCTCGCCCCACGTAAACGGGAATACATAATCATATTCCCCGTGTGAAATGAAGATTTTCGATTTATCCATTGACAATTTATTGTACTCCACTGCAACAAACTCTGGTATATACCCTGATAAGGCCACTGTCCCACGAATCGCACTGCCCATGATTAAAGCTAATGTTTGCGCGACCACTGCCCCTTGGTTAAACCCAACGACATAAATTTTTTCCACATCTAAATTAAATTCTTGAATCGCTTCAAAAATAAATGCTTGCGTAAATTGAATTACTTTATCAAATACGTCACGTGTTGGAAAACCTTCTTCTTCAAACGTATAAAATGCATAACCAGGCGTATGCTTGATTGGCCCTTGTAAGCTAAAAATATGACAACTGCTTTCTAATTCGCCTACTAGCTGTAGTAAATCGTGTTCATTACTACCTAAACCATGTAATAGAAAAATTGCTGGTCTTTTTTCATCTGTTACAGCTGGTGCTTTATGCACAAAAGTATATGGTGATTGCATCATAATCCTCTCCCTTATAACAATTCCATTTGATTGACGCATTGATCGGCATAGTATGCAACATATCCATCAACTATGCGTAGCGTTTCCTCGAAGTCGCCTAAAAATATATTATTTATATCTTTTTGAAGTGTTAAATATATTAAAAAATCAAAACGTAACGAATGTTCTACCGATGCATAAGCATAATCATAAACAATAGCTTCTTCTGTTACCTTTAATGCTTTATATTGGCTATGAAATAATTTTGTATAATCGTCCATCTTTTCACTAATTGCTTGACGAATACGCATTTGATGAGCCGTAGCTTCACTCTGTATGGCGGTTGTCTGTGGTACAAGCCCTTTGCCAAAGGTATCACGCATCATGGACATCCATGCTGCTTTATTCTCCACAAAATACGTAATATTTAGCATAAGACGATCGAAATAATCTTGTTCATCCTTTGCTGACGCCTTCTTTGTTTGAATATTTTCTTTCATAATATGCTCAAATTGCTCAGTATTCGCTTGTTTTGTTAATTGTGCCATGACAGTTTCTATGTAGCGATTTGCTTCTTGTTGCGCCTTATTTTCCAACCATTTCACTTCCCTTATTTACTGTTACATTTGCACTTCCTATCGTACCATTCATTGACGAATTAGGCACTTGTTAATCTATTTTTTCTTGATGTTCAGAGCACGGTAGCCAAATTTTCTTATTTAAAGGGACAGATAAGCCATTTATTAAAGGAAGGAGCATAAAGATTATGGTAAAGTGGATTTCGATGGTCATTGCTTATATAGCAATGATTACAGTCAATGTACTGTCTAATACATTGCCCATTAATGGAAAAACTACGCAAGAAATTTCAAGTAGTGTAAACTCTCTTTTCACACCTGCCAACTATGTGTTTTCTATCTGGAACTTGATTTATTTATTACTCGCTATCTGGTTACTCATCGCATTTATAAACCGCCAATCAGACAAAGCGGTTTCAGATGAGGTGGCACATCTGTTTATTTTAAGTTGTCTTTTAAATATCGGATGGATAATATCTTTTCATTATGAACGTTTTATTCTCTCAACGGTGATCATTATCCTCTTATTAATTACACTCATTTTGATTTACGTATCTTATCCTAAAGATAATAATAGCCTTGGTGGACGGTTACCATTCTCCATTTACTTAGGTTGGGTTTCAGTCGCAACAATTGCTAGTATTAGTTTTACATTAAAATATTACGACGTCACGTTCCCCCTGGATGAAGTCACGATTACAATCATACTCATTATATTTGCTGGTCTTCTTGCGATCATCGGGCTTTACGTATCCAATGACGTATATTTTGCGCTCGTTTTCGTGTGGGCTATTATCGGCATTGGTGTAGCAAATAGTGATATGAGAATCGTTTTGACGTCATACGCTGTCGCCGCTGCCATTCTCACGGCGATACTTGTTATGTCATTTCGATCAAAAAATAAAATACAACAAGTTCCCGTATAAAGTAGATTAGGTAAAGTAGAAAAAACTACTTTACCTCGTTTTTATTGAAATAAATATTCACGCATATTTTCAAATGTGTTTTCAATCGCCGTCTTTAATGATTTTTGTTCTTCGCGGCAATTTTCTTGTGCTTGTTCAAGCGACATTAATGCATGTTCTAAAAACAAATCTTTTTTTAGATCTTTGTAAAGCTGCGTTAACACAAGTGCCTTATTCCAATACCAACGTGCATTTTGTGGATCTAAGTCAATCGCACGCTCTAAATAACCTAACACCTCAAATGGCGGGTAACTAAAGCGATTCATCGTTTGCGCGGCAATCCCATAATAGACCGCCTTATTTGGATGATGCTTAACAGCTTGCATAAAGCAATGTACACTCTCATCATAATGGTGTGCGTATAAAAACAATTGACCTTGCGTAAACAATGATTGTGCTTTTTCAGCAGATGTGCCCTCTTTTGCAACTTGTTCTAATTGTTTAATGCGTTTTCCAAAGGCTTCTTCATCCTGTATCGCACGAATTTCTGCTACTTCATCCATTTCTACGTATGTCTCATCCGCACGCTCGACAGACTGCTGACCCTTTTCACTATAGCAAGGAATCGTAGCCACACCGTAGCGTTCATATAGCGCAATTAGTTGCTTTGCTGTTTGTGCTTCTGGTGCATCCTCTTTTACCTGTTTTGCTACTTGCAAACTCAGATGCACTTGCCCATTATAAAAATACTGCTCCATTTCGTGCATAAATTAAACTCCTTTATTCATGTCATTATGCGTAAGTATACCATGCTCGACTCTCTGATCGAACTCCGTTGTCACAATACAATTAATAGTTGAAAAATTTCATATAATAAATGACATAAGTACTAATGGTATTATTTCAAACGTTCTCCCAACCCGTACCAAACGCGCGTTACTGATTGTGCCTCTTGAAACAGCTTTTGATATACTCGACCGCAAGCATCCCGTAAAAAACGTTCCTCTTTATCGATTGGGACAACGCCACGCCCAAGATCATTGCAAATACAAATCACGTTTGTTTCACTCGCCAGCTTTTTGAGCTTTGTTACAATGATTTCTGCTACTTGCAATTCATCATGTGTCTGATACGCCATCACGAGTTGCTCAAAGCCCGAAATAATAACCGTTTCATCTTTCGTAAAATATGTATCTGGGATGATGCCTTCGAATTCTGTATACGGCTTTTCTACTCGATCGTAAACGTATTTTCGTTTACCATTATAGGCTCCTCCGATAACGATATGCATGATTTCTCTCCTTCCCAGCTTAACGTATAAAGTGTTCTATGCTTCGCATGAATATCATGAAATCCCTGTTGTAAATACGTTGCTAAAATCATTTTAATTACACCGCCATGAATAACAAATGTACATTCGTTTTGTTTGCTAGTAATATCTTCAAAAGCTTGTAACACGCGCGCCTTGAATACGTTAAATGACTCCCCATTTGGCGGCGTCACTTGAAAGGGTTCATCAATCCATGCGCGGTACAATGCATCATGCTGTAAGTCTTCATACGTTTTCATTTCAAAATCGCCGAAATGTAACTCGCGTAACCGCTCATCCGCGATAAACGAGCTACTAGGAAAATAACAAGCTGCTGTTTGCTGACAACGTTTTAAATCGCTCCCGTATATCACTGTAGGCTGGAGCGGTAAAGTGGCCTGTACAGCTTGCCTAATCGCTTGATCTGTCCAGCCAATATAACGTCGTTCGATATTGGCCTGCGTTAACTCATGTCTTATAAGATGCACAATAGTACGAACCATAAAAACAATTCCCCCACTTCAAAAATCGTACCAAGTAAATCACCTGAAATCCCGCCAAAATTTCGTTTCGCCCAAGCCCGATACACAATCGTAAATAATAGCATCGCGACACATAAACCGATTAGCACAGGCAACTTGAATAAGAGTGCAAGTAAGAAGATAAAAGCGATATAGACAACCGCGCTCCACATAATTGCTCGTTCATTGACCGTTTTTTTAAAGTAGCTTGCAATCCCTGTTTCTTTTGATGTATTGGTCGTTACAAACACTAAAAGCACAGATTGTCGCGCAATAAACGGCATGAAGATGAAGAATAATAGCGGGACATCTCGCAGTAACAACTCATAAAAAATCCCGACTTTTAATAACACAAACAAAACGAGTGTCATCGCACCGAACGCACCGATGCGCGGGTCGTCTAAAATTTCTAGCCGCTTTTTCTGATCACGATATGAAAAAAATGCATCCCCTGTATCAACAACCCCATCCATATGTAAGCCACCTGTCATCACAAAAGGAAGTACAACAAGTAAAATAGCGGTAAATAGTGGAGACAAACTAAAATATAGATCATTTACGGTAACAAAACCCGCTAAAATAGCCCCCATCATTAAACCGATGACTGGAATGGCACTATACATAACCGTTGCTGATTTATTCGTCATATTAAACGATTTTCTAATTGGTAACGCCGTAAAAAATTGCAACGCTAACATATAGCCTATTACAATTTGCTTCAACCTTTCCACCTCTTCACAAACCCGTAGTCTAATTCATACGCCTCGTCACAAAATGCAACGAGCCATTGATTTAATTGTCCTAAAAGGCGTTGATAATTCGCCGTAAATTCATATTTACAAATCCCTGCATCTAGTACTTCATTGGAGACAATCACCACTGTCATGCCGCGTTTCCGCCACTGATGTAACTGCTCTTTTAACTTTTCCACCATGTCTTCTACGGGCAAATTTTCGAATAAAATATTTGTTAACCATGTCGTAATACAATCCCATAAAAGTATATGTGTCTCGTTAAACTCACTAAGTCGTGCTGGCAGTTCATGTGGTACTTCAATCGTGATCCACCCATCATTTCTACGATCATGCTTGTGGCGTTTGATGCGTTTTTTCATTTCATCATCAAACGCTACACCCGAAGCAATATAAACCGCTTGTCTTTGTTGTTTCGATTGCATAATATAATTTTCAGCAAAGGCGCTTTTCCCGCTACGTACACCGCCTGAAATCAACACACAACGTCCTGGCATCGATCCGCCCCCTTTTTTCATCATAATTCAACTGTAGCCTATTTAATTTAACTCATAATGAGCAAACCACTAAACATATATTACCATTTGAGTAACCGTTGCTTTCCGCTGCGGCACTCGCTTTCCACGGGCGAGATCAAGCCTCCTCGTCGCTCATCCTTCGCTCCTGCGGGGTCTTGATTGTCTCGCTTTTCCCGTAGGAGTCTCGTGCCTCCGCTACAAGCAACTAGTGTTCCATAAAATAATCAATCCGTTACAAAACAGTAATAAAAGCTCCTTATTTATTACAATAGAAGCAAGTAGACAATACGTGCAAAGGGAAAGAAAACCATTTCTTTTAGCGAATGTAAATACTTGTTTAGAATATTAAGAAGCACTCACTTTTGCCGTAGCGCGCTATAGCCACAGGAGCCAAGATTCTCTTTGCGACGAAAGTGCAACGTCAGGAGCAGGAACAGGAGATCCAAACAGGCCACGCCTGTTTTAGCTCCTGTGTAGGCTGTGGCAAAGCGCGGAGGCTACCATTATGCTTTCATTTAATATCTTTTACTATTTATCTGGTATTTTTGCCCATTGCGAGATTTAACTAATAACTCTTGATTGCAACAAGGTACTTATTAAAATTACAGCTTACATTAATATCGTGTAAAAATATTGAACAAAGCCTTTTTCCACAAAGTAACAACAAAAAAGAGACTCCGATATCGAAGCCTCTCATTATGTAGCTACTATAGCTTATTAATGATTGCGTATAAAGTTTCTTTTAGCTCATCATCATAGTTACCAAGCTCTACAAAGTTTGTTACACGTTCACGTAAAATTGGACGCTCGATTACTAGCTTCTCGTCTAAAACTTTTACTAATACTTCGATGATTAAACGGTCGCGAACATCTAACGCTTCTTGTAGGCGTGACTCTGTAATGTGACCTAATTTAGGTTTCTTTGCCATGTTGATACCCTCCTAATATTTATGCATAATCATTTTAGCATAACAACAAGAATTTTGGTCAACTTTATTGGAAAATAATCTGAATCACACAATATTTCACTGACAATTCGGACATTTCCCGTAAATTTCAAATTTATGCGCCTCAATTTCGTAGCCTGGCAACTTCTCGCCCAATAAATCCATCGGGCATACGGATAATTGCTTCACATCGCCACAATCTTTACAAATAAAGTGATGGTGATGATGATCAGACTCACAATGCATGCGGAAGTTACGTTCTCCATTTAACTCCGTTTCGTCTAAAATACCCAGCTCTACAAACGTCGCTAGATTACGATAAATCGTATCAAAGCTCATACCAGGAAACTGCGGCTTTAACACCGTCAGCAAATCACGCGCTGTTAAATACTTCGTTGTCGCTGCAAACATATTTAAAATGAGCTCACGTTTATCTGTTTTTTTATACCCATTGTCTTTCAAAATTTCCCAAGCACGTGTAACATTCATTGCTTACACCCCTTTTGTAGAAAATTGTACGAATAGCTTTTTAGCTAAAATAATAACAAGTAAAATGAGAATAGATGTGACAACAATCGTTCCACCTGGTGCTAAATCTAAATAAAATGCACTAACTAACCCTACAACGACGGCTAACTCACCAAAAATAATAGCATAAACAATCGCTTGTTTAAACCCTTTGGCAATACGCATTGCCGCTGCTACTGGCAATGTCATCATACTCGATACAAGTAAAATTCCTACAATACGCATACTTGCAGCAATGACAAGCGCCACGACTAGCATAAATAAAAAGTGAACCCACTTTGCTGGTAAACCACTCGCTTTTGCATACTCTTCATCGAATGATAACACAAATAATTCCTTGAAAAAGGTAAATAAAAAGATAAAAACAACAACAGCAATGGCAAGTACAACATATAAATCTTGCCTGGATACAGCAGAAACCGAACCAAATAAATAACTCATCAAGTCTGTATTAAAACCACTTGCCAGCGAGATAAAAATGGCACTTATTCCAAGCCCCCCCGACATAATAATCGGAATGGCCAGCTCTTCATAATGCTTATACAAACGGCGTAATCGCTCAATTAAAATGGAGCCACTTACAGATGCAACAATACCAAAATAAATCGGATTTAATGCTGCTAACCCAACAAATGATTGGCTTAAATATAAGCTTCCTGCAATACCGGCTAATGTAACATGGGATAAAGCATCCGCAATTAAAGATAAGCGCCGTACAACAATAAATACACCGAGAAGTGGTGCAATGATGCCGATGATCATCCCTGATAAAAAGGCATTTTGTAAAAATTCATATTTCAATAGTGCTTCAATCATATGCATACCTCTTAGTGAATCTTTCGAACTGCGTGTCCGTACCAAGCATCAAGCTCTTCTTGACTAATCGCGTCAAAATCATTTTTATAGCCATGGAAATGAATCTTCTGATTTAAGCATGCCACATGACTAATGCGATTGGACACTGTATCCACATCATGTGTAACTAAAATCATTGTAATATTTTGTTCCTCGTTTAACTTTGCCAGCATATCATAAAATGCCTGCACATTTTCATGATCAATCCCAACAGTTGGTTCATCTAAAATGAGTAATTTCGGTTCCGCGACAAGCGCCCGTGCAATAAATACTCGCTGCTGTTGTCCACCTGATAATTGCCCAATATTACGCTTTGCGAACTGTTCCATTCCTACTGCTTTTAATGCATGGAGCACTCGTTCATCAGCATCTTTCGATAGCCGCTTAAATAAGCCTGTTTTTTTGGCTAACCCAGATTTGACTACTTCTTGTACTGTGGCAGGAAAACCGGAGTTAAACGCATTGGATTTTTGGGAAACGTAGCCGATTAATTCTCGCTGTTTAAAGCTGTTCGATGCGTGACCAAATAGCTCAATTTCACCAGTCATTGGCTTTAATAAACCTAATATTAATTTTAATAATGTAGATTTCCCTGAGCCGTTCGGACCTAGTAATGCAAGGAAATCTCCTTCTTGCACACGAAACGAAATGTTATTTAACACTTGCGTATAGTCATATTGAAATGACACGTCTTTTAATTGAATGATTGTTTTTGACATAGCTTTCTCTTCTTTCCAATTCAAAATCATTACGATTTACAATTTTTTAGTATAAGCGAAATGACGCCCTTTGTAAAGGTTTTACGCTTGAAAGGATGAGGATTTGAAAAAGCATGAATTATTTCAATTTTTAATGCATGGCTCGAAAAGCGAGGTAAGGGAATATTTATTACAGTATGATGTAGATTTATCCAAAAGTGAAATAAAAAAATTGCGCACCGTATTTGCAGAAGCAAACCCGACTTGGCTTCTGATGGGGATTCCAGATGGTGTGTTAAAAAATGCTGAGCAGGTAGTCGGATCGAAGAAATATGAAAAGCTAATGGATCGATTAAAATAAGAGATGGCCGCTAAGCCATCTCTTTCATGTTATTAATACATCTTCATATATTGATCGCGTTCCCATTGATGGACCGTTGTACGGAACATATCATACTCTACTTCTTTTGCTTCTTTAAAGTTTTCATAAATATGTTCACCCAAAGCTGCTTTTATCACTTCATCTTGCGCTAGTGCATTTAACGCCTCCTCCAGTGAAGCTGGTAAATTATCGATACCGTGTTGTTTGCGCTCTTCGGCATTCATCACATAAATGTTGCGATCGACTGGTGCCGGTGGCGTTAATTGATTTACTACACCATCAAGACCTGCTTCTAAAATAACGGTCATTGCTAAATACGGATTCGCAGATGGATCTACTGAACGTAACTCAATACGCGTTGATAACCCACGAGATGCTGGAATACGAATTAACGGTGAACGGTTTTGTGCTGACCATGCTACATAACATGGCGCCTCGTAACCTGGTACTAAACGTTTATAGGAGTTTACTGTTGGATTTGTAATTGCTGTAAACCCCTGTATATGCTTTAGTACACCTGCCATGAACGAACGAGCAGTGTCGGATAATTGTAAATCTGCATTGTCATCAAAGAAAGCATTATCTTCCTCTTTAAATAAAGATAAGTTAAAATGCATTCCTGAACCGTTAACACCGAATAGTGGTTTTGGCATGAAGGTTGCGTGTAAACCATGTTTACGTGCAATTGTTTTTACAACTAATTTAAACGTCTGAATGTTGTCACATGCTTCGACTGCATTGGCATATTTGAAATCAATTTCATGCTGACCAGGTGCTACTTCATGGTGAGATGCCTCAATTTCAAAACCCATTTCCTCAAGCTCTAATACGATATCACGGCGGCAGTTTTCCCCAAGGTCTGTCGGTGCTAAGTCAAAATATCCGCCATCATCGTTTAGCTCTAATGTTGGATTTCCCTTTTCATCTAGTTTAAACAAGAAAAACTCTGGCTCTGGTCCAAGGTTGAAACTTGTAAACCCTAGCTCTTCCATTTTCTTTAATGCACGCTTTAAGTTTGAGCGTGGGTCTCCTTCGAACGGTGTGCCATCTGGACGAGCAATATCACAAATGAGCCGAGCTACCTTCCCTTTTTCTGCTGTCCATGGGAAAATCATAAATGTATCTAAATCTGGACGAAGGTACATATCCGATTCCTCAATACGTACGAAACCTTCGATAGAAGAACCATCAAACATCATTTTATTGTCTAACGCTTTATCTAATTGGCTTACTGGGATTTCAACGTTTTTAATTGTCCCTAAAATATCCGTAAATTGTAAGCGGATAAATTTCACTTGCTTTTCAACAACTAACTGTTTGATTTGTTCCTTTGTATATTTCGCCTTTGTTTCAACTTGAGCTATCATCATTGGATCTCCTCAATTCTATTAGATTATAAGTGTTGTATTTCATCTTGCACAATCGAACGAAAATCTAATTCTTCAATATCAACTCCACGAAATGTCCGTTTATTTGCTTCTTTCTTTAAAGCAAATACTTTTTTAATACCTGCAATATTAATGCCTTGCTCTAGTAATTCTTGAATTTCAAGCAATTCATCAATATTGTTGAGACTAAACATGCGACGATTTGCCTCCGTACGTACTGGCTCAATTAAATGATGCTTTTCGTAGTAGCGGATTTGTCTTGCGGTTAAATTCGTCAGTTGCATCACTGTACTGATTGGAAGTACCGGCATAGCTCTTCTTATTTCCTTATTCATTTAATTCACCTCACCTTTCACACGTTTAACGATAAAGCATGTAATTTCTACTCGCAATTAAATGTTAGGTTTTATAACATAGCTATTTTCGAACGTTTTTATCTCGTTTCGATATTAATAATAAGCGGACTGTTCTAACAACAATGGAAGCGCTCACAATTTTCGTGTCACCAATTGTAAAGCGCTTTATTTTTAGACGCATTTTTGTCACAAATACATCTTCAATAAAAAAACAAGTGACTCCCTTTACAGAAACCACTCGTTTTACCTATTAATATTTATTGATAAGATGTGAAACAACCGTGTCAATTTCATCGATAGCAGGCGCAGATCGATTTTCTGTCATGATAGAAAAAATATACGTTTTACCTGATTTTGCTTTTACATAACCAGCTAACGTATTTACACCGGTAAGAGCACCCGTTTTTGCCACAACACGGAGCTTCGTCGAGGCATTTGTGTAACGATCCCGAAGAGAGCCACCCGTTAAACGCTCCTTATTTCCACCTACCGGTAATGCTTGATAATATGTGTGATATGCCTCCATATCACGTACATGATAAAGAAGCGCTGTTAAATCATTAGGCGAAACTTTGTTGTTATGCGAAATCCCTGAACCATCTTCAAATGTCCAATTGCTCATATCAAGACCGATCGTTTGCCCAAAATCACGCAACACGTTTATCCCCGTTTGCGTATCCCCTACTCCGTGTACTTCAGCCCCTAATGTTTTCACAAAGATATCGGCCATACTATTATTACTGAGCTTCATAAATACAGGAAACATTTCTTTTAACGTCTGTGATTCATGAGTTGCAATGAAAGTAGCATTCTCTGGAATTTCTCCGCGATCAATAGCCGATGTCTCAACAAACGTCATCCCCTGTGTTTTCATTGCTTCTTTCAGCGCATATACCGTATTAATCGTCGGATCATTTACAGTGACCCATTGTTGCGTCCACTTGCCTGCCGGTATATTTCCTGAAATAATGACTTCACTGGTGCGATACTTGCGCGAAACGGTAATTGTATTCATACTTTTACTGCTCACCGTTTTTGCATTAGTTATAATCGTCATCCCCATTGTACTTGGTATAAATGAGACAGACGGTTTTTGACCGACTTTTTCACCTGCAACTCGTACGATCATCGTACCCGCATCAAAGTCATTATCAGGTGATAATACAAGACCTGATGTACGGGCAGCATAATAGTCACTTTCATCCTCCGCTACAATCCCCGGTGTTAATGGTGAACCAGAAAAAATGCGTTCATCTCCATATAGATTTCCGTTCACTTTTGTAATCCCTTTGTTTTTTAGCGCATCCGCAAATGCGAGCAGTTGCGTATACTGTAGCGTCGGATCACCACTTCCTTTCATATATACGTTTCCATTTAATGTCCCTTTAGAAATAGAGCCATCTATGTATAGTGAAGTGTGATAACGGTATTGTTCACCTAAAAGAGAAAGCGTCGCAGCACCTGTTAGTAATTTTAATGTAGAAGCAGGCTTACGTGGTGTATTCCCATTAAATTGATATAAAATTTGACCTGTTTCACTATCTCTGATCGAAACACCTGCATTTGTGGCGCCTAAGCTCGTCATGATCATATCACTTATATTCACCGAAGCGTGTGCTGGAGAAGGGTGCCAAACTAGCGGGAACATTATAATCATCAATAATAGCGTCATCAAACCCTTCTTCATTTCATCCCCCCCCTTTCCCTATATTACTTGTATATAGTTTTTACATATTCAGTTCAAAAATACATATTTTATGCATTTTCATGAACACGTAATTTCTCTATACAAAAAGAGGAGTATCCAGAAAGCAAAAACTTTCTGGATACTCCCTTCACTTTTTAATAAATATTTACTAAGAACTATTGCTTATGCGCGTAATACGTCAATTTCTTCTGGACGGAATGTACCATCACGAAGCATCGCGATCTCTATTTTATATGGCGCTTTTTTGTTTTTGGCATCCGGTCCTACAAATGGTGTCTCTAAAATTTTCGGTACATGCATGAGTTGCGGATGATGCACGATATATTGGAGTGCCTCAAAACCAATCTCACCAAATCCAATATTTTCATGACGGTCTTTTGCAGCACCACATACATTTTTTGAATCGTTAATATGTAGGACTTTTAAGCGGTCAAGACCGATCGTTTGATCAAACTCATTTAATACACCATCAAAGTCTTCTACAATATTATAACCCGCGTCATGCACGTGACACGTATCTAAGCACACAGATAAACGCTCATTATGTGTTACGCCATCCATAATACGTGCAAGTTCATCAAATGTGCGGCCGATTTCAGAGCCCTTCCCTGCCATTGTTTCTAGAGCGATTTGTACTGGATAATCTTGTGATAATACTTCATTTAAGCCTTCTACAATTTTCGCGATTCCCGCATCTACACCAGCGCCAACATGAGCACCTGGATGGAGGACAATTTGCGTTGCCTCTAATGCTGCGGTACGCTGTATTTCTTCTTGTAAGAAGTCGACGCCAAGTCGGAATGTTTCTGGTTTTGTTGTATTACCAAGATTAATAATATACGGGGCATGTACGACGATTTTTTCCATACCATGCTCCTTCATATGCAGCAAGCCATTCATAATATTTAATTCTGCAATTGATTTACGACGTGTGTTTTGTGGTGCACCTGTGTAAATCATAAATGTACTGGCACCGTAAGAAAGTGCTTCCTCACTCGCCCCAAGTAACATTTTTTTACCGCTCATTGATACATGTGAACCTAGTAACATCTCGTCTCCTCCAAAATAAGAGAAGTCGCGTTGTTCACGCTGACTTCTCTAAGTTTTTATGCTGTTTACTAGTAAATTTATTTTTTACCACGATTTTTTAAGCGACGTTCACGCTTTTTAATTTTATCCATTTCCCACTTCATCGCACGCTTATAGCCTGGCTTTACTTTCTTCGGCTTACGTACAAGCGCTTTTGCTTTCACATCAATTTCATTTTCCTGTTTGACGCGATTTTTACGTTGATGGCGATCTTTTAAGTCTGTCCACTCACCGTTTTTCACATCTTTTTGCTCGAATGGAATACCCATCTTCTCGACACGCGCTAATGCATCCTCATCTTCCGGTGTGTATAGCGTAATCGCCGTTCCTTTATTACCTGCACGTGCGGTACGACCAACACGGTGGATGAAGAATTCAAGATCTTCTGGGATTTCATAGTTAATCACATGCGAAATACCTTGAATATCGATACCACGCGCAGCAAGGTCTGTCGCTACAATATATTGAAATTCTAAATCACGAATTTGCTTCATCATTTTTTTGCGATCACGTGGTGTTAAATCGCCATGAATTTGCCCGGCACGAATGCCTTGTTCTGCTAAATAATTGGCCACGTGTTCGGCCGTTTTTCGTGTATTACAGAAAATAACCGCTAAAAATGGATTAATTCCTTTAATAACATCAACTAAACGTGAATTACGTGACTTTGAGCGGACCGGCACAAGATAAAAGTCAATGTTTTCAGCAACTGGACGTTTATCATTCATATGAATATGAATCGGTGAATCCATATACTTCTTTAAAAATGGCTGTAACTTTTCAGGAATCGTTGCTGAAAATACATACATTTCAAGCTTTTCTGGCATATGACTCGCAAAACCATCAATCTCTTCAATAAAGCCCATATCAAAGGCAAGGTCTGCCTCATCGACAACTAAAATGGGTGCTGTATGAACAAGCAGCGCCCCTTCTTTTACTAAGTCTTTAATACGTCCTGGTGTCCCTACAACGATTTGCGGCTGTGTTTTTAATTTATCGATTGAACGTTGCTTATCTGTACCGCCGATAAATAATTTCGCTTGAATATTCGTTTTCTCAATTAACTGTTGTAGTGCATCAAAAATTTGCTGTGCAAGCTCACGTGTTGGTGATGTAATAACTGCCTGCACTTCTTGTCGCTCTTCATCAATACGCTCTACGATTGGTAGCAAGAAACTATGCGTTTTACCTGTACCAGTATGCGCCTGTCCAATTGCACTTTTCCCTTTTAAAATTAATGGAATCATTTCTTTTTGAATGGGTGTCGGTTCTTTAAAGCCTAACTCTGCAATCGCGTCCTGCAAAAAAGGCTTCAATTGATAATCTGTATATTTTGACATCTTTTCACTCCTCTATCGTCTCCTATTGTACCACGAAATGTACATTTAGTTGACTAAACGTTCGGTTTACACAAGTATTTTACCTGTTTACGCTTATTAACTTACTTAATTTACTCTAAAATTCATTAGGAATGCAACAAATGCGTGTTCAATCATTATATTTTGAATTTTACAGCAATTTTAACACGCTAGACAGATCAGCATATAGATGCGCCACAGTCCGTACCTGTAGCTATGACGGTAAAAGCAATCATTTTCTTTCCGTTTACACGTATACGGTATAATCATCTTAGCGAAATATTGTTCCCTTCCCCTATTCAACTCAAGCCCAACCTCTACGATCTCAGCGACATATGCTGTAATAACTATAAATAAGAGGATAGTAACCATTGCTGAACTTTTTAAATGAGTTGTGTAGATTTCATTTTACTAAACGACAAGATAATACTATACACCGATGGACAATCCCTCATTGCTAAGACTGTTCCATAACGCAACAGTTTAAGAAGGGTGGGAGATAATAAGTTATTTTAAAGCTCCATCCATGAAGTACATAGAGGACATGACATTCACTAACTTAGAGGTAGTTATACATTTTAAAAACGAGACATTCCTAGCCATTAACATACTGCATACAAAACTCAAAGCAGCAAGAAACTTAAAGCTAATAATTTACTTTTAAATTCCATGAGCAAATGGACGAATAGGAAGCACTTTACGATGAATTAGAGCATAAAATATAGCAGAATACCCCACCTTAAAAAATTCATTTTAAGTAGATAAAAATTGTACAGCAACCTATTCAATGTAGAAGTCTACGAGTTTGTGTACTTACATTTACTGAACGTTAAGGCAATCATTTGCATATGATAGCTTTAATCAAGCACTGCGTCAATTAATAATGTGACCGAAAGGAGAAAAGTATGTATCCGAATCCGTTTTATCGAAATATACCGTATCAAATGCCAATGTACCCCCCACAGATGCCTATTAGACCACCCGGATTCTTTGGAATACCCGGCGGCGGTGCTGGATTACCAAGATCCCCAGTACCTCCCGTACCTCTAGGAGCACCTGGAGCACCCGTAGCAGCGGCTGCCGCTGCTGCAGTAGCTGGAGCTGCACCTTCTCGCATAGAGCAATTTTTACAATCGACAGGTCAATTAATGAAAACTGCTCAAACATATGCTCCCTATGTACAACAAGCAATGCCTATGTTTAAAAACTTACCGGCACTTATGAAGCTTTATAAAGGGTTCCAAAGTATGCCTGACATGCAACAATCTACAGACTCAGCAAGCCCTCGTAAATCAGAAGGATTTGTTGGATCATCACAAAAACCAAAACGTTCCACTGATTATACGACAAAACCATCGCTCCCTAAAATTTATCAACCTTAAAAAGATACAGCCCATTCCAAATAGAGGGGGCTAGGTCCTTTCCTATATACGCATACTGCTTCACTACTAAGTAAAGGAGGTCTTCATATGAGGCCTCCTTCACTTATTGTCGTTTCCACCTTCTAATTCTTCGAAACGTTCCTTTGTATTAATTTCTATGGTCCGTTATAATAAAAGGACGAGCTTGAAAGGAGTTTGAAGCATGGAAGTTATTAAAATTAATCCGCGTGGGTATTGCTATGGGGTTGTTGATGCCATGGTGATCGCCCGTAATGCCGCGCTAGATAAGACATTACCTCGACCAATCTATATTTTAGGTATGATTGTTCATAATAAACATGTAACAGATGCATTTGAGGAAGAAGGCATTATTACACTGGATGGAGATAACCGCAAAGATATTATTGAACAAGTAGAACAAGGAACAGTTATTTTTACTGCGCACGGTGTGTCGCCAGAAATTCGCGAAATCGCCAAACGTAAAGGGCTAGTATCCATCGATGCGACATGCCCAGACGTGACAGTCACACATGATTTAATCCGTGAAAAATCGGCACAAGGCTATGATATTATCTATATCGGAAAAAAAGGACATCCGGAACCTGAAGGCGCAATCGGCGTTGCACCAGACCATGTCCACCTTGTCCAATCAATGAAAGATATTGATACATTAACACTTACAAATCCTAATATTTTAGTGACAAACCAAACGACAATGAGTCAATGGGATGTAGCCTTTTTAATGGATAGCATTAAAGAAAAATTCCCGCATGTAGAAGTACACAAAGAAATTTGTTTAGCTACACAAGTACGCCAGGAAGCTGTAGCCGAACAAGCTGGCGTTGCTGATTTGTTAATCGTTGTAGGTGATCCAAAATCAAACAACTCCAACCGTTTAACGCAAGTTTCTGTAGAAATTGCTGGTACTCCTTCTTATCGTATCGGCGATATTTCAGAACTAAAAATCGACTGGTTAATGAATATTGAAAAGGTAGCCGTGACAGCTGGTGCTTCAACACCAACACCAATCGTCAAGGAAGTTATTAACTTCCTAGAAAAATTCGACAAAAATGATCCGACGACACATGAAATTGTTCGTACCGTCACACTGAACAAAATTTTACCGAAAATCAAAGAACCAAAACCAGTAGAAAAAATTATGCCTTACTAAAAATAGGGGATGTATGAAAAGTGGCATTCACTTTTCATACATCCCCTTCTACTTATGAATTACTTCAAATTTTTCATTAAGAACGCTTTTGTACGTTCATTTTGTGGGTTTGTAAAAAACTCATCGGGATGATTTGCCTCAATAACTTCGCCTTGGTCCATAAAGATCACTTTATTCGCCACTTCTTTTGCAAAGCCCATTTCATGCGTTACGACAATCATCGTCATATGTTCCTGCGCTAAATCTTTCATCACCTTGAGCACTTCACCCGTTAACTCTGGATCAAGCGCAGATGTTGGCTCGTCAAATAATAAAATTTGTGGGTTTAACATTAGCGCACGTGCAATCGCGACACGTTGCTTTTGCCCACCCGATAAACGGCTCGGAAATGCATCCGCTTTATCTGCTAAACCTACCTTTTGTAATAAGTCTTGACAACGTGCTTCGATCACTTGAGTCGATTCTGCCTTTAGCATTTTGGGTGCAATTTCAAGGTTTTGCTTCACCGTTAAATGTGGGAATAAGTTGAAATGCTGGAACACCATCCCCATCTTCCCTGTAATCGACTTGATTTCTTCTAATTTTGGATACACGCCATCTTTCACTAAATACTCGCCATCGATGCGAATGCTCCCTCCATCGATATCCTCTAGATGAATTAAGCTACGTAACATCGTACTTTTCCCAGAGCCTGATGGACCGATGACGGCAATCACATCATTTTTTTCAATCTCAAATGAAATACGCTTTAGTACATCGAGTGTACCGTACGATTTTTTTAAATCTGTAATTTCGATTAATGCCATCGTTTCCACCTCTATTCAAACTTAAAGCGACGTTCTAGCCACTTAAAGAATACTGTTAATACGAGCGTCATAAGTAAATAAATTGCCCCTGCCACAAAGTACGGCATAATAGTAAGATCTCGATTCACTGCTGTTTGAGCAAAGTGTAATAACTCTGGTACGGCTACAGCGTACAGTAACGCCGTATCCTTAATTAATGTAACCGATTCGTTCGAAACAGCTGGCAATGCAACACGGAACATTTGTGGTAAAACAATGCGCGTTGTCGTTTGCCATTTTGATAAACCAAGTACTTGCGCCGCCTCATATTGCCCTTTATCAATTGCTAGTAAACCACCACGGAAAATTTCAGCAAAATAGGCAGCGTAATTTAAAATAAACCCTAAACATGCTGCAACAAAACGATCTAATACTAAATATTCCCCGATTCCCGGAATCATCGGTAACCCGAAACAAATTAATAATAATTGTAGCAATAGCGGCGTTCCACGCATGACGTAAATATACGTTTGTGCAAACCAAGCAATTGGCTTAAAGCTGCTTTTTACAGCTAGTGTTAATAAAAAGCCGAGTGGAATTGACGCGATAATCGCAATGATAAATAATAAGACCGTCATTTTAGCCCCATCTAACATCGGTAACACGATGGAACTCCAATAATCCGCCATGAAATGTCCTCCCAAAAAGATAAGAGTTTCACATGGAAACTCTTATCGATACATTATTCTCAAATTATTTTAATACTTTGTCTTCTCCAAACCACTTAGTTGAAATGTCAGCAGCAGTACCATCTTCATTCATTTCATCTAAAGCTGCTTGTAGTTTTTCTAATAAATCCTCGTTGCCTTTTTTCACACCTACACCGTATTCTTCTGGTGCTAGTGATTCATCAAGAATTTTGAATGTGCCTTCTTCTAATGTCATATAGTACTCAGCGACAACTTCATCAATAATCACTACGTCTACACGACGTGTTTTTAAGTCCGTTAACGCTAATACATTATCTCCGAATTCTGTTACACTACCCACTTTTTCACTAATCGGGTTCGCATTTAATGCATCCAGTGCTGATGATAATGATTGAATCCCTACTTTTTTACCTTCTAAATCAGATAAAGCATGTAATTCTGAATCGGCTAATGTAATAGCTACTTGTGCGTTTGCTAAATAAGGTTTTGTAAATAACACTTTCTCTTTACGCTCATCTGTAATTGTGTAACCATTCCAAATTAGATCGATACGACCACTATTTAATTCTACTTCTTTTGTTTTCCAATCAATTGGTTGGAATTTTGCTTCCATACCCATTTTTTCAGCAGCAGCGCGTGCTAAATCAATATCAAAACCAACAATTTCATTTTTCTCATCACGGAAGCCCATTGGTGCAAATTTATCGTCGATTCCAATGATTACAGTTTCTTTTTCAGTTGACTCTTTGTCTGTTGTACCTGTGCTTGTCCCTTTATCGTCAGAGCTACATGCAGCTAAAACGGCTACAAGCGCCACAAGCATAAGACCAAATTGTAAAAAACGTTTCACCCTAAATCCCTCTCAATCGCTATGTAGTTTAATAGACAGAAAATTCTTCAAACGTTTACTCTACTAAATCGTTAACGTGATAAAGAATAGCATTCAAACTGTTCTATGTCAATATTCATAAAATAGGTTAGAATATTCTGATTTATCAACGTAATAAAAAGACGAGAAATCAAATGATTTCTCGTACACTTCATTATTTAACACATGTAAATTCATAACTTGTTGTCACAATAAAACCATGTTCTGTTACTTCGGCTTGACCGCCACTTTTTTCACACTGCTCTGTTAAACGGTTAATATTTTGATTGCTCACTACACTCATTGCAATTGTAAATAATAATCCGAGAATAGCGATGGCAATGCCAATAATCATCCAAATCTTGCCGTTATTTATGACTTGTTTTTCATCCATCATTCATGCCCCTTAAATAAATTGAAATGGTTCTGTATGAATTGTAGACTGAATAAATTCGACACGTAATTTTTTGTCTGCACACATCGAGCTCATTTTCTCAGCTACCCCTTTGATCATCACTTTTTCAACGTGATGTCCAGGGTCTACAATATTTAATCCGTTTATTTCTGCATCTTGCGCCATATGGAAGCCAATATCCCCTGTCACAAATACATCCGCTCCTGCAAATTTAGCTGTACGGATATATTTATTGCCATCGCCACCGACAACAGCTACTTTGCGGACCATGCTATTAAGCTCTCCTACAACACGTAGTGCGGGCACATCTAATTGTACTTTCACATGCTCCGCAAACTGTTTTAGTGTCATAGGTTTTGCCAGGCTGCCAATGCGCCCTAGTCCTTGCTCATTCGCTTGCAAATCCAGTGTCCACACATCATAAGCTGGCTCCTCGTACGGATGTGTATTTAACATCGCTTTTAACACTTTGTTTTTGACGCTTGTAGGAAAAACAACTTCAATCTTCTCTTCATCAGCTACTTCCATTTCACCAACTTGGCCTAAAAAAGGATTTGCTCCTTCTAAAGCACGGAAGCGTCCTTCACCGCTTGATGTAAAGCTACAAGCATCATATAAGCCAATTTGTCCTGCTCCAGCTTTTGCGAGTGCTGTACGCATCTCGTCTACATGCGTTTTTGGTGTAAATACAGCTAACTTCATGAGCTGTTCACTATATGTGTGCTCCAAAATTTGGCGATTTTCTAATCCAAGTGCATCGGCTAATAAATCATTTACGCCACCTGGTGCAACATCTAAGTTTGTATGTGCTGCATAAACCGCTATATCATGTTTCAAACATTTTTCAAAGAGCTTTCCTTGCGGGTTATCTGTTCGCAGATGACTTAGCTTAAAGAAAATCGGCGGATGGTGTGCAATGATTAATTCACATTCGTTTGCAATTGCTTCATCCACCACTGCATCTGTCACATCCAGTGTCACTAATACTTTACTGATCGATTTATTCAATGTGCCAATCGCTAATCCAATCGGATCGTTTGGCATACATGCGTATTTTTTTGGCGCCCAACTTTCAAATAACTGAATGATTTCATTTCCATTTGCAGTTTTCATGTCAGTGCCTCCTGTACAAGTGCAATTAAATGATGCAGCTCAGCACGTTTAGTTTCAATTTCTGACGTCGCCTCGGCTTTTTCAATAGATTGTAATACACGCTCCCAGTTTGCCATTTCGCGTGCCCATTTTTGCATAAATACAGGAGATTTTTCTGCCATTAGCTTTTTACCAAGTAAAATTTCTGCCTCCGTATAACTTTCCTGTCCACGCTGCAGCACTAGAATTTCGTAGATTTTATCATCTTCCTCTAAAATGGCTTCATCATGAATCGCCCACCCATTTCGAATCGCCCATTCACGAATCGCTTTTGCATGAATATTCGGTTGTAAAATAAGACGCGTGACACTTTGTAAGCTTTCTGGATTATTCTCTAAAATGGATACAATTAACGGACCACCCATTCCAGCAATTGTCACAGTATTCACTTTATCTTCAGGATGAATGGCTGCTAGCCCATCCGCTAAACGTACCGTAATTACTTCCGATAATCCTTCCGTTCGAACTTGTCGAACTGCTGATTCATACGGTCCCTTTACAACCTCTCCTGCAATCGCACGGCTTACAATACCTTTATGTACTAAATTACAAGGTAAATAAGCGTGGTCACTTCCGATATCTGCTAATACCGCTCCCGTTGGCACAAACGACGCCACCGTTTCTAGACGTTTTGAAAGCTTTTGTGCATTCATAGTTTACCCTCACTTTACTAAATTCCAATTCCAACATTTATTATATAAAAAAATAAACCCTTAGTCGCCTTACAACTAAGGATTTATGATAGACAATGAAAAAAGTGTAGATATTGGCGAAAAATGCGCTTATCTACACTTTTGATTGTTTGATGCTTACTCTAAACCAGCAATATAGTCAGCAACTGCTTGCGCTTCAGCTTCGTTTGTAATAACAGCAGGCATTGTACCTTGACCGTTCATTACTACAGTTTTCACGTGCTCAGCATCTAGACTACCAGTTAAAGCTGGCCCCATACCGCCGCCTAAGTCACCACCGTGACAGCCGATACAAGAAGATTGTACGATTGCTGCACCATCGATTTCTGCAGTAGCTTCACCGCTTTCACCTTCAGTTGCTTCATCTTTGTTTCCAGCGCCTTGTAATGACATGAAGAAAATAAGTCCGATACCGAATGCCATAATTAGGACGTAAGGAATAAGTGGATTGTTTTTCATAGCGTATATACCCTCCCTCATTTAAAAACTGCTTCTATAAATATAGAATCATTTCAACAATCATTATTGTACTTCATTAACGGAGAAACGAAAAGCCCTAAAAGGGAACTTTTCTTTTGTTTGTAACAATTTTGACATTTATACGTCAATAACTGACATCTCTAATAGACAAAGACATACATGCTATATGGCAGAGGTGGAGTTTGAGAACATGACTTCAATCTTTTCAATTGCTAATGCTTCACTGCGAGCATTAGTTTCCCATATTTTATAAAATACATAAATTTATATAGTTTGATTTTACATATTCATTGCACTATAAATGATGATCGCCACCATTCCGAGTAAACCCGATATAGTAAAATAAATTAACTTCATTTTTAATCCCGACAAAAACCAAAATAGGCTATTTCCTATCAGTACACTATAAATAGCTAAATCATTTTTAGGTAAATACGTTAAGCACAATTTAACTGTAAGACCTAATAGTATCAGTGCTCCACTAATATAAAGAACGGGTGTTAACAGTTCATTCTTTTTAGCATAATAAAACGCTGCAAATAGCGTACCTATAGCAAGTATTGTGGCTGGAATCGCTGTGAACCATACCGTATCAATTGTGAATAATAACGCAAATAATATAATTGCTAGTAATGGAAATAGGACAAGCATCCATTGCCGCTTTTGCTTTTCCTTACCTTTCACAGACTGCTTTGCCTTTCCGATAAGTTCTTCACTTTCATGATTACCACCTGTATAAAGTGTCATCAAAAAATCGCAATAGTGTTCTGGTAATAACTTATTTTTTCGCCAAAATGTAATTTCATTAATAATAATTTGTTTGCGTTGATTTGCCATGCATGCATCTCCAAAATTTATATAATTTATAAAACTATTCTAACGGATACTATAGTCATTCGAAATCCACAAAAAGTAACATCACCATAAAAATTCCGATTTTTTTATATGACTAAATACATAAATGGGTCATTTACAGCATGTATAAGGCTCTACTCTTTTACCAAATAAAAAGAGTGTAGATCGTAGTCAAATGATCGACGTTCTCTACACTCTTGTACATATTAAAATGACATCATTATTCTAAAAAGTCTTTTAAGCGTTTTGAACGTGATGGATGACGTAATTTACGCAATGCTTTTGCCTCAATTTGACGAATACGTTCACGTGTTACACCAAACACTTTTCCTACTTCTTCAAGCGTGCGTGTACGGCCGTCATCTAATCCAAATCGCAGACGAAGAACGTTCTCTTCACGATCTGTTAACGTATCTAACACATCTTCTAGCTGTTCTTTTAACAATTCATATGCTGCATGGTCTGAAGGTGATTGTGCTTCAGAATCTTCAATGAAGTCCCCTAAATGCGAATCATCTTCTTCCCCAATCGGTGTTTCTAAAGAAACTGGCTCTTGTGCGATTTTTAAAATCTCACGTACCTTTTCAGGTGTTAAGTCCATTTCCTCACCGATTTCTTCTGGAGACGGTTCACGACCTAAATCTTGCAATAACTGGCGTTGAACACGGATTAATTTATTGATTGTTTCAACCATATGCACTGGAATACGAATGGTACGTGCTTGGTCAGCAATCGCACGCGTAATCGCCTGGCGAATCCACCATGTTGCATACGTTGAAAATTTAAATCCTTTTCGGTGGTCAAACTTTTCAACCGCTTTAATTAACCCCATGTTTCCTTCTTGAATCAGGTCTAAGAAAAGCATACCGCGACCAACATAACGTTTTGCAATGGATACTACTAGACGCAAGTTTGCTTCAGCTAAACGTTTTCGCGCTTCCTCATCACCTTGCTCGATACGCTCTGCTAAGCGAATTTCTTCTTCGGCGGAAAGTAAATCAACACGGCCAATTTCTTTTAAATACATGCGAACTGGGTCGTTAATTTTTACACCAGGAGGAACACTTAAATCATTTAAATCAAATGCTTCTTCGCTTGCTTCCTGCTTTGACAATGCTTCTTCTTCAAACTCTTCCTTACCTTCAACTTGCACATCATTTTTTTCAATTTCATCTGCGAAATTAAAAACTTCTTCTGTATCTAAATCAAATGCTGCAAGCTTATCTGAAATTTCTTTCATAGAAATTTCACCATCTTGTTTTGCCTTCGCTTTCAGAAGCGCCTTCACCCCATCTAAAGTAAGTTCATTTCCTGTTTCTTTCGAACGTTCTGACTTGTCCGCCATAAACCTTCCTCCTTCTATGCAAACCGAATCGGATTACATGCTCGATAGTTGCCGCTTTAACTCAATTTGTTTAGTAACTAAATCACGAGCTCGTAGGTAATCAAACATTTTCTCCGCTTCTTTACTTTCATGAATTAACTGATCTATTTCTAATTGAATACGATGTTTCTTTATATGCTTTAAACAATCTGCAATTTCCTGTTCACTATGATCGGGGTCTCGCTCAACTAATGCAGCTTCCATGACAATTTTCCGAAGATTAGCATCATCTAACAATTCTACAAAGCGATGGTAATCAGGTGATGCATACTCCTCGTAAAAACCGATTAGTTTCACAAAAACCGTTTTATAATCATCCCGAATGAACGGATTTGGGTCTTCACTCTTTAAGAGTTTGTCAACAACATAAACATTATGCAACATATGTGAAAGTAATAATCGCTCGGCACGTTCTGTAGCAGTTAATCGCTTGTTAGGCGTCACCGATTGTTGCTCAATACGCTCTATTTTCTTTTGCGCTTGCTTATGATGTTTCACTTGTTCCGCTTCAAACTTGCGGTACTCGGCTTCAATTGCTTGTTTCGTAATATTCGTCTCTTTCGCAAGCTGATTAATGTATAAATCACGCTCAATTGGTGACGTTTTACCGACTAAATGCTCGAGTACTTCATGAATGTATTGGAACGTATCATTTTCAAATTGAAAATTTTTCCCCCGTCTTGCATGCATCATCATAAATGCAATATACGCATACGGCTTTTCTAATATTTGATTTGTAAAACTTTCTGCCCCATACTGATTAATATAATCATCCGGGTCCATTTTATCAGGCAATATTGCAACTTCGACTTTTATCTTTTCAGTATGCAATAGCTCAGCAGCACGTTTCGCCCCTTCAACACCAGCATTATCCCCGTCATAGCAAATCGTAATTTGCTCCGCTAAGCGCTTAAGCTTTTGGACATGCTGTGGTGTCAACGACGTTCCCATCGTAGCGACTGCATTGTACACACCCGCACGGTTCGCAGCCAACACATCCATAAATCCTTCCATCAGGATAATTTTGCGTGTTTTGCGAATTGATGCACGTGCTTTATCTAAATTGTAAAGCACTTGACTTTTATGAAATATTGGTGACTCTGGACTGTTTAAATATTTCGCTTCTTCTGCCTCACTATTTAAAATTCGCCCTGAAAACGCAATTCCCTTTCCATTTTCATCGCGAATTGGAAACATAATTCGACCTCGAAAACGATCAAAATATCGATTATCGTTTTCTTTATGAATAATTAAGCCGCTTATTGCCATATCCTCTAACGTAAAACCTTTGCGTTCCAGCAGCGTTGTCAGTGCATCCCACTGAGGCAGCGCCCAACCAATTTTATGTGTATCAATGAGTTCGCGTGTAAAACCACGCTCTAATAAATAATTTAGTGCCGGCTCGCCCTCTTCCGTGTTAATAAGTAAGTGATGGTAAAACTCTATTGCAAACTCATGCGCCTCACGCATTTTTTGTTCTGCTGGTGAGAGCCCTTTTACCACTTCTCCACTCTGTGGTTGCACATCAACTTGAATGCCGACACGTTCTGCAAGCTTTACTACAGCATCAGGAAATGAAACATTTTCAATATCCATGACAAATGTAAGAGCATTGCCACCGGCGCCACAACCAAAGCAGTGGAAAATTTGCTTATCTTGAGATACTGAAAAAGAGGGTGTTTGTTCGCCATGAAATGGGCATAATCCGAACCAGTTACGCCCTCTTCTTGTTAACTGCATATAGTCACTAATGACGTCGACTATATCAGACTGCGAACGAATCTGCTCAATTAAATGTTCAGGTATTTTCCCAGTCATGTCATCACCATTCTTTTTTGTCCTTAAACACAATTCGAGATAAAACGAAAAATCCCTCTAAATTTCGACAAAAATTTTAATATTCTTCATACCTTTTGTCTCTTTGCGAATATTTTTACCACAATTTTATTATTATAAAACAAATTCCAAAATAATTCCATACTTTTTTACTATAGCACGTTAAAAAAACCTCCTCCTAGAGTCGAGGTGGTTTAAGTTTTGCATAATCGTTATATGATTTTTCCCTGTTCAATTTTTTCAACAATACAATTCGCTGTTTCTTCAACTGCTTTATTGGTTACATCAATTACTTCGCAGCCTACTTTTTCAGCTATTTGATAGAAGTGACGAATCTCCTCTTCAATCCGAGAATGCTGTGCATAAACAGCACCCTCCGTTAAACCAAGGGCAATTAACCGCTCTTTCCGTATATTATTTAGTTGTCCTGGTGAAATAACTAAACCAAAACACTTTTTCGGGTCAACATGAAATAATTCGACCGGCGGCTCTACTTCAGGCACTAACGGCACATTTGCCACTTTATAGCGTTTGTGGGCTAAATATTGCGATAAGGGCGTTTTTGATGTACGTGAAACACCAATCAACACAATGTCAGCTAATAAAATCCCCCGCGGATCGCGACCATCGTCGTATTTTACTGCAAACTCAATAGCTTCAATTTTTTTAAAATAGTAATCATCTAGTTGATGGACGATACCAGGTTTTTCTAGTGGCTTTGTATTTATTTTTTTCTCTACCGCATCAAGCATTGGCCCAAGTAAATCAATAACTGTGACCCCTTCTTGCTGGCTCGCTGCTATCATTACGCTACGAAGCTGATGTAACACAAGCGTAAAAATAATGATGGCATCTTGTCTCCTGGCCATTTTTACAATTTGTTCAATATGATCTACTTCTTGAATATGAGGAAATCGCTGAATGGCAACATGCTCAAATGTCGGTCTAAACTGGCTTACTACTGCCTTTACAGCGACCTCCCCTGTTTCACCGACTGAATCCGACACAACAAAAAAACGCAACGTTTTCATACGTCACTTCCTACAACTCATGCGTTTCCGCAAGCGAAATAAACGCCTTTGTAATATTCGTTTTTGTTAAGCGTCCTACAATTTCAAGTCCTGACTCTTTTTCATGTACGACAGGCAAAGAATCGATTTCACGATCAATCAATTTTTTAGCGGCTAAAATAAGTGAATCATATTTTGTGCAGTATGCGATATTTGGCATACGCGTCATAATAATATGAACAGGAATCTTCGTTAAATCTTGTGTACCAATGCTTGTACGTAGCAAATCTTTTCGAGATAATACACCTTGCAAATGTTTATCTTTATCTACTACAAACAGCGTTCCTACGTCTTCTGAAAACATACGTAGAATAGCATCATATACCGTTAGATTTTCAGAAACTATAACCGGCATAGCTTGGAAATCTTTTACTTTCAAATTCATCATGGATTCTGTTAAGGATACCGTTGTTTTCTTCCCAGCATAGAAGTATCCTACACGTGGTCTTGCGTCTAAAAAGCCCGCCATTGTTAAAATCGCTAAATCCGGTCTTAACGTAGCCCTTGTTAAACTCAGGCGCTCAGCAATTTGTTCACCTGTAATAGGGCCGTTCTCTTTTACGATTTGTAAAATAGCGTCTTGACGTTTATTGAGTTCTATTGGACTCACCCGCCTCAAATAATGTTATACTTATTCGACTAATATTATATACTATTTCATGAATGATTGCGAAGAATAAAACTAGAATGTTCTTTATTGACACTTCAAGTGTTTTATTGCAATATGTACAGTATAAACTGAATAGGCGATGAACGGGATAAATAAGTAATTTTTCAAACGACTAGCGAGTAGGGATGGTGAAAGCCTACAACTGAAAAATGAAACGGCACCCCGTGAGCTAACGTTTCGAAAGAGGTTTGTTTGAGTGGCATGTGCGCATTTTTCTATGCGATGTCCCTCTCAAGCAAGCAAGCGGGGTGGAACCGCGGGTGGAAACACTCGTCCCCGGGCAACATATGACGCCCGGAGACGAGTGTTTTTGTTTTTCGGGCAATAATCAAGGAGGAATTTTTCATGACACAAAAATCAATGGAAACAATCGTAAGCTTAGCGAAACAACGAGGATTTGTATTCCCTGGTTCTGAGATCTATGGCGGTCTTGCGAACACTTGGGATTACGGTCCACTAGGTGTGGAGTTAAAAAACAATGTCAAAAAAGCTTGGTGGCAAAAATTCGTACAAGAATCTGAGCATAACGTAGGGCTTGATGCTGCCATTTTAATGAACCCTCGTGCTTGGGTAGCATCTGGTCACGTTGGTAACTTCAACGACCCAATGATTGACTGTAAAGCATGTAAAGCGCGTCATCGTGCAGATAAATTAATCGAAGATGCTTCTTTAACGAAAACAGGGAAAGAAATTATCGTTGACGGTATGAGCTTTGACCAAATGAAAGCAAAAATGGACGAATTAGAAGTTAATTGTCCAGACTGCGGCAAAAACGACTGGACAGACATTCGTCAGTTCAACTTAATGTTTAAAACACACCAAGGCGTTACAGAAAGCTCTTCAAACGAAATTTACTTACGTCCTGAAACAGCGCAAGGTATTTTTGTAAACTTTAAAAATGTACAGCGTTCAATGCGTAAACGTACACCATTTGGTATCGCACAAATCGGTAAATCATTCCGTAACGAAATTACACCAGGTAACTTCACGTTCCGTACACGTGAGTTCGAGCAAATGGAGCTTGAATTCTTCTGTAAACCAGGGGAAGACCTTGAGTGGCATGCTTATTGGAAAGAATTCTGTAAAAACTGGTTACTTGCACTTGGTATGAAAGAAGAGTCTATGCGCCTTCGTGACCACGAGGACGATGAGTTATCACACTACTCAAACGCGACAACAGATATCGAGTTCCGCTTCCCATTCGGTTGGGGCGAACTTTGGGGGATCGCAGACCGTACAGACTATGATTTAAAACAACATATGGAACATTCGGGTGAAGACTTCACATACATTGACCCAGTAACAAACGAACGTTATGTGCCTTACTGTATCGAGCCATCTTTAGGCGCGGACCGTGTCACATTAGCATTCTTATGCGACGCTTATGAGGAAGAAGAGCTTGAAGGCGGCGATGTACGTAACGTATTACGCTTCCACCCAGCCCTTGCACCATTCAAAGCAGCAGTATTACCACTTTCTAAAAAATTATCAGAAGGAGCAGAAGCTGTTTGGGCTGAATTACGCAAAGCATTCCCAGTAGACTACGATGAGTCACAATCAATCGGTAAACGCTACCGTCGTCAAGACGAAATCGGTACACCATTCTGTATCACATACGACTTCGACTCAGCAGAAGACGGCCAAGTAACAGTCCGCCACCGCGACTCTATGGAGCAAATCCGCATGCCGATTTCAGAAGTAAAAGCTTATATCGAAAAACACTTACTCTTCTAGTTGCACTAGGGACTTCGTTCACGCCAGTGAGCGAAGTCCTTTTTTAGATGCATGCGGATTTGCGACGAGGATTGTGGCGCTAGCGACAACCGCAGGAGCACTTTTTTGGCATGCCGATTTCAGAAGTAAAAGCTTATATCGAAAAATACTTACTCTTCTAATTGCACTAGAGACTTAATCTCCCCACTTTTCAACTATCCTCCAATAAAAACACTGAAAATTCAATAAAATATATAACCAAACGAACAATACTTCGTTATAATCAAATAAACGGGACTGTTAGAAATAGGAGGGGGAAATATGTTCTTTCAGCTAAGAGAAACAAAGAAAAGTGACGTTGATACTTATGATCAAGTACGACAATTAATAACAGCCACTTTACATCAAGAATGTCCACAACATAGTTCAAAACACCATATATTGTATACGGCTAACTTACAACTAGAGCAGTACAAAGAGGCAAAAGAATTTTTTTATGCGCAATGTGACGTGACAACATCGCTTGGTACATTTTCAAAAGAAGCCTATGATAAAGCCAACAAGAACTATCATCAGCTTTATTTAATCATCCGTGCTTATATGCATCTGAGCGATGAACGACAACGAGAACATTTCAATCACCACTTCCGATTTTCAAAGGAACAGATTGAAACAATGTATGACTATTATGCACATTACTCTACTCATGTTAAGACGCTTGCATTAGAAGAAGGGTTTTGGCATGCCCTAAAGGAAGATTTAATCCCTCTTCTTACACAGCTCGAATAATAAAATAGCTCGTTATTTCCCCACCTTTAAGGATAAACCATTGTTATCCAAAAAAATAACGCTCTCTCATCGTTTTATGTCGATGCAAGAGCGCCGTTTTCTAATACTCTTCGTCATTTTTACTTCTCGGCTGAAGTTGGGGTGTTCGTTCTAATTGTTCAATAAACGTTCTTGATTTTAAACGAATGCCTGTCTGTTCTTCATAAATCGTTGTAACAATTTTTTTTATAAAGTTTTTCGTTTGTGGCTTTAGTTCAATTTTACCTACTTGGTCAATAGACATACTGTAAAACATACGAATCAGCTTTAGCTGCGTGGGAGAGAGTCTGATAATGTACGGGTCTAAATGAAAACAACTGTGACAAAGGAATCCACCTTGTGTAAATGAAAACGCAAATTCCCCTTCTACCGCTCCGCACCCTGCACAGCAGTGAAGGATTGGTTGTACGCCCGTATACGGCAACATCTTCCAATCCACAAATAATGTAATCGCTTCCGGGTCATAGCCTTCATCAATCGCATTTAATGCTTGCAATAACACCTCATACGCATACGGCTCTTCTCGCCCTTCCTCAACTAATCGGTCAACAAGTTCCACAATATAGCTCGCATAAGCTGTTGCGATAATATCTGTTTGCAATGTACGCATCGAACTAAAATGCTCACCTTGTTGCAATGTCCCCATCCCACTCGTTCGTTGCACTAAAAAAGACCCGTGCATAAACGGCTGTGTAACCCCTGCAAGACGGCTCGTTGGCTTTTTTGCACCGCGCGCCATACATGCCACTTTCCCTGCCTCTCGCGTCATTAATGTAACAATTTTATTTGATTCACCGTACGCCCTTGCTTTTAGTACAATACCTTCCCATTTATGTAGCATATCCATCCGTCCTTAACTCGATTTCTGTTTCTATTATACATGAGAAGCATACAACTCGCCCTATTAGGATGCGAGTTGATGCAATAAAAAAATGCTGCTTTCTACAAGAAAAACAGATGAAGGACTAATGCAATCCTTCATCTGTTTTAATGGTATTTTAGTATTCGTCTTCGCGGAAACCGAAGTCACGAAGATGCGTTTGCTTATTACGCCAATCTTTTTGCACTTTAACCCAAAGCTCTAAATATACTTTGGAGCCAAGTAACATTTCGATATCTTTACGTGCACGTGTCCCTACTTCTTTTAATAATGCACCACGTTTTCCAATCACAATCCCTTTTTGAGAGTCGCGTTCAACCATAATCGTTGCTTGCACACGGATTTTATCTCCATTTTCCTCATCACGTTTAATTTTATCAATAACAACGGCAATCGAGTGTGGAATTTCCTCCCGCGTTAAATGCAATACTTTTTCTCGAATTAACTCTGAAATAATAAAGCGTTCTGGATGATCTGTCACTTGATCAGCTGGATAATATTGCGGTCCTTCTGGCAAATACTTGTCAATCGTTGCAAGTAAATTTTCCACATTATTTCCTTCTAAAGCCGAAATCGGCACAATTTCTGCAAACGGGTATTTATCCTTATAATCTGCAATAATATCAATCAGCGCATCAGGGTGTATTTGGTCGATTTTATTAATAACTAAGAAGACCGGTGTTTTATTGCCTTCTAGCATTTCTAAAATAAATTCATCGCCTTTGCCAATTTTTTGTTCGGCATTGACCATAAACATAATAACATCGACTTCACGTAATGTATTTTTTGCTACCTTTAACATGAACTCGCCAAGCTTATGCTTCGGCTTATGAATTCCTGGCGTATCAATGAAAATCATTTGTGAATTCCCTTGTGTTAATACACCTTGCACTTTATTGCGTGTTGTTTGTGGTTTATCTGACATGATGGCAATTTTTTGCCCAATCACGCGGTTTAAAAACGTTGATTTCCCAACGTTTGGTCGGCCAATAATCGAGATAAAGCCCGATTTGAACCCTTTATCGTTTGCTAGCTGCATAATCTAAATCCTCCGGTGTGAATGCGCCTGGTAATAGCTCACCCACTGTTGTTTGTTGTACGTCACCTTTTAAGTTTGTTAAATAGACAGGCATATCTGGTGCACAAAATTCGCTCATCACTTGACGACAAGCCCCACATGGTGCACATGGACGGTCTGTATCTGCCACAATAGCTAACGCTTTAAATTTCTTTATGCCTTCAGATACCGCTTTAAAAAACGCGGTACGCTCTGCACAATTCGTCATACTATATCCTGCATTTTCAATATTGCACCCGTGGTATACTGTGCCATCTTCTGCTAGTAATGCAGCCCCCACTGGGAATTTTGAATAGGGTACATATGCCTTTTCACGTGCAATTTTTGATTGCTCTAATAACTGTTCCATGTTCATAGAAGAACAACCCCTTTCAAATAAGTATCAATTACGCCTCGGCTAACACACGTCTGGAGGCTTCTAACTACTTTTAACACACGCTGAAAGAAGTTAAAACCATTTTGGTAAAAAAATGAGTAATCCGATTATAACACTCGCTACAGCAAATACAAGTACCGCCCCTGCCGCAATATCTTTCGCTTGTTTGGCGAGCGGGTGAATCGTAGGCGAAGCAAGATCGACAACACGCTCGATCGCAGTATTGAACATTTCTGCACCGATGACAAGTGCCATCACTAGTACTAATATGATCCATTCTGTTACAGAAAGACCTGTTAAAGTACCTGCTATAATCACCACTACAGCACTTAGCACATGAAATCGCATATTTTGCTCTTGCATCACCGCAACGATTCCTTGTATAGCATAGCCAAAGGACTTGATAAACTTACGAATATCCATTACTCACGTGATAAGCCGAACGAGCTAAGAATTTCATCTTGCTTTCCAAACATTTCTTTCTCGTCTTCCTCTGTCATATGGTCATACCCAAGTAAATGCAGGAACCCATGGACTGCTAAAAAACCTAATTCCCGCTCAAATGAATGACCATATTCTTCTGCCTGCTCACGTGTACGATCGGTTGAAATAATAATATCGCCTAAAACGCGCGGGATACCCTCCCCAATAATTTGTATTTCGCCCTCGCCCATTTCCTCCAACGCAAACGAAATGACATCAGTTGGCTGATCTTTATCGCGGTATTCACGATTAATTTCATGAATGGCTTCGTTTGTCACAAACGTAATAGACACTTCAGATCCTTCTTCAATATTTTCTACTTTCGCTGCATGTTGCAGCAATTTTTCAACTAACGCGATATGCTCATCCTTCACTTCATTTGTTTCATCTAAAAAATCAATATTTAAAATCATAGTTCCTCCGTTTTCTCTTTCGGGTATTCAATCCGTGTATGGAAAATGCCATTTAATGTTTCACATAACACCTTTTCAATTATTTTTAACTCTTTTAGTGAAATATCACACTCGTCAAATTGATTGTCTTGGACACGATCTTGAATAATCGATTGAATCAGTTTGTGAATTTTTTCCGCATTTGGCTCTTTCATTGACCGCACAGCAGCCTCGACACTATCAGCAATACTGATAACGGCAATTTCTTTTGTTTGTGGCTTCGGTCCAGGGTAGCGAAAATCTGCTTCATTTACTTGTTTCCCATCTTCTTTTGCTTTATGCAAGAAAAATTTCAATAAACTTGTCCCGTGGTGCTGTAACGCAATATCAATAATTTCTTGCGGCATTTTATGGTTGCGCAACAATTCAGCACCGTCTGTTGTATGGGCAATAATGATATCTGCACTCGCATCAGGAGGCAATGTGTCATGAGGGTTAATTCCCATTTGGTTTTCGATAAAGAATGCGGGCCTACGTGTCTTTCCAACATCATGATAATAACAACCTACTCGTGCCAGCAACCCATCTGCACCGATTGCCTCACAAGCCGCCTCAGCTAAGTTGGCAACCATTACACTATGGTGATATGTACCCGGTGTTTCTGTTAAAATTTTCTTTAATAACGGATGATTTGGGTTCGACAGTTCAATCAAGCGCATTGTCGATAAAATACCAAACATCGATTCAAAGAATGGCAATAATCCAATCGTTAATGCACCAGATAATAAACCAGACACTACCCCTGCTCCGATATAAAATGCAATTTCCGATAAGCCATAGTCAGACTGTGTCATTAATAAATAAAATGCAATAAACACTAAGTTGACAGCCATAATGACCGTACTTGCTTGCAAAATATGTGATCGCTTTTCCACGCTATGCATAAAGAACAATGAAGCAAATCCACCAAATAAAACATACAGTGCGATGTCCATTTGTAAAATGGCTGCATAGCTTTCTTGGAACATAATCCCTGCCGAAGACGCAATAAGGATCGTTACAATACTTGCAACACGTTCATTCGCAAGTAGCCTTACTAGCATTGTTGCCAAGGCTGTTGGAAAAATAAACGCTACGACAACATCAAAGTTATCGGACACGATACTCACTAATTTCATCATAATAATTGTGCCAATATATACAATGACTGACACTAATAAATAATTACGCTTTTCTTTAAACGGTATTGTTGAACGATCAAATAAAATCAGCATAAATAACATCTGTAATACGATAAATATCCCTAATCCACCTATAGGCTTTAAAGACGATTGGCTATCGACAAACCCTAGCAATTCTAATTGACGATATTTTTCACGATCAATAATTTCCCCTTCTAACACAATAATCTGACCTTGTAATATTTTTGTTGCTTCCACCGAATTACGTGCTTGTTGCCTAGCTACAGCTGTTTTTTCTTCGTTTAATATTTCGGTTTCAACAATAGCCCCACGTCCTAATGTAATCGCCACTGATAATAACGAGTTATCAATGGAAGAGGAACGAATAGTTGCTTCGATATTTGCACGTGCAGTTACTAAGTTTTCTTTACGTATACTTTCAGCAAGTGCATCCCCGACATATTTCACTAGTTTATTACGTGTATTCATCACCTGTGTTTCTGATGCCGCTAACAATGCTTGTAATTCATTATCTGTTAACGATAAACCGCCTTGATTGTCTGTCACACTTTTTAATTTTGCCTTTAGTAAATCTAGCTTTTCTGTTTGTGTAAGGTCATCCTCTTTTGCTATTTCATTTCTTGCTTCAATTGTTAAATCGAAAAACAATGTTATAAGAGTTGACTTTTGTTCTGCGATTCCTTGATTAAAATCATAGATTGGAGTGACAGCATTTTCGGCATTGATCCGCTCTTGCTCGGTCTTTTCTGTATCCTCTACCGTCTTGGAGGCTCGAATCGTTTCTGGTGCTAAACTTCCCATTGAAATATCATATGTAACGCCCCGTACATTATCAAGCATTAATGTAAATTGTATAGTCCCAGTTACGATGACTACTGCCACCAAAAATGAACGGAAGCCCATTAAGTCGATAAAACGCTTTAAATGTTTTTCCATGCAGCACCTCCTATAGTGTCCATACGTTCATTTTACCAATTTCTACAGGCGATTTCATGAAAAAAGCAAAATCCTACACGGATTTTGCTTTTTTAACATATTATAATTCCTGATCAGCGTACGCTTGAATTACTTTCGCTACTAATGGATGGCGTACTACATCGCCTTGCACCTGCCGTTTCACTTTCGGTGCAGAGGAATGGTATTACAATTCTTGATCAGCATATGCTTGAATTACTTTCTCTACTAACAGATAGCGTACTACATCGCCTTGCTCCTGCCGTTTCACTTTCGGTACAGAGGAATGGTATTACAATTCTTGATCAGCATATGCTTGAATTACTTTTGCTACTAATGGATGACGTACTACATCGCCTTGCTCCTGCCGTTTCACTTTCGGTGCAGAAGGAATGGTATTACAATTCTTGATCAGCATACGCTTGGATCACTTTGGCTACTAACGGATGGCGTACTACATCGCCTTGCTCTAGTATTTGGAAATGAATGTCCTTGACGTATTTTAGTGTACGCTCAGCAATGATTAAACCTGATTCTTGATTTTTCGGTAAATCAATTTGTGTTTTATCACCTGTGATGACCATTTTTGACCCAAAGCCAAGACGTGTTAAAAACATCTTCATTTGTTGATGGGTTGTATTTTGCGCTTCATCCAAAATAACAAACGCATCATCCAACGTACGACCGCGCATATAAGCGAGCGGGGCAATTTCAATTGTTCCACGTTCGATTAGGCGTTGCGTTTGCTCTTGGCCGTACACATCATGCAAAGCATCGTATAATGGGCGTAAATACGGATCTACCTTTTCTTTTAAATCCCCTGGTAAAAATCCAAGTGATTCTCCTGCCTCTACAGCTGGACGTGTTAAAATAATACGTTTGACCTGTCCATTTTTTAGCGCTTGTGTCGCCATGACAACAGCTAAATACGTTTTCCCTGTACCAGCAGGCCCAACACAAAAGACTAAATCCCTATGGCGAATCGCTTTAATATATTCACGTTGTCCAATGGTTTTGGCACGAATTGCTTTTCCCTTTGTCGTACGGGCAATCTCTTCATCATAAAGTTCTGCAAAGTATTCAATTGTTCCTTTTCCAGCCATTTCAATGGCTGTCGCGACATCGCGTTGATCAATGTTAATACCTTTGCGAATAACTTGCAAAAGACCGCGTAAAACGGCTGTTGCGCATTCTTTTTTAGCATCATTCTCACCAGCGATTTGAATAATTCCACCGCGTGTAATGATTTGTACCTCAAATGTTTCTTCAATTAATTTTAAATTCGCATCCGACATTCCTAAAAGCATGACCGCTTCATTTGGATTATCGACTAAAAGTTCCGACATATTTCCTGACATAGATCATTCTCCTTGATAAATAGGGTAGGGTGTTGCAATATTTTCATTTACCAAAAATAGGACTTCCCCTTTAACTGTATCATCATCAAACGTAACGTGCAAAATTTTTTCTGCTTTAATCGTCGTCTTAGGCGGTAAGCTTTGTAAAATTTTCTTATGCAGTAATGGAAGTATAATCGTTTCAAGATTATCTTCGGTTAATACCTGTTCATGTTTTTGATAAGACTGCTCTTTTACAATCCGCATATATTGCCTTATCCATGAAGGAAGTTTTATTTCATCAGCATAAGATTTCTGATCCGTTACAACTTTCCAAGATGTTTCAACCGGTGTATAATACGTTACTTGTTTATTTAACGTAAACGCTGTTTCGAACCAATAATCTGCATAAACTTCACCTTCTGCTCCGACAACCACATGCCTGTCTCCTGCTTCTAAAACACCTGATACAAGCGTATCTCCTTTATAAACGGTCATATTTGTATCAACTACCCTTACACCACTCTTTAAAAAATAATGGGTAATGACACCATTATTATTTGCGATTAAATGCATCGGTTCCTCAGATTTCGTCTTTACCTCAGTTTCTGGTGCGAGCTGCAAATCGATTGTAATATCTCCACCACTTTTTATAAAGTGTACCCAAGATAACTCAGGAAATGCCGCCATCAGTCGTTGTCGCAGCTCATAGTCTGTCGGCAAGTCACTTTTCGTAAGCGGAACGGAAATGCCGATTTCGTCACGCAGAAATTTTTCTGCTTTATATCCTGTTTCTGGTGTGGCGCCTGTCACTTCAAGACGCCATATAAATTGCGTGCATATAATGGGTATAACGAGCAATAATAACATACCGATCAATGTTTTTGTCGTCAGTTGCAGGACGGCATCTGTCTTATCATAGCGGAGCTTCAAGCGTGCTTTTGTGTTACGTCTAATACGTCGTAATGTAGGTAAGTCACTTCTTTTTATTTCGAACGTCACATTGTGTTCCGAAAAGCGAACATTTCGTATAATGATACGTTCTTTATGTAAAAGATGGAATAAACGATTGACATGTGACCCTTGCGTAACTTCTACTAATACTGTGCGACGATCCATTACGCTACCCGCTTTTCTATTTTAATCTGATGTATTGTCTTAACTTCTAAAAGAAAGCCCTCGGTTGTTAAATATTGCACGAGTAGCCCCTCTCCTTCAATTGTCAGGCGGAACTTTCCGATTGAACAACTAAAAATAGTAGCACTCACTTCATGTACATCGTATGTACCATTCCATCGAATTTGCTGAAATTGAATCCATTCTAGCATGTCATCTAACTGCATTAATGATTTCAAAAAAAAGCCCCCTTTCATTACAGTCTATGCAACAAAGGGGGCATGTATTATTTACGTTGCTTTGCTTTTGGCAACGCTAATATTTCTGACGTAATAATCGCTTGCATTAACTGTTCTTTCGTCTGTGGAACAACGACAAGCGACTCTTTTTTTGCCTGCTGTACAATTGGTCTTGATGCACCTAGTTCAGGGCGTGTTGATTTTCGTGTCTCCCGTACAACCTCTTGTACGACAGGTTTTACTTGCTCCACAATAGGTTCATGCGTTACTTGCTTCTGTTCCGCTTTTTCGTTTAATTGCCCGAAAATTTCATTCGCAAAATCCTCTAGTGATTTCACTTTTGGGCGCTCTGATGTGTGAGAACGCCTTTGTGTATTTTCTCGAGGGGGCTTTTGCTGACTAAATGGTGGCATCGCTTTTGTCGGCTTCTGTTCTGGTTGCTCTTTATTTTTCGATAGTAAAGAGCTAACAATCCCGATAATAATCATAATGATTAGACCTTCCACTTAGCATCAACTCCCTTCCTCGATTATTTGTCACCTGAATTTTGATTGTCCTGCGATACTTTCGCAATCGAATCACGCATTGAAGTATCCGCTTGAATATTTTTATAATTCATGTAGTCCATAATACCAAAGTTGCCTGAGCGTAATGCTTCTGAAATAGCCCTCGGTACTTCTGCTTCTGCTTCTACTACTTTTGCTTTCATTTCTTGTACTTTCGCTATCATTTCTTGCTCGTTCGCTACCGCCATCGCACGACGTTCTTCCGCTTTTGCTTGGGCGATATTTTTATCAGCTTGCGCTTGCTCAATTTGAAGCTCTGCACCAATGTTTTTACCAATATCTACATCTGCGATATCAATCGATAAAATCTCAAATGCTGTACCAGAATCTAACCCTTTTGAAAGTACCGTCTGTGAAATAAGATCTGGATTTTCTAGTACTTTAGCATGAGTATCCACTGATCCTATAGTGGATACAATTCCTTCACCAACACGGGCAACGATTGTTTCTTCACCTGCACCACCGACTAATCGATCGATATTCGCACGTACTGTAATACGTGCTTTTGCTTTCACTTCAATCCCATTCATCGCAACACCTGAAATAAATGGCGTTTCAATTACTTTTGGATTTACCGACATTTGTACAGCCTCTAATACGTCACGACCTGCTAAGTCAATCGCTGCACAGCGCTCAAACGTCAATTCAATATTCGCGCGTTGTGCCGCGATTAATGCGTTAATCACACGGTCTACATTACCACCTGCTAAATAGTGAGACTCTAGTTGATTAATCGTTACATCTAATCCCGCTTTATGTGCCTTGATTAAAGGGTTGACAATGCGGGACGGGATTACACGACGTAATCTCATACCAATTAATGTGAAAATACTTACACGAACACCTGCCGCAAGAGCACTAATCCATAGTGCAACTGGAACAAGCGTAAAGAATACTGCTAGTACGATAAATGCGACTACAATAATAAAAATTAAGCCGACCATACCTCCATCTAAAAACATGCGTTATTCCTCCATCTTTTTATAAATTTCCCTCACAACAATGCGTGAGCCTTCTACCTTAATGACCTCTACCGACTTTCCTTTATCGATATAACCGCCTTCTGAAACCGCATCGATTCGTTCTTTATCAACGATAATCACACCGGCTGGACGAAGTGGTGTCAACGCCTCTCCCATACGACCGATTAATTCGATACGATTTGTATTGGACACATAGCCTTCTTCTGTTGTTGTTGCATCTTTTAAAACTAGCTTATTAAACACATGCAACTTTTTACCGAAGAACTTCATTACAATCACCATTCCCATCACTGCAATAAACATTGCAATAATAATTGAGTATGCCATATGTGTGACACTTGCTCCTGAAAATAACAAACTAATAATCATTAGTGCCCCACCAATAATACCTACAATACCACCTGGAACAAACAATTCTAGTATAAGCAAGATTAACCCAATAACAAACATAATAATCGTTTCATATCCTGCAAAACCTGCAATAGTATGACCGAAGAAAAATAAACCGAATGCAGATAACGACATCGTTCCTGGCACCCCAAATCCCGGTGAATATAGTTCTAATACTAACCCAAGACTCGCAATCGACAACAAGATTGGCACAACAATCGGATTTGTAATAATGCGCGCGATATTTTCAGCTAATGTTGGTTCCAAATCTATGATGTCTGGGTCTTCAATCCCCGCCTGTTGCAGCACCTCTTCAAGCGTATTTGCTATCCCTTCTGCATACTTTACCTCTACTGCTTCATCAGCCGTAAACGTTAAAAATTTACCTGCTGGTGCACGGTATTGAGGGAAATGCTTGGATTTATCAGCCATGGCTAACGCATACTTCGGATCCCTGTTAGATGATAACGCTGCTGCTTGCATTGCAGCAAACCATGCACTTTCAGCTTTTTCATCCGCCGTATTGCCTTCTCCATCAATAATCCCAGCCGCACCCATCGTTGCATTTTGGGACATATAAATCTTATCTGCATGGAGCGCGATAAAAGCTCCTGCTGAATGGGCTTTTGTATTGATATAAGCAATGACCTTCATCTCGGATTGATCTAGCAGTTTGCCGATTTTGTCAGCAGCATCCGTGTAGCCACCAGGCGTATGTATTTCAAGTACAATCGCCTCCGCCTGTTGTTCTTCTGCCTCTTTAAAAGCCCTTTCTAAAAATGCTAGCAGTCCCTTTTCCACATTATCTTCAATAGGGACATGGTATACTTTCGCATTTGCAAAAGCCGTTAAACTCGGGATGATCAATAAAAATGAAAGCGTCATCATAAATAGCCAGCTAAAAACGCGTGTTTGTTTCATATTTTCGACCTCCCTTCTTATAGCTTCTCCTAATTTACGAACGACTCGCATTAAAGTTTCATAAAAAATGAATTTCTTCTCATTTTCATTATAACTTATTTCTATGCATAAAACATGGCTCACCCTGTCTTGGAGCAGAAGGAGTTCTTTTTTCGTTGGTATTTGTTAAATAAAACGTATAACTATGTATGATTTGCTGCAAATTAAATAAAAAGATTTCGGGGCTTTTCAGATTGTCTGAAATTTTATAGGCAATCACAAGGACTCATAAAGTGAAACTTCTGTTGCCTTAACCAATCGGGCTTTTACAGGCAGTTAACGCGGGATAAAACATTGCCTTAGACATCTTTTGCTCAAACTAAATACGCCAACATTTGCAATTGCAAATGTTGGCGTATATATTTTGTCTGCTCAGTGAATCATAAAATTGCGTGTTATGAACGTAGGGTTTTTACAGGGAAAATTACCACTTACGTTTACGTGCAGCTTCTGATTTCTTTTTACGTTTTACGCTAGGTTTTTCGTAGAACTCGCGCTTTCTAACTTCTTGAATTGTACCACTTTTTGATACAGTACGTTTGAAGCGGCGAAGAGCATCTTCAAGCGATTCGTTTTTGCGAACGACAGTTTTTGACATCTCTCTTTCCCTCCCTCCGAACACACGTCAATACATCATCAATACTGCTTATTGATGTGTACTAAAAAATTATAACGCATTGTTTTAGAGCAGTCAACAAAAACTATTAATATTAAAAGATGCAAGTATTAGCCTGTCTTGAAAGTACTTGTCATGTATATTCATCACGCCTCATCTGAAGGAAATTAACTACTAATAATCAGATTGAGCTGTTAATCCTTCCATAATCGCTACACCCGAACTTGCGCCAATACGTGTAGCACCATTGTCAATCATCGTTTTCATATCCTCTAGATTACGAACACCACCTGATGCTTTTACACCAAGGTCTGGCCCGACTGTTTTACGCATTAATGCGATATCTTCAGCCGTCGCCCCACCAGTAGAGAAGCCTGTGGATGTTTTCACAAAATCCGCTCCTGCTTCTACCGATAATTCACATGCTTTGACTTTTTCTTCATCCGTTAATAAGCATGTCTCAATAATCACTTTCACTAACGTCCCATTTGCCGCATCAACAACTGCTTGAATATCATCACGAACGGCATCGTATTCCCCGTTTTTTAATGCGCCGATGTTAATGACCATGTCAATTTCATCGGCTCCATTAGCAATTGCATCTTTCGTTTCAAATGCTTTTGTTGCTGGAGTAGACGCACCTAACGGGAAACCAATTACTGTACACACTTTTACATCTGTACCAGCTAATAATTCAGCACTATATTTCACCCAAGTAGGATTTACACATACAGAAGCGAATACATATTTTTTTGCCTCCGCACATAATTTTTCAATTTGATCACGTGTCGCATCCGCCTTTAATAATGTGTGATCAATCATAGCAGCATAATTTTGTGTCATGTCCAATTACTCCTTTTATTTATAAGTTGTACGTACAACTATATCATAACATTGAATCGAAAAGACACAAAAAGACAGACTACTCTTTCATTTTTTCAACAATAGCTATCCTTAAAGGTTTTATAATGCGCCTTAACGTATTATCATAATAAGTAAAATTTGTGCTTTCCCCACTTCAAAATAGCTTTATATAGCTAGAAAGGAGAGCGAGTATGACGTTAATGTTGGATTTAATCATCCTCACTGTTCTACAATTAAGTTCCTTGTTCGGGATTATTATCATTGTCGGATTTTGTATTCATATCATTGAACGGCAATCCGTAAAATTTATTCAACAAAGTTTCGGTAAACAAGGCTTTCTTTTTACTTCATGGATTGGCACACCTGTTCATGAATTCGGTCATTATATGATGTGTAAAATTTTTAATCACAAAGTAGTAGATGTTCAATGGTTTCCAAAGGATAAGCACGCTAGCACATTAGGTTATGTAGCACACCGCTATAATAGCGGTAGCCTTTATCAACGAATTGGCGTGTTCTTTATTAGCATTGGTCCTTTATTTTCAGGCTTACTGGCACTTGCATTATTGTTGTATATGTTATTACCAGCTAGTTACGCTGAATTTTCTACTTTCACCAAATCCATTGAACCATCTGCACTTACTATTGAACATATCATAATGATTGTAAAATCCTCTTTCGAAGTCATTTCTACAATCTTTGTAGTAGAAAATTTTACATCAATCAGATTTTGGATATTCTTACTTTTAGCGATTTGCATTTGCACACATATTTCATTAAGTCCTGCTGATTTGCGAGGAGCGTTTAGTGGATTTATAACTATGACTTTGTTACTTTTTGTCATTAACTTGATAGCCCTGTTTATCGGCTTAGATACAAACCAATTCGTTTTTGCATTCATTCAGTACAACGCCTACCTCATTGGCTGGATGAGCTTCGTATTGTTTTTATCGCTGATCACGTTAGTTATTACCTTTACGATTAGCTTCATTAGTAGAATATTTTTATAAGATAGGAGTTTTTATAGTGAGAAAGTTTAAAATGTTTATTGCACAAAGCTTAGATGGCTATATTGCAACAAAAGAGGAAGCATTACAATGGTTAATGGAGGTAGAAGGTGAAGGCGATAACGGCTATGGCTCTTTTTATGAAACGATTGATACGGTTGTCATGGGGCGAAAAACGTATGATTGGGTAATGGCTGAAATGAACGGAGAGTACCCCTATCCGAATAAGCCAGGCTATGTATTCACTTCCCAACATCACCTACCATCAGAAGATGTAACTTTTACAAATGAAGATATAAATGCCTTTGTAGAACGCTTAAAATCACAAGAAGGAAAGGACATTTGGATTGTGGGGGGTGGGCAACTAATCGCCAAATTTTTAGAAGCTCATGCAATCGATGAAATGATTGTAACAGTAGCACCTGTCTTATTAGGAGAAGGCATCCCACTCTTTCCAGAAGGGAACTACACTTCCATTTGGCAATTAACAGGAAGCAAAGTATATAATCAATTTATCGAACTACATTATGTCAAAAAGTAATGTTACAAGCTTGAAACAGCCACTTAATCTAGCACTTGCCTATGTAAGCACAACGTATAGAGGCAAGTGCTTTTGTTATAACGATTTCACTAAACGCTTACATAAGTTTTTTCCATTTTTATTCCAAAATATATGCTATACTTACATACGTGGAACATTTCTAATTAAAAAATGATTAGAGAGGATAAAAATGTTGAAACAATTATTACTTCCTGTCATCACACTCATGCTATTTTCATTAGTAGGCTGTAGTAATGAACAAAAAGAAGAACCAGCTAAAAACATAGTAGATATAGTAGAAGTGGATGAAAGTGAAATCGAATTATTAAGAACAGAAAATGAAATTTTAAACGAACGACATCAGTATTTAGTCACAACGCTAAAGCAAATAATGGACAATTTATCAGATGAAGAAATGCTGGCATTGTCACAAAATCAGTTTTCCTATGATTTAAAAGTAAACGAACAATCCATCCCTAAAAATGGACAATTAACGATTTCAAAAGGGAATATTACCATTTTGCTATCTGAAATGTTTTTTGGGAGCGATTTTTTACCAGAAGAATGGGTTGCTAAAGGCAGAATTACCGGAAACTACATTGACCATGTATTAAATTTTGACACCACAAATTGGGAGCCCCTTGCCTTAGACGGGACGGTTAATACCGCACAAGGTTACGAATTAGCAAATGTAAAAGCTGGACAACAGTTCTCCTTTCACATTACAGATGAACTAAAAAAGCGATTAAAACTCGACACGAATTTAATACATATTACGGTAGAATAAATGCTGCATAAAAATGCCACCTACCTATGACTGAGCAACTCAGTCATAGGAGGTGGCGAAAATTCCGTCTCAATGTCTGTTAGACGGACCCTTTGTTGCTATTCAATTTAAGCTTCTACCATATCTAGCATACGCACAAATTGTCCTTCGTTGTATGGGTAGCCTGCTTTTGTAATTTTCACTTTAACCAGTTTACCAATCATATCTTCCGTACCTTCGAAGACGATTTTTAGATAGTTAGACGTGTAGCCGACATACAGATTTTCGTTGTCGCCGTCTTTAAAACGTTCTTCTGGAATTACTTCTAATACATCCCCTTCAAAGCGAGAAGCATATTGTTTTGCCAGTTGATCATTTAATGTAATTAAGCGATGTACACGTTCATTTTTCACTTCTTCATCGACAAATTGATCTTGCATACGTGCTGCTGGTGTCCCTGTTCGTGGTGAGAACGGGAATACGTGTAATTCTGAGAATTGATGATCTTTAATGAAATTATACGTTTCCATAAACTCTTCTTCTGTTTCACCCGGGAAACCAACGATGACGTCCGATGTTACCGCTAAATCTGGTAATGCATCTTCTAATTTACGCAGTCGTTCTGAGAAGAATTCCATCGTATACTTACGACGCATACGTTTTAATACTGTATCTGAACCAGACTGAATTGGAATATGCAAATGGTTGACGACAATATTCGAGTTTTTCAATACTTCAATCACTTCATCTGTTAACTGAGAAGCTTCAATGGAAGAAATACGTAAACGTTTTAACCCTTTCACATTCGCTTCCATATCACGTAATAATTGAGCTAAATTATAGTCTTTAAAGTCTTGACCGTAGCCACCTGTATGAATACCTGTTAACACAATCTCTAGGTAACCGGCGTCGACTAATTGCTGTGCTTGACGAATTACTTCTTGCGGATCACGCGAACGCATTAACCCGCGCGCCCAAGGAATGATACAAAATGTACAGAAGTTGTTACATCCTTCTTGGATTTTCAAAGAAGCACGTGTACGGTCTGTGAACGCAGGAACGTCTAGTTCCTCATAGACACGATTTTTCATAATGTTACGTACAGCGTTAATAGGCTGACGCTCTTCACGATACTGATCGATTAACCCTAACAATTTATGACGATCTTGCGTACCCACGACAATATCGACACCTGGAATCGCCATAATTTCCGCTGGTGATGTTTGTGCATAACAGCCTGTTACACAAATAACAGCATCGGGGTTTTGACGGACAGCACGACGAATGACTTGGCGAGATTTTTTATCGCCTGTGTTTGTTACCGTACATGTATTAATCACATAAACATCAGCTTGTTGTTCAAACTCGTTACGCTCGTAGCCTTGCTCTTTAAATAATTGCCAAATCGCTTCTGTTTCGTAATGGTTTACCTTACAACCTAAAGTATATAGAGATACGGTTTTCGGACGCTCGTAACTCATAATCTATATCATCCTTTCAATTACAGTTCAAATTTATCAACGTGTCTTATAATAGCATAAATAGATATGATGAGCCTAACTTTTTAGTTTAGGCTCATTTATATTAAACAGCTTCTCCGATAACACGTAATATGTCTAAAAACAGTGGCGATAGCTGTATTAGCACATAGCCAAGCCCGGCATTCATAATCATCGACCACGCCTTCTCACCGTTTCCGATCATAAAAAAGAAGCAGGCCCCAACCATTATTACGCTGGCTATCGGGAACGATATTGCTACTAATATTTGTATGACTGGATCTAGTATTCGTCGCAAGCATTTCCAACGACGTGTCTGCGATTAGCCCAGTTTTTTGAACAGACGCATTAACTGGAATAGTTATAGAAGAGTATGAATCGACAAGAGGTGTAATATGTTCTACAGGCGCTTGAATCGGTTGTTGTATACTTTGTACCGTTGCCGCGCTATTTGCTACAAGAAGCGTATTAGCAGCCTTGTTATACGCGAATAGACCAACAGCTCCGACCGTCGGAATCCCACTCATAATCAACACATCTTTATGAGTAGCATATTTAGACTCTTCTCTAATTTTATCTAATGCTTCAAAGCGCTCTGTAAAATCCGTTTGTTCTCCAGCTGTAATCACTCTCACTTTATTTTTAAAGAACATTTCGATTCCCCCTCATTTAATATCGTCTAGTGTGTACACTTGGCATTTTAGCCCTTCACACGAACCTTCTAGTTGCTTACGTCTTAACTCAGTCGTAGTAAGCCATATAAGTGTCGGATAATAACCAATTTGCTTCACGATGCCTGGCATTAGCTCTTTATAGCGTTTAATTTTTTCTCGGTTCTTTTTCATCGTTTGCATATTGTCAACTTCAAAGAAATGCCGAAATCCATTCCTCGAAAACATAGCATCTACAACAACAGAGGTATTTGCATCCGAAATCTTGACTTCATTCTTCCAATCTATCGGACACTTGTAGAACAGCCAAAATTCATTACGCATAACGGTATGCTGCACTCGACTTGTTTTACGGCGCACTTTATCACAACCGACGTACTCACGGCCAATTTTACTCAGGTAATATACACTTTGATGCTCACCTCGTATGCACATTAGGTAATCAGATAGTTCTTTGAGTATCCGGTTAGTATTTCTTTTTTTGCCTAATTTGAAATATCGATTAAGTTGGTCACGCGTCATGAAATCAAATTTCTTCAAAAGTAACAGTATCTGTTCGTCTCGGTTGGATAGCTGCTTCTTCAACGCGCTCTCCTTTCTCGATGATATGAGGTTGTATAATGGATTGGATAATTTCTGGAGTGATTAATGGAGTTTGTAGTATTTCTCGTTTATCAGCTGTTTGGTAGATAGCTCTACCTTTGACCATCGGCAGCATTTCAGCACCTTCAGCATCCAAAACAACACGTGATGCAACTGCTGATTGTACCCTAAAGCATAGCTTCGCATCGGCATTTTGCTTTACTTGACGTGGTATAACGTCTCCCACCGGGTACTGTGTAGCAACGACCAATCTAAAACCAAGTCCAGCACCGAGCCTTGCTATTTGACTCATGATTGTTTGACATTCTTGTTTTAAAAGCTTTTCGCTACGTGTAACAGCTTCTGCAGCATTCAGTTCTCCGACTTCATCGATAATGACAAAATGACGCTCTTTAATACCCGCTTCTTGCACATTCTTTTTGCCTAATCGTTTCAGTTTGCCTTGTATTTCACGCATCTTGCCATAAGCCTGTTGCAAACTGTGGAGGGCTTCTTGTGGCTCATAAGCAATGGAAACAGTCTGCTTAATATTTTCATAATCGCATAGCTCCACGCCACCTTTTAAATCAATTAAATAAAAGTTAACTTGGTCTGGATCACTCTGCAAAAGGCTGTTAATGAGTGAATTTATAAAGTTCGATTTTCCATAGCGAGTAGCTCCACCAAGTACAAGATGAGGTATCTTTTCGAAGTCGTGATATTTGAACTCATTGCGTGCTCTCGTAAGCCCTACAGGTACCCTCCATCTTTCCCCTGCTACAAATGTCACTTCCTTCGCCAGTGGTTTATCGTACACTCTAACGATTAATAAACCGTCATACGATAGCTCGATTTCTTTTTGTTCGGTTAGTTTTTTCTTATGAAGTTCTTGCAGTTGTGGGATGATAGAATGATCTAAATCTAATTGCCATAAATCACTAAATGTAATGTGCTTACGACGATTGTTCAAACCATCTTCTAATACCTTTTGCTTTGCTTCGTAATCGCTAAACGACCGCCCTAGTGGAATGCGATATTTGTATTCCCAACCCCACTCATACTGTTTTTTCTTAACAAGTTGAGTGGTCAAAGTGTCTTTTCCGTCTTTAATATTAAGTCCAGACAATGACATAATGCGTTGAATCTTTCCGCTATCATTTGTGGATAAGCCTTTTCGGGCAGAATACGCTTTGAGTGCAATTCCACCCATCAAGGAAGATGTTAAAATTTCAAAAAGCAACACAATCCCCTTTCGTTTTCTTTTTCGTTTCGAAAATTTTCAAAGAAATTTTTTAATGATTTTCACACCACTTTCAAATCGACTTCTAAAACCATTTGCGCCACGGTTCTCTTACTACAAGTAAGAGTTGCATGAAGCAGGCATTTCAAAAATGATGTGTAAGCCTTGATACGACAATAACTCATCACTGCCCACCTTCATTCTCGCCGAGCAATCAAACGGGTACTGCATCGGGCACATAAAATCCCTTTACCACGTCAACCAATTCTCAATTGGTGAATGATTATTAACAACAGATGCATGGCTTTCGCGCTCATTTAACCAATCATAGAAAGGTACTGGACGCTCGCTGTGCATTTTGTCCTGCACGGATGATGAGTTGATTACCTTCTTATTTAAACGTTCTACAGCCTTTCTATACGAGCCCACAAACACAGCACGTAATGTACTCGATACCGTTAAAGTACCTTCTTTAATATCCATAGCAATTTTAAATAGAACATTTTTAGCTTTGATAAAGTCCTCTACAGAATTTACTTGTACAGCTAACACAACTCTGTGTAATTCATCCTTCAACTTATCTACCAATGGCAACGAATGCATGAAATCAAATAGCAGCTTCTGGTACTCATTCATGTATTCTTTTTTCTTTTCTGCTTGTAAAGCCAATTCATTTTCTAAATCACATAAATTATTACTTGCTTGTTTAGAACTTAAAAGATTAAAAGAATTAGATGGTTGATTTTCGGATTGTTGTCGGCAAACCTCGTCGTTGTTGACTTCAACCACTGTCACTCGTTGAGACACGCTCGATGGGACATAAGGTAAAATGCAATAAATACTAGCCCCTTTGATGCCGTTTAATTTTGTACCAGCAACCTTTTCGATGATGCGGAACTCAACCAACTTCTTCACTGCTCGATAAACTGTTTTAGTCGATACACCAACTTGATCCGCAATCGTCTCTGCTTTTAGATGCGAAGCTCCTGGATACATAAGAGAACGGCTAGCAAGCGCGAAAACGATGGTACGCTCTGATTCCGTTAAATTGAAATAATGTTGCTGAATATGCTGTTCAACTGCAACGTCCATATCTGCTACTGATTCAAATGTTACATATTGCTCTAAGTATTCAAATACCATCGTTTTCACCTCGCTTTCTTCCATTTAGTTATTAGTACCAATTACGAGATGGTGTATAATGCCACCACTCCCCGTCAGCATAATGCACATGCAAATTACCATTCTGACCGCGCTTAACTTTAACGATGTTGCCAATTGAATATTTCTCTCGCATCGATAAACCCATTGAGCGATTATGTGCTGCATATGTTTCCATTAATTGCACGTACTCTTGTTCCGTTAAAAGCTTCGCTACAGGAAGACGATTGTTGCTACTGACAAATTTCATAGACATAAAATCACCTCACTTTCCGCGTAATTTAAAATCTCAATCGAGAGCACCAGTTGGTGATGCTCCCTGTTCAATTTTTAAATTTCCACTTCTTCTAGCCGACTTTCAGGACACTTCATATTCCATTCCGATGAACGTTTATCAATGTTGCCTTTTTTGGTAGCTTTCTTTGAAATGTATACTTGCTTATCTGCTTCATAACCAACGATGATTCTTAACTCTCCTGCGTTGCTACCGAAACCCGCTTTAACTTGAACTAATTGGCCGATTTTGAACTTCATTTCAATTCCGCCTCCCTCACTAATATTTAAAAACTCAATCGAGAGCACCAATCGAAGATGCTCCCTGTTCAATTTTTAAATGGCTTCGCATTCTGTACATAAGAATTTGTGGTCATCGTCAACCGTTAAACAAGTACCGCAGATTTTACAATAATCTTCTTGTTCATTGTTTGTTTTCATAAATTCAAAGCTAAGCAGATATTTTATTTCTTTGATTGTCATTTTCTCCACTGTCATTAGAGCAGCTTCTTTTTTATCTGTTGTAGAAAACACTTCCTCACGATCCTTTAATCCAGAATCATCTACAAACAATACTTTTACTTTAATCATTTTGAATAACCTCACTTTGTAAATTTTTAAAAACTCAATCGCTGGTACTAATCGACTTAATACCAACTGTTCAGTTTTTAAAAAATCGGGACTTCGTTGACTTCATTAACCTCTTCAAACGATGCCGTATCAGCTAAATACCAATCTTCACCTTGTTGATATTGGAACGTCACTTCTTCTTGCTCGCGATCTATACGTGCTTGCATTTCGTAGCCGTCATATAAATCTGTGAAGTAAATTCTTTCTTCCACTTCATCCAAATAGATGTCATTTGCATGTGGATAAAACTCTTTGATTAAGTAGCGTAACTGCATTAATTGTTTTTCTTCTTTTGTTCTCATCCCAATTCCGCCTTTCGTTATTATTATTTACTTAAAAATAATAATATTACTTTATAAATAACTTTGTTACTCATATAGTAAATTACTTCATTCATAATGTCAATTACTAATTGCGTAATTTTATTTATTGATTTATAATTTAATTAACTAATTCGTATGAGAGTAGGTGTGGGAATGTATTTAAAATCGAGATTAAAAGTACTTCTAGCAGAGCGTGATATGAGTCAAAAAGATTTAGCTGAAAAAACAGGACTTACCACACGTTTGATCAGTGAGATTGTTAATAACAAAATAAAGATGTACCCAAAAGAAGCTATGGAAAAAATCATGGTAGCTTTAGAGGTAAAAGATATCGGAGAATTATTCACTACAATAGAGGAAGCAGACGACAAATAAAGTTGTCTGTTTTTTATTATGTACAATTACCAATTTATTACCTAAAATGGTGAAAAGGAGGGATATTATGAATAGCTTATTTTTTATTATTTGGGGTTTAAGCTTAATTGCAATTTTTGTATTTGCTGTTTTAGCGATTCTACAATTTGTTAAAAAGGATAGCATTAAAGGTAAAAAGCAATTGAAATTCACAGGTATTTCTTTAGCTGTTATGGTAGTTTCGTTCGTAGCGTTTATTTCAACTTCCGAGCCATCAGAGACAGTTAAAGACGAAGAAATTATTGAAACATCTTCTACTCAGGAGGATGAACAAGAAAAACCAAAAGAAGAATCAGAGGAAGAAAAGGCTGCACGTGAAGCAAAAGAAGCTGAAGAAAAAGCTTTAGCTGAACAGAAAACTAAAGAGGAAGCAGAGGCTAAAGCAAAAGCAGATGCAGAAGCCAAAGCCCAAGCAGAAGCTAAGGCTAAAGAAGAAAGTGTCCCTAGAGAACATAAGTCAGCGTTAAAAAAAGCAGAGTCATATGCTAAAACTATGCATATGTCAAAGGCAGGTATTTACGACCAACTAACATCGGAATACGGAGAGAATTTCCCGGCAGACGCTGCTCAATACGCTATCGATAATATTGTTTTTGACTGGAAAGAAAACGCATTGAAAAAAGCTCAATCATACGCAGAAATGATGGATATGTCAAATTCGGCTATTTATGATCAATTGATTTCAGAATACGGGGAAAAATTCACTCCAGAAGAAGCTCAATACGCTATTGATAATTTAAAGTAAACAAAAAGCCTTCCACATTTTTATTTGTGGGAGGCTTTAATTTTTGCACATCATATCACTTTAAATTTCTGGAATATTTTCTGCATACATTTTTTCGATTGCTGCTGACAATTCAGAAATAGTTGCTTTGCCAATACCTTTAGTGTACTGCAATCTATCCCAATCCATATCACTAATTTTAAATATCCCAGCTTTTAGTAACTTAATCGTAGCGCCACCAGACAGGTCCAATTCTTCAATATAAACGTTATGTATAGCTTTAAGTATTTCTAATTTCTTTCCGATATTCTTCACGATTATCCCTCCTTTCCGTTTAGTTCGACACTCTCTATAGTTTCCCTTGTACAAAATAAAAAAGAGAGCGATTGCTCGCCCTCTCTTCTCACGCACTCAGATGAATAGCCAATTCACCTTTTTACAATATAATACAGTTTAAATTTAATCGTCAATCTTTAATATTAATAATTAAACTTTATCCAAAATCTACAACCATAGCCCTCTCTATTTATCTCCGAGACTGGCTTTTGAGAGAAATAAAATTGTCTTTATTTACTTTTCCTTCCATAGGCAATAATCCAAACTAAATAAATTAATAAAAAAGTTAAAATACCTCTAATATAAATATTAGCAAACAATTCAGTAACTGCAATAAGTATAAAAAAATAAATTAAGACAGTTAATATATATATATATATATTTTTATTCATAACCTGCAATTGGGTAAACACCAATAGGTTCATACCTTACCATGCCATGACTATATATAGGACGAAAAACAAATGAGTATCCTTTTGAAATACTACCAGATGCATATCCCAAAATAGTGCCTGTAACTCCAGAAATTACTCCGCCTGCAACAGGTATAGCAGCAAGTATTCCTACAAGTACAGCTGTTCCACCTATAGCAGCCCATCGTAATGACTCTTTATTTAAACCTATTTCAAAAGTACCATTATCATAATAACGAATAAAGTTTGGCGTATCGCTAAGTGTTGCTGCGAAAGGAGTTAAAGAAGGAGCTAATTTTTCTTCTTCAATTATATTTTTAAATATTTGTAACTGCTCTGGATCAAAATTTTGTTCTTCTAAAGTCTTTAGTAATTCTTCATTAGTTACTTCTATTGTTTCTACAATCTTTCTATCCTCTATTTCATCAAGAGATGATGCTTGAGCAAATTGATTCATTCCTGAGGCAAATACAGTTAAAATTACTGTTAAACAAATAATAAATTTATTAAGTATCCTCTTTTTCACACGAAATAACCCCTTTAAAACATATTTTTATGCAATTAACTTTGAATTGAATTCAAAAACACTACTTTTTTCATAAAATTAAGCTATTCTTGTTGATATTATTAAAACTTTTATATGTACATACAATCATATTTTTTGGGAAATATTCCCTTGGCTCGAGTCAACTTAAGTCTAACAGTACCTATACCGATATTACAACCGACATTTTATCTGTCGGACACCGATATTCCGCCTGTCGGTACGCCCTACTTTTTACCTAAAAAGGACCAGCAAAGAGATTAAACCTAGCTGGTCCTTCTCGTTTATTTATTGGCTACATGTTTATCATGATAACGTTTGAGCATCGTCGCCATTTGCTGACGTGTCAGTGCTCCATTTGGATTTAGTGTTGTGCCATTGCCCTTAATGATTCCCTCGTCAATTGCCCAATCCCACGCTACTTTATGAGATTCGTGCACCTCAGCGTCAGATTCTACATCCGCTTTCGTTGCAACTTGTTTCTTCAGTTTAGCAAGTTCCTCATTTTGTGCGTTAATCTTACTCATTAAAATATTGAATTGATCCACTGTTAATACATCTCCATTTCCTTTAATTTTGCCGAATGTATCTTTGCCATAACCTGTGTACTCATATTGTAAATGTGGTGAGTCCAGAAACGTCTCATCTCGCCAATCACCATCATTATCCCAATCACCGCCCCAAGTGAAGCCGCATTTTTTTGCATAATTAATGACATCCATTTTTGTTACGTAGGCATTGATAGACCAAAGCGCTTTGCCGTTATTATCTACAAACACAAAATCCAAAGCTTGGCCAACTAAATGATACGAGCGCATGGTCTGGGACTTACCCTCTTGCACATATTTTTGTTGTGTAGCTTTATCACGTAGCGTCTCATAGATAAGTACTTGATATTTTTTATCGATGCAATACTGATACCACTTGTAAGCAGCAACACGAGTGTGATCCGCAAGCTTATTTAAATTTTCACGATTCCGTTTGTCATAAATCATTGCGAAGGTCATTTTTTATCACCTTCCACTTTAAATTTTGTTTCTACAACATCTTTTAATTTGTTAATTAAAAAACTCACCGGTGTAGGGATCGGTGAGCCTAGTTTTGCGCTATTTTCTTCTAATGAAATTACTTCTGTCAGAATGAAGTATAAAGTTACCCAGTTTGCTATAGAGACACCGATATCATATCCCATGTGATTTAGCACCATATATACTAAATTCGCAACTAAAATCCACATCCACATGATGCCTTTTTTCGTACCACCTTGCGTAAGACGTTTTGAATTGATTTTTTCGTCACTTGATAAAATGCCTAATGCAAAGTCTAATACATTCAAAATTAAAAGGGATGTCAATAAAATTGACCATCCCCCGAAAAAGTAGGTAAAAACCGAAGTGATACCTGCTATAATGTTTTTTGCTAATTGCTCCATGCTATAGCTCCTTTATTCACGTAATAAAATGCCTACTAAAATTAATTCTAGTAGGCATTAAAAGGCTAGATATTACTATATCCAATAAATTCTATTAATTTATTGCCTGTAAAAGTTTTTTCTATCTTACTTCTTATTAATCGGTCATCATCTTCTTTATAAATATTAAGATGATCTAAACCATCTCCAAAAGATTGCCAATCTGTACTAGATCCAAATTTAACCAAATTCAAATCATTTAATTTTCTGTCTGCTGCTTTTAATAACATTCCCTTTGAAGTGTGATTTATTATTTCAACAGGTTCCTCTTCATTAATGTTATAATAACTAAACAAGCGTTTAATCTCATACACTCGTAAAGATGAAATCATATCGAAATAATATAATATTTCATCATAATCTGTAACATCATTTTCTACACAATTTTCAAATCCGTTTAATAACAAATCAACTTTATCATCTTCATGATCTTTTATTATTTTCTCGAATACTAATGGCGTTACTTTAGTAAATATAAATTCAAATTTATCTTCAGGAATCGAAAGAAAAATCTTTTTTATTTTTTCTTCATGTTCTTCAATTCTAATTTTAAAGTTCCTGTGATCTACCCAATTCATTAAACTACTTAATACAGGTATAAAATTTGTACTCTCCTGAGCAAAACTTTTAATAACTTGAAACAATTCTTCACCTGAAATATTAGGTTTAATTATTTCTGAAATAATATTTTTTTTTATCATATACTCTCCTCCTCACTAAAATATTCTACCAAAGGAGGAAATCTACCTTTAATAACTTTTTATCATTAAAAATGGCTACTGCTACTTTTACCTCCTAACCTCCCCACTAATCTGCGAAAGTTCCTGCTTAATCTTCTGAATCAAAGTAGGTCTACTATTACCAAATGTCGCCTCAATGCTAAACCCACCCGTTTCATACACCTCTTTTATATCCGTAATACGAGCATCCATCGCAATGCCCCAATCAACATTTTGAATCGTGGTAATATCACCATAATCATAATCAACTTGATACTTAAACGGACTATTCGTCAATATTTGCCCCTCTAAATACTCTTCCTGAAGTAACTCATTTAATTGTTGTTGACCACGATCAGTAAGAGATTGAATAATTTGCTCCACTGGTAATGGCTGCTCGTTATCATCTGTTTCAGCTACGTCCCGTGCATCGATAAAGATTTCATGGCGATGGATGGCGCTATAGTTGCCGACTTCAATCACACGCCTATCTATCCCCTCACCTTGCCCGGCAACGATAGCTACATTTTTATAATTCAAATCCGACTGTACATATTGTAATGACTTCAAACTTTCAAACTGTGGACTGAATATAACCGGTGGATTCACCGACTGACCAGCTACTAAATGTCGCCCTTCCATGACATCAAATACCCATTTTTTATTCTCAATATCGAGCGTTACGTCCCACCCTAAGCCACTAGCGAGCGACATTATAGACATCTCTTCAGCTACGTTTTTAAAGCGCGAAGAATAGACAGTGTGAATACCTCGCTGTAAGTCAGGCGCCATTACTAACTGTGGTATTTTGCGCCTTTGATCAGTCGGATTGACTAAATTGTTATTCACGTAATGCTTCATCACGGTTTCAGCGTTACCGCTACGATTATCATAAGCTGTATGCATTGGTGGCATAGTAATACGCTGTGCAACGATTGATTTGAGCGCATAGCCTTTAATGAGCCAGTTCTCCGTAATCTTGCCGTTTTCATCGAGCTCAATTTCCCTATGCTTAATCATAAAAACCTTATTCAAGTCGCTTCCAACAAGAATAAGGTTATTTTTTAATAATGTATCTGCGTATTTTTTGTAACGGTTAATACGCAATTCGATGCCCCCGATGCCATGCCAGGAACGATTAAAAAACATGGATTCATAGTTGTCAATTTCACCTAAGATGTCCATGTTGAGAGATAATATTCGAATGGGCTTTTTCATTTTACACGCCCTCTGTGTTAGCTAAAATATAGTCCTCCACAGCTTGTCTGTAGTCAGGATTCGTGATGTCATCAATTACGTATACTTGCCCTGTTTTGGGATTAAGCCCCTTGTTCATGATACGTCCTGCTGCAATCTGTACTACCACTTGATTCACCATTATAAAATCCCCCCAATTTCAGAATCCGTTTGTAATAACAAAGCGTCTTCTAATTCTCTAATTTTCTTTTCTTCATCACTTAATATCTCTTCGACTATAATTTTTTTGTTTTCTATATCGAAATCTATTATTTTTGACCTCTTAAAGTCAATACTTCCATATGGTACGTCAAAATATCGCACATCTTCTTCGCCTAATGGTTCGCCTTGTGAATACTCAGGGGAAACATGTATTATTTTTTTAGAATTGTTATCATAATATACACGCATTCCAATAGCCATTAAATAATCCTCCAAACTCATTTTATACAAACATATTCGTATCGCGATCCTACGGCAGATAGCGATGATGTAACCCCACCCGTAAGTGAGAAACCGTTACTCATTACTGTAAATACATTACCGTAGTTCCCCCATCTCTGAACTGAATTATCAAATAGATAAGGATTGAAAACATCCACCGACACATTGTACCAGCCCTCAACATAGATACCTTCCCCATTAAGATTACTACCATTGTAAAATTTAATTAATACAATTCTCGGTCTAAAATTAAGATTACTTACTGTTATTCCAGATGATAATACAATTCCATTCCCACTAACTCTGTTGCTCAAGTTTCTTATGTTATTCGCAGTGGTTTGGAAAGTGGCATCAGGCGCAGTATATATCCCCATGTCAGTAACCGCCTGATTAACGGTAGCTTTTCCGTTACTGACAGATGGAAAAAGTAATTTAGGGGATGTTTCTGTCCATGGACCCCATACGCCGTTCTTCTTCCATCGCTCATACTCTCTTTCCCCATAAATGCCTGTAAATTGTATTACCTTTTGAACAATCCACTCTGCATTATGTGATATCACTATACCCATAAACCATTCGCCATTTGGTGCATTTGAAGCGCCTTGCGCCATATATCTACCATTTTGCACAGCAAGATCCCAATCGGTTATAATAGCACAATACTCTGGAAAGCGACCATATACACTATTCCAACTGACTACTGTTTGTTGTGCGAAACCTGACATTCTCCATGGTTTCCAAGTACCGTCAGCATATGTCCTATAATAAGTGTTGCCAGTACTCATGCCGTAAAATTTTTGAACACCCCATGAATTATCTTTAGTGCTAAATGTCGTTATAACCCCGTAACCCTCCGGTGGTGCATTTAAAGCACCAGACACATCGTATATTTTAAATGTAAAACCCCAATCTAATGTGTTGAAATCTACTGAACCGCCGAGAACAACATTGGTGTTAGTTACTAATTGGTCATTCCAAAAGTTCTGCTGTGCTTCAGTAACGTGTATTTGTTGGTTGTTTATATGCTGTGCTAACGCATTATCGTCAAAAGAAGGTAAGATATTTGAACCCGCCCACGGACAAATAACGTCAATACCTCGCTCATCAGTAACGGCATTAGCTGCGATGAATGTCTGACCACCAACTATTTTCACCTGTGCTAACGAAATTTCATAAATATTAGCAGTTTGTGTTAAAGCCGGGGCAACTGGACTTGTGGAAGACACACCTTTTTTAATAAAGGCTCTCACATACCTTGCTTCTGTACTTAAATCCATCCGTACAACAATACGGTCGATACGACTTTTACCAAGTGTTTCCGTGTCATGTGTTAATTCTAAAAAGCTATCATTTTCGTAATATTTAGCTTCTACAAATGCGATACCTGTATCAATCCTAGTGACCATATTAGAGCCGTTCGCACTTACAGCTAGCATATTGCCAACGCCCTTCATAACTCCTGTTGTAACAAGCACTCCAAAATACTTTGTAAATTTTTCAGCATTGTACTCACGATCGTATGTGCCATCAGGTAATTGTACAGGGTCAAAAAAACTAAAATGTTCAGCCATTTATTTCACTTCCTTCTAAACGCTTAGATAGCGATGTTTGTACTCTACATATACTTCTGGATTGCCGCCTTCTGTGATAAAACTAAATTTCGTTTCACCAACATCTAATGAGAAAAATGTTGAAGCTAAATCGATATAATGGAATGCATTTTGCACCACACCATCAGGACCTACTATCTCTACTCGTTTATGTCCGAATGAGGTATCAAGTATCAATTTATAACCTGTTGGAATCTCACGGTTGACCTTTATAAATTCACCTGTAGTTAAATTGGTGATTTTCGGATTTACTACCGGACCACGAAATTCAACTTTAATCGGAGTTGGTACATCGCCCTTGTTGATTAATAATTTAGAGTCTCCCCTGGTAGCAAATCGCACAGGGAAATGGAATGAAAATCGGAAATTGCTGACGAAATCTTCTAGCTTGTAATTTTCGGCTAGTAGGTCCTCCCAGAAAGGCGAAGGGCATAATAAATTGATGATTGTACGTTGGAATCGCATGCCGTTATTTTCTCTACCTACGCCAAAAACAGGTACATTCTCTACAATTGCTTGAATTTCTCGTTGAGTATTCCCTTTCATATAAATAAGCTTTCCTGGACCGAGCTTAGGATTAAAAACAGATGCAAGTAACTGTCGTTTTTCAATTAATCCTTCTGGGCTATCCGCTAATATTGATACATTAAGCGCCATCGCTCGTGCTTGTAACAAGCTATCAATATACGTGCTACCATCCTGAAACGGGGCTGTTTGCGTTTGAATATTGGCTGCAACATCCGCTTTGCCTTCCACAGATTGCAAAAGAAAAGGGCGCCTATTTGATAATTCAATAGACTGCCCTCGTGAATTTGTAAATGTTACTTTTTCCGTAATCATGCTATCCCCCATTCCATTGCTCGTTGTCTTTCTACTTGTAGAGCCTTTCGTGCTATTTCCGACGGTGAAGGATTATTCCCGTAAACGTGAATATGTGTCTCTCCACCATTATAGGTACGAGACTTATTGATCGATGTGGAAGAACTTGCACTTACATTGCCCTCAACAGTGGATGCGAGTCGTTGTGCAGCTCCCGCAACCTTACTAGCCATGTCATCCATACCGAGCACTAAACCTTCACCAACATTTACACCAATCTTCCTTGTGAGACGACTTGGGCTTCGAACCTGTAAAGCAGATCTAATGGTTGATGAGATACTATCGGCAATGGATTGTGCTTTTGCTTGTAAAGGACCTTGCATGCTTGATAGTCCCTCGAGCAAACCTTGTCCAGCATCTCGACCAACTTGTCGCAACGATGATAATTCAGTGGATGTTGTTTGTGTAAGAGTCTTAATTTTTTCGTGCCACTCTCTCTGTAAGTGAACTAATTGCTTGTTAGCAGCCTCACGTAACGCTGTGATTTGCTTATCCGTATCATCTTTCATGCCTTTCAGCTCAGTTTCAGCTTGTGTGCGAGCTAATCTGGCCTTTTCTTGATACAGATTACTGTATTGTTGAAGCTGTTGGTCCGTTAGTTTATTTAATGCGACTAATTGTGGCAACGCATTCGGGCCCATCTGGCGAAGTTCTTCAAGTAGCCCTTTATCAATAGCTCTCTCAGATAGCTTCTCAACTTCTGTTTGCCACGCCTTGAATCCTTCTACTTGCGTACCGAGATTCGCAATTAGCTGTTCTCCAGTTACATCGATCTCCACTTTGAACGCATCAAAAAGCCCCTTAAAAGATACAAGAGACTGCGCTCGTTTATCCACTGCATCAGCGTAAGCCTTTGTTAAGGTTTCTTCCTGCTTGATTAAGTCCTCATTTATTTTTTGAATCTGATTAGAATAATTGGTGTTGATTGTTGTGATTTCTTTATTAATAGCATCAACAGCTGCTTGATAAGCTTTCTGCGCTTCTACACGCTCTTTTGTGTACATATCAAATTGATCTAATGATTGTTGCCATAAAAGTGCTTCTTCGACAAGAGTCAATTCTTCCAATGACTTTTTATCTTGAATAAATAATTTGATTTCTTCTAGCTTATCTTTCTGCGCCTTTGCAATTAATGCTACGGAATCATACGTGGCTTTCTTCTCAATTTCAGCTATCTTAGCTACAGCATCTTCCTGAAGTCGTTGAATTTTTAAGTTTTCATCTTGTGTTAATTGGCGCTTTTTAGATGTAGCTGCACGTTGGATTTTTTCAATATCCTCTTGTGTTCTTTTTTCGATTTTAGTAATTTGAGCATTCGCCTTTTCGGTAATTTTCTTCTCTTCATCTTTATAATGGTCTGAAATATCCAAAAGGTTGTTCGCCATATCTTTCATGACGTTTGCAACACGCGTCTTTTTATCTTCAATACCGATAGCTAAACCTTCACCAACGTCATGTCCTATATAAATTAATTCACGTGCTGGGCTTCGACGCTGTAAAACATTCGATACACTATCAATAACAGTTCGACCTAGATTTTTTGCAGCTGTGACAACGCCATCGATTTTTTCATTAATACCGTTAACCAGTCCTTGTACGATATCTTTACCAATCGCTTTTAAATCAATAGAAGTAAGGAAAGTCTCAGCTTCATTCCACTTTGTCTTGATTTTCGTTTTTACTTCAGTCATTTTTGTTTCAACGGAAGTGCGCATTTCTGTAAATTTCGAGGTAACAGAATCTTTCATATCCGATACAGATTTTCTTGCATCGTTATAGGCTTGGGTCCAATCACGCTTAATATCCGAACCAAGTTTCTTCATTTTTTGGGATACGTCTGTTTTCATGACTTCCCACTTCGATTTCACTTCGCCAGTTTCCCAATTAACCTGGTCAACGTGTTCACCCGCTTGTGCCTTTGCTTCTGAAACAATATTTTCATGCATTTCCTCAGCGTATTTAATGGTTGTATCACGCGACTTTTGTGCTTCGGCTATCATCCGTTCAGCCTGTTCTGCACTTATATCACCTGTTTCATCTCTCAAACGTGTGATATTGGCGATGGCTTCTTCGTATTGCTTGTTCGCTTCTTCCACAACTTTTTCTTTTTGCTTAACGGCATTTTTAACTACTTCAGCTGCTTGTAATGCAGACAACTCACTAGCGTCCGCTTTCATCTTTTCTAAGATGACTTTTTGCTCGACTTCCGATTCAGATAAAACACGTACAGCATCTTCTTTCATCTGTTCGTTGATATTGTTAATTACTTTTCTTTCATGATCAGTGAGCTCTCGTTTCTCGTCAGATGCCTTTTGCATGATGTCGGCAACGATTTTGTTTTTAGCTGCTAATATTTCAAGTTCTGTTTGGTGAGCTTGCTGACGTTTTTCTAGTATTTTGGCTTCCTCATCAGACGTCAATGCAGAAGAGTTAGCAAAAAAGCCACGCAAACTTTCCATTTGTTCTTCATGTTTTGTGTTAGCACCCTCCACAATTTGAGCGTGCATTGCATCAAACTTTGAGGTCATTTCAGCTGCCATCTCATCGGTTATTGTCGTAGATGTTAAATGTAACTGACTTAATGACTGACCGACATCATCAGAAATTTTTACAAACCCTCCGACCGCCTCTGCTGTAGCTTCTGAAACACCTTTTGACCAATCGGCAATCTGTATGGACGATTCACTCATCTCTTTTGCCGTAACAACCGCCGCTGTACCAATTGCCGCTATACCTAGTACTGCAGCTATACCGATGGGTCCAGAGAGTACACCGATAGCTGTTCCTAAGACACCCGCACTAGCTCCTGCTGTTCCTGCAGCTACTCCAAATCCACCGATAGCACCTACAACGGGAGCAATCACACCTGAAATGGCACCAATCCCACTAGCAATCATACCGATACCCATAACAGCTGGACCAGCTATTGCAACGATACCGCCAATCGCTAATGTTGCATTTTGTGCCGATGGTGATAGATCATTAAACCATCCTGTAGCAGTTTCAACGCCAGCTGAAATACGTGGTAGCCAATCTTCTGCGATGTCTAATAATGTCTCCCCAAGTGGTAAAAGGCTTTCTTGTGCAGTTCGCCATGTACTCTGTAAACGTTCGCCAAATGATTGCTGTAGCGTTTCGCTTGCTTTAGATGCAGCACCCTCAAAACCTTCTAATTCTGTGGAAACATTCGCGAAAAAGTTTTGAAATTCTGGTCCTAAATCTTCAATCGGTGTACCCATTAAAGCAATCGCAAGTGCTGATTTTTCTGCCGGATCTTTTACCATAGCAATGGCAGATGCAACAGCTGCAAAAGCGCTATTGGCTGTCTCACCACCGCTGTTGATATCTGTTTCAATTTGTTTAAAATCTAAACCTAAATCCGATAAAGCTTCACGGCTAGCTTTTGAACCGTCACCGATACGTAAAAAACTTTCCTTTGCCACATCTCCTAATTTATCTAAGTTGAATGCGCCAGATTCAGCACCAGCAATTAAAATCGCTGTAAATGCCTCAGCATCATAGCCAAGCGCCTTAAATTGTGGTGCATATTCACGTAAAGTGTCGAGTAATTCACCACTAAAATCACCTCCACGTTGGAAACCTGTCGTGATTAAATCCATTGCCTGTTGGCCGTCAATACCGAAAGTTTTCATCATGACAGATGCAGTACGAGCACTCTCTTGTATCTCAGCTCCGAATAATTCTTGCAACGTGTAGCTAGACTCTAACAGATTGGATAAATCTTCTTCTCCTACATCTCCTAGATATTGCTTTAATATCGCTAAATCGGATGTGACTTGGACAATATCTTCGCCAAAACCTTTTTTCCATACAGACTGCGCTACATCAGATAGCTTTTGAGCCTCTTCAGCTGTGATACCTAGTTGCCCCTGGATCTTTGCTTGTGCTGTATCAAATTGGGTCGCTACTGCTATCGCTCCAGCACCAAATGCTAACAACGGGGCTGTTACACTGGCTGTAAGTGTGCCTCCAATGTCTTTCATTTTCCCGCCAACAGCTGTCGCTCGCTCACCGAAACCACTAATGGCTGTCTCGGCTTGCTTCCATCGATTGGTCGCATCTTCAATGGCTTCTGTGACTTCTAACAATTCCCTATTCAACCGTGTATATTGTGCCTGGGCTTGGTTAACCGCATTGGCTTGTCTTGCTAATTGAGCTTCTGTCGCATTTCCACTAGCAACAAGCTCGTCATAACGTCTGCGTTGTTCCTGCAACTTTAATGACGCTGCATCCGTTGTTCGTTGCAATACATCTTGCTTTCGCCTCATACCTTCTAGTGACTGCTCATATTCCTGCCCATGCGCTCGTATAGCCTGTAATTCGCTCCCCATCGCGCGCATATTTTGATTCACTTGCGATATGGTACCGTTAAAGTTATTTGCATCTAGTGATAATCTGACCGCAAGTGAGCCGATTTCTTGTGTCATGTTGTCTCACCGCCTTTTATAGCAAAATAAAAATCACAGCCAATCTATATCATCAGCTGTGACTTCTTCCATTTCATCCTCTGCAAAAAGCTCAAAGAAAAAGCAAATATCCATCTGATCTATCTCATGAAGTTTATGACCTTCTTTCATCAAAGAACGATAGAAATTCTTTATACTTTGATACGCTGTTAATTCGCTTACTTTCCCTCATCTTCGTTCCCCTTTAATGCTAATCCCCCAAGTCCTAGCACTTCATTAAACACTCTTGATAATTCAGATTGGAATCTTTTCAGCTCAATACCGTCCCATAGCTCGTCTAATGTGAATTGAAAGTTAAATGCTTTAACAGCAAATTCCGCTAATTCATCGAGCTGATCAGCAACGCTGTGAGTGCCATCGACTTTATTTTTAGCCATATCCTCATTTACTTTTAACGCTTCTCGTAATAATCGAGCAGGAACATAATCATTCACAAACGTTTTATCCTCGCCTTTAATTCGCAATGTAATTTTCATTTTCCATCCATCCTTTTCGTTAGTCACTTAGTTTATTTAAAAAGAAAAGAAGCCCTCGAAAGGACTTCTAAAAATTAAGGTGTTGGTGTGACAGTCGGTTTCTTCACAGCAGCAAAGAATGTTTCTGCTGTTTCAGTTACGCCTGTATCACGTGTATCAATTGTATGCTTTAAAATACCTTCTATTAGTGGCAAAGCCTCTCCGCTGAATGGATAAGTTTTGTAATTTGTTTCACCTTTTTTACGTGTGCTGTTTGATTCTTCACCTGGCTTAAATTTTGCTTTATATAGCCAAACTAATTTTGAACCTGATTCAAACCCTACAGCAATAGGATTCGGTGTGTCATTAGCGTTTGTAATTAAGCCACCGTCATCCGAAATTTGATGACCGTACCAATCTGCTTGTACTTCGTTTGGTAAATCGGCCGTTTCGCCAGCAATTGTAATCGAGTCGAGCTGTGCTTCCTGGTCTACCACGCGATCTCCTGCATCTAAATGCGCTTCACTAAAGTTTGGCGTAAGTGTTAAAGAAATCGGCATCGTTATTGTTTTAACCGCCCCCCATGTTTCAGTTGATTCATCCGTCATTTTTGCATAGTGGATACGTTTCAAACTAATTTTTTGTGGTTTTTCATTTACCGGTGTAATAGCCATTTACATGACCTCCTAATTTTCGTTTTCTTATTTATGCCATTCTTCTTTTATTCCTTTATCCTCGCAATACTCTTTGTACTTAATAAAGTGCGTAGGTAGTACCATCTGTGTCTTAGTAACTTTCACGCCATATTTCTTTAACATCCATTCCGAAAAAGTCATTTCGCACCATCCCCCCTATTAATATTCATCAAAAAAGACGAATCGCAATACTTTGTTAAAGTGCGAATCGCCTTCCTGCTTGGGTACATCATATTCAAATGTTCGTTCATAACCTGCTGATTCCATCAACCGTTTAACATCTTCAACAAGCTGATAATAGTCTGATTTTGACCAAATATTGACTTGAATGAGTCGTTTCGTTTCAAACTCTTTATCTGCCGCCTCTAATGCTGGATTGGCCGTAATTTCTAAAAAAGTAATGTATTGATCCGGTATATCAGAGCCTGTCGGTACTATATTAAATAGAACAGGCAGATCAAGTGGATTCAAAATTGATGTAACATGTGCTGAAATATCAATCATAAGTTTTTCGCCTTCTTGATTTCATCGATCATTGCTTGCGTCGCCTCATCTTTACTTTTTTCAAAACCACGTGTGAAGAAAGGATTCGGTGCAGTAGGGCCCCATGTAATCTTTTGCCGTTTACCGTTTTTTGTGAAAATTCCAGATCCACCACTTCGCCCATTCTCTACTAAATGGGCGTGATAAGCACCGCCTGAGTGTATTGTTGCTACGCCATCTTTTGCACGACTGTTCTGGATATTTTCTTTTAATGTCCCACTGTCTACTGGATTATTTGCATCTATTGGCGCTTCCTCAATCACGGCTTTCTTCACTACTTTCGCTCCTGCGTTCAAAGCTTTATTTTCTTCTTCCTCTTCCAGAGCTAAATTCCCCAGTGATTGCAAAATCTCTTGTAATCCGGTAAATTGTACTTCCACCTACAACACCTCTTTCACTATGATTGTAAGCCATTGATTTCGCTCGTCATCATTAATTGGTGGAGACTCCATTTCATGCATTTTCCCGTTAATTTCAACGCGCATTCTCGCATGAATATCGCTTCTATAACGACAACCTATTATTTTTTTATCTTGCCATTGAGTAGCATCTGAATTAAAGAGCCGATTACCTTTTTGGGTTTTCACTTCTGCCCACACCGTAATGTGCTTCACCCAATCTTCACTTGGCCAGCCGTTTACGATTTGACCTGGTGGATTGTAAAAGGTTACACGTTTATTCATCCTGCCTACATTATTGTTGTGCTGATAATTCATCTGGATCCACCCACTTTAATTGCAAAATCATCGTCTGCAGACCATAAGGTAATTCGTTTTTTTGATTAGTTATCACTGTGCGATTCTCGTACAAATGAGTAGCGAGCGTCAGAATTGCTAAACGGTGCTCTGCGAAAACATCTTTGTCATTAACAATCAAGTAATAATTCGATGGTTGCTTGACGCCGGCATTTTCTAATATCAGAATGGCCGTTTGCAGAATAGTGGAAATGGATTGAACCTCATCATCTCCATCAATTCGCAAATACTCTTTAAGCTCATCAAGCAGGGGCATCATTCAGCACCCTCTCCATCTGTGGAAGGTTCCGTATTTGATTGCTTTGTAGTTGCATTTTTAGGTTCTTCAATTGCTTCTAAAAATGCTACTCCATATTCTGCATGCACTTTTGTTAAAAATTCCGCGCGTGCTTTAACTAGCTTTTTACCTTCAGCTGGATAAGGTTTCCCTTCCTCATAAACATGGCCGTCATGATTTTTTTCTTGGAATCGATTAATCACTTTGTACTGACTCACTTAATTCACCTTCTTTCGATAAAATAAAAACTCCTAGCTCCATAAAAATTAAGGAGTAGGAGTCACTTCTGCGATACGGAATGCAGACGCCAATTTAATTTGGTGGTCAAACCAAGCTGTTACAACAAATTGATGCATACCCGTAGAAATATTCTTATCTGTATCATAAAGCGCATTTAAATCGTAGTTGAAATGGGAATAATTAAAGTCGCCAACAACCGGTTTAACAGCTGCGTCAGTGAAAACAACCGACTTTCCAATGATTTGTTCTGGTGGAGCTGTAAACAGTGTTGCTGATCCGTTAGCTAAATCTTTGATAATTGATAAATAATCAGTGAATCGCATGAAAACTTTTGCGTTTTCACGGTAATCTTCATGTAAATCTGCAATCGCATTTGTCACGGCATCAAATAGTGTTGCGCCTTGTACTTTAGCGATTTCTGGTAATGTCGCTGTCGCTGTACGATAGAACGACATGTGTTCCTCTCCTGCTTTCGGAGATGTGGCAAAAGCTACTTTACGTTCTTTTGCAGCGACACCAGATTCTAGTGCGCCATCTACAGACTGCACTAAAGCTACATCTGTACCATTAACAACTGTTTCAGATACCTCTGCTTTTACTTTGAATTTATGACGACCAAATTGCACTGTGTCACCAGTTAATTTTAGCTCTTTTGCAGTTGCACCGTCTTCAATAAAGTCGTCATCATCCAGTACATACGTTAATTTCGGAATTTCTAAGTTCGTAATTTGGGTATGCATTGAATGGCCACGTAACGGATTTTTAGCTTTTGGTTCCGTAATGATTTGAGTCGACACTGTTTTCGGTAAAAATTTATTACCACCTGTTGTACTGTCATCTAAAAGTGCCATAGCTTCTTCTGAGATAGGTTGTTTACGAATTGTGTTACGGTATAATTCCGCTTTAGCAGCAATTACTTTTTGCTGTGGATCTTCGATATGCCCAATTGTTGCTTGTTTCATTGCTTGTTGTTGGGCAAATTTCGCTTTTTGTTCCGCTTCCAGTTCATCATGCTGTTGCTTAATGACATTAAAACGAGCTTGTAAATCTTCTTTAGATTTTTGTTGCGCTTGAATATCTTCAATTGATGCAGACGGATCAATGGCTTTTGCTGAAAGTTCACCTTCAACCTTTTTTAATTGCTGCCCAATCGTAGCCATCGCTTGCTTTAACTCATAAAGTGTTTTGTCAGAGAAAAACTGAATGTCTAATGGTAAAAGCATTTTAATTGCATTTTTATGTTCTAAAGATTTTAAAAGCTTTTTTGTTTGAGTTTTCATATAAAATACCTCCTAGTAATTAAAGAATAGTGTTTAAATAAGTAAGATTCGCCTTCGAATCTGCAAGAATTTTTTTACGTAACGCTTTTTCTTCTGCACTCATTACTGGTATAGATTGAACAGGTTCTAAGAGTTGCTTAGGTACATTTTGATATTTATTTAGCAACTCCATATCCGCACAAGCAACAGCATCCTTTTCTTCTTCCAATACTATGATGTCAAAGTATTTAGAGGCTTCTTCTGCATCTAGCCAGTTATCTTTGCCATCTAGTAATTCCTTGATTTTTTCATCTGTCAAAAGCTCTGTACCTTTGCTTTTATAAGCCGGAATACAAGTTCTAGATTCTGTTTTGTCTAGCCAATCAGCCTGTTCTCGACACTCCACAGCATTTGCACTCCACAGTGTTATCATTGGCTTATGAATCATTAAGAAAGTATTTTCGTACATGAAAATATTATCTGCCTTCATGATTAAAAAGGACGCCGCACTAGCTGCTACACCATCCACATAAGCATTGATAGTTAATTGACCTTTCTTTCTCTCCAATTGATTCATCATAGCAATTGCTGTAAATACCGAACCCCCAGGACTGTTCACATACATGTTCAACGTTTTTACAGATGGCAATAAATCATCTAATGCTTTTTGAAAATCTGTAAGTGTTACATCTTCATCTCTCCATTTATATCCACTGACAATAGCGCCATAAATAAAAAGATCTGCAGATTTTTCATCAGCAGACGCTTTCATTTCCCAAAATTTATTCTGTTTATTGTTCACTCTTTTCCACCTCCTTCCACAGTTGATGAAGTAGCAGAAGCTGATTTTCTTTCGCTAATCGGTAAATCGATTGGATATAAATCACCACTAATCCATAACGTGTTTGCCATTTCAGATTTGTCCGGTGGTAAATCTTCAAGTGCTCGGACCTCATTTGGTTTCATTCCAGCTGATCGTAACATCGTTTGATAAAGTGCAGTACGTGCAGCAGTATCACCACGTAAAAGCCCTCCAAGGTTAAACTTAAAGTACTTTCCTGCTGTTCTATCAGTTTTTGTGAGCATTTTTCGGTTAAATTCATGTTCATATTGTCGTACAATCGGCGATAAAGTCATCTGGACAAAACGAATCATCTCTTGTTCATTGCTCCCGAAAGTACCACCATCTGTTTCATTTAAAAAAGAAACTGGAACATTAAAAACGTTAGCAACACGAGAACGAGTAATCTTCTCGGATGCTAACGTATCTGAAGCAAAGTATTTTTTTTCAAGATCATTTATCTCGACACCCGGCTCTTGGAACAAAATACCGCCATTTTCAGCATAAAAACGTCTGAAGTCATTAATAATACGATCTTTTTTGTCTTTATCCACGTTAGCCGCATATTTCAAAATGAAGGATTCTTTTTTCTCCATTTCAGAAAGAGAGAATTCTTGTACTGCCTTATCATACTTGATTGTATTAGCTAATACTTTCAATGGACTTAAACCGCGCAATCGATTGGGACCACGAATATGTTTAACATGAATCATATCAATGTTGTGAACATACATTGTTTTTGATTCTCCACGAACTTCGTACCACAAAGAGCTGTCATCTTTATTGATAAATTCAGTAACACATGACGGATCCAAAGGAATAATTTCCATCGGTTGCATTTGAATGTCGCGAAGAATAACCGCGTACCCATTCCCGTGCTCATTACGACTCACTTCTAATGCATTTATAAAATCGAACGAACTCATATTTTGATTCGGCTCATTAATCAAAACGTCAGCTGCACGATTCATCACGACATCATAATTCTGATGTAATTTAATTGGTAGCGTTGATAGTGTGTTGGCTAAACGAGTAATAACACTAAAAATTGTTTCATTTGTTGCTAATTGGCTGTTATCAATGCCCCAAAAGGTTCGTCCAAACCAATTACTAAAGTCGTATGTCGGCCCTTTCCAACTCGCATACGCTGCATAGACTGCTTGTTTAGTACGCCGCCATATTTTCAATTTCTCACCTCCCTCTTATAAATCGTGAATTGAAACGAAGCCGATGTTTCCGTCACCACTTTCTACGGTTGCGTGCCGTGCTTGTACAAATGCTGTAATAATAGCTGCTATTGGGTCAATACGTTCCCTCGATTTCGATTTTGAAAGCTTAATACTTTCATTACCCGCCATTTCAGCAATCGCATTCCCTACAGCCCAGGACAATACTTTGTCACCCGTATGAGTAATCTTTTTATACTCTCCACTACTTTCATAAACATAATCACGAAAATCCTTGGTAGGCTCCGATAAAGTTTGAAAACCTTGCCGAACCTCTACAGTGATGAGCCCGTAATTTTCCATATTTTGCGCGAATTGCGTAGCTCCGTACGGGTCATAGCAGAAGAGGATAACATTTAATTCATAATCGTTGATAAAATTCATTATCCATTGTTCGACGTATGCATAATCGACTACAGCACCATGAGTTACATCCATCCAGCCTTCTTCTACCCATAAATCATACGGTACTTTATCTTTTGTGCGTCTTTCGTTCAATGTATCCTGTGGCATAAATGAATGTTGCCCAACATGAAAACCGTAATCTGTTGGGAATACATAGCCTACTGAAGTTAAGTCAATTTTCTTGGATAAATCGACACCTATATAAACATCTCGCCCATTCATATCAAACTCTTCAATTTCACAAGCCTTCCACTTATTAGCTGGAATAAAGCCGCCTTCTTTCATATCCACCCACACATTCATCGTTTTCGTTAAAAAAGCACGCATTTTTTCTGGAACATCAAGCGCCGTTTTTAGATCTGAACGAATTGATTCAAGTCCTTCTTCATAAGTAGCGACAATCGGATTAGCTTTTATCCAGTTGCTTTCGTCCTTAATGTCATCTCCAGGATCAAGCTCACAGACGATAGCAAAATAATCATCATTGTCTGTATCATCATCCGGATTCAAAATACGTGAAACATACTCGTATTCAACAAAACATGGTCTACTCAAATCGAAACCTGCTGTTGTAATAACAAACATTAACGGCTCTTTACGAGCTACCATCCCCGACTGAAGTACGTCATAAATTTCGGATGTTAAATGGTTATGGTACTCATCGACAATACCAACAGATGGGTTTTTACCATCACCTGTTTTACGAGTTTCTCGAGACAGTGGAACAATGACAGAGCCATTTTTAAAAACTTCAATTTTCCCATAAGCTTCTTTCCATTTGCCGTCTAAAAGTTCACTGGAATTAATCCCATCTCGAACAGCGACATATACCTCATCCGATTGATCTTTTTGCCAACCTGCAATGTACATACGCTGTTTTTCGTTACCTAAAAAAGCAATATAAGAACCAACAATCGCTAAAAACTGCGATTTAGCATTTTTTCTGGCCAACTGGATATAAACTTTACGGAAACGACGCGCTCCATTACGTTTCTTTTTAAAGCAAAAAACATTAACTGATATGAATAACTGAAAGTCAGTTAATTCAACATTTTGTTCAGCTAATACACCTTCAACATGTTTAAATTCATGAGCCCACCAATAAAAATCTTCGGCCACTTCCTCATCAAAATAAAAAGGACTGTCATCATTTTGACAATCCTCATAGTCCTTTAAGAAGCGTTTTACTGCCCATTTATGTTTTATACAAGCATTAATTTGACCGCTTAGAATATCATCGCAGTAATTAAAGACGCGCTCTAATACCCAATTCACAACCTACCACCGAAGCGTTTTTCTGCTTCGCTACTGCCTTGTGCAATTGTAGGAGTGGGAATAACTAATTTTAAGCGAGATGTGATAGTTAGCCCTAGATCAGATGCAGCCGCACGACATTCACTGAATAACCCTCGCTTTACTCGAGCAAGTTTCGGATAATCATCATTTGCAAACACGGTCTTCTTTCCAGTTTCTTCATCTTCAATTGTGATGGTTGGCTTCATCTTCCGCATTTCTTTTACCAGTTGTAAATACTGGTATTTTGAATCTAAATAACGTGCTAGCGCATCTACATCCAACTCACTAAAAATATCTAATGCAACTAACTTTTCAGCAAGCTCCATAAATTCTTTCTTTTGTGCTGCAGTTAAATATGATGGAGGCACAATATTTTCAGTTGGTCCGCGCATCTTTTCTTCATGATTTTGACGTCTTTTCATTTCATCTTTTGTTAAATGATTTGAACGACCTTTTCCAATAATCACTTGTAACGGCTGCTTATTTCTCCCTGCCATGCTATCACCTCACTTTCAATTTTTCATATAAAAAATTTTTTCAAAAACGGATTTTTCTGTACGGGAAATGGGCAGTCGGTGTAGGGGCATTGACCTCTCTATATTAAAATGGAGGGGGGCTACCCTATTTGTTACTGTATTTCTGTATATCCTCGTTCGTCTTCTTGTTGTGACAACCACCGCATAGCAATTGTAAGTTGTCTTCTTCCAATCGCTTTGACCAGTCGATGGACAACGGAATGATGTGGTCAACAATGACACCGACTGTGATTCGTTTATCGGCTAAACAATGCTGGCACAAACCAGTGTCACGAATACGAATATAATCACGACATTTAATCCAAGCTGCTGAATGATAAAATCGATCGTGCTTTTTATTTCGTTGATACTTATCGTAGTAGCGGTTGTTTTCGGATTTGGTATTTGAATGTGATTCGCAATATCCTTTTCGCGTAAGGTTTCCACATCCAGGTTTGTTACATGGACGTAAAGGTTTTTGGTTCATGCTGTTCAACCTCTTGTTTAAGTGAGCTCATACACTTTTTAACTTCCTTGTTCAACTTATCCAATTTGAACATTAAACCGTTTTTCTCGAAAATGTTAATCCGTTTTCGTTTAAGCTTCTTTTTGATATTTTGTTGCTCATTTTGAAGTTGTCTGATTTGATCGTCTGTATAAAAACAGACATACTCACATCCACAATTAGGACAGTTGAAGTACGTCTTCTCGATATTGTTATGAAGTTTGTCTGTCTTTAAATGTTTTACATGAAAGCTTTGTTCACATGACTTGTCACACTTTGTATAAATTGGTTCCATGTTATTCACTACCTTCTAATCGAGTTGGTAAATCAATAGGCTCTGTTAAACCTTTAACCAAACCTGCCGCAATCAACTTACCTAATTTGATACCTTGTTTCGCATTAAGGAATTGACCACGTTCAATAATGCTGATAATGTCTTCGTCTGTTAAGGTGTTTTGTTCCATGAAGTATCTCGACGGGCTTTTAATTCCCAATTCTTCTTTATCTGTCATTCCGTACCCTCCAATTCATTAAGCATCGAAATAACTTTGTTACACTCTTGGCATTCTCTTTTATGAGATGTTACTTCTTCACTAAAACATTCTTTTAAAATACTATCTTCATAATGAATCGAACCACATTCACATTTCCATGCATTGTCAATCGCATCCAACTCATCAGCTAATGCCTCTGTATGTTGAGCAATTGCACGTAGCTTTAATTTAGTTTTGTCATCTAATCCTAAATCAATTGCGATTGTAGATTTAAGTTTAGGATTAGAAGGATATTTAATATTCTTTACCCATGTATCAATGGAAGCACCATTACATTTCACACACACAAACACTTCAATAGCTTTGTTATTACATTCATTTCGTTGAACATGTTTGCATTTTAAGCATTCACTTTGTATAAACTTTTTTCTGTACTGTTTCTTTAATTCTTTATATTCAGGCAGAGCATTATCTTTTTGATCATCAAAAGTCTTGAGTAAAACTGGTGCCTCACAAATAGGACAAGACACACCATCCAAATTTTTACCTTTAAATACATGGAAAGAATCATTCATACATTGATAAGCAATATTCATTGTTCATCCTCCACAATTTATAATGATTTGCTTATTAGCTTTTATAGTCTGTTTAGCTTTCGACTTATATTAATCTCGATAATTATTAGCCCATTCTTGAAAAGCTTCTTCGTCCCAGATAGATTCTATTTCTTTTTTAACTTCCAATGCCTCTGATTCATATTCAGTATTAGCTAATAAAGTAATTAAACGTTCTAAGGGTTTTAAAACTACTTCTTTATCCATCGAAGAAAACTCCAATCATTGTTTACGTTTTTGCTTTTTATACTTACCGAATAATTTTGAAAATATGTTCATCTCTCCTTTTGATTTCATAATAAAAACACCTCATATAGAGATGTTTAAAAGACTATTTATAAATACTTAAGATTAACGCGAGTATAAACTCTCGGTTTTGCATAAGATACCTATACAACTGTATAAAGGCAGGTGAAAAGACTTTGGTTCACATTAAACTCAAAATATCATTAAAAGATATTTTGTTAGTCGTTGTCTTAGTTCACTTATTATTTAGCTAATGACAATGCCAACTTCTCTTGAGAAATCAAGGGCAGTTGCTAACATTAAATTAAATAATGGTATAACTTAATGTGAAATCAAATTATGTCTTTTCACCTGTTTATCTTTATACATAATAAAAAGCCACGCTCGTTTGAACGTGACTGGATGTAATTATCTTATCTCGAGTAATTCTTTATAAGCCTCATTTACACAGAATTCTAAATCCGCTTTTTTCAACGGCCTATAGTTCTCTTCTGAACACACAAATAAACCTTTTAAATCTTCGTTCACTTTTCTAAACCTTAAGATCATTAACTGTTCGGTATAATCAGTATCATCATCGATTATTTTACCTTTTTTTATTGTTAATGTAGATTCTTCTGAATCATTTTCAGCCCTACGAAAACGAATATGCAGAAAATAGTTACAAATTCTAAAGTATTCATTATCTGTAGGTCCAGGGAATTTTAAATCTGATGGATTAATATTACTATCTTTAACAAAACTTTTAATAATATCACGAATTACCTTATCAAATTTATCAATTTCCCCAACTTCATAATGAAAAGCATCTTTATTAATTAATTCATTACTATTCATCATTCTCACCTCCAATCTACCTATAATTGTAAGTAAATTGGAAATGAATGAACATGATATAATTTTGATAATAAAAACCCCCACTCGATTGAGTGAGACTTTATGAACTAATTATTCGTATTTACTTAATAATCTCATTTCGTCCATTATATCCTCAGCATGCCATTCAGCTAAATCTTGATAATATTCTTCTACAGTATATTCAAATCTTGCTTCATCAATAAAATCATCAAAATTCTCAATGTGTTCTCCAAAAAAATCATTTATTGCGTTATAGCAAAACTCTAATTTCTTTGTTAATTCAATTACTTCATCTTCTTCAAGATCAACACTAAAATGCATTATTTTGTTTCTTACACTGTTTAAGGCTAGTACTGCACTTTTCATTTCATTGCTAATTTCTATATCACATAAAAATTCAACTCTAATCAGTGCTTCTGTTAATGAAACGGTTTTTAAATTTGGATTAACTTCAAATACATCTTTCTTATCAGTTTTAGATAATTCTATTTTTGCTTTTTGATATTCTTTTATATTATCAAATATCAAAGCGAAACTTCTTTTTGAAAGTATAACTTTTAACAGTATTTCAATTCCGTGATTTAAAAAAATCACCGCATCTTTTAAAGTGTGATCTTTACCTTTTTCTAAATCTTCAATTCTATATAGGTTAATATATGCATTTTTTAAAGAATCAGCCCCGTTTTTTACTAAAGAAAAATTCATCCTAATCTCTCCTCTCGCATTAATAATAATGCTAATGGAAGTACATGCCAATAATATAATTTTGATAATAAAAAGTCGTACCGGGATGGTACGACTGTGAAATATTTTTAAGAGACAGGCAAGGAATCGAACCTTGCAAGCTTGATGTTTACCCGCAATTGAATCAAGCGACTATGTTACAACCCAAAATAGGAAAGCGGTTCTTTTAAGTAACCTTCATTGTGTCTACCCTTTCCACCACTGCCTCGCATTAAAAAGCAAATCGCATAATCAATTGATTATAGAAAAGATCTATTTTCTTGTGTGCATAAAATAAATGGATCATGCGATGTGTACAAAAATATCACACTACCATCATAACACATAAGGTATGCCCATGTGGCGCCCATTTTGCGCCCTTATCATTCCAGCTTCACCCCATATATACCAAACAATAAAACTGAATACCGCGCTCTTACTCTGCTTAATATTTTCTGAATAGTACGTTTGTTGAATTGATAAAACTCTGCCAATTCTGCTGGCATAGTCGCATCTACATACCGCTTCTTCAAAATATTAAAGTCTCTTTCATTATTTTCACGCTTATAAATAAATTCCAAAGCTTCTAAAGCGCTGTCCATATGCCTTATCATGACTATAGTTCTTTGCGAACTTTCTTTAATCGCCCCAACAATATCATCCGAAAATTCGAGTAATTCAATCAAACTTTCTGTTTCTTTCATAACAACGGAACTAGATATAGATGCTTTTGCTTTTTCGTCAATACGCTTCACATATTCTTTCAGCATAATATAGCTTTTTAACAACTCTTCTACATTGTGTAATCGTTTGTTTTTTTCTTCTTGCTCGATAGCTTTCTTTTTCTTTTGGTATTCTTCTATCGCTTTTTCAGATGCAACCTCTGATGCAATCGCAACTATCAGTTCAATTATTTGTTGGTTATTCATAATTGCCTCTTCAACCGTGGTCATAACACACCTTCTTTCAAAATGAAAAATTCTCATTATCCGTTTCATCTAAACTAAAATCATCAAGTGACTTTTCATCATACTTGACTGCACCTTTTATAAAACCTTCTATGAATAATTTTTGTTTAACCACTTTAACATGACAATTTGGATGTAGATGGAAATTAACTCTCTGGTAATCTTCTTTGCCGCGCACATATACAGATTTTTCGCCCTTCTTTATTATTCCAGTGCAACCATAGCATTCATGTTCTTTCCTCGTTGTTACCATTCGTTTATTTAATATTTCAAGCATACAGACCTCCCGTTATTCTCTAAATACTCGGTAAAGGTGAAATACTCAGTAAATTCAATTGTTTTTGATGTACTCAATCAACATCGCTGTATGCATATAGCCTTTACGAATCGCCCGCTGAACGTCTGCAACTTTACAATCCGATTTTGTTTCCATTATCGATTTAGCCTTTAGGACTTCTTCGGGCGTGAATTGGTACTTCATGTTCAATCTCCCATCTAAGAAAAATTAATGTGTTACCGATTAACAGTTATTAAATTCCTGCAACCAAAACTCCTCGATTCCGTTCTCTACATTTGCCATAATCGTACCAACGGGATTCAACTAACACTTCGCGACCTCCAAATTTTCTTTCGCATTCTTCTTTATATAGACTTTCTGAAAGAATTATTTTATAACCGTCTTTAAACTCTATAAGCCAACAAGATTCCATTCTCCCACCTACCTTTGCAAAATTGACGGTTGCTTAATTGTCGAATCCTTGTAATAGGTCACCAATCCACCCGCCGATAGCATCTGGATTTTTAATGAAATATGCAGCGATTAATCCTTGTCCTATCCAAGAAAGGATAATCATCACGAATACAAAAGCAATAAACCATTTAACAAACTTTTCTAAGCGTTCTCCTTCTTTACGCATTTTTTCAAAGTTGTTCATCTTGCTTGCTCCTTCCTACACATAATTCTCGTATTTCATCGTTTTAACTTCCAACCTCCAACTCGCCCCACTTGCCGAACATCAAAACCTGCACTTTCTAGCTTTGTAGCGATTTCTTGATAAACTTTCATGAAAAAATGTTGTTTGTAATTTAACTTGCCGTCCCCATAATCACTCGCTTCTTCAGGTTTTAACGGTGGCCCAATCGATAATGCTACTAAAATACAGTGAATAGTCGTTTTCCCGCATCGCATGCCGAACATTTGCGTTTCGGGATAAAACAGTTTTTTCTTTTGTTGTTGCGTTAATTTAATCTCAAGAGCTTGCTCAATTACTGGAAACCACGCTTTAGGAACAGGAAATAAATTGAGTGGTACCCGTCTAGAACCATATAACCTCGAATGCATTCACTTTGCTCCTTCCTACACAAAATCGACGAAATGCTTAGTAATTTATTTTGAATCGTATCCTTTTGGCGCAACACCATCGTCCAATTGCTCATACTCTACCTCTACATCCATCTCATAATGTTCACAGAATGTTCGAATACCTTGTGCGATGAAAAATTGTTTATTTTTTGCCGTTGTTTGCTCATTCGCTAAATCTAAGTAAGTACAAAGTTTATCTACAAACTCACTTTGAGTGTCTAAAATCGTTTTATTCTCTTTACAAGAAGCATCATATTTATCTGCTTTTTCTTTAATTGCTTGAAAACTTTCGTAGTCAATTGTTACTGTAGCGTTTTTCATACATTTTCCCCTTTCATTGACGGATTACGCAGTAATTAAATTAGGATTTTCATTAACATTCCCAATTACTTCTATATCTTTTTGGAAGTGTTCAATCCCTGCATAACTACTACTTCCTAACTGTTTACCAATGTACTTTGAATCACGCTCAACAACTACATACAAGATGTTTTTAGCTCCTTGATGGTAAACGTCACCTTCTCGAATTTCTTTTCCGTTTTTATCTTTAATTCCGATTTTATTCATCCCAATTCTCCTTTTCTGCTCCACATAATGTTTCAAATATTCATCGTTTTTCTTAATGCCTCTCTAGCAATCTTTGTGCCACTTATTGGCGCTCCTACCCTTATGCATTCACGTACAAAATCTTCGTCTGTATCTTTACACGGCAAACCACTTGTATGCATATGCCAATGAACCAATTCATGTAGCAAAGTCTTGTATACCTCTTCTTTAGAACGCCTAGCATTTTTAACTGCACTCATTTTGATAAATGGAGGTCTGCTATTGTCTGTATAGTGTATATAACATCCATTTTGGCGACGCCAATCCGCACTAGTTAATACAATCTGTATATCGAATTTGCGATTCCACCATCTATATGACTGTTCTTTTGCATAATCATATAAATCCTGTAATTCTTTATGGTAAGGCCTAGGTGCAATGTTTAAATTCACATCATCCCCAAAGAGACTCAATTGCTGCATTTCATCACCTCTTGTTAGATAAGATGTTTCAATGGTTTTGCTCCAAATTTCTTCACTCCGGACTCATACGCATTTGCGATTTTTTCTTTAAATTGTTCGATTCCTGTTTTGTTTTCAAAAACGTCAATTATTACAGCTAACGGTTCCGACAAAACCCACTTCTGTAAGAGCCCAATGTGATTTTCAGATATAGGTATTACAAGATCTTTTATTTTTACACCTGAATGGAAGTCTGATAAAGTCGCTTCTGGGAAATCAAAAGTAATACAAAATTCAATGTCATTTACGATGAATTTTAGACCTTCGTGTAATTGCCAACCTTGCGAAAACTGTAACGCCACATTTTCTAATTCATCAGCAATTTGTACACTGTACTTGCTTGAACTATTATCTTCAAACTCATATTTAACGGCTTTTGAATCTACAAATTTTATATTGTGCTCTGTATTTGGAATCCTTGCCCATCCACTCATTCCATGTACCTCTACATAATTCTCATCAACTTCCAGTACTACATAGACATTTTGAATAGTCGGCTCATCAGGGAATGGATGAAGTAACACAAAATCATCCTGTTCAATTTTAATTGGCGAGCCAATTAAATTGTTCCATTCGTTTTCAAAACTGATTAAATTAAAAGTAGCTAAATCAACTTCATGGTTGTATAGCTCATACTTATCCAGCCAGTTTCTAAAGTTGTATGAAATAAGTGCACCAGGACCATACAGTTCAATCATTTTTGCTACATACGCATCAGATTCTTTCAGTATTTCATCGATATCTTCTTTTGTAGGTGCTTTATGATCTTTGCGATGTATCACATACGCATTTGCAACAGAATCGATTGTCACATCTCCGTTTGGATCATTAAAATCTTGATGTTCAATTGAAGCAGCTAAAAAACGACCTTCGTTTTCTTTATTTTTCAGTAACATCACCGGAATTTTTATTAGTGTATTTTCCATTCGTTATCGTCCCTTCCTTTGTTTCAATTACCCTTTTGCTGAGTTCAACAATATGACTACAATTAAACTCTCTGAAAATGCTTTTCTAGCATATCCTCACCGATTTCAAGCCACGTAATCTTTTCACCGGCACGACCCGATAAATTCTCTAAATGAACGGCATTCAATCCGCGCGATTGACTTTCATCTCGGCGCCATTTTGTACCGTCTGCAACCATACATGTTTTCCCTGTGGGCGTATTATCATAAATTGCAATCGGGAATGGTAAATGGCAAATGTATACATAAACCTCTTGCAACTTTCCTCTCGCTATATCTTCTGCAGCGTTTTCACACTCATCGCTACAAAAACGAAAATAAAAGAATGAAGTGGACTCCTGTGGATCAAAATTTCGCTTGCACATTTCGCATATACGCTCCAAATCAAATCCCCTCGTCCTTCATGATTTGTTCAATCAGCGTCTTTTTAATAGAGAACGGGTACCCATCAGAAATACGTGATAACTGTACTTCGCCGTTTTTTGTTCCAACGTAGCCATACCTATTGATTACTGACCATTTTTTTATGCGTTCTTCAAAATCCACGTAATCCCCCCTACGATTCTTGCAACGCTTCAGATAAGCGGCCCATTATTTGATATGAGCCGCGCATTAGATACCACTATTGATTAGCCTTAGAGCATTATTCTAGTTTAGTTTTTTAATCCGAATGGTAGCTTCATATCTGGCGGTAGAATCCATAAATGATAGGCGTTTGCTGCATCCACCAAATCCGCTTCTTTCGGGAATACTTCGATAGCTGTTGACTCTTTGCCGAAAACTTCATTCTTGATACGTTGCTTTTCTGCCCACGGGATATCTGTGTTGTCAGCATTTCGGATAAACGCATGACGTACAATGCCCCAGTCTGTTTGTACCTCACGGATCATCACAACGTAGTTGTTACCTATATCTTTAAACGCTACGTTCATTTCGTTTACCCAGCCGCGTCCGTAATTTTTTTGTGCTGGTGAAGATACTTGAATCCATCTTCCGCCGGATGTTCTTGGACTTTTTAAATCACGTTCAAAACGACGTCTTTCTGCTCTATTCATAACTATCACCCTCCGATTTTTTCGTTATAAAGTTTCAGCAATTCCTCATCAGTTAGCTTCTCGAAATATGAATCTGCATAATTTTTTGCATTAAAAGTTTGCAAGTACATAATCAATTCCTCTCGCGTTAACGCCTCTTCCATATCCGATTACTCCTTTCATAACTCCTGGTATGGTAGCGCCAATAAATTTCGGTTCACAAATTCATAGCAGCGCTCTACATTACGAAAAACTTCCTCGAAATCCGATTCTTTTTCCACGATGTAAAACTTTTCGGTGCGCTCGATTTTTATATCCTCAACATATAATGAGTCACCTGGTTGCAGCGCATTGATTTTTCTAAAAATACAGTCATTTTTCTTTATGATGATGTCGTAATCAAACATATTTAACTGAGCAATTGACATAACGCCAGCCCCTTCACTCCTACTTTTGTTTGCTAGGTTATTTACGTCTGTGTGGATGCTGTTTAGTTGGCACGGCAGCCGCATCGATTCCCTCGCTAATGATTTCGTAACGCTTATGCGAAACGACGGTCGCGTCATCCGTTCCGCATATGTCTACAATGACCGATTTTTCGAGAAGTTTACGCACTACGCCTGTTAGAACAACTTTTGTTTTCCTGTCCTCCCATTCAATGACATCGACTGGTTTTGCTTTTGCCATAAAAAATCCCCCTTTCTTGTTAATGTTCAAACCTGCCTTTCACCTTATTTTTTTAATGCTCATGAGGACGTAATCTTCTGGAATGCCAAACTGTCCACCTTCCAGTAAGTAAGTGACCTTCGCTTCTACCGCGCGACCTGTATAAAGCATTTTGTCCGGATCATATTCATTCAGCTTCAAGATGTCGCCCTCTCTATACGAGCGATTATTGAATCTATACTCGAATGTCTTCAGTCCTTTTAAAACTGCTTCAAATGGTGCTGGATGGATTTTCAGTTCGTGCGTCATGCGCTTTTCTTTTTGCTCTGACTCTAAGCGCTTTTCTTTTGCGATTGCAGGCGTTAATGATTTACCTTCCCTGTGTTCCTCTGCAGCTTCTTGTTGCTGTTCTTCCGGCAGCTTCGACAGTTCATAGGCAGTGGTGATATTTATATTCCCTTCGCTAAATTCATCCTTTAGCTCTGAGGTGAGATTTTTATTGATACTCTCCATGCGAGCTACTTGCGAAGACGATACATTCATAAGCTGCGCGACGATTTCTCTTGTTCTTCCGGTAAATTTATAGCCGCTTCTTTTTAAATCCTTTAGCAACTCCTGTAGCCGCGATGCCTGATATGTTTTTTCGTAGTCTGATAATTCACGTGCCGTCGCATTGGCCAATATGAGTTGTAATTCTGCCTGAATATCATCAGTAGATGCGATTATTTTGCAAGGTATCTTCTTGAATTGTTCATTGCCTTCATCGAACAGCTCTTTCATAGCTTTTAAACGCCTATGCCCGCTAATCACTTCAAAATAATCCACCTGTTTACGGACTAATAAATTTTGTTGTAGCCCCATTAATTCAATGCTTGCTTTTAATTCCGCTACATCGTGAACAGTGTATTTGTTCATTTCAGACAGTCGTAGTTTATCGATGGAGATGTGCTCTATTTTGAACACAACTCCTTCCTTTTCTCCTGCTTCCTTTGATTTGTCGTTCATCAATTGGTTTAAGTTAAATTTCATGTGTTTGTCCCTCCTTTTGTGTCCGAAACTAACACATTTTTAGATATTCATTGACGAGTGCCTCATAATCTTCGCCAGCAGTTGTCTTCTTGTAATCTAAGAGTGGTTTCCCAGCGAATGTTGTCTCATCCACCTTCACCGTTTTACGAATTTTCGTGTGGAAAAGTGGATAATCTGTGTATGAATTCAAATATTCCCCACCTTGAATGTTGACACCGTTCTTTTGAAACATCGTAATGAAGCAGCCTCGAAAAACGAGCTTATCGTTAAACTCTTTTACATCTTCAATTTGCTCCACTAACTGCTCCAAGCCATCAAATGCAAATTTATCGACCTTAATCGGCACTAAAACATCGTCAGACGCAACAAGCGCGTTAATTACACTCATATTGATGTCTGGCGCATTGTCGATGATGCAGTAATCGTATTCGCCTTCTAGTTGTCTTAAATATTTGCTCAATCGCGTTTGTTGTGGTCTTGATACATCTAGCAATATTTCTTTATTGGCACGTAGCAGGTTCATGTTGGCTGGTATCACGTCTAATCGCTCATATGCTGTTTCTTTGATGACACTCTTTATGTCTAAGCCGCGCTCTGTTAACAAATCCGCTATACTCTTATCCTCATACCCATGTAAATTGAAAAACTTTGACGTGTTCCCTTGCTTATCGTTATCGATTAGCAACACTCTTTTACCGTGTTTTTCTACTAACGTATACGCAATATTGATAGATGAAATGGTTTTAGCTACGCCGCCTTTTAAGTTGATTATGCTAATTGTTTTCATTCATCCAATCTCCTTTTATGTTTAACCAGCGTGTCTATCCGTTTCATTCTTACGTATAAATAGACACCGCTATTGAATTCGCTGTATTTAATTTCTATATCATTGAATTTGTAACCCTGGTACATCTTTTCGAACAACTCTTGTGCACGCACCTCCTCCATCGCAATACGTTCAGCTCGTTTTCTAGTCATTTTGCTATCTGCAATTGTTATTTTTGGCTGTTTCATATTGCGACTGATTGTGTACCGTTTTGTAGGTTTCTTTTTCTTGTCCTTCATGATGTAGCGTACTAAACCTTCTAATCCAAAATCGTTTGGTTGAAGTCTACGTGTTTGCACTCTCCCCCCGCCATTCCATAACTCTTCCGCCACGTCGCGATCAGGAAAGTTTGTAATCATATGATGATGAACGCGTACCTTTTTTCCGCTGCTATCATCAAACTCTGTTACATACACATACTTCAACTCAAACTTTTCATATTTCTTTTGCTTCTTTAACCAACGTTTTAAGCGTCTGATAAAGTTTTGCATATCTTTTTTTGCTTGTTCATGGTCTGCTGGTAACTGATCATTTGCATACGTCCATGTAGCCCAAATATCTTTTTCTGTGAAGTTTGTATGTACGATTCTCGTTACTCGTTTAATTGTGTTTTTATCGTTTAAATTTTGCTGGGCAATGCTGCTTCCTTTTCCGCGCTTACCTCTTTTTCCGATTGGTACAGCCCATAATGGATACGCTTCAATCTCCAGCATATTTCCACTCCATATTGACTTTACTCGATACTTGCTTATTTGCTTATCTCGTAATCTCTCAACATGCTCTTCTATACTGTCTACATAAGCGCTACTATCTACCGTAAATATATCCTCATAATTCTCCACGTTATATTGTGTCGATGTCATGGATAACTCCCCCATTTTCACCTATTAATCTATTAACCTACTTGCTGGATATTTTTGTATGGTCGTAAACTTAATATCCATTACAAGGACGCTAATTGACTAATTGCCACAACGCGTGTATATTGAAAATAGGTTATTTGGCAATAGTCAAATGGGCCGTACTCGCTGGTCAGAGTGTGTACGGCATTTTTATTAGTTTGTAATTTCAGAGCCTTTGCGAATTACTCACAAAGGCTCGTTGTTTTTCTGCTTGGCCGTTTAATCGCCCCACGATTAAACGGTTATTTTTGTGCAAACTGGATATCACCTAAAATATCTAAAAGACATTTACTTAACATTAAATCAACCTCTACTATTTAATTAATTTAATAGCACGTAATAGCGTCTCTTGTTCGAATGCGCTATTTGCATTGCTTGCTAACTGCTCAAGGTTTTTTACAACATCTGCTTTCTCGGCATTTGGTGCATATTTTTGTAAAATAATTCGGTCGTCCTCAACGAAAACCTCCAGTGAATCTTTTTCCTCAATGCCTAGTGTGCGACGTAATTCAATCGGCAAAACAACACGCCCTAGTTCATCTACTTTTCGTACAATACCTGTTGATTTCATATGTTATATACTCCTTCCAACTCTTTTCGTAATTTTTCAAGTGCACTCTTTTTCAGTCGGCCTACGTGTGACCGTGAAATATTGACCATTTTAGCTATTTGTGATTGCGTTAAACATTGAAATCCCTCTAGCCCAAAGCTGTACTTAATGATAAGCCTTTCTAACTCATCCAATTTCGATAAAGCATTTTGCAGATCGATGTTTAATGGAACTTCATTTTGTATGTTTATATCATTGTCGATTAACTCAATACGCTCTGTGTACTTAGCATTGTTAAGTAATGGACTGTTAAGTGAAGTAGCTTGTACGCGCTTCTTGCGAAATGATTTAATGATTTCATTCTTGATACATTTCCCAGCTATTGTTGAAAACTTGTAACCTCTACTTGCATCAAAAACTTTACTAGCTTTAATTAACCCAATCGTGCCAATCTGAACCATGTCAGCATGATCCATATTTTCTTGATAAAAACGATGCGCAAAATAATGAACCAAACGGTTATGCTCTATTACTAATTGTTCTTGTTCAACAGTTAGTGTTGACACCCATCTCACCTCTTTTTTGTAGTTAATTCCATAAACAACTCTTTATCACCATTCACTAAAGCCTGTTCGATTAATCGTTGCCGATTGATTTCTTCTAATTCAGTAACTAGCTTGATAGTATTTGAAGCTAACAAAATCCCCTCTTCTAGCTTGTATCCGTGATAATAAAAGGCAATGGCACGAAACATACTTACATACTGATCAATGAATGAATCCAAACTAATTAACCCTCGCTTTCTTTACCAATGTTTATTAAGATTTTTGTAATACTCATATTTACCCAGCTGCTTTAATGTGTTAACTTTCGAACGAATTGTATGTTCGGTTTTTCCGATTGCAAAAGCTAGGTTCCTTGCATGGTCCACTTCGTAGTACTTACAAATGTATTCTAAATCCGACTCTGTGAAGCGTTCACCCTGTGAAAAATGAAAATCTGGATGATACAGCATTCTTCCGAAACGATCATAGGTAATAGGAATTTCGCTAACTTCCACTAATCCTCACTCTCCTAATAAATATTTACTTCTAAATTAATCCGTGCGCCTTACTACCTTCGCCGAATAACCTTGTTTACAAAGTCTTTTAGCAATATTAAACAAATGGATTCGACGTTGCTCTTTCCGCTGACTTTCTAGCTGCTCGATATAATTGATACTATTTTGTAAAGCATCCATACGTTCTTTTGCTAAATCATGTGCCACTTCCGATTCCAGCATGTTCAGCCCCCCGATATAGAAATTTCCTAACTGACTTCGTTCCTTACCCGCACTGGTGAAACCATGCAGCCTATATTTAGTGGCTTCATATTTTTAATAGCTTCATTTAATTGCTCTTCTGTATAAATCCCGTATTTCGCCAACGCCTTCCATATTTTTTCATGCTGCGCGTCCATAGGTGACTTATTTTTAGTTTCAGTACTCATACTATACCCTCCCTCATTTTGAAATATTTGGTACAATCACCTAAAGGAGGTGATACATATGTTTATTTACCGAAGTCCAATTGGAACATTTTCAATCCGCGTATTAAACGGTCGCTATGCCTTATGTTTCGCAAACGATGTATTAGGATGCTATAATTCCGCTGGTGCAGCAGCAGATGACGTTTATACACATACGACAGGACATGACAAGTGGGACGCTTTAGACTGCAGAGTGAATGATGTTCCAACCGATATCTATGAATGGGAAAAAATTTAGCGTCCGATTAGCGTTAAATTGTTTACCTTCTTATAGCTAGTAATTGCGCGTACAAGTTCAGCAAGAGCTAAAATCTCTTCTGGGCTTGTTTGCTCATTGAATGACTTTGCTTTTTGAGAAACAAGATTCTCCAAATTCTCCGCTACCTCTTTTGCTTTTTCCATCCCTCTCCCTCCTTCCAAATCTAATTAACGTTGCTACCGTCACATCAGCTATAAATCCGAACATGAAACTTGATTTTATGTTGCTTACGCTGTTTGCTTATCGCCATTAACCAGCTCAATCCCCTTAATCATGTAGAAGATTTTAATTTTTTCTTCTTCTGGCAATCTTTCTAACGCTGCTGCCAATTCTTTTGCGTCAATTTTTTTATTCTGATGCGTTGTTTGCTGTGCCATTTCTATCGCACCTCACTTTCTTTTTCTATTAACGTTGCTACCGTCATATAAGCTATGAGTCTGAGTAAGTTATACCGTTATGAATTCGGTATAGTAGCGCATTAGTTAGTAGTTTTCAAAGTGAAACTCATAACTTCTATTTGTTGTGTATGAATACATAATAGTATACAAAATAAACTAAGTCAACATTTTCCAACAAAAAAGTTTTCAAACAAAACTTTGTGTGTTATATTCGATTCAGGAGGTGATAGATATGAATGAAGAAAATAATAGAATTAAAGAGTTACGCAAGGCATTAGACTTAAATCAAGAAGATTTCGGAGATGCCATCGGTCTAACAAAGTCTAGTATTTCAAACGTAGAAAAAGGAGTTCGTAATGTTACAGAGCAACATATAAAACTCATTACAACAGCTTTCAACGTCAATGAGCACTGGCTTCGTACTGGCGAGGGAGAAATGTTCATTGAAAATGATTCAACCATTATTACCGAATTAGCAAATGAGTATCGGCTAGATGATCTAGATAAAAAAATTATCGAACATTACGTAAAGTTAGATAGCGAACATAGAAAAACTATTAAAAATTATGTTCTTTCGTTAGCTGCTCAACTTAATGGATTAGTAGAAACAGCAGCCACTACCGAAAAAGATGAAATTGAAGCAGAGTTGGAGAATTATCGCCACGAGTTGGAAGCTGAGAAAAAAGTCCAAACGTTATCAGCTTCACAAGAGCAAAGAGAAACAAGTTGAAGTTGATGAAGAAATAATTAATTTGCAAATTAATTACATAGAAAAGAGTAGCTCATTTGCTACTCTTTTCTTATGAGGAAGGTGTTATTGAAGTGAAAAAGGCAGCATTATACGTACGTGTAAGTACGTTGCACCAAATAGACAAGGATTCTTTACCTTTCCAGCGCCAAGAGTTAGAAAACTACGCAAAATACGCATTGAATATTGAGGATATAGAAATTTTTGAGGACGCTGGTTACTCAGCTAAGAATACTGATCGCCCTAAATATCAACAAATGATGCAGCGTATACGCAACGGAGAATTTACACATTTACTTGTATGGAAGATTGATAGGATTTCACGTAATCTTAAAGATTTCTCGGAAATGTATGAGGAATTAAAAGATTATAAAGTAACGTTTGTTTCAAAAAACGAACAATTCGATACATCTACGGCAATGGGCGAAGCAATGTTAAAAATAATCCTAGTGTTTGCTGAATTAGAGCGCAAACTTACTGCAGAACGTGTATTTTCGATTATGCTTTCCCGCGCTGAAAAAGGTTTATGGAATGGCGCAACTGTGCCGCTAGGATATGTATGGTCAGATGAAGAAAAATTCCCTGTGGTTGATTCGGAAGAATCAAAGATTGTTCAACACATTTATAACTTGTATGAATCCTTACGATCAACAATAAAAGTGGCCTATCGTCTTCATGAAGAAAATATTGCTACAAAACGAAATGGGCAATGGACAGCAAAGACCGTTCGCGATATTTTACGCAACCCTTTTTACATTGGGACATATCGCTATAACATGCGTGAAAGTAGTGGAAGTAGAAGGTTAAAAAATAAAGAAGAATGGATTATCGTTGAAAATAATCATCCTGGTATCATCGAAAAGGAGCAATTTGAACGAGTTAATCAATTATTATCTGATAATTATAGAGGTTTAACTGACGTGCAGCGAGCCGATATCCACAAACATATATTTTCTAAAATGCTTTACTGTGGTAAGTGCAACGCTTTATTAACTGCTGGCTTAGATGCAGCTCGAAAAGATGGGTATCGTCCTTCTCGTTATACATGCGTTACATCCGGTGGTGCTAAACGATGTAGTAACTATGTTAGCGATATTATTATTGGACCGTTTATTTTTAACTATGTTTCAAATCTAATTAGGTTACAAGAACGCATAACGCCTAGACATTCCATACGTGATATGGAACGAGCTTTACTTCGAGGTACAGCTTTTATTGATGTAGTCGGTGTTGATAACGAATCTTTAAAAGAAACCTATTTCGCACTTACTAACGGTATGTCTGGACAAGAATATTCTGCTGCTTCAAAAGATGAAGTTGACATTCCTAATATCGAAATCGAGCGTTTACAAAAAGAAAAAACAAAGTATGAAAAGGCTCTAATACGCTTAGAGGATTTGTATTTGTTTGATGAGGATGGCATTAGCCAGAAAGACTATATTTTCAAGAAGCGTGACCTTCAAGAACGCCTTGAAGAAATAGAAGTTGAAATTAATACATTGCAGCAGAAAAACGAGGATAAAACGAGTGACGCATTTGTTGACAATGCTCAGCACTTTTTAATTACTAAGGAAATGCAGCAAGCACGTCATGTAGATTATCGTACTTTATCGGATATAATTGGCCGAGAAGCATTATCTGATTTTATGCACACAATAATTGATAAAATTGTCGTTTTAGATAAGCGTGTACAATCTATCACTTTTAAAAATGGTATCACACATACCTTTGCATATAAGTCACTTTTACAAAGCAAATCTACTGCATCAACTCGGATGCAATACAGAAATTATGAAGGTGCTGTATTGGATTACTTGAAAGCAAATGGACCTGCTTCTAGAGCTGATCTTCAAAAGGCTACTAACATTTCTCGTGATGGAATCTTTACGTTACTAAGTGAATTAATTGAGCGTGGTGTTGTTATAAAAACTGGACAATCTACAGCTACACGTTATCATTACAACGAAAAAATCACTTAAAACCGGACATTTTAAGTGATTTTTCCAAGCCGTTGAAGCCTTGATGTTACTGCATTCCTACGCAATCATATTTATATTTACTTGTGCACAACCTAATGTGTGAAAAGCCACTTTTGACAAGGCTTGTACACCTCTTTCATTCAAATTCATAAGATATGGCAGAAAGCGCATAAAGAGGCGCTGTTTCTGCTCGTAAAATACGAGGTCCTAAGCTCATAATTTGCGCACCCGCTGCGACTAAAATCTCTGCTTCCTTGCGCGAAATACCACCTTCAGGACCGAAAATACATAAAATTGATTTCGATTTATTATCATACACTTTTTTTAGCTTATCCGCAAACCTTGTGCGTTCAGATGCTTTCGCATCCTCCTCATCGGCAATGAATACGACATCAAAATCCGCTACTCGTGCTACTAATTGTTTAAATGAAATCGGCATCTCCACTTCTGGTACATATGTACGATGTGATTGTTCTGCCGCTTCTTGCGCAATTTTTTGAAGACGCTCTTGATTTTTACGTCCTTTTTTGTCATCCCACTTCACGATAGACCGTTCAGCAGCAAATGGCAGGAGCGCATACATCCCGAGCTCTGTCCCTTTTTGGGCGATTAACTCTAATTTATCACCCTTTGGTAAGCCACAAGCAATCGTCACTTGTACGGGCATTTCTGGAGAAGGAATGATTTTTCCTGTAGGTTTTGCGAATACATCCGCTCCTACTTCTGTAATTTCACAAATCTGTGCTTCCCCGCTATACACCACTATAATTTCTTCACCAGCCGTCATGCGCATCACTTTACCAATATGACGTGCATTATCACCCGTTATCATAAATTCGCCTGTTTCCGTTACGGGCTGCTCAACAAAATAACGTTGCATAAAATCCCTCCTTTATACGTAACATGCTAAAAGTACTGGGCATGGTACGATTGTTTCGCCACTTTTTTGAAAAGTTTCGCCATTTTTCCTGAAAGTTTCGCCATTTCCTCGAAAAGTTTCGCCAAAATGTTAAAACTCTCACTAAAAAAGTAGACAAAGCCCGCCAAGACTTTGCCTACTACTTTTTATTGTGGACGACGTGCAACGATTGCGACCCAGTCTTCCATCATTAATACTTCTTCAATCGTGAAGCCTGATTGTTCAAGTGCCGCTCTTACTTCATCTTTTTTAGCACCAATAATACCGCTCGTTACATATAAGCCACCCGGTTTGACAATCGAATACGCATCATCTGTAAACGTTACAATGATTTCTGCTAAAATGTTTGCCACGACAATATCGGCAGGCTCTTTTACTGTATCGAGTAAATTCCCGTGGAATACTTCGACGACATGATCTACTTTATTTAATGTCACATTTTCACGTGCAGACGCTACCGCTACTTCGTCAAGGTCTAAAGCATGCACACTTTTTGCTCCAAGTAATGCCGCACCGATTGATAGTACGCCTGAACCTGTTCCTACATCGACGACTGTCTCACCTGCTTTGACGACTTTTTCAAGTGCTTGTAAACACATTACTGTCGTTGGATGTGTCCCTGTACCGAACGCCATCCCTGGGTCCAGTTCAATGATTAATTCATCTGTACTCACTGGCGTATAGTCTTCCCACGTCGGAACAATTGTAAAACGTTCTGAAATCTTAACCGGATGATAATATTGCTTCCATGCCGTAGCCCAGTCTTCTTCATCTACTTCGCAAAGCGTTAAAATATTTTCACCGACATTGATATCGAAATTGATAAGGTTAGCAATTGCAAGCTTAATTTCTTCTACCGTTTCTGCTAAAAAGCTCGTCGCAGATAAATACGCCTTCACCACAACCCCACTTTTCGGGAAGTCTTCTGGGTTTAATGCGTAAATTTCTCCAAACTGATCAATACGTTCTTTCGTTAATTCTTTCGAGTCTTCAATGACAACGCCACTTGCGCCTGCCTCATGTAAAATGTTTGAAACAGCTTCAACAGCTTCATGCGTCGTTAAAATCGATAGCTCTGTCCATTTCACTTGCAATCTTCTCCTTTTTATTCGCCTTTAATTTTGCGTTTAATTTTATCTAATAGTGAGCTTCCATGTTCTTCTGGAATATCGCCACTAATTTCCGCAAATTCACGCAGCAACTGTTTTTGCTTTTCTGTTAATTTTGTCGGTGTTACTACTTTGACAACAACGTATTGATGCCCTTGCCCGTAGCCGTGCACATTTTTAACACCTTTATCTTTAATACGGAACTGTGCACCCGATTGTGTACCTGCCGGAATTTTCAGCTTTACTTTTCCATGAACAGTTGGTACCTCAATCTCATCGCCAAGTGATGCTTGTGGGAACGTTAATTTTAATTCGTAGTAAATATCGTCTCCGTCACGTTCAAAGTACTCATGATTACGTACAGTGAAGACGATGTATAAATCCCCTGCTGGTCCACCATTAACGCCTGGCTCCCCTTGCCCTGCTACGCGCAGTTGTTGACCATCATCGACACCAGCCGGAATATTAATTTTAATCTTTTTACGATTTGTCACTTTTCCAGCACCGCGACATGCTGTACATTTATCCACGATAATTTTACCTGCACCACGACATGATGGACATGAGCGACGGTTTACCATACGGCCAAATGGTGTTTCCACCGCTTGGTTAATTTCACCTGATCCGCCACATTGTGAACAGTTTTGAGGTGTTGTACCAGGCTTTGCCCCTGTACCACTACATGTTTCACAGTTTTCTTCTTTCGGAATTTCAACTTCTTTTTCTTGACCGAATACCGCTTCCTCAAAGCTAATTGTCATGCGGAACTGTAAATCATCACCTTTACGCGGCGCATTTGGATCTTGACGACGTCCACCACCACCGAAGAAGGAAGAGAAAATATCTTCGAAGCCGCCAAAACCGCCTCCAAAGCCGCCTCCGCCAAAGCCTGCTTGTGGATCTTCGTGTCCGAACTGGTCGTAGCGTGCGCGTTTTTGTTCATCTGACAATACTTCATACGCTTCTGCGATTTCCTTGAACTTTTCATCCGCACCCGGCTCTTTATTAATATCAGGGTGATACTGTTTTGATAACTTACGATATGCTTTTTTAATCTCGTCTTTACTTGCCCCTTTAGCTAGGCCAAGCACTTCATAATAATCGCGCTTACTCATCGTTCACTCTCCGCTCTTTTTACATAACGTATATTCTAACACGTATAAAATTTGATGTATATGCGCAATCCATCACGCATGCATTTTTACAGTGAAAAAGTCAAAGTCCGTAAAAGCGGCTTTGACTTTCTCACTTGCCGATGCAGTGTTGCTCAGCATTTTATTTCATTCACAATTATTTATCGTCTTTTACTTCTTCAAAGTCAGCATCTACAACGCCGTCGTCTTTTTTGCCAGCATCTGCTGCTCCGTCAAAGCCTTCTGCACCTTGAGCTGCTTGTGCTGCTGCTGCCGCTTGCTCATATACTTTCATCACAAGTGGTTGTAGGATGCCTTCTAATTTTTCTTTTGCAGATTTAATGCCTTCGATTTCGCCCGCTTCTAAAGCTTTTTTCAGTTCATCGCGTGCATCTTCAACCGATTTTTTCTCATCTTCTGAAATTTGCTCACCAAGATCCGTCACTGTCTTGTCTACTTGGAACACAAGTTGGTCTGCTTCATTGCGAAGTTCTGCTTCTTCTTTACGTTTTGCATCTGCTTCCGCGTTCGCTTCTGCATCTTTTACCATGCGTTCGATTTCTTCATCTGTTAAGCCCGAATCCGATTGAATGACGATTGTTTGCTCTTTGTTTGTACCAAGGTCTTTTGCTTTTACAGATACAATACCGTTTTTGTCAATATCGAATGTTACTTCGATTTGTGGAATACCACGTGGTGCTGGTGGAATATCTGATAATTGGAAGCGACCTAATGTTTTGTTGTCTGCTGCCATTGGACGTTCACCTTGTAATACGTGAATGTCTACAGCTGGTTGGTTATCAGCTGCTGTTGAGAACACTTGTGATTTAGATGTTGGGATTGTTGTGTTACGATCGATTAATTTTGTGAACACGCCGCCCATTGTTTCGATACCAAGTGATAATGGTGTTACGTCTAATAATACGATATCTTGCACGTCACCTGTTAATACGCCACCTTGAACAGCAGCACCCATTGCTACTACTTCGTCAGGGTTTACACCTTTGTGTGGCTCGTGACCTGTTGCATTTTTGATTGCTTCTACGACTGCTGGAATACGAGTAGAACCACCAACTAAAATCACTTTGTCCAGTTCAGAAGCTGAAAGACCAGCATCAGATAGAGCTTGACGAGTTGGTACGATTGTACGCTCTACAAGATCGCGAGTTAAGTCATCAAATTTCGCACGTGATAAAGACACTTCTAAGTGAAGTGGACCTTCTGCACCAGCTGTGATGAATGGTAAAGAAATTTGTGTATTTGTCACACCTGATAAGTCTTTTTTCGCTTTTTCAGCTGCATCTTTTAAACGTTGCATTGCCATTTTATCTTTTGATAAGTCAATGCCGTTTTCTTTGCGGAATTCTTCTACTAAGAAATCAATGATTTTTTGGTCGAAGTCGTCACCACCAAGCTTGTTGTCACCAGCTGTTGCTAATACTTCAAATACACCATCGCCTAATTCAAGAATCGAAACATCGAATGTACCACCACCAAGGTCGAATACTAAGATTTTTTGATCTTGGTCTTGTTTGTCTAAACCGTATGCTAATGCTGCTGCAGTTGGCTCGTTAATGATACGCTCCACTTCTAAACCAGCGATTTTACCCGCATCTTTCGTTGCTTGACGCTGTGCATCGTTAAAGTAAGCAGGTACTGTAATAACCGCTTTTGTTACTTTTTCGCCAAGGTATTCTTCTGCATAGCCTTTTAAGTATTGTAAAATCATCGCCGATACTTCTTGTGGCGTATAGTCTTTATCTTCAACCGTTACTTTTTCAGAAGTACCCATTTTTGATTTGATGGAGATAATTGTATTTGGGTTTGTTACTGCTTGACGCTTTGCTACTTCCCCAACTTGTTTTTCACCGTTTTTGAATGCTACTACAGATGGAGTAGTACGGTTACCTTCTGGATTTGGAATTACTTTTGGTTCGCCGCCTTCTAATACAGCGACACAAGAGTTTGTTGTACCTAAGTCAATACCAATAATTTTGCTCATTTGAATTTGCCTCCTAATATTTGAACGCCTATGTAGCGTTTATATCTATTCGTTATTGTTCTATTCGTTTACAGAAACCATTGCTGGACGTAATACGCGGTCTTTTAGCTTATAGCCTTTTTGTAGCTCACGTAATACCTTGCCGCTTTCCTTTTCAGCATCTTGCTCTTGCATAACCGCTTGATGCACATTCGGATCAAATGCTTCGCCTTCTGCGGCAATTTGCTCTAAACCTTCACGCGCTGTAGCGTCTAAAAATTGGCGCTGTACCATTTCAACACCTTTATATAATGAAACGGCATCCTCAGAAGTAACTTGCACTTGTAGTGCGCGCTCTAAGTTATCAAGCACCGGCAAAAGATCATTTAACAAGCTTTGCGCACGGTATTTTTCAGCCGCCTCGCGATCAAGCTTGTTGCGGCGAAGCATGTTGTCATAATCTGCTCGTAAACGTAAATAACGGTTTTCTTCTTCTTGAAGCTTTGCCGTTAGTTCAGCAATTGTTTGTTCTTTTTCATCGACAACAGTCTCTTCTACCACTTCTGTTGGCTCTGTATCTACTACTTCTTCTGTAGCTGTAAACTGCTGCTCAAGTTCTTCTTTTGTTTCTTTTTCGTTTGTCGTATTAGACACTTTATGTCCTCCTTATAGTCAGTCACTCCGCTGGGATAGGGCATTTGATAACCCTCGGCGCATCAAATCAATAATCGTGACAACACGTTGATAATCCATCCGTGTCGGACCGATAATCGCAATAGACCCGCTCTCTTCTCCAACTCCAAATGATGCTGTAATCACACTACAGTTTTCCATGGCTAAATGGTTATTTTCCGAACCAATGCGAATTTGAATACTCGCATCTTTTGACTTAAATAAATTTTGGATTTGACTTTCCTTATCCATTAAATCCATCAACATGCGGACCTTATTTAAATCATGAAACTCTGGTTGGTTGAGCATATTTGTCTTACCAGCGTAGTAAATCTTACCCTCTTTTTGACCACTTGTTACTTGTATTAAAGATTGAATGACAGCATCTGCTGCCTGTATATGTTGTTTTAATACAGCGAGTGCTTCAACTTCTAACTTTAGATGAAGGTTTTGAAGTGAAACACCGATTAAACGGTCATTTAATATATTTACCATCTTTTCAATATCTGAAGGGCTAAACCCCGTTGGTAATGTAAATACACGATTTTCTACATGTCCATTGTCCGTCACGATAACAGCAACTGCCGTTTGATCTGTTAATGGAACAATTTGAAACTTTTTCACCTTATGTCGTTGTACATCTGGACCAAGTAAAATCGTTGTATAGGTCGTTAATTCTGATAGAATACTCGCCGACTCTTTAATCACTTGCTCTGCTTCGACCATACGTCGCTGAAAAACAGATTGAATTTGAATAACTTCTTCAGCTGACATCACTTGTGGTTGCAATAAATGATCGACATAAAAGCGATAGCCTTTCTCAGAAGGAACACGACCTGAGGAAGTATGTGTTTTTTCTAAAAAACCTAACTCCTCTAAATCTGCCATCTCATTCCGAATCGTTGCGGGACTAAATGTAATCCAATCCTTTTTAGAAATTTGGCGAGACCCAACAGGTTGGGCAGACGTCACGAAATCATCAACGATTACCTGTAAAATTTGTAATTGCCGATTTGTTAACATGCTCATCACCTCTGTTAGCACTCATTTACCTCGAGTGCTAATACTAATAATAAATTAACAAATCCCTGTTTTTCTGTCAACGGAATCGCTCAATCTTCTAATAAAAATTGTTGAAACACTTCATTACCGACAAATCGACCTTTTCGCGTCAACCGAATACCGAGTTCATCGCTTTCTAGTAGACCTTCACCCACTAGCTTCTCCATTACTTTACGATATGTAGCCGCAATGGTTTCATTAAATTTTGCTTCAAATACGTCTGCTACTATCCCTTCTGTTTTCCGAAGCCCTAGAAACATTTGCTCTTCTTTTCTTTCCGTCATCGTTACCGTATGTTCATGGACGATTGGACGACAACCGACTTCTACCGCTTCTATATATTTTTTGATGGGACCATAGTTTGAGTAACGCACACCTTCAACATATCCATGTGCTCCTGCGCCAAAACCTGCGTATTCATCATTATCCCAGTAAATCTTGTTATGAACAGACGCAAATCCCGGTTTAGCAAAGTTACTAATTTCGTATTGCTGTAAGCCGTGTGCTTCCATTTCTTTCATGAGGACATCATACATATCCGCCTCTAAATCTTCCGTCGGTAAAGCTAACTTCCCTTTTGCATATTGAATATAGAAGATCGTTTTGGGCTCAACGATTAATGAATAAGCAGAGTAATGTGGTAAGTCCAGTTGCAACGCGAAACGAAGGGTATCCTTCCACTGCTCCATTGTTTGATGTGGCAAACCATACATTAAGTCGATACTAATGTTTTCAAAACCCACTTTCTTCGCTAGCGCAATCGTTTCATATACATGCTCATTCGAATGGGTACGGCCAATTTTTTTGAGCAGCCCTTGATCAAAAGATTGTACCCCCATACTAAGACGGTTCACACCACCGTTAAACAGTGCCTGTAATTTATCCTCTGACAATTCATCTGGGTTAGCTTCCGAACTAAACTCGGTCACATTGTCCATTGGAATATGCTCACGGATCAATTCCATCAATCGAGCAATTTGTGCTGCTGACAAAGCCGTTGGTGTGCCTCCACCTAGAAAAATCGTTTCAATGTTTTCAAACGCTTGCGGCATCTCACGTACGGCCATGGCCATTTCTTGACCTAACGCTTCTATATATTGGTCTACTGGCTGGTTTTTAAAGTAGACTTTGTTAAAATCACAATAATTACAAATTTGATGACAAAAAGGGATATGAATATATACTCCTCGCACCACACAATCACTTCCCTTCTTTTTACTTTGTACCTTTTCATTGTACCTATTCATCACAAAAATACAATTTTGACGCATAAAAAAAACGCATTCGTACGAATACGAACGCGGAATAAAATTTAAGCCGTAAAAATAGGTTGCTCTTTATTTAATAACATCACTAAATCAAATGCATTTAATTGTGGTAATTTAGATGAAAATTGAATTGCTTCATCTGTCGATTGGAATGGAAATGCTTCTAATTCTTTTGTTACTTCATATTTACCATCAACTAATTGCAATAAATATAAACGTACAGTCGGGCAGCAAGTTTTTGTGTAATCTAAATTTTCACCTGCTACTAAAATCCCTACATCCTCCGAGTTTGGACTAATAATTGTATCTAGAGTATTTAATCCATCCAATTCAAACCAATCTGGTAAATTGATTTCGATTTGCTTTGTCATTAAATCATCTCCCTATAAAAATTGTGGTAGGAACAAATAATAATAGTGCTATAAAAACATCACAAAAGCGATGACGTTACTAAGTTAATTAAATCATTGCCATGTCACTAGATACATATCCAAAATCCATAAACTATATTTAAGTATGTATAAAACTACCGTAACCTGTAAATCTATAAGCACTATGTTTGTTTAAATTAATATTACTATCAACTCTCTTTTCTCACAAGCATATATTTAATAATTTTTAAACCAATGTAATCATTTTTAATATAAAATTTTCTCATATAGTAAAAAGTGCCTTATAAATATTTTTCAAAAAATTAGTTATTTACTCCATTTGTGTGATGATAAAATGTCCTTTTTCTATCATTTATAATCTTTAATTTATAAAAATAGAATGATTATAATTATTAAGTAAATACCCAAAGCATGAATATACTAACTTTTAAATTTATTATTTCTTATTTTTTCACTATATTATCAATTACATCATCATTTAACAGAATACTACATGATTTTTACTATAAATGGTAAAAATACTATTATTGCACAATAGATGTAGTGATAAATGCTTTTTTTGCCATTATGATTAAAGTAACACAGTTTCCACTGAGCTAGGATACGAAATGTGAGAAACCTTACTTTTACGCTACACAAGAACGAGCCGTAGGAGACAGCTACAGCTGGTCCATGCGACTCGTTAAATTCCGTATTCTTACTCGTTTTAATAATTTACTACAATGCTTTCCTGGACTTCTTTTCGCCACTTACTATAGCCACCTGACATATTTACGATATTATGATAGCCGTTTGCTTTTAACACACTTACTGCAATGGCTGAACGAGCGCCAGCCTGACATTGTATAATGAGCTTTTTGTTTGGGAGTTCATTTAATCGATTTTTTATCGTGCCAAGCATAATGTGTTGCGCTCCTTCAATATGCCCTTCATTAAATTCCACTAAATTACGTACATCGATTAACGCAACATCGTCCTGTTCCATCATTGTTTTGGCTTCTAAAGGGGATACATTTTCATAGGAATCTAGCGCGTTAGCCTGTGATAACATTGCATCGATATCTGCATATCCTACTACTTGGTCAATACCTATCGAGCGTAAGTCGATTAAAATTTCTTCCATATGAGCTGGTGTAGTTAATACATATAATGGTTTCTCATAATCTACAATCCAACCAGCCCAATTTGTGAATGCCTGATTAAATGGAATATTGATTGTCCCCTTCACATGTCCTTTTGAAAATGCGTCGGTACTACGCGTATCCACTATTTGATGCCCTTCATTGATTAATTGTTCGATTGTTGTGACATCATGAATAAATTGCAATTCCGGTAGATTTTTAATGAGCTCAATTCCGATCTTATTCACGGATTTCATCACTGCGAAATAATACGGCGGTTCTGGCTGTCCATCTAATAATGATTGCACAAAGTCCTCTTCCGTATCAAATTTCATCGCCCAGTTGAATTGCTTTTCATAACCTACAGTAGAAGATGGAATTGCTCCTAATGCCTTTCCACAAGCACTTCCAGCTCCGTGCGCAGGCCACAGCTGTAAATAATCCGGTAACTCCTTAAAGCGCTGCACGGATTTAAACATCGCCTTTGCACCAGCATCCGCTGTCCCTATCATGCCCGCTGCCTTTTCGAGTAAGTCTGGACGGCCAATATCACCCGCAAAAACAAAGTCACCCGTAAAAATGCCAATTGGCTTATCAGCTGCCGCTCCGTCTGTTAATAAAAAGGAGATCGATTCCGGTGTATGTCCTGGTGTATGCATGACTTCAAATGTGAGAAGCCCTAGTTCAAATTGATCGCCATCCTTCAATAACTGATGTGGGATATTGTCTAAGTTTTGATATTGCCAGTCCTCTCCACCCTCATCTGAAACATACATTGTAGCCCCAAAGCGGTCTGCTAATTCTCTTGAACCTGTCACAAAATCCGCATGAATATGTGTCTCCAATGCACCTATAATACTCATATTTTCTTTTTCTGCCACTTCAATATATGGCTCAATATTACGCATCGGATCAACAATAAAAGCTTGCCCCTTTTGTTGGCATCCTACCATATAAGATGCGTGTGCTAATTTTTCATCATAAAAATAACGTAATAACATACTAATATCCCCCTTAGTTTTTATTTTTACTTAATATCGTTAAAGTCGCTTGTACGTACTTTAATGATTGTTGAACAGTCGGATCTTTTAACCATTTATACATCATCAGTAGTGTAATTGGTTCTTTATTTGACTCCGCCTCTTGTTGAATTGCTTGGGTAAGTGATAGCCCTGCTTGTCCCTTTTCAACAATCGGTTTTGTATATTCCTTTATACTTTCTGTGGCATTTGCTAATGTCGTTTCATCTCCTAAAATGGACATCACAAACGCTACAACATTTTCGAGTTGCTCCAGCATTTGGTTTAGGCGCGGCAGCTTTTCTAACAGTCCTAGTAATGCTTCAATTGTCTCCATATTCAGGTTGTATGTTTGAAGCATTTGGTCGTATTGCTGTAAACCTTCCTTGTCGGAAAATACAGCCTGCCCGAAGTTCGTCAACTGTCCAAGGAATTCTAATTGTTGTTGGTAAATAGGTAAGTTTTGTAGAAAAGAAGTAATCGCTTCCTGGACTTCTGGTTGCTCTAATTGATGCTGAACAGGTGTTTTAATCATCATTATTTACCCCTTTCTACATTGTGCCTTTTAACATTCCATTCCAGTACATAATGGGCAGTAAATCTTTTTTTAAGATATACATACTTGTACGTTCCATTCCTTGATCAATAGGCAACGATTCAACAGGCTCCTTCGAATAATCGAATTCTGCTAAAATCAACTTATTATAGCCAGTGACAATAGGACAGGATGTATAGCCATCATACATACTTTTTGGCGGCTGGTTTCGCATACATGCCAGTAAGTTTTCTACGACAACAGGTGCTTGCTTACGAATAGCAGCTCCTGTTTTAGATGTCGGTAAATTCGCATTATCCCCTAAACCGAAAACGTTTTCATATTTTTTATGCTGAAGTGTATGAATATCGACTTCTAACCAGCCCGTTCCATCTGCTAATGGACTTTTCGCTACAAATTTAGGTGCGCTCATATACGGTGTGACATGAATCATGTCATAATGAACTTCCTCTTTTTCACCTGTATTCAAATCTTCAAAAATAGCCACTTTTTCATCTGCCTTAATTTCAATTAAGTTATAGCAAAAGCGGGCGTCGATGTTTTTGCGCTCTATTACTTTTTCCAATGCACTACGATATTTTGCTACATCGAAAATTGCTGGATTAGCTGAGCCAAAAATAATATCAATATTGTGTCGAACGCCTGATTTGCTAAAATAATCATCTGCTAAGTACATAATTTTTTGGGGTGCGCCACCACATTTTACTGGTGATGCGGGATGGGTAAATAATGCTGTGCCTGATTTGAAATTTCGAATGGTTTCCCATGTGTAGTCTACATGCTGATAAGAATAATTACTGCATACATTTTTTGTACCTAGTGCCTCTTCTAAGCCTTTAATCGCTCCCCAATTGATCTCCAATCCTGCTGAAACGACTAAATACTCGTAGCGCACAAAGGAACCGTCCGCCAATTGAATTTGATTCGTATCAGGGTAAAAATGGGTGACCCCCTGCTGTATCCAAGTAGCACCTTGAGGAATGAGTGAGGCCATTTCTCGCTCAGATTGCTCCTTTTTACTCGCTCCACCACCAACTAGCGTCCATAAAGGTTGGTAATAATGCTTCGTAGCAGGATCGATAATCGCCACTTTACCAGCTAAACTGTGCATCTTCCGCAATAGTCGTGATGCTACAGTAATCCCCCCTGATCCTCCACCTACAATGACAATCTTGAAAGAATTATCCACACGCCCACCTTCTTTCGAATTTGTATTGTGAAACTCTACACTTTCTATTCTACAAATTTCCTAATATTAAAAAAATAGGGGTTTCCCCCTATTAAATTCAGATATTTTAAAATATTACGTTAATTCAGTTTGATCACCAACAGTTATGGATGAAATTGCGAAAAACTTATTACAATGAGCCCATTTTCTACCGAACACAACTACCAACCTAAGTTAAAACTCTAAATGAGCAAAAATTCATCCTAAAAATACCATTTAAATAGTGAAAGGTTTGTATCATAGCCTCCGCGCTTTGCCACAGCCTACACAGGAGCTAAAACAGGCGTGGCCTGTTTGGATCTCCTGTTCCTGCTCCTGACGTTGCACTTTCGTCGCAAAGAGAATCTTGGCTCCTGTGGCGATGGCGCGCTACGGCAAAAGTGAATACTTCTCGATATGCTAGAAAAATATTTCTCTTATCTATATAGAAGGCATTTGTTTTTTAGAGTCAGAAAGAGTATTTGAAATAGGTGAATGCACTACCTTTGTTAAATTAGCGTACTTTTTTAACTCTAAATTTTAAAAACCGACTATATAAAAGAAATCATTTTCTTTCTATTTGCAAGTGTAATTACCCAGTCTCTATCGTAATGAATGAGAATCTTTCTTTATTTTTAGCCAGGTGTGTTGATTAACAAAATATTCCTTTATAGAAGCTTATTTTTTAGCAAAACGTAATCAAAAATGACTTGCCAGTTGATTGAAGCGGAATCGGCGAGACTCCTACGGGAAAAGCATGAGCTGAAGGCCCCGCAGGCGTGAGGGACGAACGACGAGGAGACTGAAGCCATGCCCGTGGAAAGCGAGCCGAATGGAGCGGAAATCAACGGTTACTCAAATGGTAATATATGTTTATTAATTCGCTCGTTATAAGTTAAAATAAAAAAGTTGCGAATAATTAATCGTTTACTTCGTTGTAGTGAGTGAAAAAGCTTTTTCAATACATGAAGGAGAAGAGCATATGACCGTTACGAATCGTAATTTTATTAAACGTTTACAGAAGAAAAAAGAAGATGCTTTAGAATATATCATCGATGAATACATGCCATTAGTGAAGGCAATCGCCCTGAAAGTTTTACAACCATTAGGAAAGCAGGATGCCGTGGATGATTGTATTAACGATGTGTTTTTAGACGTGTGGAAAAATAGTCATCAATTTAGTGGGGATGCCGCTGATTTTAAGAAATGGATCGGCATGATTACGAAATATAAAGCGATTGATTACTATCGTATTTATGAAAAACAACGTGCGCGGGAGCAGCAGGTTGAGGAGTTTGAGGAAACGGGCTCTTCACACGTCAGCATACAGGCTACCTTATTGGAACGAGAGCGTAGAAATGAGCTACTGTTTGAATTAAGTAAACTAGATGAACTCGACCGAGATATTTTTATACTGAAATATTATTTAGAAATGCAAAACGGTGATATTGGACAAGCGCTGAATTTAAGTAAATCTGCTGTTGATAATCGACTATACCGTGGAAAACAAAAGCTAGCAAAAAACTTAAAGCTAAAGGAGGTTCTCTTATGAGTGCCTTTAAAAAATTAGTGGATCTAAATATCGATACTATTGAACTAGCAGAAGTGAGTGACTTGGAGAAACAACGTGTGAAACAGCATGTCCTTGGTAAAAAGAAAAAGGCAAACTGGTTTAAATACGTAGCTGTCGCTGCAACATTGACAGGCGTTGTGACCGCTACAACGATGTTTACAGCACCATCCATTGCCTCGCAAATCCCGTTTATAAAGGACGTTATGCACTATTTTTCCGAAGAGGAAACATTCAATTCTCATTTCGGTGCCGTTGCAACAGATGTGACACAAATTCAATCGAGTAACGGCGTAACCGTAATGATTGAGGATGCCGTTTTCGATGGAACAGCTATCACGATTGCTTATGCCATTGAAACAGAAAAACATCTCGGGAACAATCCAAACGCGAAAGTCTTCTTCGATGTAAAAGGGACGACTGCTCAAGGAGGTTCCGACTATATGAAAAAAATAAGTGACACAACCTATATTGGTACAGCAACAATAGTACCTCACTTTAAAGAAGAAATGCCTCAAACACTTGAAGTAACTTGGGAGCCAACTGCTTTTACCGACTATGACACCGATCAAACGGTTAACGGAGATTGGTCATTCGATTTCACGATTCAGGCATTGGAAAATAATAAAGTGATCGTGAATGAAACCGTAACAAATGACGATATATCAGTTACGCTCACTTCCTATGAAACAAATGATTACTCCACTGTTTTCCATGTACAACAAGTCGCAAGTGATGCAGTGTTAGAAAAATGGCAGCATGTCACAACTCATTTCCTACGCATTACAGATGATTTAGGCAATGAATATTATCCAAATAACAACGGGGGTGCCAGCTATGATGCACTCAAGACATATGAATGGAGCAGCTCTATTCAAACAATTGATGAAAATGCAAGTACGTTAACATTAGTACCTACTGTTCATTATTCAGCTGGCAATGGGCCCATTGCAATGAAAGAAGAACTTGAACCGATTCACATTACACTAAAGTAAACTGAAAAGCGTGAGGCTACTTTTCCTCACGCTTTCATTTTATCCTTTTAAAGCTGCATCAATTTGTTGTAATGTTTCCTTTGCAGAGCCTTCGAATAATAAATCAAAATCACGTTCAAAGCCATGCACTTCTCGGTTAATATACACAAGCTTGCCGCGCGTCATACTCGGAAGCTGATTAACAGGATATACTTGCAAGCTTGTACCAATGACGATGACAAGGTCTGCCGTTTTGATGGTGTGTAGCGCACTATTCCACGCATCTTCTGGTAACAGTTCACCGAATAATACAATACCGGGTCGAAGCTTGCCCTCGCATACAGTACATGTTTCTTGTTCAAAAAAAGCTTGTGCGCTTGCTTCGTGTCCGCATTTGTGACAACGTACAGCATGAATACTACCGTGTAGTTCATCTACCTTAGTATTGCCTGCTGCTTTATGAAAGCCGTCGACGTTTTGTGTCGCCACATGTACAATGATTCCGCGCTTTTCCCAATCAGCTAAAATGCGATGTCCTTCGTGAGGCTCACACCCTTTTAACGCTTCAAAACGTGCACAATAAAATGCGTGAAATAAATCATAATCATGCTCAAGTGCTTGTATATTCGCAACCGTTGATGGGTCGATATTCCGCCACCACCCTGACTTCGAGCGAAAATCCGGTACACCACTTTCTGTTGACATCCCCGCACCTGTTAATACAACGGTTTTCGTCGATTGTCGTAACCAATCTACTAGTTGATTGACTTTATCCATTAGTTCCACCCCGCTTTTCACTCATTATAGGTTTATTTGTAATAGTATTCAAAAACACGTAACATTTATTGTTTACCTGCACCGCTACGAATTATTATGTTGCTCCTATATAATAAAAGCAACTGCCCCAAAACAGTCGCTTTTACCTTTATACTAACTTCTTCATCTCTTCTACTACTTCTTCCACCGTGCTAACGATTACACCCGTACGTTTCACTAAGCCAATGACAAATAAATTACGGTAAATAAATTGATTTTCCACACCATCTGCAATGAGCGCCTCGATTTTTTTATGATTATCGCGGCCTTGTTGGCGCACATCTGAAAATAAGGCGATAATCGGGCGGTTCAATGTAGAGAACACACCGATTTCTGCCGCTACACCTGAATCGATTTCTCCCCCGTCTATCACAGCAATCAATACATCACTCGCTTGCAAGCTTTGTAAATCCGCCTCTGCAATCGCCAAGCTATCCGCATAGGCAGATTTATCATTAATCGCATCATTTTCTTGCGGTACATATAAATCAATACCTTCTACTGCCTTTCTAATTTCCGCTGCAAGGTATTGATTGACATAACGGTCCCCAATCGAAAATAATCCATTTGCTAAATATGCTTTCATCTATCTCTCTCCTTATTCCTTCTCTTGTACAAGCGTACCAAAAGTCATCAATTTCGAAAACACAAAAATCGGTAGCTTTTCACTACCGATTGGATCATTTCTTTATTAGTAAGCCGTTACCGATAAAACACTTGTAGGTTCCACATCTAAAGCAGTTACTTGGTGTACATGATCACCGTGCACTTGTAAGATGGCATTCGCCGTCGGTACAACAATTAATACGTCATTGTTCATTAAGGCTAATGTGACGTTCACTTCATCTAAGTTAAACGGTTGTAAAGCATCAATTTCTTCGGTAATTTCAGCTTTCGCTAAATCAATTTTATAAAGAATACCATTTTCAGCCTGTACATAGCCGATATTATGTGCAGCGACTAACAATGCCGAACTATAGGCTGCTGGCAGCTCTACTAATGTAAAATCATTCGTTTCACTATTGATTACGCCCACTTTTGTCGATGGATTTTCGCCTTCTTTATAGTTTGTTAAATAGTAAGAACTGTCCGCATGATGCTTGATTGTACTTACGCGAGCTTCTGCATGAGGTAGTGCAATCGCTGTCGTTTGTTTAGATGCTACATCGTACGCAACAACATTTCCAATACAGCCGAAAGCTAGTTTTTCAGTCGTATTTACTCCTGTATACACTGTTCCATGAAGACCGTTACATGCATCGGTAATCGTTGCTACATCATGACCGTGACTGTCTACGATTTTCACACCGCCTGGTAATTTTGCTCCTTCTTCCGTTTGATAAGAAACAGCAAGGATTCCATCAGATAAAGGCACCGCTACACCGTGATGAGCGCTCCCTTGATACGTATATGCTGGAATCGGTTCTTCTATAGTAGATAAGCTTGCTGCATCATACACTTCCACTAATCCACTATCATCATGGAACACAGCTGTTTGATTATTATGACTGACTACATGGGCTGCATTTTTTGCTTCGATTTCATACGAGGCTAAAACAGGGTCTTCTTCATAAGGATGCGCATGATCACTGTGGTCTTCATGCCATATACCGATATCGAATAATGTGTATGAATCCTTATTGGCTGTATCCTTTACAAATACATGACGCATATCACTCCCTAACGCTAAAGATGAAGGACCGATATTGTAACGCTTGATTTCTTCAAATGCACTATTCATCACAATAAAGCCTTCTGCATAACTGACAAGTAGACGAGTGCCGTCCGTCTCTTTCTGTTCATGTGAGGTATCTTGATGTTCATGCTCGTGCTCATGTTGTTCTTGAGCAGTTGTTTCTTCTTCCTTTACTTCTTCCTCTGCCTGATCTGTATTACAAGCTGCTAATAATAATACACAGGCAGCTGACATTGGTAATAATCGACGTTTCCAATGACTCATTGTATTGTCCCTCCTATTTTGTCTCACGATGTAATGTCACGCGCTTTAATCGTGGGCAATACTTTTTCAACTCGATACGCTCTGGGTTATTTCGCTTATTTTTTGTTGTTATGTAGTTACGATCGCCACACTCTGTACATGCTAATGTAATGTTTACTCTCAATTGATACACTCCTTAAATAGTAATAGTTACGCTTTATATAGTAACGTGAGGTTTTTACTTTGTCAACATAAATCGTAATCATTACTTTTAAAGCGCATAAAAAACACAGTACGGATTTGTACTGTGTTAAAATCCTGCTATTTTATTTTTGACATACGCACCATACCACGAATGATCACAAATGCTAATACTATAAAAAATAGAACCATCCCTAAAATCCCTAGCCCATCTGCTTCACCGAGAGCGACTAATATCGAACGAATGACGATATAGGCAAACATCGCTGTACATACATTTTTCGTTAAATTTACAATGTTACGGCTCTCCATGTAAAATTGAGGTGCATTTTCTTCCGTCAGACGAGCTGGATAGTTATGGGTATGTGGCTTTCGCTCTACAACTCCCATAAAAAGATGTAATACAATTGCAATCGCTGGTAATATTAATAAAGAAAGCTTTGAGCCCCATGCATCGGCTTCGCCAGCCCCATTAAAATGCGTTGGTACTGTGTCGGGTAAAGCATTCCAATTGAAAATAATAAATAAAATCATCGCTAAAATACTGGCAAGACCCATAATGTTTGCGAATTTTTCAATTCCTGTTTTCTCGATATGTAATTTCGGTCTTTCTGGCAGCATCTCTTCTCCCCTTAAGTGAGTTTTATTTGTAATTGCTTCCATCTCTCTCTATAATAAGACGTAATTTATAGTAAATGAGGTTTTTACATGTCATTTGCAGAGGTCATTGAATTTTTACGTATGATTGATACGGAATTGTATTACTATATAAAAAAATTTGGCGTCTATATTTACCTTTTATTATTTGCGGTCGTCTTTACGAAAACCGCATTTATTGTACTTACATTTTTACCCGGCGATTCACTCGTATTTGCGAGCGGAACGGTAGCCGCAATCGGTAAATTAGATGTGCTTACATTGTTTCTTGTATACTTTGTTGCCACAACATTAGCCGATAGTAACAACTATTTAATCGGTAAACTTCTCGGTAATGTATCGCAAGAAAAATTAAATCTTTTTCGCTTTATCCCTGAAAGCGCCATTACACGTGCAAAAGTATTTATAGAAAACTATGATCGGATAGCTTTAACTTTTAGTCGCTTTGTACCGCTAATGCGTACAATGACACCATTTATCTCTGGTTATACAAAATATCCGTATGCAAAGTTTATACGTTTTAATATGATGGGTGCCCTCTTATGGACGTGTGTTTGGCTGTTTGCTGGCTATGCACTCGGCAATATCCAATGGGTTGCTGATAACTTAATGTTTACGCTATTGCTTATTTCTGCATTCGTACTAGTTCCTACTATTTATGCATACTTTAAACAAATGCTTCATAATCGCAAGCTCGTTTAACGGGGCTTTAGGCGCCACCTTAGAGGGGGCGCTTATTTTTGTGCGATACCTAGTCGCTCCACCATTTCATTTATTTTCATAATCATCTCTTGGTTGCCATAATTGCGTGCAATAAAGATTTCGACAAGCAATGCTTTTGCCTCTTCCTCCGTTAACTCATGAAATGTTGCTGTAATTTGTTGTGGTAATAACATATATATTCCTCCTTTGCTATGTAATGTGATTGTACCATAAAAAAGCTACGCAACATTGCGTAGCTTAGCATATAGACAAAGTTGATTTTTCAACTTTGTCTATATTTATTTTGAATGATCAATTAAAAGTAGGGAATCCCAGACTGTTTTGAAAACGCTTGTCAGACAAGGCGGGCAGTCGAGCGAAGACCCGAATAGAACCCTAGTTCATGAGGGGACGAGCGAGGCAACCAACGCAGTATGCGAGCGTTTGTCTACAGTCTGAAAGCTACGCAATTGCGTAGCTTTAATAGAGCACAACAGCCTGCTCACCAAGGGATTTGTAGCTTGCGAAAAACTGTTGTTTATTTAATTTTACGATGCCTTTTAATGGGTCCATTACTTCTACTTCATGCTCGCCAACACCTACAAGAACAACTGCATGTAAGTTTATATACATATGATGGAATGTGTTGGTCCCCGTGATAATCCAGCCACCTTTTGTACGCGGCTCCGATAAATCAAGCGTTACCCAACTAATCACAGGAATGCCAAGATTCACATACATTTCAATGTCTTCCTCTGTACTACCGCTAATATTATGAGCGATCAAATTCATATCAAACTTAGAAATATAATCTTGTGCTGCCTTTACAATCGGGTTTGCAAATGCATACGTCCCCTGCTGCTCACTTGGATTGCCCGCGTACGAAACATCTGGATTTGGACCATACTTCACACCATTTTCTGTCTTGAACGATTGCTTCGGTAAATAGTTGTTCGCCATTGTCATTTTGTCGACATCGGCACCGTAATAGTTTAAAACCGCCGTCAGTGATGTAATTTCACATCCGTGTGGTAATTGTGGATTTTGCTTCACTACAGGTACAGCTAGCGCTTGCTGATGATTTACTGCATTCGTCTCCACAACAACATATGGATTAGTCGAATCAAAGACAATGGATTTCTCACTTATAAATGCCTTATCATCCATATAATCCGTTGCCCCAATCCGAACGGAATACATTTCGTCTGATTGCAAGTCTCCAAATACCGCTTCACCGCCATAGCTTACTTCTGCACCAATACGGTTGCCCGTTGCATCATATAACTCAACTAATACATCGCTAACAGCTGCACCGCTATAATACTCAACGGGTAATACAACCATTTTAGCTGAACTGCTGACGGGAGAAAGCTCTTCCCCACAAGCAATTAATAACATACTCGAACTAATTATGAGTGGTAGACGCCACTTCATCATGGCTCGTTCCTTTCAATGTAGTCCACTTATTATCGTCGATGAAGAAGCATTTATACCATACTAAAAATACGTAGGCTGTCCAAATATAGCGTGCATAGTTTTTGTCACCTGCATAATGTGCATCTAAGTATGATACAAGCTTGTCTGTATCAAAGAACTCTTTGGCATACTCAGCTGTAAATGCTTCTTTTATTAAGTTATAATAGCGCTCTTCACGGAACCAGTGACGAATTGGCACAGGGAAACCAAGCTTTTTACGTTTTGCCCATTCTTCAGGTAATTCCTCTAATGCTGCTTGACGAAGTGCATATTTTGTATCGATGTCGTTTACACGGTGCTCAGTTGGAATTTTTTTCGCCATTTCCATAACCTCTTTGTCAAGGAATGGTACACGAAGCTCAATTGAGTGCGCCATACTCATCTTATCAGCTTTCAATAAAATATCGCCTGGTAACCATAAACTTAAATCTAAATATTGCATTTTTGTCACATCATCTTCATTTGGCACTTCTGCATACACACGCTTTGTAATATCGTGTACAGATGGACCTTTTTTATAGTCTGGTTTTAATACATCCAGCGCGTCTTGTTCGTCCCACACGACCGCTTCTCCGATGAAACGCTCTTCAATTGTTTGTGCACCTTTTTTCAGGAAGTTTGTATAAGCATTTTTCGGTAATGCCTCTACAACCCCCGCGATTACTTTACGTAAGCCTAATGGAATTTGCTCATATTTTTGCATTTTCGCAGATGGCTTATACCACTCATAGCCGCCAAAGATTTCGTCGGCCCCTTCACCAGATAGCACGACTGTTACATCTTTCCGTGCTAATTCAGATAGGAAATACAATGGTACAGACGATGGGTTAGATTGTGGTTCATCCATATGCCACTGAATTTTTGGTAGTGCGTCAAAACATTCTTCTGCCGATACATATTTACGCTCATTTTGAATGCCTAAAATATCCGATAACTCTTTCGCATGATGTGTTTCATTGAACATCGCTTCGTAGTCAGAGAAACCAACTGAGAAGCTCTTATCTGGTTTAAGCAGTGCCGCAATATACGATGAATCGATCCCGCCAGATAAAAACGAACCTACTTTTACGTCTGAAATTTGGTGCGCTTTTACAGATTCAGCTACTGTTTCACGAATATTCGCGATTGTTTCTTCTATTGAACCTTTTGAGGCACTGTATTTTTTATCCCAATACTTTGTGATTTGTTGGATTTTACGATTTTTAATAACCATAAAGTGACCTGGTGGCAACTTGTAAACCCCTTTAAAGAAGGTCTCATCCATCGCGGAGTATTGGAATGTTAAATATGGACGTAGTGCATCTTTATTTAATTCTTTTATAAAGGATGGGTGCGGTAAAAATGATTTAATTTCCGAACCGAAAATGATTGTTTCATCTGTGGTATTTTGCGTATAGTACAGCGGCTTAATACCAAAGCCATCACGTGCGATAAATTGTAAGTCATTCTTTTGATCCCAAATACAAAATGCGAACATTCCACGCAGTTTATGTACAAGTTCAAAACCGTATTCTGCGTAGCCATGTAGTAACACTTCACTATCTGAATTTGTTTTGAAGTGATAGCCCTTCGCTTCTAACTCTTTACGAATGGACATAAAGTTATAAATCTCACCGTTAAACACTAAAACGATATTCCCATCTTCACTGTAAAGTGGCTGATTAGCTACGTCCGATAAGTCAAGTATACTTAAACGACGGAAACCGAGTGTTACTTTGTCATCCGCATGAATTCCGCCACTATCAGGACCGCGGTGAATAATTGTATTCATCATATTTTCGATGACTTGTTTATGATTAATGGGATGTGTACCATTTATATAGCCGATAAAACCACACATATATTAAAATTTCTCCTTTTATCTATAGCAAAGTACATATGCATTTGCTATTCGTTGTTCCAGTATGTTGTCGATTACTTATAGAATATATCACAAAACCGCTTAAAACCCAACAAAACACAAGTAGTTCCAATGTTTCAAGTTCACCTGAAAATGGCACATATATTATGAAATGAGGACGTATTCTTTTTTATGCTTTTTATTGCTGTGAAGCTTTACGAATCTGCGACCTTAAGCATAAAACCGCTTTTTGCTCGGATGCTGCAATAAATCTTGCCTTTTAACGGTTTTATTTGTTGGAATTATCTGATATTATCGAGTAATACTGAAGCAACTAAGGGGTTCTCCCGAAATATACTAGAAAGAAAAGGAACGATACGTTATGCAGTACTCTAATAAGATTTTAAATACTCCATCGTCATTCATTCGTAACATCTTAAAGGTCACAGGTGAAACGGATGTCATTTCATTTGCTGGTGGTTTACCGAACCCTATTTCATTTCCGACTGACAAGTTAAAAGAAGCCATTAACCGATCTATTGACGAACATGGCACAAAGCTTTTCCAATATTCTACAACACAAGGGTACTTACCTTTACGTGAATATATCGCAGCGAAATATAAGAAAAATTATGGTCTTGATATTGCACCTGATGATATCCTCATTACAACAGGTTCACAACAAGCTTTAGAGATCATCGGTAAAGTGTTATTAAATAAAGGTGACGGTGTCATTATGGAAGCACCCGGTTACTTAGGTGCTATTCAAGCCTTTACATTAGCAGAGCCTACCTTCTATTCTGTTAAGCTAGAAGAAGATGGTTTAAATGTAGAAGAGTTGGAGAAGCAATTACAAAATCCAAACGTCAAATTCATCTATACAGTACCGAACTTCCAAAACCCAACAGGGATTACGTATTCTCGCGAGAAGCGTGAAGCGATTTATGAAGTAGTGAAAAAGTATGACGCAGCCTTCATTGAGGATGATCCATACGGGGAGTTACGTTTCCGTGGTGAGACATTACCTTATATCGGCGGCGGTCGCTTAGAGAATTCTATATTACTAGGTTCATTCTCTAAAACGGTCACACCTGGTATGCGCCTTGGCTGGATTGTGACGAAAAATAAAGAACTGATGGCACATATTGAAACAGCCAAGCAAGCGACAGACTTACACACCAATATTTTTTCGCAATATGTCATTCATGATTATTTAACGAACAATGAGTATCAAGAGCATGTCGATAAAATTATTAACTTATACCGCGAACAATCTGATGCGATGCTAGCTGCAATCGAGAAATACTTCCCACCTACAGTGAGCTATACAAAACCAGACGGCGGTATGTTCATTTGGGTAACGTTAGAAAAAGGCGTACGTGCACTTGAATTGTTTGAAAAAGCAATGGAAGAAAAAGTAGCGTTCGTTCCAGGGGATCCGTTCTATACGCACCCCGAAAATATCAATACATTCCGTTTAAACTATACGAACTCAACACCTGAAGTCATTGAAGAAGGCATTAAACGCTTAGGAAAGATTCTTCATCAATATTCGAAAGTGAATAGCTAATGAAATAATCCCTGCTTCTTGTGTAGAAGCAGGGATTTTAGATTTACCCGCAAATTTTGATGAAATACCCGCGAAAAGTATAGATTTACCCGCGATTTTCATCTATTTACCCGCGAATTCAATTTTTCTAAACAAATTCTATACTTTCGATCTTTATATCTTCCTGTAAAATCAAATGCTAAGTTTTTCAAAAGCCTTCTCGCCGCATCTTCAGAAGAAATATGAAAAAATCTCCGCAACTCCTGATTACATATCCATTCTGAAATCAAATACCGGTAATCAGCTAACCCTACATAAAAATCCTCTAGTCCACTTCGATTGCATCTTCCACAACTAAATTTCCCATGCTGAAACGTCATCACTTTTGTACAATTGGAACACAGTACACCTGGCATAACACGTGAAATATCTATTTGCACTGTTTCCTTACGAACTTGATGCTTCCTTGCAAGCGACAGCGCAAACTGTTCGAGATGAACTGGATTAAACTTTTCAGGGCACTGTGCTAGCAATTTTCGCACAAACGTTTCCAATCCACTTAGTTTAAATATAGATTCTCCATCAGGTATACGACCGATAATCGTCCGCGTATGAGCAAATACAACCACGTAAAAAATAGGCAAACGTGCATCGATTAAGTGATCTATATAGCGTACATGGCGCCTTACTTGATCAATCGGATTTCGAAAACTTTCTATCGTACCATCTTCCCGTTCACGTAAAAACTGTGATTTCTCTTCTTCAAACGTGATACGTCCACTGATGTTTTTAATCTCTACAATTAATAGAAATCGACTGCAAATAAACATAGTGTCAATTTGATGCTGGCTAATGCAATAATTATGGAGTAAATAATATGGCTCCTTCAGCTGAAAATCATGCCACATCCGGTCTACATACTGCTCACCTACTAGACCTGATTGTGCTCGGTATAGTGAATCAAGAAGCTCGATGAAGCCGCGCCGAACACCTGCTTGTAATGTACTTATTTTAAATGATTCATCCCGTTCAATTAAAATCAAGACAACCACCTCATGGCGAGCGTAGCACAAAATAAACGTGGTATCACTACTTTCATCGAAAATAAAAATTTAGCGCGTTTTTGGTCTTACGGTTTCCATAAAGCTTTGCAACTTTTCGGCTGAATCAATATTTCGTTCACAGCTAATTGTATCCGCACAAATATACTGACTATAGGTTTTATACGTTCCCTCAACATTGCCTTTTTCCTTTGTGGTGAAAAGGGACACATCCTTATGTTGCTGACAGAGGGCACAAATCCCTTGCGTTTTTTCCATAGCAAGGACACCTTTGACACCTACTAATTGGCCTTCTTGCTCATACACAAAATAACGTGAACGCGTTGTTGTATCATCCCATGACACAAATGTTACAAGAGGATCTGTTATTTTTGGCGCCTTCACTTTTTTATCTTTTTTCCATAGACGCTTCACTACTTGCTCTGTTATGTCAGGAAATGGCGCTACGTTTAATTTAACAAACGTCATAAATGGCTCAAGCTGTTGGCGCTCTTTCACGACTAACACATCATCAATAATAAAGCGCGGTACATCCGCCTCTGTTAATGTTGTATCGATTACACCACGTACGGCATTTAATACGCTTTCATCCTTTGTTGTTGCGATACTATTTAATAATTTCATTGTTTGCTTTTCAACTAAATGCATTTGAAATACGTTCATGTTTATCCCTCCGCCCTCATTTTACTACGTTTTTTGGGTAGAGGGGAAATAATAGTTAGCTTGTATTCAAACATTTCTTTCAATAGCGTTTCCTATTTCCGAATATGTCATTCTAGTACATATTTCTCTTAGTAACCAAAAAAGAACTAGAAAAAAGTTTTCAAAACTGTTAGACTATTTTTCAATGACGACAACTGAATGATTTTTGGTGCTATAGATTTAGCTTAAAAGGGAAATCGGTGAAAGGCCGATGCTGTCCCGCAACTGTAATTTCGGAGTGACTCACAACACAGCCACTGTTTTTAAACGGGAAGGTGTGAGAAGCGTTGATGATAAGCCAGGAGACCTGCCAAAAATTAAACGCCATTCAACCTACGAGGATAGGTACGAATAGAAGCAACGCTTAGTTGCTTTTTTCATCGTGCACTTTTCTCCTAGAAAGTGTATTTTTTTATGCACTTTTTCGTCATAAAATAACAAAAGGAGAATGAAACATGAAAAACCTATTGACTAAATTGCTTTATTTCGGCATCGTTCTACTATTTATTCCGAAACAAGCATATGCCATGCATATTATGGAGGGGTATTTACCGATTGCTTGGGCGATTTTCTGGTTCGCTATCAGCTTACCTTTCTTAATTCTTGGTTTACGTTCGATTCAAAAAATTGTCAAAGAACATCCGGATAGTAAAATGTTACTTGCTTTATCGGGAGCATTTACTTTCGTTTTATCGGCATTAAAGATTCCATCTGTTACAGGAAGCTGTTCACATCCAACAGGGGTAGGACTTGGTTCTATTTTATTTGGACCACTAGTGATGAGTGTCATGGGCACAATCGTTTTATTATTCCAATCATTGCTACTTGCACATGGTGGACTTACAACACTTGGCGCTAATATTTTTTCCATGGCAGTCGTTGGACCATTTATTGCTTACGGTGTTTACAAGGGTGCGACAAAGCTTGGTCTGTCTTTCTCCATTGCCGTATTTTTAGCAGCAACGCTAGGCGATCTTGGTACATATGTGATGACATCGATTCAATTAGCATTAGCTTTCCCTGCTGAAGTTGGTGGCTTTGTCGCTTCTTTCCAAAAATTTGGCGGCATTTTTGCTTTAACTCAAGTTCCTTTAGCAATTAGTGAAGGCTTACTGACAGTGATTGTCATGAATTTCTTACAAAAATACAATGTGCGTGAATTAACAAGCTTACGTATTTTACAACCGAAGGAGAATTAAGATGCTAAAGAAAAATCTATTATTATTAGCGATTGTCGTTGCATTAGCGATTTTCCCGATTATTTTCCTACAAGATGCTGAATTTGGTGGGGCTGACGGGGAAGCAGAAGAAGCAATTACAGAAATTGCAACGGATTATGAGCCTTGGTTTCATGCAATTTGGGAGCCACCAAGCGGAGAAATTGAAAGCTTATTATTCGTATTACAAGCAGCAATCGGAGCTGCGATTATCGGCTACTTTGTTGGATTTATGCGCGGTCGTGCGAATCCTTCAAAAAATGAATAATCCATGATAGCGATTGACCAATACGCCTATATTAACCGACTTGCTCATGTACCCGCAGCACAAAAAGCATTATTAGCCGTTTGCGCATTATTGATTGTGACAATCACGAGAGATATTGCCATTGCTTGCTGGACAATTGCGGTAATGAGTGTTCTGATTGTAGGCATGGCTCGTATTCCTGTTAGTGTTTATAGTAAATTACTGATCACACCACTCGGTTTTAGTGTGACAGGTGTCATAGCAATTGTCCTGTCATTTTCTACTGCGCCTGCGATGCCGGTTGATGTGATTTGGTACCATTCGATTGGCAACTTCAACATTTTTCTGCTGGAATCTGATGTCAAACGTGCCATTACGATTTTATTTACCGCATCTGGTGCAATTACAAGCTTGTATTTTTTAATTCTTACAACGCCTGTTTACGAGTTGAGCCAGTTGCTTCAAAAGCTCCATGTGCCAGCGATTTTAATAGAACTCATCGAATTAACGTATCGTTTCATTTTTTTATTTTTAAGCTGTGCACAGCAACTTTACACAGCGCAACAGGCACGACTAGGCTATACGGGCATAAAAGTTAGCTTTCGTTCGCTAAGCTCTTTAATTGTGGCCATGCTACAATCGCTTCTTGTACGAAATGAGCAGCTCACACTTGCGATGCATGCACGTACCATTGATTGCTTTATTGTACCTATAGCATTTTGTGAGCATAAGCAGTGGAACAAGCAAATGGCATGGATACTAGGACTTTATGGTAGTAGTATTATTGGCATTATGTGGCTACAAGGAGGACTTTAAATGAACAACGCTTATTTTACGTTACAACATGTAGATTATTGCTATCCTGATGGGACAAAAGCGTTGGAGGATTTGTCACTCACGATTCCGATGAACCGGAAAATTGGAATTTTAGGGGAAAATGGCTCAGGGAAATCAACGCTCTTTCAACTGCTCATGGGGCTCATCAAGCCGACAAGTGGCACGATTTCCTTTCAGGGTACGCCACTACAGTATAAAAAAACAGACTTGAAAAATTTACGCCAACAAGTAGGACTCCTGTTCCAAGATGCGAACAATCAGTTATTTGCTGCTACTGTCAAACAAGATGTTTTATTTGGTCCGTTAAATCTTGGCTGGGATGCTCCATATATTGAAGAGCAAGTGAATAAAGCGCTTGCCTTAACGGAACTAACACCACTAGCTCACCGACCGATTCATTTTTTAAGTGGTGGACAAAAAAAGCGCGTTACGATTGCTGGTGTGTATGCGATGAATCCAAAAGTCTTTATTTTAGACGAGCCAACAAGTAGTCTCGACTACTATTTCTCTACACAACTGATGGAGTATTTGGCGCAATTAAATGAAGACAATCGTACCTTCCTTTATGCTACACACCAAATTAATTTTATTTATGGCTGGGCAGATTATTATATTGTGCTACATAAAGGGAAAGTGTTATACGAAGGGGATGCACAGGGGCTCTTTACAAACCGTGATTTACTAGCACAAACGCATATTGAAACACCTTGGATTGTCGAGTTAACAGAAGCGTTAAAGCAATCTGGAAAAATCCCATTAGGCACACCCCTTCCGCAAACAAAGGAACAGCTCTTTGCCTTGATGCAATTGTAACGAAACAGCCTGGAGAAATAATTCTCTGGCTGTTTTTTTCATTTAAAAAGGAGCCACCCCTACTTAATGGGATAGCTCCTTAATTATATGTTTACATTACTGTTGCTTCTGGTTCGTAGTTAATCATTTCTTTAATGCGATTGTTTTCATCCATAATCGCTACTTTTGGTACGTGGTTTTTCGCTTCTTCTGCATCCATAAGCACATAGGAAATGATGATGACAATATCACCAGGCTGAACCATACGTGCAGCCGCACCGTTTAGACAGACAACACCTGATCCGCGCTCACCTTTAATCACGTATGTTTCAAGACGGGCACCGTTATTGTTGTTAACGATTGCTACTTTTTCATTTGCTTCAATCCCAACAGCATCCATAATATCTTCATCAATTGTAATAGAACCTACATAATTTAAATCCGCTTGTGTCACAGTGGCACGGTGGATTTTACCGTTCATCATCGTTTTAAACATTTGTTCATTTCTCCTTTAAGCTAAACATCAAATTATCGATTAGACGTGTTTTGCCAATATATACAGCTACTGCTAAAAGCACATCTGTCGTTTGACCATCAATCGGCGTTAAATCGGGATACGCTAAACATTCTAAGTAATCGATTGTACCGCCCGTTTCACGCTCAATATGATCACGTGCTGCCATCATCGCAATGCCCATTGGCTTCCCTGATAAAATCGCATCTTTCGCGAATTTTAAACCGCTATATAAACCAACTGCTTGCTTACGTTGCTCTTCCGTTAAATAAACATTACGGCTTGATTTTGCTAAACCATCTGCTTCTCGTACGATCGGTACCGAACGAATTTCTAACGGGAAGTTGTAATCACGTACCATTGTCGAAATAATCGCTAACTGTTGTGCATCTTTTTGGCCAAAATACGCACGATTCGGCTCTGCTAAATGGAATAGCTTTGCTACTACTTGCAATACACCGTCAAAATGTCCTGGACGGCTCGCACCGCATAAAATCTCTGCTTGACGACCTGCACGAATATAAATGCCTCCATCTGTTGGGTACATTTCTTCCACAGAAGGCGTAAAGATCACATCTACCCCTACCGACTCAGCAAGTTGCGTGTCACGCGGTAAATCACGTGGGTACGATTCAAAATCTTCGTTTGGTCCAAATTGTGTTGGGTTAACAAAAATACTCATAATGACAAGATCATTTTCTTCGCGGGCATGTGTAGCGAGTGTTAAATGCCCTTCATGCAAATACCCCATTGTCGGTACTAAGCCAATTGTTTTACCTGCTTGCTTTGTTTTACGTACAATCTCTTTTAACTCCGCAATTGTAGTCACAATTTTTGTAGCTGTTGCGATCATTTTGTTACGCCTCCATATAAAGCATCAAGCTCTTCTTCTTTCATCGTAAAGCTTTGCTGTAAGCTTGGGAACACGCCTGTTTTTACCGCTTGTGTATAGCCTGTAATGCCCTTTGCCACTTCCTCGCCAACATGTGCAAAGCCATGGACAAACTTCGGAATATGATGCTTACCGTATAGCAATAAGTCATGGAATACAAGCACTTGACCATCTGCTTGTGGTCCTGCCCCAATACCGATTGTTGGAATCGTTAGTTTTTCTGAAACGATTGCTGTTAATTGATGCGGAATACACTCTAACACGACTGCACAAGCACCTGCCTGCTCTGCAAGTAACGCATCTTGAATTAATTTTTCAGCTTGTTCTTTTGTTTTTCCTTGTACTTTATAACCACCAAGTACCCCTGCTGATTGCGGCAACAAACCGAGGTGAGCTACGACTGGAATACCAGCGTTTGTTAACTTTTGAATCACATTGATGACCTCGTCGCCACCTTCTACTTTTAATGCGTCCGCACCCGTTGCTTGCATCATACGTACCGCTGTTTTCAACGTCTCATTGACATCACCATGATAAGAACCAAATGGCATATCGACGACGATAAACGTATCTTTTGCACCGCGACGAACGGCTTTACTATGGTGAATCATATCCTCTACTGTTACCGGCATCGTAGAATCATAGCCAAGTACAACCATCCCTAATGAATCACCAACTAAAATCATATCGACACCGGCATCTTCTGAGAACTTTGCAGCTGGGTAATCGTATGCTGTAATCATGACAATTTTTTCCCCTTGCTGCTTCATTTTTAAGAAATCGCTTGTTTTTTTCATTTGTTCCTCCTTCAGTACTCCGAAGAAAACAAAAGCCTTCTCATCCAAAATTGGGCAGAAGGATCGCGTGATTGTCTACTGTAACGCTTCGTTTTCTTCCGTCCCTGTCTAAAAAGATCAAGGCAGACTATTTGAAAATTTTTACTTACAGGTACAGTTCACATGTGATACTGTCCATTACTAATATAGCAACTTTACGTATAGACGTACAGTTTTATTAGCAAATTATGACCATACTTTTTTTAAAATTTTTTTTACTATATGGCTAAAAAATGGACAATCACGCTTACTAAGAAACGCAATTGTCCATTTGGTTATCTACCTAAAATTTGCATCACACGGTTCGGATCAAAACCAAGTACCCATTCACCATTTACATTCGTTTGTGGAACGCCCATTTGTCCAGTCGTTTGAACAAGTTTTGCTGCAGCGATTGGATCCTTTTGCACATCCACATTCTGATAGGAAATCCCTTGTGCATCTAAAAAGTTTTTCATCATGTCGCAATACGGACATGTCGTTGTAGAATAAACTGTTACTTGTGGTGTCATATTAATTCCTCCTTTTATATACCCTATACGGTATTTATAATATACCACCATAGGTATATAAATACAACAGAAAAGTATCGTGAAATATCTATTCATAAAGGTTCACATTTTAGTCAAATTCAATCGAGCTATACATATCTCACAAGTTACATTATTTGGCACAATTTTTCCAAACCCATATAATGAAACTACAACAGAACACAATACATAACGTAGGGGACGATTCGTTTGAAACGCTTAGCTATTTACCGTATATACCGCATCGTTTGGATGGCCATTAAGTTTTTTACACAAGTAACCCTTTTTCAAAAACGCTATCAAGGAAGGTTTTCTCCTACTATCCAAAAAAAGTGGGAACAGCTTGTCACGAAACAGGCAGTTGAATTTAAGAAAACCGCCTTATCGCTTGGTGGGCTACTCATTAAAGTCGGGCAATTTTTATCGACACGTGCCGATATTATGCCTGCTTCCTTCATCCAAGAGCTAGAAGGACTAACAGACCGCGTACCGCCTGTGCCTAAAAATCAGGCCATTGCTTTATTAGAAGAGGAATGGAATACATCGTATCACGATTTTTTATCCTTTTTATCAGAGGAGCCTGTTGCGTCAGCTTCCATTGGTGAAGTGTATAAAGGGGTTCTAAAGGACGGGGCAGAAGTGGCAATTAAAATCCAACGCCCGAACATCGAGCGCATTATTCGCGTGGACTTTAAAGCAATGAAAATCGTCATTTGGCTCGCTAAACATTTCACGTCTTTCGCGAAGCAAATCAATTTTGATGTTTTGTATAGCGAAATGGTACAAGTAATTGGAGCAGAATTAAACTTTTTGCAGGAGCTACGTCATGGACGGAGCTTTGCCGAGCGATTCATTCACATGAAAGGCGTTCACTTTCCGATTTATAACGAGGCACTTTCAACTCGCCGTGTACTCGTAATGGAATGGATTGAAGGCTCTCGTGTAACGGATATTGCTTTTTTAAACACTCACCAAATTGATCGACAGCAGCTTGCAGCACGGGTCTTTCATCTCTTTTTAGAACAAGTGCTGGAAGGTGGGCAATTCCATGCTGATCCACACGGCGGAAATATTTTACTAAAACCTGATGGCACCATTGTACTCATTGACTTTGGTATGGTCGGTAGCATCACACCCGCACAAGCGCAGTACGTGTCAAAGCTTGTGGAAGGCATTATTTTTAAAAACTATGACCAAGTGCTTGATAGTTTAGAAGCATTACATTTTTTACTCCCGCATGCCAATCGACAACTATTAGCAGATGCGATTCGCCGTCTTGTGGAGGCTTATGAATCTAATGATTTTAAACAAGTGGATAGCTTCGTCATGGAACGTTTGCTCGAAGATTTAAAAACGATTGTACGGAAAGAACCTGTACAAATGCCTGCTGAATTTGCTTTTTTAGGACGGGCGATTTCAACGTTTGTCGGTGTGATTTACGTGCTCGATCCAAAGGTTGACTTATTTGCGCTTGCTAAGCCACGCGTCATCGAATGGGCGAAAAAACAGAAAGAAACGACAAATGAACGACTATCCAAAGAAGAGCTACTACGTATCGCACAAAATGCGATTTTACCATTGCGAGATTTACCCGCAAAGCTTGCCAATTATTTAGAGGAGCCGACACGTATGCGGCTTTATATGCAACAGCGCGATATAGAACAAAAAAAAGAGCGCGCCCGTCATCAAACAAGAATGTTTACTGGTCTCATGACGATCATCGCAACAATCAGCGCATTTTTCGCTGTATCGGTAGATGATACAGCCCTGCTCTATACTACAAGCGGCGTAGCACTCATTGCTCTCCTTCTATATAAAAAAGCGTAAATTTTTATACACTACAGGGGTGCCGTATACTATGATGCGGCACCCCCTTTTCGTTTTAAGTTAGCTCAATATCTGCCGAGTACACGCCTTTTACTTCACCGTCTGCTGTACGAATTTGCAAAACGCCTGTATCTGTAATACCAATGGCTTCTCCTTCGATTACTTCTCGCAATGTTGTCGCACGTACTTGCTTGCCAATCGTGCCCGATGCTTCTTCCCAAAGGGCCTTAATCGGTTGGAATCCATGCTGTATATAAAGGTTTGAATAATGCTCTAAAAAATCAAGCACATTAGCAATAAATAACGCGCGGTCAATTGGCTCTCCATGTGCCATCGCCATCGAAGTCGCAATCGACTGTAGCTCTTCTGGAAAATCATCTATTTGCTGGTTTACATTAATACCAATCCCGATTAATAGTGCTTGTACACGGTCGGCCTCGGCTACCATTTCTGTTAAAATGCCTGTACATTTGCGACCGTTAATTAAAATATCATTTGGCCACTTAATTTCAGGGGTAAACGATGAGAACATCGCCTTCATCGCATTCACTACCGCCACCGCTGCAACAAGTGTAAATTGTGGCGCTTGGTGTGGTAACACATCTGGCTTTAAAATGACAGTCATCCAAACCCCTTTCCCTTCCGTCGATTCCCACGGACGTAACATGCGTCCTCGCCCCGCCGTTTGTTGCTCTGCAATAACGACTGTGCCGTCTGATGTATGTTGACGTACAAGGTCATGTGCAATAAGCTGTGTCGACTCCACTTGCTCAAAATGATGAATCGTTTGACCAATTCGCTTCGTTTGTAAAAATGTCTGAATACGTGCAGCATCCATTCTGTCAGGCATCCCTGTTAGTATGTATCCTTTTTTCTTAACTGTTTCCAGTGTATAACCTTCCTCTTGCAAAACTTGAAGGTGCTTCCAAATAGCTGTCCTCGAAACGCCAAAGTCATCCGCAAGCTGCTGACCAGATAGCGGATTTCCATTTGCTTGTAATAATCTTGTTAATAATTTATCTTTTATTGAAACAGTCATGTAACAACCAATCCTTTTATATAATTTACTATCGCTATTTTTTCATAGCTAAAACCTTGATTTAATAGTATTAATCATACAATTAACTGTAACGATTTACTATTAAATACTATAAAAAATCATAATTAGTCTCTTTTCCGTCACTTATTGTATGCAAAAGACTACCCCAATTCATTACGGAGTAGTCTTTTTATTTTATTATATAATCATGGATTAGATTAAGGGTAACCGTTACTCCATAAATGATTTTTAATATTTAACAAACCCTTTGCCCTGTATCTGTAGTAAAAGGCGAATGTCGTTAGCTACACTCCAATCAATAATCACTTTATTTAATAACTTATCATCGCCAAATTTTAGTGATGAACCAAAAATGTTCACAACATCAAAACAATGATCTATCCATTCATTTTAAAAATGATTCCACACTAAATCTTTCGTTCTTAGAAAACTCTTTAAGTTATCTGTATCCTCTACAAAGAAAATAGCTTATTTCATTCTTTTGTATTGCAATCGGTTATTATTTACAGTTTTTCTCAAACCACCCGAACGCCACTTCTGCTTCAACCGTTTCATCATCTGGTGAAACTAAAAAAATAACAAATGACCCACCTGATGAAAAAATAAATTTTCCATCCTCATCACTTACCAAAGTACTTTTGGGCGCTACAATTCGCTTAAATACATTTACCCCCTTTTTAGGAACCCCTTGAACAAGTTCTGCAAATGTGATTTTCACTTCTGGCTTGGGAAGTGGAGTAAGTGCTGTATTTGCAGATGCCACCTTATTCGAAATCATTGATTTCCCAGGAGTTATTGGATTAAACCAAATTTCAGCAACAAAAGGTTGGTTAGAATAATTAGTAACAGTAAACGCATTTACAAATAAATCTACATCTGAATGGGCAGGGTTACTTAATTTCCCCCAAGCATTTTTCCCTTGTCCAAAACGAATTATTTCAGTTTGCCCAACAAAATATCTCCCTTTTAAAGATTGATATAATGGATTAGGTATGTTAACAGCCTCAATAAACCGATTATCATTAAACTGTTGCATATAAACATCTCACTCCTTTCTATACTTTATGTAGATTTAGTAAGAATGGATGGACGAATATACTAAAAAATACTGAACATAGATACCTTCCGCATTTTAGACACTCTGGTGGTGCCAAATAAATCTAAAAAGTTATTTTCCCGTAAATTTCAGAACAAACTTCCCCCTTAGATTGTTCAACTATTTTCTCCCCTGTAAGATCTTAAGTCCAACATTAGGCTAATCCAAAGCCAACTATCGGACCGTGCCGAAACGGACTATTTATACGCTAATGGTTTCTCTGGGCGATTAGAACAATATTTACAATCAGGGTCACTGCATGGTGATTCTGTCCAACGATTACATTTAGGACAAAAATAAGCATCAAAATCTTCGTAATATACTAAATTAAATTTACATGCAGCGCAAAATTGGTTTTCTTCAATATGACCATAAAATTTAAAGCCGTCAATGATTACTTTATCCTCATTTTTTACTTCTACTATTTTCATAAATAGCCTCCTTGAAGTTTATTTACTTGCCATGCCCGTACAATAAGCCCTTTATTCTCCTCTATGTAAAAACCTTAAATAACACCAAAAGAACATCAACAACAGGAAGCTATAAAACGATACGGAATGATACCAAACTTGCTTAAATCTCATCCACAAACTCATTCCACCTTGACTTGATGGTAAAAGAGAATAGAGTGAGACTTCAATATAAAACATTACAACAAAAAATAAGCAGAGAGGAAGGAATAGTATCCATGTTAAAAGTTTAATTTTCATCCTAGATTACCTTTTCATTTTATAAAAGTTTGGCTATCACTAATCGAAATTCATCTCCCCTTACCGTTTCGCTTGAAGAGGAAAGACTTCTTTTAGGAAAATGTTAAAATATTCAACTAATACCCGTTTAAATTAAACTCATTTTGTACATACTTGATACACAAAATTACAAATTTTACTCTGTTCAACCGTTGAGTTAATATTGTAATATAATCGCTATGAATACATCTGTTAGCAAACAGCTTTTTCATCAGATGTATTCATTTATAGCGATTGTTAGTTTTATCTAGCAGGATACATCATTATAAGCTAAACTCACTAAAAGTATTTAAAAATATCAGATGTGTTGCTTATACAAATATCGGTACGTAATTAGCGTGATTCTTTAATGGAATGGTTGATAAAAGGTACTTGCTCGTTGATTGGAGCGGAGGCGACTCGACTCCTGCAGGAGAAAGATCAAAGGCTAAAGTCGCCACGTCACGAGCGCAACGCCTTTGTGAACAACATCATATTGCCCCGAGCTGAAAATCCATTTATTTCGGCAATAGCCGAAATGAATTAGTTGAAGCCGTGCCTGCAGAAAGCGAGTCAGCCGTAGCGGAAATCAACGTATTCGAATGCTCCATTTAACAATAAAAGGTAAATTAACACTCGTGTAAAAATATATTTTCAGGAAATTTAATGTGACTTATTTTTCTTCTAAAACAGCTACGATTTGATCTGTAAATACTAAAAAAGATGGCTCACCTTTTATATCATTTAATTCAATTTCGATATACCCAAATTTAAAATACCCCTTTTCGTCTAAATACTCATCTTTAAATTCTTCTAAACTATCGGCCATTTCGATTTTTTCACCATTAGATAAATGTAAAATTACAGACCCCATAATACACCTCCCCCCACACTAATCATAGTGCGAATGGAAATGTTTGTCACCCATACTTTTTTAATAACAAATAGAAGGGTACAGAAAAAGAAAAACAAGCGACCTACTGAATAACCGTTTGAAATAGGTCATTTTTCGATCGCTTGCCATTTAAATTAAGAAACCTTTTAAATCATCCGATTCTCCTCAAACTCATGGATAAACCAATCTTTTATATGTTGGTAATCATTTTGCAATTTGCCTGATAGGACCGCTTCAATCGCTTGGTCTATCACTACTTTTAACCAAGGGCCGCGCTTCCCTTCATTCCACTGAATAAAATCATGCCCGTTTGCTGCAAGCTGTTGCTTCGTTTGAATGGGAAGATTCGCTTTTGTCACATGGATTTGTTCTTTTGGAAACGGTAGGCGGTTTCCTTGCCACCCTACAAAATCATAGGCCGTTTCCAATACTTCAACGTCATATTCAAAATAATCTAATGGTTGCCATCCTAGCTGTAACTTGTCATAAGCCGCTAGAGTCTGTTGAATAAACACTTTTTGCTTATTCGATAAGCGGTAGCCTTTTACAATCTCTTGCCAATCATTATGTACAAAAGATAAATACGCCCAGCCAACTACAGCCTGCTTTGTTTGAAAGCTCGTCCACTTCTCTTGATGTTTCGTAATATTTCCTGGTAAATAATCGGCTAGGTTTGTTGCAACTAGTGCATCAATCCCATTTTTCACCGATTCACTTACCCACATTTTTTCAAATTCTGCCGCAATCCGTTCACGAGCTACAAACGTAATTTCTTGCGCATGCGCTTTGATTGCTTCAAGTGTTACTTGTTCAATCGTAAAACCAAGCTGTGCTGAAAAGCGCACAGCTCGTAACATTCTTAACGCATCTTCTGCAAACCGCTCTAATGGATTGCCTACCGCCCGAATTGTTTTTTCCGTAATATCTTGCTGTCCATTGTATAAATCAATGAGTTGTTCGTTCGCATCCATGGCAATGGCATTCATCGTAAAGTCGCGCCGCTTTAAGTCTTCTGCTAATGAGCGAACGAACATCACATCATCAGGTCGGCGATGATCCGCGTATGTCCCTTCTGTGCGGTACGTTGTCACCTCGACGGGCTCTCCTGCATCTAGTACAAGCACCGTACCATGTTCGATTCCGATATCAACCGTTTTTGCAAAAACCATTTTCACTTCTTCAGGCATTGCACTTGTGGCAACATCTATATCATGAATCGGGCGAGCGAGCAATAAATCACGTACTGCTCCCCCAACAAATACAGCTTCAAAACCTGCCTGTTCTAGTTGTCTAATTACTTGCTTTGCTGCATTCCACTGTTGTTTCATACTCTAACTGCCGCCAGTCTTTCATATAACTTTTCATATTGTTCAATAATTGCTTCAGACTTAAATTTTGTTTGTACTGCTTTTAATGCATTGGCACGAAATGTCGCTAGTTTTTCCTCATCGCTTAGTAGCTCGATCGCATAGTGCGCGACCATATCGACATCACCAAGTTCAACAAGATAGCCATTTACACCATGATCAATGACTTCCGGAATTCCCCCGATATTTGTGCCAATGCCAGGCACACCACAAGCCATCGCTTCCAGTAAGACAAGACCAAATGATTCTTTTTCTGATAATAATAATTTTAAATCACTCATTGAGAATAACTCTGCAATATTTTCTTGTTTCCCTAAAAATAACACGTCACTTTTATACGGTGATTCCTTTACTTGCTCCATAATACGATGCTTTTCTGGTCCATCGCCAACGAGCAATAATTTGGCCGGCATTGCTTCACGTACTTTCATAAAAGCATTGATAATATCCGGGAGGTTTTTAATTTTACGGAAATTCGATACGTGAATTAACACGCGTTCATTTTCATGAATGCCAAATTGCGCCTTTAAATCGCTACTTTCCATTGGATAAAAAACATCTTCATCGACAAAATTATAAATCGTTTCAATGGACTTTGTCGTATCGATTCGTTCATATGTTTCTGCTTTTAATGCATCCGAAACCGTTGTGACGATATCAGAATGCTCAATACCATATTTAATAGCTGGTGCTAATGTGGAATCCTCCCCAAGAACAGAAATATCCGTACCGTGAAGCGTTGTCACGATGCCAATCTTTTCTCCGCACATATCACGTGCTAAAACGGCACAAACGGCATGGGGAATCGCATAATGCATATGCAGTACATCTAATTTTTCCTCTTTAATCACATCAGCCATTTTGCTCGCTAATGCAATATCATAAGGTGGATATTGAAAAACAGAATAATTATTTACTTCAACTTCATGGAAAAAAACGGTAGGATAAATTTTATTCAATCGGAATGGTACGCTCGATGTAATGAAGTGAATTTCATGCCCTCTTTCTGCTAGCATCTTCCCTAATTCTGTTGCAATAACACCTGAACCGCCCACTGTCGGATAACACGTAATACCAATTTTTAATTTTCGCATCCGTTTTACGTCCTTTCTTTCAGTCAATTTTTATCCCCGTCTTTCTTGAATGAGTCGCCAATCGACTAATCCTGCTTCCAAACCTTTTAATAAAATTTCCGCTGTGCCCATATTTGTAGCAAGCGGCACATGGTATAAATCGCATAAACGAACTAATGCTGTTACATCTGGCTCATGTGGTTGAGCTGTTAAAGGGTCACGGAAGAAAAACACCATATCCATTTCATTGTTCGCAATCATTGCACCAATTTGCTGATCACCGCCTAATGGACCTGAACGGAAACGTGTAATCGTCAATCCTGTTTCCTCATGTATTTTTTGCCCTGTCGTACCTGTGGCAAATAACTCATGTTGTGCGAAAATATGACGGTAAGCAATAGCAAATTGTATTAAGTTATCTTTTTTTTGGTCATGTGCAATTAATGCGATATTCATAATTTTCCCTCACTTAAATAATGTTTTCTAGACCGTATACTAATGATTCCATCGTAATAACTGTTTCAATACAGAAGGAAATACCGCTCATAAAGGATTCACGGTTTAATGAATCGTGACGAATTGTCAGCAACTGTCCTTCTCCACCGAATAATACTTGTTGGTGTGCTACTAAACCAGGTAAGCGTACAGAATGGATCTTCATGCCGTCATAATCTGCGCCACGTGCCCCTGCAAGCGTTTCTTTTTCTGTCGGATGCCCTTGGATTTTTGCTTGGCGCACTTCCGCAATCATTTGTGCTGTTTTTAACCCTGTACCACTTGGCGCATCAAGCTTTTTATCATGATGCATTTCAATAATTTCAACATCCGGTAAATATTTAGCCGCTTCACGGGCAAATTTCATCATTAAAATAGCGCCAATCGCAAAATTGGGTGCGATGATTGCCCCGATTCGTTTTCTTGCTGCTAGTTCTGTCAGCTCCGCTAATTGCTCATCTGTAAAACCCGTTGTGCCGATGACAGGACGTACATTTAGCTCTAACGCTTGCTTTGTATGTTCATATACCGAATGAGGATTCGTTAAATCGACTAACACATCTGGCTGCGTATCGTCTACAAGCTGCGCAAAATCCGTATAAATGGGCACATCGTAACTTTCTGGAAATACGTCAAGATGCGCTAATGTGGAACCCATTTTTTTATAATCTAGTACAGCAACTAACTGCATCCCTTCTCGCTTCATCACTGTATGTACTGCTTCAATCCCCATTTTCCCTCGTGCACCGGCAATTGCTACTTTAATCATTTTTTTCTTCCTTTCGTGTCCAACGATCTTTGTCTCTCGTTTCAAATTTATTTAATACTTGGAGTAATGCATCTTCAAGTTGAATTTGATGTGCATTTGCAAAACAGATTAGTGTAAAGAGTATATCGCCTAATTCTTTTTCCATGTTATTATTGTCAGCTTGCTTCTTTTTGGCATATCCGTACACATGCTGCACTTCACGTGACAGCTCCCCCACTTCTTCTGTCAGACGTGCCAACATTTCAAATGGTGGAAAATACCCTTCTTCAAACTGACTAATGTAAGCATCTACTCTGCTTTGTAACTGCTTCAAAGATTGCTGTTCCATGCATTCACCTCTCAAATCTATCGTATAGGAAATGTCACCTTGTTGTCAAAACATGAAAAATGAAACATAATGAGCATACTGTATTTGTGCGCAAATTTTTAATAGTTTTCTGAATTATTTATCAAATCAAAAGAAGAGGGAGGATTTTTTATGCAAGGTATTAAAATAAAAAATATTTTAGCTATATTATTAGGTGCAGGGATTTTTAGTTTCGGTTTTGTCCACTTTAATATGCAAAATGAGCTTGGTGAAGGCGGCTTTAGTGGTATTACGCTAATTTTATACTTTACATTTGGATGGGACCCCGCAATATTAAACATTATATTAAATATTCCGATGTTTATTCTTGGATGGAAGTTGCTAGGGCGCCGTACTTTTATTTATACAGTGATTGGTACTATCGCTGTTTCCATGTTTTTGAAAGTTTTTCAAGCATACGAATTTCAAATGCATTTACAAGATGATAAATTGCTTGTCGCGCTTTTTGCCGGCGTATTTATCGGAATTGGTCTTGGGATTGTCTTCCGCTTCGGCGGTACAACAGGTGGCGTAGACATTTTAGCACGTCTAGCTAATAAATATTTCGGATGGACGATGGGAAAAACGATGTTTGCCTTTGATACAATTGTGATTCTCGTGTCTTGGGCAACATTTTTAGACGCTCGTTCGATGATGTATACACTTGTCGCTGTGTATATTGGCGGACGTGTCATCGATTTTGTACAAGATGGTGCCTATTCTGCGAAAGGTGCACTCATTATTTCCAATCACTCAGATGAAATCGCAAACGTAATTGTAGAAAAAATGGAACGCGGTGTGACCGTAATGAATGGACGTGGTCATTTTACTAAGGAAAACAAAGACATTTTATACTGTGTTGTCGCAAGAAATGAAATTGTCCGTTTAAAATCCATGATCCAAACTATCGACCCACATGCGTTTGTGTCTATCGTAGAGGTGAGAGAAGTGGCTGGTGAAGGATTTACGTTAGATGATCAAAAACAGCCTCTGCATTAATACTATTATAAAACAAAACGGTGCAGAGAACCTTCTCTCGCACCGTTTCTTACTATTAGTCTTCTGAGCGCATACCTGTGTAGATTAAGATTAAACGTAATAATTCTAGCACAGCTACTGATGCCGCTGCCACATAAGTCATAGCTGCTGCATTTAATACTTTACGCGCACCTACTTCTTCATTATTGCCGATAATGCCAAGAGATACCACTTCATTCATTGCCCGCTTCGATGCATCGAACTCTACTGGTAATGTAACAACTTGGAAAATGACACCCGCTAATAATAAAACAATCCCTAGTAACAGGAACCCTGTACTTGACGCAAAAATACCAATCATGACAAAAATCCATGACATATTTGATGAAATGTTAGCAACTGGTACTAACTTCGCACGTAACGTTAAAAATAAATAAGCTTCTTTATGTTGAATTGCGTGACCAACCTCGTGTGCAGCTACAGCAATCCCTGCTAAAGATGACTCGTAATAGTTACTTTCCGACAGTGCTACTGTCTTTGTTGCAGGGTTGTAATGGTCAGATAGTACCCCTTGTGTGGGTACAACGCGTACATCCGTTAAACCGTGGTGATCTAAAATCATACGCGCGACTTGCGCACCTGTCATACCGCGTTGAGATGACACTTCAGCAAATTTGTTATACGTACTTTTTACTTTCATTTGTGCATATAATGGTAATAGCATAATGACAGCAAAATATACAATGTACATGCCTAAACCCAATAGTATTCTCCCTCTCTATAAAATATTTCGTATATAATACTATCTACTTTTTACCGTGCTTGCAAATGTTTGCGCTTGCTCACAACGGCATAGGCGAGTATTATACATGCAATCGATAGCCAAAATGTAAAGTAGCCAATTTTGTCTGCATATTGATCTAGCACACGGTATACCGGCATTTGTCCAAATACATAATCAATGACGTCATTATGCAATGTCCAAATGGCACCGATGACCACATGACCAAATCCAAATGTATATTTAGGGATATACAAAATCGCTTGGACGGCCATCATAAAGTGTGAAAAGACAAGCATCCACCCTTCTGGACTTAGTGAACCGAGCTCCACGAATGTCAGCAAGTTCATCACAACAGCCCACAACCCATATTTCACTAATGTGATTAATGCTAACACTTCCATCAACTTAAAGTGTGTCCCTAAAAGCCACCCGATAATCGCAAGACAAAAGAACAAACTAGCTGTAGGACTGTCTGGAACAAAAATATAAAAGATTGGCTCAGTACTAGCAAGTTGCCCCTTATACCAATAGTAACCGTACACCGTACCTAAAAAGTTAATGATGAGCAAGAGCGTTAAAAATGCCCGATGTGTTAAAAGATACCAACCTTTCACCATAAATGTCTGCATGCTTGTTCTCCTTCATTAATACGAATGATCTCGTTTAAAGTTTCATCTTTTTTTAAAAAATTTATGTATCAATTGCTAGAAAAAACACGACTCCCGTCAAAATATGTACTTATTTTTTATACTGTCATTCATAAAACTTATACTTCCCTATCCGTTAAAAAAAAGAGAGTCAGCGAACTGACCCTCTTGTATATACTACTGTTCTTTTAGGTTTGCGATGAACTCAGCTAAAGTGTTAAGTTCTTCTTCAGTACCTTCGAACATACCGCCTGGCATACCGCCACGACCGTTCGTCACTACTTCTTTAACCTCTTCCGCTGTTAATGTGTTACCTAATAACATCGGACCAGAAGCGCCCGTTAAGTCACCACCGTGACAGCCAATACATGAAGCGTTTGCTTCATAAATTAAGTAGCCATCAGACTCAGTATCTACTTCCACTGCAGGAAGTAAACCTAAATGCTTATCAGTAATTTGACCTTGAGTATTTACTTTATCCCAGTTAGTTGCATCTACAGATTCCCAAGTTAAGTAAACCATAGAAGCTACCGACAACAACATAAGTGAAGTTGCGATTGGGCGTTTTGATGGACGACGTTCTTTTGACGTGTCTAAGAATGGCATTAATAATAATGCACCGAATGCTAAACCTGGAACAATTACAGAACCAAGTACGTTATAAGCACCAGAGAAGTAAGAGTATTTTAATAATTGGTACATGAATAAGAAGTACCAGTCCGGTAATGCAATGTAAGATGCATCAGTTGGGTCTGCCGGCGCTTGAAGTGGTGATGGATGCGCGACAGTTAATAATAAGTAACCAATTAAGAAAACTGCTCCTACCATCCACTCTTTTAATAAAAAGTCAGGCCAGAAAGCTTCTGTTTTTCCTGGATACTCGGAATAATCTTTAGGCTTGTTCGGCATACGGTTATTCGCTTTAATACGCGAATCGCCGACAAACTTCATGCCTTTTCCGCGTTGCATAGTGTCCCCTCCTTAAAAAATCATAAAAGACATTGTGTTTAAATCATAGTGGTCCTGAAATACCTTGACGACGGATCATGATAAAGTGAGCCGCTAATAGTGCGAATAAAGCTGCAGGTAAGAAGAATACGTGGATTGCGAAGAAACGAGTTAACGTTTGCGCACCAAGAATTGTTGAGTCACCTGCTAAAAGAATCTTGATGTATTCACCAAGGAATGGTACAGATGCTGCAATCTCAATACCTACTTTAGTTGCGAACAATGCTTTCATGTCCCAAGGAAGTAAATAACCTGTGAAACCTAATCCCATCATTACACCAAAAATCCCTACACCAACCATCCAGTTTAACTCACGAGGTTTCTTATAAGAACCTGTGAAGAATACACGAAGCGTATGTAAGAACATCATTACAATTACTAATGAAGCCCCCCAGTGGTGCATACCACGAACGATTTCACCGAAAGCTACTTCGTTTTGTAAATAATAAACTGATCTCCAAGCATTCTCAATATCTGGAACGTAATACATCGTTAAGAACATACCAGATAAGATTTGGATTACTGTGATGAAAAACGTTAAACCACCAAAGCAATAAACGAATGCTGAGAAGTGATGTGCAGGGTTAACGTGCTCTGGCACTTCATGGTCGGCAATATCACGCCAAATAGGAGTGATATCTAAACGTTCATCGACCCAATCATAAATTTTATTTAGCACTGATGTCGTACCCCCTAACTTAATTATGCAAAAGTATTTGCTATTTTTTTCCCAAGCATTAAGAAACCATCTTTTTCAGACACTTCATATTGGTCTAAAGCTGCTGTTGGTGGTGTACCTGGAACGTTTACACCATTTTTCTCATAACGACCTGCGTGACATGCACAGAAGAAACGAGTTGGTTGTTCAGGGTCACCAGCCCAGTTTACTGTACAACCTAAGTGCTTACATACTGGTGAAAGTGCAACAATAGTATCGCCCTCTTTGTAAACCCAAGCTGCATCTGTTACCTCAGACTTGTACCAAGCATCAACTTGCTCGAATGAGAAGTCAACTTTTACTGGCTGATCTGATAAATCCGCAATTTTCTGACCAGTTAAAATGAAGTCTCCTTCTTCTTTTGTCTGTAATAATGGATCCACTGCAAAGCGTACCATTGGCATTAACATACCAGCCGCCATGAATCCACCTACACCTGTAATTGTGTACGTTAAAAATTGGCGTCGTGTAACTCGATTATTACTCAATCCTTTTCCCCCCTCTAACTTAAAAGGTCAGTCCAACGGACATACTTTTACAAATAGTAATAACTAGGACATATCTATGATATATCAATAAAATAGGTTGGTCAATATAGCATTGCCCAGAATTAGTAAGGATTGTGAACATTTAATGAATCAATCTTCTACTAGCTTGTCCACACTTTTGTAAAGGTCGGGATCACTTGTTTTAATTGATCTTCTAATATCCTTTGCTTCACTGCTTTATCCATTGATTCTAACGGAATGGCTGGTAACCAAACGACTTGGAGTGAATCACTCATAGTTGTCCAATGATGATCACAAGTCACAAAAAAGATATGTTTAAAGCCTGCTGATTGTAGTTCTGCTGCAATCGCTTCAGGGCTAACCGTTTCCTTTAAAGACTCTATATAGGAAAACGGTGGTGTCACTAATAGGCGTCCTTTAAATTGTTGCTCGATAAACGCTGTTAGTGACATTAAAAACTCTGCAGCAGAACTACTTTGCTTACTACGTTCATCAGCAAACTCTAAACTGAGTAACGGTACAATCACTGTATCAATAAACTGTTTTTGGGCGTGAATTTGCTCCATATCTTTAACATTAAAAAACATTGATCTTTCTTCCTTCCAAAACTCATTGTTGTGATGACGTATGCTTTAGCGCTTGCAATAAATTGGATAATTCAAAAAAGCGTTCTTTATCCCCTGCGTCAAGTGCTTCATCAATATCTCGTAAAATTTTTTCTTCTTGAAATGCTGCCATACTGTTTTTTAATAATTGTTCCGCAATGATACGGTCTTTTTCACTTATATGAAGAGTTTTTGGCATATAAGGGTTTTCCTCAAGCACCGCTAAGTAGTGAAGGTGTGGAGGTATATTTGGAAAATTAATTTGAATATAAATACTTTCATCTGGATTCAAGCGTAAATCATGAAACGACTTTTCTGCATCACTTGTCATAACATTCCCTTTATAAAAGCGAAATGGTACGCCATTATGTTCGACGGAAGACATCACCATTGCCCGCGGACAATAATGTGCTTCTTCTACAAAATGGACCTGTTCAAGTAGACGATCATTGCTTAATAAATAATTTAAAATCCACACGCATTCTCTTCTCTTTAGTTGATGATTTTTTAAAAACCATCGAATAAAAGTCTTTTTCTCTAATACTGGGATGGAAGAAGTCATCCTATTCCCCCCTTTATTCAAAACGTTCTAATAGATTTTGCCACTCCTGCTCTGTTGGTTCTAAAAGAGCGAGCTGTTTTGCTACCACATATGCTTCATCGCGCTTCCCATCCTCTAAAAGAAAGTAGCAATATTTCTCCAAAAACGCTACATCTTCTTTAAACTCATTATATGCGCTTTTGTAAATTTCATATGCTTTATCATACGCCTCCTCTTTATCATACGCTTCTGCTACGTAAGGGTAAAGGGCTCCCCAGTCAAAACCTTCTTTTTGCACACTTTCAAATAAATCGATTACTGCGTCATAGCGTTCCTGCTGTGCATAAATAGCGATTAAGACAAGGATTGCTTCCATATATTCTGGATCTAAAGCAATGGCCTGTTGTAAATAAGATTCAGCTTCTTCTGGCAAGTTGTTCTTCAACGCCATTTTCCCCGCAAATAAATAAAGGGACTTATCGTACTCATCCCGCGCTAAACCTTCTTGAATCGTTTGATAAGCACGTGTATTATCTTCTAGCATCGCATAGCTTTGTGCAAGCAATAAGTAGGCTGCAAAATAGTCTGGGTCCAGTTCTTTTAAATCTTCTAGCTGCGTAATGGCCGTTTCATACTTTGCTGATTGAAACGCTGCATATGCTGAGCCGAATAATAAGTCTGGCGTTACTTCTTCTTCAAGTGCCTCCATATAATAGTCAAGTGCTGTTTCATACGCAGCGCCTGCACGGTATACTTCCGCTAAACGTGCCGCAAGCAAAATACCCGCAAATTGCTTCTCTTGCTCGTACAATTCTTCATAAATACGAGCAGCTTCTATAAAACGGCCTGTCTCAAATAATAATTCTGCCTTCGCAAACTGTAGTAATGGTTCATTTGGCAATAGCTCCAGCGCTTCATTGATTCGCTTTTCTGCTACTTCAAACAACCCTTGCATTTGATAATAATCTGCCATCACCAGTAAGGCTTGTGGATATTCTTGTGCATCATTTGGTACCGATAATAACAATTCAAGCGCTTCATCCTCATTGCCCATTTCCATACACACATTGGCGCGATCAATAATAATTTGCGCTTCATCTGCGAATAAAAAGGCTAAATGCTCCAGCACCCGATTCGCTTCTTCTAAATAACCATACTGCATGAGCAGCTCGGCTACTTCGTATTGCTCCCCTGGTGCCTCGTTCATTAAAAATGTTTCTAAAAATGCATTAATACGCTGCAAATCCCCTTCTTGAATTGCCTGTAACATTTCCTTCATTCTAGCGTTCACCTTTTCTATCTTTATTATTCCTTATGCTACAGGACTATAACACGCTAAACAAGGAAAATGAGTTATTTCAAATAGTATTTAGAAATAACTCATTCATTCGAATTATCTTACGATTAATGAATGTACATGCTCAAAAAATGTCGGATAGGACACAGCGATACATTCGGCATCATCTAATTGGATTGGCTCATCCGTTATTAGTGCTGCGACTGCTGCCATCATCCCAATCCGATGGTCACCGTACGATTTTAAGGAAGCCCCCTGCAATGGTGTCGGTCCATTAATAATCATCCCATCATCTGTTGCTTCAATGTTAGCACCTAATTTTTTTAGCTCTGTGACAACAGCTGTAATGCGATCGGTTTCTTTTACTTTTAATTCTTCCGCATCTTTTATAATCGTTTGTCCATTCGCTTGCGTTGCGAGTAAAGCTAGAATCGGAATTTCATCGATTAAACGAGGAATAATCGCGCCTTCAATAACTGTGCCATGTAAATGAGACGTACGAATTGTAATTGTTGCAGTTGGTTCTGCCGCCGTTTCATCTTCTACCATCAGGCTCATATTAGCACCCATTGCCGTTAGTACATCAATAATACCATCACGCGTTTCATTCACACCGACATTTTCTATAACAACTTCACTATCCTTTGCGATCGCTCCAGCTACTAAGAAAAAGGCCGCGGATGAAATATCACCAGGCACTTTTACATGGGTACCTACTAGCTTTTGACCACCTTCAAATGATACGACACCATCTGTTACGTCTACTTTCGCTCCAAACTGACGTAGCATGCGCTCTGTGTGATCACGCGACACTTCTGATTCACGTACAATCGTTGTGCCTTTTGCACGAAGGCCAGCTAGTAAAATAGCAGACTTCACCTGCGCGCTTGCAACAGGCATTGTATAATCAATCGCTTGTAGTGCTGTTCCTTGAATAGCAAGTGGTGTATATTGACCACCTGCACGCCCTGCAATTTGTGCACCCATTTGGCGAAGCGGATCGACCACGCGGCGCATTGGACGTTTTCCGATAGACGCATCACCTGTCATAATCGTATGTAGGTTGGTGCCAGATAATATACCAAGCATTAGGCGCGTTGTTGTCCCCGAATTTCCCGTATATAGCACCTCTTTCGGTTCTTCCCAAGCATCAATGCCTGCACTTTCAATTTTGACATTTGTCCCATCTACATCAATTTGAACCCCAAGCTTACGGAAACAGTCGATTGTACTTAAGCAATCTTCCCCTAGTAGGAAGCCTTCAACCGTCGTTGTGCCTTCTGCAATAGCACCAAACATAACGGAACGATGTGAAATGGATTTATCCCCTGGTACTTGAATTGTCCCACGCAAACTTGGACGATTGTAATCTATTACCTTCATAGTGCAGAAACCTCCTTGTGAAAAAGAGCAAAAAGCGATTATGCTTTTTGCCTTTTATGAAATATATGTTTCAAAATTAGCTCTTCTAGCAATGCATTTTACCGCACGCTCACGGTCATCCGCTGAACTAAAGCTAATGACTAAAATACCGAAGACGTCTTCTCGTGTCTCGACAATACGAATATTCGTAATGCTAATATTATCTTCTGCTAAGTACCCTGTTACTTCGGAAATAACCCCTGGATAGTCTGGAATATCGACATATAAATCGTACGGTACAAATAGTGCACCAGCTGATGTTGGTAAAGCATCACGCACTTGCTTTGCCACCGCAAAATATTGTTCAATCATATCTTGACTACCATCTTGTAAAAGCGACTTTACACGGTTCATTTCAGCCGTCCACTGTTCTAGCTGGTCAATTAGCTCCCCGCGGTTTTGTAAGGTAATATCACGCCATAAAATCGGATTGGACGATGCGATACGTGTAATATCACGGAAACCACCAGCAGCAAGCAATCTTGTCATCGGGAGCTGTGCGTTTTCAAGCTGTAGCTGATGCACAAGCGATGCTGCCACAATATGCGGGAAATGGCTCACAACAGCTGTCATATGATCATGCTCTGTAGCATCAACCTTGACAAGCTTTCCAATTGTATATTTCAATAAATGTTCCAGCTTCTCGATTGTTTCAGGCTTTTCATCTTCAAACGGCGTTAACATATAATACGCATTTTCAAAAAGATATGGTTTTGCAGCGGTTACACCACTTTTATGTGAACCAGCCATTGGGTGTCCGCCGATAAAGGTAATGCCCATTTCCTTCAGTTCCTCAGCCTTTTTCATAATTAACGCCTTTGTACTACCTGTATCTGTCACAATCACATTCTTTTTTAGCACCCAGTCCTTTAATTGCTCCATCCACGTTAATGTAGCACTGACAGGTGTACCAAAAATAATAAAGTCCATTTTATCCGCAACTTGTGCAGGGTTTTCTACAATTTCATGTACGACATTTAAGGTTTTTGCCAACTCTCTCGTTTGCGGGAGGGCATCAAACCCGTAAATTTTTGTTTGTGGTGCTTTTTGGAGGGCTAATGCGACAGAACCGCCAATTAACCCTAATCCAATGACAAGAACATTACGTGTCATGCAAACACACCTTGTTCTGTTAAGACTTCTTCAAGCAGCGATAAAAATTTAGCATTTTGTTCTTCCGTACCAATCGTCACACGAATATAGCCTGGTGCGCCAAGTGCTGCACCACTGCGAATAATAAAGCCACGCTTCATCATTTCTTCAAACACAACATTGCTATCCGCTTTTACTTCAAATAATACGAAGTTTGTTTGCGAAGGGTAGTAATGTAAACCGTGTTTTTCACACCAAGCAACATACTGTGCCTTGCCTTTTTCATTTGCTTCACAGCATTGTGCGATATAGTCTTGGTCCTCAAGTGCGACGACAGCTACTTTTTGACTTAAAATTGTGTTATTAAATGGTGCACGTACTGGATCTAACTTAGCAATGACTTGCTCTTGCGCAATACCGTAGCCAACGCGGAATGAAGCTAAACCGTACGCTTTTGAAAATGTCCGAAGTAAAATCACATTTTCATATTCACGGAAATATTTTAATGTCGGCTCATGTGCTGGATCATTTACGTACTCGATATACGCTTCGTCTAATACAACAAGTACATCAGATGGTACTTGCTTTAAGAAGTGTTGTAATTCGGCATCTGTTACGATGGTACCTGTCGGGTTATTTGGGCTACACACCCATACGACAGATGTATTGTCATCGATTGCCGCTAACATCGCCTCTAAATCGTGGCGACCATCGACACAAGGAATTTTACGTACTTCTGCCCCTTCGATTTCAGCATTATGCCAATATTGAGAGAATGACGGGTCTGCCATTACTGTGTTAACGCCTGGATACAACAATGCACGTGTAATAATGGCAATTAAATCGTCCGAACCGTTACCAAAAATTAATTCTGTCTCTTTTACACCTAAGTGATTTGCTACCGCTGTACGTAAGTTTTGTGCGTAGCCATCTGGATAGATTGCATGATTCGATGCATCACTTTGTAAAAACGCTTTTACTTTTGGTGAGCTGCCAAATGGATTTTCATTTGACGCAAGCTTCACTACTTCATCTAAGCCATACATTTTCTTTACTTCTTCCATTGGTTTACCTGGTTGGTATGCTTTCATTCCGTGAATTTGTTGTTTCCATTTCATCCTTACCGACTCCTCTATTTACGAACTAAATCCGGTCTTAATTTCACTGCCTCGTTTAAATATACATGCTGAATATCTTTTTGTACTACATCCGTATTGACATGCATCAGAACACGAATACAAAGCGGCAAGCCGCCTGGCACATCCATTTCATGCATACACATAATCGGTACGTATTGCCATCCTGCCATCGAACGTACTGATTTTGCTGGAAATGCTGATTTAATATCAGTCGTTGTTGAAATAGTAACCGAAGCGATGTCTGCTGGGTCAATCTGATTTACTTTTACCATTTCTAACACAAGTGATGCCGTTTCGCTCCATACTAGTTCAGCTGTATCTGATTGAATTGTTGTTGCCCCTCGAACACCGCGAATCATTCGTGCACCTCCGTTAATAATTGTCGTAATGCTGCATCGATTTCCTTACATTCCGAAAGTTCAATTTTCTTTACATACGGTTTACCGATCTCTTCTAGTAAAACAAATTGTAATTCCCCGTAATCTGCTTTTTTATCTTTTAATAAATAATCTGTTAGTTCTTCAAATGTATAATCATGTACTGCACTAAACGGATAACCGTTATTGCGTGCAAATTTGTAAAAATCAACGGTAAATTCCCGTGTGATCTGACCGTAACGTTCACTTAATAACAAACAATACACAAGGCCAATCATCACTGCTTCACCGTGCGCTAAGCCCCCATAACCTGCTGCTGCTTCCATTGCATGACCGTAAGTATGACCGAGGTTTAAAAACTTACGAACCGATTGTTCCGTTTCATCTTCTTCTACGATTTTGGCTTTTACTTGTACGCCTTTCGCTAAATAATCTGCCAATGTTGGCTCATCCAGTGCCGTGATGTTTTTTTGCATGATCTCCTGTAACCATTGTGGATTTGAAATCATCGCATGTTTAATCACTTCTGTCATTCCTGAACGTACTTCACGAATAGGGAGTGTCGCTAAAAACTGTGTATCGTACAGTACTGCTTCTGGTTGATAAAAAGCACCAATCATATTTTTACCTAGCGTGTGGTTGATCGCCGTCTTACCACCGACTGCTGAATCATGCGCTAAAATCGTTGTCGGCACTTGAATAAACGGAATACCGCGCATGTACGTCGCGGCAACAAAACCTGCTAAGTCCCCTACTGCACCGCCACCAAAAGCAATGACAAGCGATTTGCGTGTACATTTTTGTTCTAATAGAAATGTCTGTGCCGCATTAAAGTTTTCAAATGATTTACACGCTTCCCCTGCTGGCATAACAAAGACATGGAAGTCGTACGGACAAGAAGACTTGAAATAGCCTTCTTGTGCCGCCCACACGTGTTGATCGGTTAACACGATGATTTTATCGGCTTGATCAAATAACGCCTTATAGCTTTCCAAGGCGGCTTTTAACATCCCGTTGCCAATCACTACCTCATACTGATGTGAAGCTGCTCGTACTGGAATATTCATCTTAGTACTCCTTTGTGTACGCACGCATCGCATCTAATTGCGCTTTTAACTGTGGTAGCTGGTCGCTATGGAATTGGTCCACGATAGCTGTTGCGATTTCCCATGCAATCACATGCTCTGCTACAACAGATGCTGCTGGGACTGCACAACTATCACTTCGCTCGACACTCGCCTTAAACACTTCTTTTGTTTCGATATCTACACTATTTAATGGTTTATAAAGGGTTGGAATTGGCTTCATTACACCACGTACAACAATTGGCATCCCCGTTGTCATACCGCCCTCTAAACCACCAAGATTATTCGTTTTACGTGTATAGCCCTTTTCTTCGTCCCAAATAATTTCATCATGTACTTGTGAGCCTGGAAGACGCGCTGCTTCAAAGCCAATCCCAAACTCTACACCTTTAAATGCATTAATGGAAAGCATCGCCTGTGCTAATTTCCCGTCTAACTTACGGTCATAATGCACATAAGAGCCGATCCCTGCTGGTAAGCCTTCGATGATAACTTCTACAATACCACCGATAGAGTCTCCAGCTTTCTTTGCTTCATCAATCGCCTCGACCATTTTTGCCGATGCTTCAGAATCCACCGTGTAACATGGATCTTCCTCTACAATCGCACGAATTTCATCGACTGATTTACCCGCTACCTTCGATACATCTGCTTTAATGCCAGCAATTTCTGTTACGTACGACACAACGGAAATCCCTAGTTCATTTAATAATGCTTTTGCTACTGCACCAACGGCTACACGTACTGTTGTTTCACGTGCACTGGAGCGCTCTAACACGTTACGAAGATCGCGATGACCGTATTTCATCCCACCTACTAAATCGGCATGACCTGGACGTGGACGTGAAATTTGACGCTTGATTTCATTTGGATCCACGTCTTCTGGTAATTGTGCTGCCCCCATAATTTTCGTCCAATGCTTCCAGTCATCATTTGTGACAACCAGCGCAACCGGTGATCCTAATGTTTGACCATGACGTACACCTGCTACGATTTCTACCGTATCTGTTTCAATTTGCATGCGGCGTCCGCGACCATGTCCACCTTGGCGTCGTTTTAAATCATAGTTAATTTTCTCTGCTGTAATTGGTAAAAGGGATGGTAGCCCCTCAATAATAGTTGTTAATTGTGGTCCATGAGACTCACCTGCTGTTAAATAACGCATAAAACACTTTCTCCCTTCAACTCGCTAAAGTATGTATTTTTCACTATAACATATCTATCTAGAAAATACAGTACGATTATCGAAATAAACTTCTTTATTCACGAATATTCTGAACGTTCTTATTGTAACAAAATGCATGCAGCTCTTATAGAACAATCTCATGTACTACTAAATAAACAACGCCTTTCGTCTATGCGAAAAGCGCCGATTGGGCAATATGATTGTACATTCTTGATTATTTTGCAAGCTACATACATTGCTTTGACGAACGATTTCATTATTTTTTTCGATAGAAAAATGTATCTTCCACTTCAAACCCATAACGGGCCGGATTAAAAATTTGCTCCGTTGACCCTACAAATAAAATACCACCTGGGCGTAAAGATTTGCTGAAATTCTCATAAATTTGATCTTTTGCTTCCTCAGTAAAGTAAATCATGACATTTCGACAAACAATGAGATCGAAATTAGACTCATACGTATCCTTTAATAAATTGTGCTTTTTGAATGTAACGGTACGTTTAATTTCATCGTTTACTTTATAAAACTGTCCTTCTTGTCGGAAATACTTAGCTTGTACATCTTTTGGCACTTCTGCTAACGAGCGCTCTGGATACAAACCGAGCTTCGCTTTTTGAATGACATTTTCATCTAAATCCGTAGCTAAAATGCTAATTTGCGATAGAGACTGATGCTGTGATAACACCATCGCTAAGCTATACGGCTCTTCACCTGTAGAACAGGCTGCACTCCAAATTTTAAGTCTTTTATTCGTTTGCAAAAGCTTAGGGAAAATTTTATTTTGCAATACTTCCCAACGCTTACCATTACGATAAAACTCTGACACATTAATCGTCATACGATCTAAAAATTCATTCATTAAATCGCGGTCTTTTTCAAGCGCCGCTAAAAATTCCACAAAGTTTTTGTAGCCTTTTTTCTCGTATAAAGACGTTAAACGACGTTTCATTTGCGCCTCTTTATAGAGTGCTAAGTCAATTCCTGTTTTACGTTTAATGCCTTGGATAAATTGTTCATAATCTGACATCGTCTCACATCTTCCCTTTCTGATGCATAGTACAATTATTATAGCTGAAAATACGCATGACAGAAATAGGTATTATATGAAATCATCCTATAGATACGTTTTTTTATCACTTACGGCTTTGTATAATCGATTTGCTTTGTCGATTCAAGTAATGTTTGCTTTGATTGTTCTAGCTCTAAGCGCATTTTTTGTGTTTCTTCAGCAATCGTTTGAAGCCTTAATTCTTCCAGTTTAATTTCCTTTTCCGCTAACTGCAATTGAAGTTTCATTGTAGACTTTTTATGATTTAAATAGATTGCCGAAAGAGGAATTGCACCTCCAACGATAATCGAAACAATGGCTATAATAAATCCCCCCACCATTTCCACTCCTTATGTTCTATTTTTTATAAATGAATCTGTCAGCATTCATCCTATCGCAACGGCGGTAACCACTGCCCAAAACATTCCATTCATTCTTTCTATCACATATAAGCATACCATATAATTGTTTCATTTTTCTGAAATAATAACATAAAAAAAATAGCTATCACAATCGATGTGACAGCTATTTACGTATTATTAGTTAAAAATTAAGCTAACTCTTCACCGAACCAAAGGCCGATTTCGCGCTCAGCAGAAGCTAAAGAGTCAGAACCGTGAATTACGTTGTGAGATACAGTTACTGCATAGTCACCACGGATTGTACCTGGTTGAGATTCTGATGGCTTTGTAGCACCAATCATAATACGAGCTAGAGAGATTACAGACTCGCCTTCCCATACCATTGCGAATACTGGGCCAGAAGTGATGAAATCTACTAATTCACCGAAGAATGGACGCTCAGCGTGCTCCGCATAGTGGCTTTCCGCTAATTCGCGAGATACGTTCATAAATTTAGCTCCGCGCATTGTGAAACCGCGACGCTCAAAACGGTCAATGATGTCACCGATTACTTGGCGCTCAACACCGTCAGGCTTAACCATTAAAAAAGTTTTTTCGATAGCCATTATTTAAACACTCCTTCAAATTCGATACAGGTTTTTTTCACCTACCGATAAATATTACCAAAATAATATTATACGTGCAAGTATTAGCTAAAATTTACGTTTACCGATGAATAATGCTATATCACGTAATTTTTTCTTCATCGGATGATGTGGCAATGCCGCCACTTCTTTTAACGCTTTTTGTAAATACTTATCGCTAATTTTTGATGCTTCTTTGATGGCATTTGATTTACGAACGATTTTTAGCATGTCTTTACGTTCTGCTTCTGTTAATTGACCTGCAACAATCTTATCAATATATGGACGCACTTGTGGGTCATCCTTTAAAAGTAACGCTGGCAGTGTAATATTCCCTTGTAATAAATCACTTCCAGCTGGTTTTCCTAACTCTTTATCCGTTGCGGTAAAATCCAAAATATCATCGACGATTTGAAAGCTCATCCCAACAAAATAACCGTAACGTTTTAAACGACGAACATTTTCTGGATCTACGCCACCTACAATGGCTCCTAATTCACAGCTCGATTCAATCAGTAGCGCTGTTTTACGCTTAATACGGCGGAAATAATCTTTGATATTTTGATTTAAACGAAACTTATCTTCAATTTGAATCACTTCGCCGTTACAAATTTCAACCATTGTACGTGCTAAAATTTGATGAACGCGCGGTTGTTCAATTGCTGTAACATACTCAAGCGCACGCGCAAAAATAAAGTCGCCCGTATACATGGCCACTCTATTGTTCCACTGCGCTTTTACTGTCAGCTCTCCCCTTCTCATATCCGAATTATCAATGACATCATCATGCACAAGTGACGCCATATGAATCAACTCGAATGGGACGGCGACATGCTTGACACGCTCGATATCATATTGCCCAAATTTGGCACTGAGCAGGACAAATACAGGGCGAATTCGTTTACCACCAGCTTGCAGAAGATGGAGAGAGGCATCATTTAACAAGTGTGAAGACGAGTTCAACGCTATTTCTAATTCTTTTTCGATGACATCTATATCTGATTTTAAATCAGCATAGAGTAACTTTAACTTCATCTTTTCCACGTGAACAAACCTTCTCCCACTAAATTTCTTTTTTAAAACCGATATGCGCCGCTGCTGCGCCGCCACTATATCCTTTATATGTGACATTGACAAATCCAGCTTCTTTAAACATCGATGCTAACTTTTTCATACCCGGGAAATCATCCGCCGATTCTTGTAACCAAGAATACTCTTTATAGCTTTTCGCAAACAGCTTCCCGAATAATGGCATGATGTACTTAAAGTAAAGACGGAACAATTGACGATACCCTGGAATTTCAGATTGAGATGTTTCGAGACATACCGCCATGCCACCAGGCTTTAGTACGCGATTCATTTCGCGTAGCACTTGCATGTAATCAGGTACATTGCGTAAACCAAAGCCAATTGTTACATAATCGAATGTATTATCTTCAAATGGTAAGTCCATCGCGTTTCCATGAATCAGCTCAACAAAATCATACGGCAACACTTTTTCCTTGCCTACGCTTAGCATGTTTTCACTGAAGTCCACACCTTTAACGATACCATCTCCACCAGTTGCTTTCGCTAAAGCAATCGTCCAGTCAGCTGTACCACAACATACATCTAAACAAGCTGAACCTTTTTTTACATCCATCCGTTTCATGACATCATTGCGCCATAGCTTATGCATTTGAAAACTAATGACTGAATTCATTTTGTCATAATTACCTGAAATTTGTTCAAATACTTCATGTACATGTTGTTCTTTCGATTTCGCCATTTTTTCAAAACCTTTCTTTGTCAACAAACAATTAAGATACCATTTCAACAATGATTCGTTGTAGTGTCTCACTATATGTGCTTGTTGCAAGTGTTACATTTAATGCCCGTTTACGCTCAGTAATTTCCTGTTCAAGTACTTGTGCAATGGGTTGTCCCTCAAGATTCATTGCCATGCGCTCTATATACAGCGAAGACGCTCCTTGTGATACGCCTACTAACTCTCTGTTGAGGCGTGCAATCGTTAATGCTTGCTGCATGACTTGTTTATAGGAATCGTACTGATACACGGAAAAGAATCGTTCAATTAACGCTGTTTCAATTGTAGCGATACTGTGAATCCATTCTTGGAACGTACGTCTCTCGTGTTCATAGACGGTCATTTCCTGTTCACAACGCGCTACAATGGCTTCGGATAATTTTCGAATTAACTCAATATTACCTGTTTGTGCTAACAACTGATAATAGCGACCACTATAATAATCACCTGATAAAACGGTTAATTGTTGCTCTTTCGACACGGCATTTGTCGCATAAATTTTATCGTGCTCTGCAAGTGACGAATGCACGATCCCTACTGTTACGGCACTCTTTGTCACTTCGTCATCCCAAGCTTCACCATTTAGCTTTGGAAGCAGCAAAAAAAATAGCTGTTGTTCATTTAACAACGGCGTGCCAGTGTATTTTAGTAATACATTATGCCGAATACTGTCTAAAATTGTTGTTTTTAATTGCTCCACAGCTTGGCTAATAGTTGTTGCATCCATAAATAGTACTCCATTTCACTAAAGTAACTATGCTTCATTATAGCATAGCCAGCTTGGTGTTGTATCACATTCAAGGTCGTAAATATATTACTTTTTCAAGCCACTCTCGACTACGCCATGTGCTGAATGAATTTTTGCTTTTCCGCGGATTTTCATTGCTGATGTATGCTCTGTAAACTGTGCAATCATAATTTCACCTGCGTCTAGCTTTTCAGAATGATGGAATTTTGTATCCGTTCCCCGTGTTAAACCGATTACATGTACACCGTCTTCTTGCGCTTCAATAATTATATAATCAGGTTGTGTCATCCTTTACTCACCTCATACGAACATTTTTCTTTAGCTATCATAACACAATTTTGTGCCAATTAAGACATTTGAATAAAGGAAATGATTTCGCGTCGTTTAATATCATCTGTTTCATATACGCCACGTGCTACGGAAGTAACGGTTTTTGAACCTGGCTTTTTTAAACCGCGCATGGTCATACACATATGTTCCGCCTCTACAACAACATATACACCTTTTGGATCTAACATGTCCATAATTGTATCTGCTACTGTTGATGTAATGCGCTCTTGTAATTGCGGGCGACGTGCTACAGACTCTACACAACGTCCTAATTTACTTAACCCTGCTACTTTCCCATCCTTCGGAATATAAGCAACATGCGCTTTCCCATAAAACGGCACTAAATGATGCTCACACATGGAGTAAAACGGAATATCTTTTACGAGCACAAGCTCCTCATGATCTTCATGGAATACTGTACTGAAATAATCACGCGGATCTTCTTGCAATCCGCTAAACATTTCGGCATACATTTTTGCAACGCGTTTTGGTGTATCTAGTAACCCTTCGCGATTTACGTCTTCCCCTACTGCTTCTAAAATCATTTTTACTGCTTCTTCTATCTTTTTTAAATCAACGTTCGACATTGTTGCCTCCTACATTTCTTCGTTCAACTTAACACATGAATCGTAGCACATCCGGTCTATAAGTTCAAAACAGCTTACTCTAACGATAAAAATTATGTACTAACTAGCAAAAAGAGCAGCTCCCATAACAATGGAGAGCTGCTCTATGTAACTACGGATGTGTATTATTTTACAGCATCTTTAAGCGCTTTACCTGGTTTGAAAGCCGGTACTTTGCTAGCCGCGATTTCGATTTCGTCACCTGTTTGTGGGTTACGACCTTTACGAGCTGCGCGTTCACGTACCTCGAAGTTACCAAAACCGATTAATTGTACTTTGTCACCCTTTGCAAGAGCATCTTGAATTGTATCAAATACAGCTTCAACTGCTTTAGAAGCGTCCTTTTTTGAAAGACCTGCAGCTTCAGCAACAGAGTTTACTAATTCTGTTTTATTCACACCATTCACCTCCTCTCAAAGGGTCATGAACCTAAATCATGTAAAAAGAGTAACATAAGAAAAATCGCACTGCAACTGTATTTATCCGTATTTTTTAAGTTCCTGCTATTTTTTGTGACCAAAACAAAAAGAACAGGACAAATGAACCAAATTCGCCGCTGTTCTTTCGGAATTTTCAATTATTTGTTTATAAATTATAACTAAATCACAAACGTTACAATTCCTCGTTCCCCTTCATTTACCATACGTTCAATTGTTAAACGCATACGTTCTTTTGCATTTTGTGGAATAGATTGCATTTTATAACTAATACTTTCTTTTAATAATTCATGAAGCGGTGTACCGAAGAGCTGTGTACTCCATAACGCTTCTCGGTCATTTTCAAATGCATATTTTAAATCTTTTAATAATTGCTGACTGTAAAATTCCGAGCCAATTAATGGCGCAAATTCCGTCCCCATGTCAATACGAATAATATGATAAGATGCTGCACTCGCCTTCATCCGCACACCATAGAAATTATTTTGACGAATTAATTCTGGCTCACTTGGCTCAAATTCATCAATTGTTGGCAATGTGACCCCGTACCCATCTTTTCGAGCATTGTCAATCGCGGCTTTAAAGCGTTTTTGTTCTTCTTTAGCTTGTGCAGACTCCTTAATAAATAACAGCCAGTCTTTTTTCGTATCGATTGGTTCTGTTAACCATTCATTACATACCGCTTTATATGTTTCACCTTTTATAGCGAGACGAATCGTCGCTACCCCAAGGCCTGGGTCTACTTCTTGTAAGTCACACGCTTCCACAAAATCAATCTGCTCAAGTACTTTTGTCGCATGCTCTACATCACGGATTTTTCGAATCGTTGTCGTCATATGATCAATTGCTTCTTGCAACGTCACATGAATCGGGTGTGCGTCTTCTAATACATCTAACCAGTCTGGCTTTTCTACATCAATGACTTCCACTGGAAATTCATAGAGCGACTCTTGTAAAATGTACATAATATCTGTTTTTGTGAGTTGCTCAATTGACACTGCATGCACCGGTACATTATATTTTTCCAATAGTTCATTACGCAAGCGCATCGTGTTTTCATGTCCTGGCACTGTACTGTTTAACACAATGACAAACGGCTTTCCAATCTCCTGTAATTGTTCAATGATTTGTTGCTCTGCCACTTCAGCAGCAGAACGTTTAATCCCGTTTACCGTGCCATCCGTTGTCACAACGACGCCGATATTCGCATGATCACGTATGACTTTATCCGTTCCAATCTTAGCTGCTTCTTCGAATGGAATAGGCTCATTATGCCATGGTGTTTGCACAAATTTCGGCCCATTTTCATCCTCATAACCTTTTACCCCATCAATCACATACCCTACACAATCCGCTAATCGAATACGGAACGCTAAATCGTTTTCACCAATTGTAATGTGTGCGCTTTGAGCAGGCACGAATTTCGGCTCTGCCGTCATAATAACAGGACCAGGCGAGCTTTGTGGTAACTCGTCCAATGCACGTTTTCGTTCATCCTCATATGCAATATTCGGCAACACAATCATTTCCATTACTTTTTTGACAAACGTGGATTTTCCGACACGTACAGGCCCTACAACACCGATATATACATCTCCATTAGTACGTTCAGCTAACTGTTTAAATACTTGTTCTGACATACGCTCCCCCTTTACGTATTACCATTGTATGAACATTTTATTAAAATATGAAAAACGCTCCTCACAAAATTTGCGAGAAGCGTCTATTTTATTTTTCACTATTCTCTTATTTTTGTTGCTTTTCTTCTTTTTCTGCCTTTACTGGGTCATACATAAAAGTTACTTCATTATTTTCATCTACCGTATATGGTAAAGAATAAGCTGGTAATACAGGGTATTCATCCGCTAGTAAATAGCGAATATCTTCACCCGGTGTTGGTGTCAAATCTTTTTCATTAATAAAAAGCTGCATATCAAGTGAATAGTCTACATATACATCCCCTTCGCTTGATACAACTAATGGCAATAAATTATTTGTATAGGGACTATTAACCGCTACTTCTTGACTATAACCAATATTTTTATAATTGATTGTATACACATAGTCTGCGACACGATCTTTAAATTGTGGATATTTTGTAGAGACAAAACGTAAATTGACTTCACGAATACGTTCTGTCATACGTAAATCAATCAATTTCACTGTTGGCGCTTCTTCTACATTCCAAAGGACATATGTAAAAATACCACCTTGTTCATACGCATTATCTGGTGCTTTTGCAAGATAGCCACCATTTGTTAATTTCATAAAATCAATTTGATACTTCACAAAAATATCGGTATTTTCTTCACTATTTTTAATCGGCAATACACCGGTAGCTTCTTGATATTCATTGATTGCACGTTGTACCGCATTAAGCGCATCTGGATTTGGTGTTTGCTGCACTCGTTGTTGTTCATCATTCGTATAAACAGCACCGCACGCAGATAACAGAACAGAAGCTACTACTACTAAGAAAAATACTAAGGACTTTTTCATCATTTTTCCCCTTCCATTTATTACGCTGGCCACGTTGCTACAACGAGCACCATTAAAACCGTGCCTATAAAGAACATTGCAAACGCAATAAATCTTAAAGCAATCGAAAAGAATGCATTATGTACCCACTTCCGAACAGCTGAAACCATGATAACCGAAAGCATCATTAGCCCAATCGAATAAAATGATACCCACATAACATCAAGGGCGGGCATATTCGCTAACGGCCCACGCGCATTTAATACAAATGCAGACATATCTAATAATGGCATTACAGAAAAACCGCCTTTCACATTTCTTTCACACTGTTAGTCATTATACCGTTTTTCCATATAAAAATATAGGAGGCGCACATTTGCACCTCCCTGTTTGTGAACATTTTATTAAAATTTACCGTAACTCATCGATTTCTGATTTTTTCATACGAATCATGAGCTCATCGACTGCTACTTTTACTTCTTTATCGTTAAACAACACTTCGTACAAAGCAGTTGTAATCGGCATCGGTACATCATATTGTTGGGCTAATTGATAGGCCGCTTTCGTTGTACGAACCCCTTCTACAACCATGCCCATTTTAGCTAACACTTCATCTAACTTTAACCCTTGACCGAGCATATGGCCTGCACGCCAGTTACGTGAATGGACGCTTGTACATGTCACAATTAAATCGCCCATACCCGTTAACCCTGCAAATGTAAATGGATTACCGCCCATTTTGACACCGAGCCTTGTAATTTCAGCTAAACCGCGCGTAATGAGCGCTGCTTTGGCATTATCACCGTAGTTTAAACCATCCGTAATCCCTGCAGCAAGTGCAATGACGTTTTTTAACGCACCACCGATTTCTACACCGATAATATCATCGTTTGTGTAAACGCGGAAATAATTGCTCATAAACAAATCTTGCACTTTTTTTGCCGCATCGATTGACGTACACGCCGCTGTCACAGTCGTCGGATGTTGCAATACAACTTCTTCGGCATGCGAAGGCCCTGATAAGACAACAATGTCTTCGATGAACTCCGCCTTCACGCTTTCTCTTATCAACTCCGAAATACGCAACAATGTATCCGGTTCAATTCCTTTTGACACATGCACTAATAATTTAGCCGTATGCAGTAAATCTGACATATTGCTACATACTTCACGAATAGCTTTTGTCGGCACCGCTACAACAATTGTCGGTGCATGGGCTACAGCTTCTTCTAAAGAAGCTGTAGCACGTAAATTCGTCGGCAAAATCGTTTCTGGTAAATATTTTTTATTCGTATGTTGTTCATTTATTTCTGTTGCTTGGTCTGCTCGGTGCGTCCATAACAGCGTATTATGCCCATTTTCCGCTAATACAACTGCAAGCGCTGTTCCCCAAGAGCCTGCCCCTAATACCGTTACATATTCCATCGTTCTATCCCCTTTATCGAATTAATCACGTGCACGTGTAATTAAACGAATTGGTGTCCCTTCGAAATCAAACGTTTCACGAATACGATTCTCTAGGAAACGCTCATAAGAGAAATGCATTAACTCTGGTTCATTGACGAATACGACAAACGTTGGTGGCTTAATAGCAACTTGCGTCGTGTAATATAAACGTAAGCGGCGACCTTTATCTGCTGGTGCCGGATTTCTCGCTACAGCATCCTCAATCACTTCATTTAAGATCGATGATTGAATACGCATTGCATGATTTTCACTTACACGTTGGATAATCGGGAAAATTTGATGTACACGTTGCTTTGTTTTCGCTGATACAAAAACAATCGGTGCATAATCTAAAAATAAGAAATGCTCGCGAATTTGTTGTGTATAGAAGTTCATTGTCTTCTCATCTTTTTCAACAGCATCCCATTTGTTTACAACGATAACGATTGCCTTCCCTGCCTCGTGCGCATAGCCAGCAATTTTTTTATCTTGTTCTTGAATGCCTTCATCCGCATTCAAGACAACTAATACAACATCGGAGCGCTCAATTGCACGTAGCGCACGTAGGACAGAATATTTCTCTGTGGACTCGTACACTTTCCCTTTTTTACGCATCCCTGCTGTATCAATAATGACATAATCTTGTTCTTCATACGTGTATGGTGTATCAATCGCATCACGCGTTGTACCGGCAATATTCGATACAATTACACGCTCTTGTCCAAGGAAAGCATTTACTAATGAAGATTTCCCTACATTTGGACGACCAATTAACGAGAACTTAATGACATCTTCGTCGTATTGATTTTCATCTTCTTTCGGGAAATGCTTTGCACATTCATCAAGTAAATCCCCTAAGCCAATGCCATGTGAACCTGAGATTGGGAACGGCTCCCCAAATCCTAGTGAATAAAAATCATAAATCATTTCACGCATATCGGGGTTATCGATTTTGTTGACAGCTAGTACAACTGGTTTTTTTGTCTTATATAAAATTTTTGCCACTTGCTCATCTGCTGCTGTCACACCTTCACGACCATTTGTCATAAAGATAATGACATCTGCCTCATCAATGGCAATTTCAGCTTGCTGGCGGATTTGCTCTAAAAACGGCTCGTCACCAATTTCAATTCCACCTGTATCAATAATATTAAATTCATGTGCTAACCAATCTGCCGAACTATAAATACGGTCACGTGTCACACCTGGAATATCTTCCACGATCGATACACGTTCTCCAACAATACGGTTGAAAATTGTCGATTTACCTACGTTCGGACGACCAACGATGGCGATTACTGGTTTTGTCATCTGTTATCATCCTTCCAAACTTCTTCTCGATTTTGTATTATACACCAATCTTCACACTATAGCATGTTTTCATAACATTCAAAACGGTGAAAGTGCCTCTAAACACATATTCATCCGATAAAAATAAGACGAGCAAATAGCCCGCCTTATTTTTACAGTATTATTTTTGTGTGAATTTCTTTAACTGATCACCAATTACATCACTAAATGAAAAACCCGTATTTTCTGTTGGTAATTCATAGTCGAACGCTTCTTCTTTTTCTGCGTCTGCTTGTAAGTCCTTCATATTGAGCGATAAGCGTTTTTCCGCTTCATTCACATCAAGTACTTTCACTTGTACCTCTTGCCCTTCTTTTAAAGCTTCGTGAGGTGTGTTAATATGCTTGTGTGAAATTTGCGAAATGTGCACAAGCCCCTCAATCCCAGGGAACACTTCTACAAAGGCACCAAACGTGACTAAACGTTTTACTTTCCCCGTTAAAACAGACCCTTTTTTTGCTTTCTCTTCAATACCAGACCAAGGGCCAGGGATTGTTTCTTTAATCGATAAAGCAATACGCTCATTGTTGCGGTCAACTGACAGCACTTTCACTTTCACTTCTTGCCCTTCTGATAATACAGTAGATACATCCTCTACATGCTCATGTGCTACTTGTGAAATATGCACTAAGCCATCGATGCCACCTAAGTCAACGAAAGCACCAAAGCTCGCTAAACGTTGCACTTTCCCTTGCAACACATCGCCTTCTTTAACCGAATCAATGACTTGTCGTTTCTTCGACGCTTTTTCCTCTTCTACTACTGCACGGTGAGATAGAATTAAACGTCCTTTTTCTTTATCAAGCTCTGTAATTTTGAAGCTCATCTTTTTGCCTTTATAATCTTCAAAATCTTCTACAAAATAATCTTCTACTAATGATGCAGGAACGAAGCCACGCACGCCTAAATCAACGACTAAGCCGCCTTTCACTACATCCTTCACTTCTGCCTCGAACACTTCACCCGATTCAAACTTCTGAATAAGGTCATCCCACGCACGTAAAGCATCTACTTTACGTTTCGATAATACGTAGTTTTCCTCTTCAACTTTCGTAATTATTAGTTCAAGCGTATCACCTACTGATACGATGTCAGAAGCTTTTTCGATGTGCAAGCTTGATAGTTCGCTAATCGGGATGATTCCATCGAATGGAGCACCTTCTATTGAAACTGTTACTGATTTTTCATCTACTTGCTCAGCAACACCTTTTACAATATCTCCTTCTTGAAATCCTTCATTTACACCTAAGTTCATTTCTTCAGACATATGTAACCCTCCTTTGCATCTTCCATTCTTATTTTATTCGAAAACAATCATAAAAACAAAAATTTTCCCTTTGTTTTCAGAAATTTCATGTAATCGAACTGGTAATTACACCATTTTTTCTTTTGCTAAGTTTAAAATAGCAGTAGCAGCCTCGTCAATCGTTAACGATGTCGTATCTAAAAATAGTGCATCTTTTGCTTGAATCAGTGGCGAAGCTTCTCGCTCGCTATCCATTTTATCTCGAAGCGCAATTTCTTCTTTCAGTTTTTCAATCGATGATGAGATACCGCGTTTTTCGTTATCTAAATGACGGCGTCGAGCACGCTCTTCCACTGAAGCAGACATGAAGATTTTTAATTCAGCAGCTGGTAATACATACGTTCCGATATCACGGCCATCCATTACGACACCACCCGCAGCAGCTAATTGTTTTTGCATTCCTACTAAAATCTCACGAATATTAGCATACGCTGCCACTTGTGAAACATGAGCTGTTACTTCATTCGAACGAATGGCATCTGACACATCGTTCCCATCCACAAACACAAGTTGTCCTTCATTTGAAGGTTGTAATTTAATTTCCGTTTCACGAAGCATTTCTTCTAATGTTACTGCGTCTTCTAATTGTATGCCTGTCTCTATGGCTTTATACGTTACTGCACGATACATTGCCCCTGTGTCAATGTATGTAAACCCTAAATTTTCTGCGACAATTTTCGCGATTGTACTTTTACCAGCTCCGGCTGGACCATCAATTGCAATTTGAATTTTTTTAGCCATCAGTATAATCCCTACTTTCCTCCACCATTGTACCATATTCATATAAATTTTCATGCACTTCTACTCTAGTTGTACGTACATCATTAATGAAACGTATTGATGAACTGGAAGAACCATTTTCCTAAAAAAGAAAGCCACCATCGCTGGTGACTATAGGCTTTCATTTAATTCCTTTTTGCGAATTTGCAGTTGTCGTTCGAAGCAGAAGCGCACAACATATTGTTTATCCAAATCATCCGTATCTGTAAATTGCATCGATGCAAATGTACGTTCATCCCGCTCAAAAATGCGCACAACTAGTGCATCTGTCTGTACATAACGGATTTCCCCATTCATATACGGCAACACAATCGTTAAGTGAACCGTATCACCATCGCTAAAGTTAACGGCTTCTCGTAAATTTAATAACACGCCACCCGCACTAATATCTGCCGCAATGAATTGTGTGAAAACCCCATCATACTCCACTGCAATGTCCACAGGTGTTTCGACACGTACATATTCACGCCGTTGAATTTTAATCACTTCTTCATCTTGCGGATAGGCTAACATAATCATGGGGATATTCCCTGCTTTACGCCCTAATACTTCCGTATTAAATGCAAAGCTTTGTTTTGACTCATTGTTAAATGTCACTCGAAACTGTGCACCGTCTATTAAAAAAGCCGTCTTCTTCGTAATCGTATTAACAGGATAATCGATGTAAATAACACCGTCTGTTTGCTCTAACACTTTACAACGAAATTTCTCTAAGCGTTCGGTATAAGTTGGTTCTAATATTAACATCGTGCCAATTTTAAGTTCCATGTCTAACCCCTCAAATCACAAATAATACCCCTATTATGGCACGAATTTGCAATTTTTTCTATAAGGGAAGGTATTGTTTCATTAGATTAATTTCTCTGTTTGGATAACATCATGTGTATTTGCATCAATTAATACGCGAAATGTATCATTTGTATCATTATTCACCCGCACCGTCATTTCATAGCAAAGCACTAATTCATATCCCGCATTTTCCGTATAAACTAGTTTTGTATCCTCAACAGTCACTCGATCCGTAAAATATTCATCTGCATTCAAAGGAGTAGGCTTTGTATCTGGAATTGTTTCCTTTTGTATATATTCCATTGTGTTCGCACCTAACACTTCGCCATTATCTTTCGCAATTTTCAATTGGATACTATCTGGGTAGACAAGTGCATCGCCCGCTTGTCGTGTAAATACGAAATGCCATGCTTCATGATTTTCTCGTGCTTCCGTATAAACAACATCCGTAAAACCTGCTTGTTTCAAAAATTGTGTTGCCGTATCACGTGCTTGTTGTTGACTAATACTTTGCTCATTCACTGGACGCTCCAATAAAAAGGACAGCAAATGCCCACCTTTTTTTGTTACATCCGCGTAACCAAGTCGAGAGCCTCGCACAAATTGAATATGATAGAACGGATAGGCAGCATCGTCTGCATTCATGGATACAGTCAGTGTCGCACCATCTATCGTTGGAAATAACTCCTGTACTCTATTCACCGCTTGTTCTTTTGTCACATCTTTATCTGTTATATGTGCCAGTTCGCGTTTTTTCTGATAATCTGACTCACTCGCGGTAATAGGGAAGTTCGCTTCACGATAACTTTTCACAGTAGTAGACACTTGCTTAAATGGCGAATTGACTTCATCCAGTACATGATCTTGCCATGTATTATAATCACTGTCTGCTGCAAAATAGCGAGCTGTTGCTACAGTCCAGTCTTCAGATAACATTTTCATATTTTGCGAAATACCTTCCCAATCCGCTTCGGTCCCTCGCTTCGCTTGCTCACCCATCTTACCTAAATAACTTAAAAGCTCACTTGCTACTTCCGATTGAATCGGCAGTTTAGTAATGGAATTACGTAACTCATTACTTAATCGCCAAATGGAATCCATTTCTTCTGAACGCGCTTGTTCATCTTGAAACAATTGTGCTTGCAGTACGGTCTTCGATAGGTTATTCAATTTTTCTGACGCACTTGCTAATTCACTTGTATATTGTGCATGGACGGCTTGTTTTAATTCCCCATTCTCTTGTGAAAGATGGATCGTATACAGCACTAAAGCAAAGGACAAAATGCCTAATAAATATAATGTATTTTTCATATTACACCTCTAATAGCAAAAAATATGTTCGCCGATTTGTTTGATCTGAGGCCGCGTCCAAATCCATGGGCTCGTCGCTGTCTCGGGGTTAAAATAATAAAGCGCATTTTCTGAAGGGTCCCACCCATTCATCGCATCTAACACTGCTTGTTTAGCCCGATCATTTGGCGTTAACCAAATTTGACCATCCGCTACGGCTGTAAAAGCTCGAGGTTGGAAAATAATCTCTGAAATAGTGTTTGGAAATTCATCTGATTCCAGCCTATTTAAAATAACCGCAGCTACTGCCACCTGCCCCTCATACGGCTCACCACGCGATTCACCATAAACGGCATTCGCCATGAGTTGTAAATCTTGCTCCGAGTATTTATTAGGCAATTGAATTTGACTATTTTTCGTTCCTTGTTGCACTTGTTGCTCCAGTGGGATGCCACCATAATGGGTGAACCTCGTCCCTTTATTCATTTGTTCCTGCACAAATGCTTGATAATACTTCGAGTTATTTGTCAGTACTTTTTTTGTTTCTGAACCTGCAAGACCGTCTACTTTTAAACCGTAGTCTTGTTGGAAATTACGCAATGCCCAGTACGTACCATAGCCGAAAATCCCATCAATTTTCCCTTTATAGTACCCGATATATTGCAACCTCGCTTGCAATTCAATGACATCATCACCAAACGCACCACGCTCTACAACTTGTGACGAAAAAGCATTCGTTTGTATCGGCACTACACCGAAACATAATATTAAAATGAACAACCATTTTTTCATCATCCATATATCACTCCTTTTCTAGGTAGGATGGAAAAGGAGAAACATTTTATACACAAAAAAAGCTTTTGCTAACGAATTTTGTTAACAAAAGCTAGTTACATTTTATTATTTTCATATAAATGCACGACTAAATGACGATGCGCCAATTTCACTTTTCTTAGGCCAAACCACCATAAAAACAACATAAACGGCACTACTAGATACATAAGATTGCCTTTAAGCGTTAAAATTGTGTTATAACTAAAATGCAGTATCATAGGCGCTATAAGTGCAAGCAGTAAATATTCGATTTGCTTATCATCTTTTGAAAACTTACTTTTGCCAAAATAATAGCCCATTACAACACCGAATAGCGCATGGCTCGATACAGGTAACAAGGCGCGAAGAAACGCTTTATCAATACCAAATGATAGTAAATATAAAATATTTTCTACTGTCGCAAACCCTAATGACACAGCAGCACCATATAATATGCCATCATATGGATCGTCAAATTCTACGTGGCGCAAAATAGCCGTAAAAATGACAAGCCATTTAAAAAACTCTTCAATTGCGCTTGTAAATACGACGGTTGTAAAAAACGAACTTGAAAACGTTTGTTCTTCCTCAAGTACAAATTGAATGAACATGATTGGGAATGTAATGAGCGCCCCATATATAAATGAGTGTAGGAGTGTGCGTCTTGGTTCTGTAGACATTTGATTACGCAAATAAAAATAGCTCAGGAGTGCTAGACCTGGTGCAATCGCAGCCGATAACAATATGAACATATGTCACTACCTCCTTACATTCAAAACAAATTCATCTTTCCTATTATAACAAAAACAGTTGCAAGAAAGTGCAAACAGGAGGTTTTCTGATGAAAAAAAATATTTTATTAATTCATACAGGCGGGACCATTTCAATGCAAATGAGTCCAGAAGGTGCCGTCTTGCCAAACGAGCGAAATCCAATTGTTGATGCAAAGGAAACACTATCAACCTACGCACACATCATCGAGGTAGAAGCATTTAATTTACCTTCCCCACATATTACGCCCACTGAAATGTTAGCATTACGTAATGTTATTATAGCACAAACACAGCTCTATAAAATTGACGGTGTTGTGATAACACATGGGACAGATACGTTAGAAGAAACGGCATACTTTTTAGATTTAACGACGAATTTTGACTTTCCCATTGTCTTAACAGGAGCGATGCGTTCTTCTAATGAACTCGGGGCAGATGGTGTTTATAACTTATTAGAAGCCGTACGTGTCGCCTGTGATGAAAAGGCACGTAAAAAAGGTGTGCTCGTTGTTATGAATGACGAAATCCATCAAGCGTTTAATATTACGAAAACGTCAACTTCTAGCGTCAATACATTTCAAAGTCCACAATACGGTCCGATTGGATTAGTCACAAAAAAAGCTATTCATATCCAGCAACAGCCCGTTAGAAGACAATATGTACCACTAGAGGCTATGACAAAGCGTGTCGCATTATTAAAGGTGTACGCTGGGATGGAAGCTGATCTTATTGAAGCGGTTCATACAGCGGGGTACGATGGGTTAGTACTTGAAGGGTTAGGCCAAGGAAATGTGCCGCCAGCTGTGGCGAATACGATAAAAAAGCTATTAGCACAGCAAATCCCCGTCGTCCTCGTTTCAAGATGCTTTAACGGAATCGCAGAAGGAATTTACGGATATGAAGGTGGCGGTAAACAATTAGAGGATGCTGGTGTCATTTTTGCAAACGGCATTAATGGGCAAAAAGCCCGTTTGAAGCTCTTAATCGGCATCAATCAAGCCCATACACCGATTGACTTAAAACTCTTTTTCGCCTAAAACACATCGCTGTAGTGGAAATAAAAAGTCGTGGATGCTCCATAAAACATCCACGACTCGATTTACCTATTAATTTTCTTAGCAATTAAATCCCCATGGAAGCGACCGTTTTCGATAAAGATTTCATTGGCATTGTTCCCTGCTGCAATGACCCCAGCAATAAACAAGTTCTCTACATTTGTTTCCATCGTTTCAGGATTAAAATACGGACGTCCCGTTTCTTGATCGATGTTCACACCCATTTCACGAATAAAATCATGATCCGGATGATAGCCTGTCATCGCAAAGACAAAGTCATTTTTCACGATTTTCTTCTCACCTTGTACGTCAATGACGATCTGATTTTCGTAAATTTCTGTGACATGACTTTCAAAGTGCATCGTAATTTCCCCGCTGCGAACACACGCATCAAACTCTGGCAAAATCCACGGTTTGACGCTAGGTGAATACTCACTCCCTCGGTACACAACCGTTACACGGGCACTTGCTTTGTTCAACTCTAACGCAGCATCAACAGCTGAATTTTTGCCGCCAATTACGACCACATCCGTATCAAAAAATGCATGCGCTTCTTTGAAGTAATGGTGCACTTTCGGCAAATCCTCGCCTGGAATACCGAGATAATTCGGGTGATCGTAATAACCTGTCGCAATGACTACATAAGGTGTTTCATATTGCCCTTTTGTCGTAGAAACAATAAATTGGTCACCTTTTTTCTCTACACCGTTCACTTTTTCAAAGCGATTTACTTGGATATTTTTCGCTTTTACTACTTCACGATAGTACACAAGCGCCTGATTTCGACGCGGTTTGCGCTCCTCTATAATAAATGGCACATCGCCAATCGCTAATTTTTCACTTGTACTAAAAAACGTTTGGTGTGTCGGATAATTGTATAATGCATTAACAATATTTCCTTTTTCAATGACAATTGGCTTTAATCCTATTTTTTGAAGCTCAATTGCTGCCGATAATCCGCATGGGCCTCCGCCGACAATAATTGCATCTACTTTTTCCATGAATAAAACCTTCCTTCTAACAATCCAATTACTCTTAGTGTACCGCTTTTCTTTCTCTATTTCGAGCCTATTCGACGATTTGTACGTTAAACAACATTTTTTAACTGGAAATTTAAACCTATCCAAACAAGTATACTTATTCCTCATACTATGTGCTTTTAGAAAGACACCTCTTTGCGCATATTCCCGAAACTTTTTCCTATCTAAAAAAGCTGTCGCATTATATGCAATCAGCTTTTTGGCATGTGATCGTAATGATATGACACTCTGGTTTGGCCATCAAACGAAGTGGGATAAGCGTTGTCCCGTACCCGTTACTTACTAAAGTAGGTACACCTTTTCGTATGGAAAATGAGCCGTGCGGATGCACACTAAATGGACCTAATCGAATTTGTCCACCGTGTAAATGTCCCCCCATCATTAATGTCGGTTTATGCAACGGATAGGCTTTATAAAAAACTTGAGGGTTATGTGAAACAAACAGCGTAATATCCCCGTCCTGACATTTTTCAAGTGCCTTTTCAAAGCTATAAGCGCGTGTCGATGTATCATCAATTGCGCTAATCCATGTCGGATTTGCCCTGTTTGGCAATAACACCGCATCATTTTCTACAACGGTTACATCATACTGAGCCAATAATGACCGCAACTGTTCTTCTCCTACTTCTCGGTCGTTATTCCCCCAAATAAAGTAGATGGGTCCCAGCTTCCTAAGCTTTTGTAAGTTTTCCTTTATCTGCTTTAATGGCACACGTTTATCTACAAAATCCCCACCGATAATCACAGCTTCTACCGGCTTTATTTGTTGCAGCATATGCGTGGAAATCCGCCGATTATGGACATCCGAAATAAAGAACACAGCAAATTGATCTTCATTCCCTGTAGCTTGCACCGCATGTGTGCGAATATTGTTTTCATGTGCTTCTTTGACCATATAGAGCACAAAAAGAAGCAAGATGCAAAATACGCCATACATCCAGGTCATCTAGCTTCCTCCCATTCATTAGAAAAAGACGACTCCATGCGCATGGGTCCGTCTTTTTCCATATTGTACTTTATGTACACATATTATATTATTTTACGGTAAAACAAGTGTTTGTCCAACATAAATGGATTCTGAATTTAAACCGTTTGCTTTTTTGATTTTTTCCACTGCATTTGGGTCATTATAATAATTCATCGCGATACGGTATAATGTCTCATTTGATTGGACTGTATGCGTTTTTTTCGATTTCGCCGCTTCCTCAGCTTGACGCTTCGCCTCTTCTTCGGCTTTCTTTTTTGCTTCTTCCTTTGCCTTTTGTTCAGCTGCTGCTTTTTCTTGCGCCGCTTTTGTTGCCTCAGCCGCCGCTGCTGCTTGAGCTGCTGCTAATTCTTTTTTCTGTTCTTCCGATACATCATCTAGCTTTTCAGAAGTTGCTTTGCCGTCTTTTTTCTCGTCTTCCTCTTCCTCATCATCTGCTGCTTCAGCTACTACCGGCGGTTCATTTTTTTCTACTTGTACAACATCATTTGTTTGCTCTACTGTTTCTACTGGACTAGTAGGTTCATAAATAAATTGCGTATAAATAAGCACTAATAACGGAATAAATATGAAGATGACAAGTAAAGTAGGCATAAGTGGGCTTTTACGCTTTTTTATTTTACCTGTTGAGCGAGACATTCTAGATTTAGTCGTTTCGAGCTCAATTTCTTGACGATCTTCTTCGATTTTTTCGCGATAGTCTTCTTTCGTCATTTGCATACCCTCCAAACTTCGCTATCTATTTCATATTATGACGAAATTTACGAGAAAAGTAAACGGTCGAAATCGTTTCAGTTACGCCCAAACAACAATTTTCGCAACCGTTCTTCCCACTGCATTGTTTTTTGTGGTTGAAGCAATTCACGAGATTCCGTTACATCGCGGATATGAAAGCCACAATTACTACAGCAAATGGCGTGTACGGCAGTCAGTTTTTGCCCAAAATACTGCACGAGCTGACGACGCATACAGTTCGATGTATCAATGATTTGAAGCATTTCTTGTACCGCCTGATATTTTGCAGCTTCCATTTGAGTTAGTCGTTTTTTGACAGCTTGCGGTGCTTCCTGCTGCATCCAATACGCCAACACACGATAGGCCGTTTCAGATATCTCCCCTGTTTCGAGCATTATTTTTGGATTTTCTTGCAGCTGTAGACGTTGGACATAGGCATCAACATGGGCAGATTTCGGTAAGTCTTCAATCGATACATAGTGCGCGTAATGCTCGTCCCCTTCCGCATAGAGTAAGATGGCTAACGCGTCTTCCCCATCACGTCCTGCGCGCCCTATTTCTTGCATATAGTTCGATATATTGGCCGGCATAGACTCATGAATCACTTGTCGAATATTGTGCTTATGTACCCCCATGCCAAATGCATTGGTCGCTACAATCCATTCGACATCCCCTTGAATAAACTGCTGTTGAATAAATTGCCGATCCTCCGCTTCTTTTCCAGCGTGGTAACTTACTGCAGAAATGCCTCGCTCAATTAACAATTGACTGAATTCATCACATTTTTTACGTGACGGCATATAAATAATGCCTGGACCTTTTGTACTTGTGACGTGCTGTAAAATCCAATGTTGCTTCTCTTCTTTTAGCGAAAATGTATATTTGGCCAGTTTAATATTTTCTCGGTCTACATGATGGATAAATTGATACGGCTCTTTCATGTGTAAATACGTTTGAATATCCGCTAATACCGAATCCGTCGCTGTTGCTGTTAATGCTAAAATCGGTGGACGATTAGGCTGCAAAATTTCATTTATACGTAAATAATCTGGTCTAAAATCAAACCCCCATTGCGAGATACAATGCGCCTCATCCGCCACAATAAGCGACAACTCCATCTCCATTAAACGCTCACGAACGGGCTGCTGCGTGAGCATTTCAGGGGATGTAAAAATAAAACGATATTCATGTAAAAAATGGAGTGCATATGCCTTTTCATTCGGCGATAGGAAAGAATTTAACGCCACAACCCGCTTTTCACCGCGTTGCTTTAACTGATCGACTTGGTCCTGCATTAAAGAAAGTAATGGTGACACAATCAGCACTGGTTTTTCAAACAGATAGCCTGGTAGCTGGTAGCATAAAGATTTCCCCATCCCTGTCGGTAATAAGGCGATACAGTCACGTCCTTCGAGTAATTGCTCAATAACTTCCTTCTGTCCGGGTCGAAATGTATCGTAGCCAAAGATTTGTTGCAATGTCTGTTCTAACAACATCTACACCTCCCCTTTCGCAAGGACTAAGCGAATTTGAAAATACGTTAAATGTGGCAGGACTGTATGTAATACTTTTAATTTTCGTGTCGCATAATCTTCCACCGCACTATGCACTTGTCGTTGCTCTTCCATTGTCACAAATGGTGTAATATCAAATGTTGGCTCATTTATCGCTAATTCAACTAAATGATCCTCAATGGTACTCGGTTTTAAACGTCTCATTTCACAAATTTGCTCTACAGCATATCCCTGATGATAGAGCTGTGCTGTTTGATACGCGGAACCGGTCAATACATTTTCCATGCGAATCTGTTCTGCCAGTTTCGATAAATATGACCAGCGCGTTCCATCATGATTGATTGCATCGAGCCATCGATGAAGCCCACTGACAAATTGCAATTGACAATCTAACTCGGGCATCTGATATTCAAAGCTCAGTTGCTGCCACGGTATGCCGATTACCCCAACACCTGTTAAACGATTCATCAGTAACTCCTTCTGTAAAGTTGGCATCGCTGACTGCTCTAAGCTACTAATGATTTCTTCATAAAGGGATTGCTGGATGGCATTTGACTGATACTTAGTGTCCCGTAAAAATTGACGACACCATGCTTGAATTTGTTCCTCTCGCTGTACAGGTATAAACGCGTGAATACCCGCAGATTGATTGGACAAGCTTTGGACAACGAGCGATAGCCGCGCGAAAAAAATATGCTCATTTCCGCGGTAATGCCAGCCGTCAAAGTACGGAAGCTGCAGTTGACTTACCTGTTCCTCACCTGCTGCTGTTAACGTAAAATAACCATTTTCGTCTACCGTTATGTAATCGTTATCTCGTAATGTCTGCACCTCTTGCTCAAATGTTTGACGAGATAGCTTTCTTAACAAGCCAAAATGCGGATACAGTTTAAAAATACCGACATCTTGAATCGTCTGACCCGAACGTTTTCCACGAAGCAAATGGTAGGCCGCATTAATCGTCCGTTCGTTATTCAATTTATAAAAAATATGCAAAAGAATTTGTTGTAAAATCAAAGCAAATCCCTCATTTTCGTAATGTATTGTTAAAAAGTATAACCGAATCATGCAAAAAAGCCTATGATACCAAGGATATTAAAGCTTTTTCATGACGATTACAGTAATAATCACTATGACTAATTTTATCAACAGTATAAAAGCATACATGCTAAAAGAGATGATTACTGGTAATAGGACTAACCACCAAGACCATGCAATCACTCCTGTTAGCTTTAATATGATGAATACAACCGTAACGATTTCAGCTACCCCATGTAATCACCTCTGCTACATTATAGTATAAAGTGAAACTTCAATCAGTCGGGGGCTTCAATTTTGACTTGATACAGCAAGGGTTTACTCGTGCCGAGGTGTTTTGACCGAATGCAGCGACTTTTTGCTCGGATACCACAGTTTTTTTGACCGGATACGGCAGTTTTTTGACCGTTTACCATAGGCTTTTACTCGGATAGATAATCATATCATATATAATTTTTTGTATTTCTCGTCATTTATTATTTGGTGCTAAAATAAGCTTGTTGGAGAAAGAGCTTGAAATATAATTTTTTAAACTCGGTTAAATATGCTATAATGAAGCCGTTTGACATCTGTCAATTGACAAAACCTTTATTTCACAAGGTTTTCATATCTCATACATTTGTATGAAATTCGTGTTTTCGCTGTTGAAAAGTATAGTAAACACCTTTAGAATAAGAAAGAAGCTTACGGAAGAGCAATGACAAAAGGAGAGGTAACAATGCCGAAATATACAATTGTTGATAAAGATACTTGTATCGCATGTGGCGCATGTGGCGCTGCTGCACCAGATATTTATGATTACGATGACGAAGGAATTGCTTTCGTTATTTTAGATGATAACATGGGGACTACAGAAGTACCTGAAGACTTACTAGAAGATTTACAAGACGCTTTCGAAGGTTGCCCTACTGATTCCATTAAAGTAGCAGAAGCATCATTCGATGGCGACTCATTAAAATACGAATAGTATACCAATGTAATTATAAAGGATGTGCAAATACTGCATATCCTTTTTTGATAGTTAAATATACGTACATTCATAGCGTGCAACCATGCTAATTATGCTACAGTTGAGAACGCCCCTTTTAATGCTTGGCTGTACTAAAAATTACAGTTGAATGAAAAGCAAATGCCTCTTTTTTTTACACCCTGCTATTAAAACCGATTATTTTTAATGCCTAGTTAATGTCAAATAGAGAAATCGAGATACAACTTAATTTAAAACAAGTGTCAAACTGGGACGATGGTGCTAAACGGCACTTATCCTCAATTAAGTCGTATACCAAAATGGACATAGGAAGATTTTGTTGTTTTTTAAATTGTGCAGATGATTTTCTTACTAAAAAAACCGCACAGTACTGTTTATTATAATCATGATAGAGAGGAATGTATTATTTTTATAGTTAACTACAACCTAAAGACATGTATGCCCTATTTGTATAGACGATACATTTTTTCGAAAAAGGCTTGATTATGTTCATTTTCGGTCCCAAAAGGCACTTTTTTCTCTCGCCGTGCAAATCCTCTTTTTAGTAAATTTCTCTCTTTTTTATCACAGTAGCTATTGCTAGAGCGCTTTATTTCGAATAAAAATATTCATTTTTTAACCAAAATGTAGGTAAATAAACTTATATACATTAAGAGAGGACATCTACTCGCGCTCTTTTGACGTGAGTTATATTTTCTAATTGCCACAATAATAATTTAATGTTATAGTTAGTTTTAGTAGTTGGTACTAATAATAGACCGTATTGATAAAGGGGTATGAGCATGGATCTTTTACAATTAACTAATAAAAACATCGTCGTAATGGGCGTGGCAAATGAACGAAGCATCGCTTGGGGCGTCGCAAAACGATTATTAGAAGTTGGCGCAAACGTTATTTTCACATATCGCAAAGACCGTTCAAAAGGGAAAATCGAAAAGCTTTTAACGGATTATAGCGATAAAAAAACAGCAGTCATTGAATGCGATGTCAATAATGATGAGTCAATCGCAAAAGCATTCGAACAAATCGGTACAGAGTTTGGTTCAATTCACGGAATCGTTCACTCAGTAGCATTTGCACATGCAGAAGATTTAAAGAACCGCTTCGTTGAAACAACACGAGAAGGCTATGCATTTGCGCAAGATACAAGTGCTTATTCTTTAGTAGCAGTAAGTAAAGCAGCGAAACCTTACTTAGCAGAAGGTGCTTCTATCGTGACAATGAGTTACTTAGGCGCTGAGCGTGTACTAGACGGCTATAATGTGATGGGTGTAGCAAAAGCGGCACTTGAAGCAGCTATGCGTTATTTAGCAGCAGACCTTGGTCGCGACGGTATTCGTGTCAATGCGATTTCAGCAGGTGCTATTCGCACACTAGCAGCGAAAGGCGTTCCAAGCTTCAATCAAATCTTACACAAAATCGAAGAAACTTCTCCTCTAAAACGCAACACAAATCAAGAAGAAGTTGCGGATATGACAATCGGTATGTTAAGCCAGTTATCACGCGGTGTAACAGGGGAAACAATTTATGTAGACTCTGGTTACAATATTATGGGATAACAAAAAGGACTGAGCCATCACGTTTTGGCTCGGTCCTTTTACTATTCTACACGGTTTCTCGAAATAGATGTTTAGACCTTTTTTGCTAATGCTTGTTTCACTTCTTCAATTTGCCCAAGATGGCGTTCTTCATGGTAACCAATTAACGCTACCCATTGCTTCAATGACAATGTGCCAAAGCGGTGGTGGGCAAAAGCTTTCTCGGTTAAATCGCTATCGGAGGCCTCCCCAATGATATGCATTAACGTTTCTCTTGATGTAGTTAATTTATGTTTCAGTTCCGCTAACGTTTGAGGCTCATTAGAAGGAAGCAAAAAATGAGGCGCCTCTACTTTTCGTTTTCGATCTGCTACTACATGAACTGGAAATGCCCCTAGTACATTCACATCCTTATTTAACAACGTTTTAGCAATTTGCTTTCCTACATTCTCCTCTAGTAAATATAAATGTTCTAGTATTTGCGCAATACTCCACGTACCTTCTTCCACCACTGCATTTAATTGTTCATCCGTTAAACTACTAATACTTTCCCAAATCTTTTCTCGAATTTTCACATTATGCTCCATGATCCATCCCCCTTTAGCTCTTACTATCTCATATTCAAGGGATGCCCTATGTAGAACTAAAATTAGAATAAACAAAGAACAGCTGGACGAAGTGGTGAGGATGGCGAAATTTAAAGAAGGAAAACAAATGGTGAAAAGCCATATTTATAATTATATAGTCGATTTTCTTCCACACTAACTTCCGCTTCGTAATACCATGTGTAAACATACAGTACGATACTTTCAAGCTTTTCTTTTTATTATTTTCCATTAACTAGATTACATTACTTTTCTTCGGCTCAATATTATCCCATCGCAGTTCTACTAAAAAAAGAGTAGCACAAACCATGGTCTTGGTTCGTACTACTAATGTTAGTATGTTGCTATGCTAGTTTTTCATAATCAGGAATGTCGTTTGCTTCTTGTTTCACATAATATTTACCTTTTGTGATAATCGCAATGACAATCGTTAAAGCAAAAGCTAGTAGCGCTGCAAAAAAGGCGGCAACACTTTGCAAAAAGCTTCCCATATATCCAAATGCAGCTATAGAACCAATGACCGAAGAAACTACTAGAGACACAATGCCCACAGGATTCCAAGCGTATAAATAATGCTGACGATATTCGAAATACAATGGTCCAATTTTCATTAAACGCTTCACTACTAATGCATCGCTAATTAGAATTGCACCCCATGACAGTAAAAATACACCTTGGAATGTTAGTAAATTACCAATATGATTAATCACATCAAATAACATAAGAAAAATCGCTACAACCGATGTTACGATGACCCAAAACACTCGAGCTGGCTTGAACTTAAATACATTTTCAAAAAAATTCGCTAACGACAGCGAACTACTATATAAGTTTGTAATATTAATACGAAGCTGTGTTAATATTGTAAAAATCACACCACCGATGCCTAATAAATGAACAAAATATATCCCTGGATTTTGCTCGTTTAATTGAACACCAAACCAAATACCGATCACGCCCATTACAAAGAAGCAAATAAATTGAGGCATAAAGCCAACCATAAATACCCCCAGTTTAAATTCAGATGGTTTAATGAAACGGGCATAATCTGAGATTAACAAAGCCATAATTCCAACTAAGCCATTCATAATCCCAATACAAGCAAGCAAAGATGTTCCACCGACTTCCACGCCCTCAGGTAAGAATGTCCAAATATTTCCTGTAAATGTTGTTTCCTTTGCCAACATGAAAAAACCAACTACAATAAAGAAAATAAAAATGGGCATAGTCCACTTTTGAAGCTTGTCTAATTGTTTAATACCAAACCAATTTAATGGAATCACAGCAAGACCGAAAAACACCATAAGCATCCAAACTGGAATGAATTGTACATATTCATGCACAGCATAGGCCATAATTGCCCCTTCGATTCCACAATACATTATGAAATTTAATGCATAAATGAGCGAAGTAATGGATGCACCTAAATAGCCAAATCCACCGCCACGAGCTAATAAGTTTACATTTAATCCAGTTTTTGCAGCTAAATAACTTATACCAACGCCTATGGTTCCTCCAATAACGGTTGCATAAATAGCAGCTAATAAAGCATTCATCGCTCCAAAGCTCACAGCCATTAAACTTCCCATTTGTATGAAAAGCATTGCTGTTGCTACACCAAGTGTAATATTGGTGATGCTTGCCCAATTCATGGACCGCCCATCTCGGGGTACTTTCTCTAAGGCGAAATCATCCCGTTTCTCATTTTCTAAAACATCCGTTATCTCTTCGTCTCTTGGTATTACTACTTCCATCTGTGTTCCACTCCTTTACATTGGTTACGAGTTACACTAAGAAGAAGTTCCATATAACACCAAAACAATTAGTAGTCCTTCAACTCCCTGACTACGACCAGTAGGCTAAAGAGCGTTTTTTCATCGCTTCTCGATATTGCTTAGTCGAGATTGGTAATGCCTTATTCGTTTTGTAATCCATGATCACACCGTAACGACGAACTACATCCATTTGATTAATTTCTCCTGCATTATACATCTCCTCTACCTCATTAGGGTCTATTTCTAACCATTGATGACGATTCTTGCGAATATATTCACGTTCTATGGAGGTAGCCTCATAATCAATTTCAAATGCATCGATATCACGATCAATTTCATAGATTACTACTCCATAATCAAGCTTCGCACGTTCAATCGAAACATACTCATCAATCACATCTTCTAATACGGCGTTTACATCGCGTTCTAACGGATCACCTAGTCCCCCACCTCCTGCAGATGGACGTGTAAAGGAATCTCCTTTTTTCACCTCTACGTTCGAGAAAATCGTCCCTAAAAACTCCTCATCCTCTTGATTCGGATTTAAGATGGCACCTTGGGCGATAGACGGTAATCCCCCCATGATGCCCCATGTAATAGAGCGAGAGCGATCACAGCAATAAGACATGACTGTATGGTTTATATCTGTTAACATACCTCCCTTTTCAACACCACAGCCACCACGATATTTCCCTGGACCTGCAGAATCTGTAATGATTTCATGCTTCGTCGTAATGACCGGTGACAAGCGTTCTTGACCTTCACATGGCTGAACACTTAATCCCACTCCGAACACAGGTGAAGTTGTATTCGCACCATCCCGATCAACACGACCACCATGACCACCTGCCATCCAGTCGTACCACATGAAATACTCATTACTATCTTGCCGTTTATCGTAGCCACCAATGAGTAAATACTCTAAGTTAAATGAACATGCAATGGCACGTTCAGGCATAATGTTCGACCATAATTCAAAGCACGCATTCATAATCTTTTCAAATGAACCTGAACAATAGCCCGATACAGCCACTGGACTAGGTGCATTGACAACCGAGTTTTCAGGAAGGTGTATTTTCACTACACGATAGAAGCCCGAGTTTAGTGGAATTTCTGGGAAAAAGGTCTTTGTCCCTGCATATGTTCCTGAAAGCGCCGAACCAAACCCAGCATTTAAGAAACAACTAATATAAGGGTGAGAACCACTTAAATCATATAAAATCTCATCCTCTGTAATGGTCATTTTAACACAAATTGGAATTAAACCATCCCCTAGTTGTGGGTCCATATCAATATAATCAACTGTTTCCCATTCCCCTTTAGGCAATGATTTAATTTTTGCTCTTGTTAAGCGTTCTACATAATTTTGCACTTCGTCGAAAGCTAATAAAACCGTCTCAATACCATACTTCTCAATCATCTCTTTTAGTTGTTTTTCGCCAACTTTCGCTGCTTCTACTTGTGAACGTAAATCTCCAATACGTTCTTCTGGAATACGCATATTCATCACGATAATATTCACGATATCTTTTAAATATTGACCTTTACTATAAATACGTACTGGCGGAATACGTAACCCTTCACCATAATGTTCTTTTGCTGTAATATCAAAGGATCCAGGGTTTGAACCACCGACATCCGCCCAGTGCCCATTTGTTTGCATGAGCGCAATTAGCTTCTTATCATGGAATACAGGTAGAATGACCCTTACATCACTAAAATGCGTCCCACCACGATATGGATCATTTACTAAAAATACATCGCCAGGGTGAATATCATCTGCAAAATCCTCTAATACAGCCTTAGCAGTTAAATGTAATGTCCCTACATGAACTGAAATATCTTGCGTCCCTTGCATTATAGTGTTTCCCTGAGCATCACATAATGCACAACTAAAATCTCGGTTATAAATAACAAACGAATAACATGTACGTAACATTTGCTCTGCCATTTGATCGACCAAATTTACAAAACCGTTTTTTAAAACTTCAAATGTTACAGGATCTAGATTTTGTACTTTATTGTTTTCTACTAATTTCATTGTACTCATAAATCTCATCCCCCTTATCGTGTATTAGTTCACCGTAATAATGATATTTTTATAAACATCTACTTCCGCTGTAAACCCTGGTGGAATAACTGTCGTCGTATCTAATTGATCTACAATTGCTGGACCCGGCAGTTGTGTGTAAACCGGGAGCTTGTCACGATTATATACTTTCGTTTCAACATATTTACCCTCAAAATAAACGGGACGTGTTTCTTTATAAGCATCATCAATCGAGCCTTCTGGTGCATATTGTGGAAAATCAGGTTTAGGTACTGTACCAATTGCTGTCACACGTAAGCCATATATTTCAACGACTTGTTCTTGATCAGAGAAGGCAAATTCTCGCTCATGCTCTCTGTGGAAGGCTGCTAATACATCATCCAATGACGTCAATTGATCTGGTACGACAACAGCTAATGAACGCCATTGCCCTTTATAACGAAGATCCATATAGTTCATCAATGTAGATGTCTCATCTGAAATGCCTTCATCTTCTAATAGCGCTTTCGCCTCTATTCGTAGGTCATTAAACTGACTTGTGAGCTCCTCAATAGAAACGTCATTCGCTTTTTTCACGTAGGTTTTAGAGATATCATGTCGTACATCTACTAGTAAACACCCCATAGCTGCTGCTACTCCTGGATGAGAGGGAATAATAATTTTGGGGATATTTAAATCTTTTGCTAAATATGCTCCATGTAATGGCCCTGCACCGCCAAATGCTACTAGTGCAAAATCACGTGGATCGTATCCACGACGTACAGAAATTAATCGAACTGCATCACTCATGTTGGCGTTGGCAACTTCGATAATCGCATTCGCCGCTTCTTCGACAGAATGATTAAATTCATCTGCAATTTTCTTCACAGCTTGTATTGCTGCCTCTTTATCCAGTTGCATCGTCCCGTCTAATAAATTGACACCTAATCGCCCTAACACTAAATTAGCATCCGAGTTTGTTGGCTCTGTCCCCCCACGTCCATAACATGCAGGCCCTGGAACTGCCCCTGCACTTTGTGGTCCATTACGTAAGGAACCCCCTGCATCTTTCCAAGCTAAGCTACCACCACCAGCACCAATCGTTAAAATTTCAATACTCGGGAATCCAATAGGATAGCCATATTCAATAGACCAATCTTTCGTTATACGAATATCACCATCATACATGAGTGAAATATCGGTACTCGTACCTCCCATATCTAAACCTATCGCATTATTAAATCCACATAACTTAGCAATATGTTTACTAGCAATCGCTCCAGCAGCAATACCAGAACTCGCTAACCTAGCAGCATAACGAGGAACTGTACTAGACGTCATGACTCCACCACCAGAATGTAAAACTAAAATTTCCTCTTCGTAGCCTTTTTTCCGCATTTCATCGCTCAATTTGTTTATATAATTACTCATAATTGGACCAAGAACCGCATTAATAATCGTCGTGCTCATACGTTCATGCTCAAAAATTTCTGGAAGTACCTCACTTGATATACAAACATATACATCTGGTAGTTCCTCTTTTAAAATTTCTTTTACTTTTACTTCATTTTCACCATTCACATACGCATTAAGGAAACAAACTGCAATGGATTCTGTATTACGACGTTTTAGTTTCTTAGCTAATGCGCGAATCTCATCTTCTTGAATCGCTTCAACAATATTTCCTTCATAATCTATCCGTTCCGTGACTTCAAACCGATCACGCCGTTGAATATAAGGTTTTGCTGTATCTTTATACGTATCCCATATGTCTTCCTTCGTACCACGACGAATTTCAGTTACATCACGGAAGCCTTTTGTTGTAATGAGCGCTGTTTTCGGCAACTTTCGTTCAATTAATGCATTTGTTCCTACTGTTGTGCCATGAGAGAAAATTTTAATGTCCTTCCCATTCAATTCGGCCTTTTCAATCCCATTTAAAATTCCTTGTTCAGGGTTTGAAGGTGTAGAAGATGTTTTCGTCACAAACACTTCTCCTGTATTTTCATTAAAAACAAATACATCTGTAAACGTTCCACCAACATCAATTGCTAAACGAGTGTGTGTCATAGAGATACCTTCTTTCATTTAATAGTTTTAAAAGACATATTTTTTCTGAATATTCAGATAAATTATTAGAAGACTATATTTATAGCTACTAACTTCTATAGCAATCTTAGAACATATAACTGATTGCGCTTACATTTGAATGTAGCAAAACATGAGCTAAATACTAATGTAGACATTTGCTCCTTCGCGACTTCGGCGATTTCTTCACGAACATGCCCAATATTTACATCCCATAAAGAAGACACACTATCAATGTATATATTGCCTTCTATATCTTTTAAATAAATACCTTTCCTTTCTATAAAAAATAGCAGCTAATCTTTGTGATTGTTGTTATTCAATGAACGTAGTTGGATGTGGAAAATGGTTCTAATCTAATATTTCTTAACGCTTCTTTTAATGGATTTGTAATAAATATCAACCTCTTTTCACTTAAAATTTCATACACTTTCATAACAGCAATTCTCATGCCAACTTCTTTAGAAAATAAAAAAAAAGCATTTTTCCTTTTGAAAATGCTCATTCTGTCTTCCTAAATGTTTTAAATAGATCATTATTAGATATTTTGTTGAAAATCATTGATATATTTTTTCATTATCATTGTAATATGACACGAGAAAGCATTGCTTTTTCGCCACTTTTCATGCGTAAATACAATTATGAGGCATAATTACATCATTAGTCTTCTTATGCTATGTTTCGTGTTAATTGGTATTTTTGTATTTTCCGTACTAATCATGGATCGCATCCGAGTGATTTTACAGCTTGTCTTATACTTGGATGTTCAGATACACTTTGCTTGTGTTCTATATTTTCTATATCACGAACAATTTTGAAACTGCTATCTACCTCTTGTTGTACAGTATTTACGGTTATTTCTGGTTGCGTCGCTAATAAGCAAATACGTTCCACCATATTTTTGAGAAGTACGGTTTATAAATAATTGAGGGCATTATTAAGGCACGAGCTAAGTTTGCAAATGGCGCCTTAATATTTCTATATCAATCTAGTTGTAGAACTACATTATACATACTACGTCTTATTTAAATATGTAAAATTATAGGAATCAAAATCCACTATTCAGAATAAATAAGATGGAGGTAATCATGAAGAAAACAGGTTATATAATCTTAATCTTTGCTATTGTTGTTTTACTTGTTCAATTTTTTTGGAATCGTGCGACTCAAGATACGACTTTAGGTAAGGACATTCACTCCCTAATAGAGCAAGGAGATAAACAAATTGATTTAACAGCACTAACTAATTTTGAATGGGTTAGTGTCGAAGTATTTGGACCTTATACAACAAAAGAAATTATTGAAGATTCAATGAACATTCACTTTAAAGGTGATAATGGGGGCATTGATGTACTAGAGGACCGTTTTTTATTAATATTTGCAAATAAAAAACATGCAGTGAAAACAGTAGTGCTTTCGAGAGAATATGGTGATTATAATATTAACAATAATAAATTTTTGGTTGTTAATTAATTACTCTAGCAATTAAAAAACGTCGGAGCATGATCACTCCGACGCTTTTCCTAGTACATCTTCATATATTGGTCGCGTTCCCATTGGTGGACCGTTGTACGGAACATATCGAACTCTACTTCTTTTGCTTCTTTAAAGTTTTCATAAATATGCTCACCTAGTGCTGCTTTAATGATTTCATTTTTTTCCAGTTCTTTTAATGCTGCGTCAAGTGAAGCGGGTAAATTATCAATACCATACTGCTTACGCTCTTCGGCATTCATCACGTAAATATTACGGTCTACCGGTGCTGGTGGCTCTAATTCATTTTTTATGCCATCTAAGCCCGCCGCTAAAATGACGGCCATTGCTAAATACGGGTTTGCCGATGGGTCTACCGAACGTAGCTCAATACGTGTCGATAACCCACGAGATGCAGGAATACGTACGAGTGGCGAACGGTTTTTCGGCGACCATGCTACATAACAAGGCGCTTCATACCCTGGTACTAGACGTTTATAGGAGTTCACAATCGGGTTCGTTACCGCTGTAAAGCCCTGTACGTGCTTTAGTACACCTGCTAAGAACTGACGCGCCGTCTTCGATAATTGTAACTCCGCCCCTTCATCCCAAAATGCATTTTTCTCCCCTTGGAACAACGATAAGTTAAAGTGCATACCTGAACCATTTACCCCAAATAACGGTTTTGGCATAAATGTTGCATGTAAACCATGTTTACGGGCTACTGTTTTTACGACAAGCTTAAACGTTTGAATATTATCACATGCCTCTATCGCATTGGCATATTTAAAATCAATTTCGTGCTGACCAGGCGCTACTTCATGGTGAGAAGCTTCCACTTCAAAACCCATTTCTTCCAGTTCTAATACGATATCGCGACGGCAGTTTTCCCCAAGGTCCGTTGGCGCTAAATCGAAATATCCGCCATCATCATTTAAATCTAGTGTCGGATTCCCTTTTTCATCTAACTTGAATAAGAAAAATTCTGGCTCTGGTCCTAAGTTAAATCCTGTAAAACCTAACTCTTCCATTTGTTTTAACATACGCTTTAAGTTTGAACGCGGATCTCCTTCAAAAGGCGTGCCATCCGGACGAGCAATATCACAAATGAATCGAGCTACCTTCCCCTTTTCTGCTGTCCATGGGAAAATCATGAATGTACCTAAATCGGGACGAAGGTACATATCCGATTCTTCAATACGTACAAAACCTTCGATGGAAGAACCATCAAACATCATTTTATTGTCTAACGCTTTATCTAATTGACTTACTGGGATTTCGACATTTTTAATCGTCCCTAAAATATCCGTAAATTGTAGACGAATAAACTTTACATTTTTGTCCTTCACAATTTCTTTAATCTTCTCTTTTGTATACTTACTCGTTGAATTCGTAACTGTATTAAACATACTCATTCACTCTCCTATTTTACTTTTTTATTATTCATTTTTAAGATGGAAGAAACGCGATAGGTCGCCTTGACGTAGCGAAGACTTTTGCATACGTTGTGCTTGCAACATTTCTTCTCGTAAAATGGCACGAAGCTCTGCATCCGAAATCGAAGTTACGTCACTTTTTCTAACATCTTTCACATCTCGCAGATCAAATACTTTTTTGACCCCCGCCATATTAATTCCCTGGTCAAGCAATTCTCGAATTTCCAATAATGCATCGATATCATCCAACGAAAACATACGTCGATTCCCTTCAGACCTTGCCGGGTTTATTAACTCATGTTCTTCATAATAGCGGATTTGTCTTGCGGTTAGCTCCGTTAATTGCATGACCATGCTTATAGGGAGTAACGGCATCGCCCTTCGAAACTCTCGACTCATCATCATCCCCTCCCTTTTCTAACTTCACTTTACATTATGTTATGTATTTTATCAATATTATGTTATAAAAGTTAACATATTAAGTTTCGATTAATTTTATCGCAAGTTCAGATGAAAATACAACTTGCGGCAAAATAGCGTAAACCCATTTTCAAGACGACTTAATTCCCCACAAAAAATACAGCTCAAGTAATCAACTTAAGCTGTAGGCTTCTTCATTATTTCATTTTTCGTACAACAGCACGTATAGGCGATGCATCTCCTCCTTGAATCGCAAGCGGTAAAGCGATAAACTCATACATGCCCGCATCAACATCTTTTAAAAATAAATTTTCAATAATATAAATACCCATTTGCCTACACGTATGATGTGCAATTAAGCTCACATCGTCTAATGCATCAACCGACGGTGCATCAGTCCCCACAACACGCACACCTTGATTCGCAAGAAAACGAATCACCTCTGGAGCAATCGTTGTAAAATCTGCATCAAAATGGCATAAATCCTGTACAACTTTCGTTTTAAAAAATAGACGCTCCACGTTATGTAACTCGAGATTCTCCACATGTGCTAGCTGAATGCACTTTACTCCTACAACATCCACTATTTTCACAGCACCTATAAACAACTCTAGCGGTAACGCATCAATCGCCTTCCCAAAATCATCATAATGGTACGGCGCATCTATATGTGTCCCCGCGTGTAAGCTCATCGTAATTTGCCCCACATTCGCCCCGTCCTCCGTCAACGTCGCATCCTGTTTATATGAAAATGGCGTATCCCCGGGCCAAATGGGCATATTTTTATGTAACGGCATCGTAATATCAATCCACATATTCATTACTCCTTTTATCATTCATCGTTCCATACCAACGATACAATAGAACTACATAGCATGGAAGGAATTTATCCCGTGTTAAAATTCCCAACGATTTAAACATAAAAAACGCAGCCACGAACGTGACTGCGTCTACTTTATGATAAATATTGTAAGCGTTGTTTAGAGATCCACGTCTTCATCGTACGGAATAATACCGTAATAATGACAATTAATAACACACCTTTAACTAAATTAAACGGTAAAATCCCTTTCACAATTGTTTCATATGATTCTAAATGGAAGTTTAAGAAGTATGCATACATCGGTAAGAACGCTACATAATTGAGCAACGCCATCCCTAACGACATGGAAATAGTACCGGCGATTAAACCTACCATTAAACCTTTTGATGTCGTGAATTTTTTATAAATATAGTAAACAGGTAAAATGAATAACACACCCGTCGCAAAGTTTGCCATATGTCCAACCGGCACGCCTGTTGGTGCTCCCGAGAAAATCCAGTCTAAAATATTTTTCACTAACTCTACTAAAATACCCGCAACAGGCCCCATCGTAATGACCGCGATTAATGCTGGTACATCACTGAAGTCAATTTGTAAAAAGGCTGGGAACCATGGTAGAGGAAAGTTAAATAACATTAATACGAAAGAAATGCTACTTAACATGGCAATGGTTACGAACGAGCGTAACTTTTTGTTTTGTTTTGTCATAGAAATCTTCTCCTTTGCTGATTCCATCTCGCAAGAAGAAAGGTATTTCGGTCGTCTTCATGAAAAAATCCCTTACGTAACATAAACGTAAGGGAGAATAAGGCACACTGAAACAGGTGTTATTTCATCATTTTTTGCACTACAAACAAAGCTAGTTCCCATAGCTTTTTTTGGTATGCAAAAATAGACGATATTTTTCAAATAACGACCGTACCTTCACCTTCTCCCATCCAGACTATACTGTCGGCTTTGGAATTTCACCAAATCCTGCACACTAAAAAGTGGCTCGCGGGCTGAAGAAGCACTGCTGCAATATCCTCCAAAATGGTCAGAAATCGCGGCTTCTATTACCGCCGGTCGGGAATTACACCCTGCCCCGAAGATGAATCAATTATGAAATTGTCTTACACCTATCATTATAGGTTATATTCTAAATTTGTAAAGTACTTTCCTTCGTTTTTCTCCGACTATCTTTGTAGGAATTCTATTGATAACTGATTTGCACCTACTGGCATTGGTAACACTTGCGTAAAATTGAATTCTTGCCACTCCGCCTGTATAACATTCTCAAAACGCACTTGCTTATCGAAGCTCGATGCCGTTAATAACATAGCCTCTACCATATACATTGCCTGCTGCGGATCAAATGCTTCTAAATCTAACGGTTGCGTAAATGTAACCGTCACAATATCCTCTTCCGTTACGGTATAATCCACACCTGGTAAAATGGCCGATTGATAAATATCATTATTCTCCGTTTTCATAAACTGCAATGCTTCTGTTGCCGTATCAAATGTTTGACGGAAATTGGGCGATAAGTAAATGCCACCTGATTGTTCATCGATAAAATAACTATAGCGCTTCTTCTCCGTTAATAGTAATGGTTCACTCGGCTCTCCTACTTCACTAAACGTCATTGCAGAGCCTTCCTCATTTACGATTTCCACCGTGTCATAACTTTTCCCAAATGTATCGACAAGCATCCCGATATACATAGACATCGTACCAGAAGCGGTATCATAGTCATGGTTTTGTGGTAATGTATGCACAACCGTTAACCCTTGCTCTTCCACAATCCCCTTCACCGGATGATAGTCACGAAAGCCCGCCGCTTGTTCGTCAATTAGCGCTGCATACTTCTGATACATTTCTACCTGTGACGGTGAATCTGTGCCGAAATCTTCTATTAGTTGCTCATTTGGAATAATGATTGTCACAGGTACACTCTCTGCATCATCACCCGCTAAACCGATATAAAAAGCTTTACTACTTTCTAACTGTTCGGGATAAACAGCTGTACGCATATCTTCAAGCACAAAATTTCGTATCATCATCGGGCTTCCGCTCGTCATTTCTCCTTCAGCTTCTTTTGTTGCCATATCTGCATTCTCCATTGAAGTAGAGGCCACGTCATCTTGCGACTTATTACCAGATATATAGTACATACCGCCAAATGCAAATAACAATAAAGCAGCTGTTAATCCATATATACTAAACAAGCTTCGTTTTTTCTTTATGACTTTTTGTACGGGTACTTCTTCTTCAAAAGCCCCTGCTTCTTTTAATTTTGCGAAGACGTCTTCTTTCGAACGATTATCTTGAATTTTTGGTGCTTGCGATAATAACTTTTCGATTTCTTGCTCGCCCCATTTTTCATCCTTCATATCGAATTCGCCTCCTTTTCTTGTTGAATCATTTTTTCGCGCAGCGTTTTAATGGCCCGATGCTGTGTTGTTTTTACCTTTCCTTCCGTCCACCCTAAAATACCAGCTGTTTCAGCGATGGAAAGCTCTTGAAAATACCTCATGACAATTACCATTTTTTGATCACCCGTGCATAGTTCTAATACCTCAAGTAAACGATTCATCTCATCATCTAACTCAACAAATTGCTCGGGCGATTTGACCGGAGAAATCAGCTGTTCTTGTTCCCAATCAAATGCATCAAATGTATGGCGATCCCGTACATTAGCATTCCTAAAATAATCAATCGCAACATTTTTAGCAATCGAAAATAGCCATGTCTTTTCAGAACTTTTGCCTTCAAAACGCTCATATGCTTTTAGTACACGCACATATACTTCATGCGATAAATCTTCTGCTACTGTCCTATTTTTGACTAAGTAGATTAAAAACTGAAAGACATCTTGGTGATAGTTATCATACAATCGATGGAAAATGGATTCCTTCATCCATTCCACCCCCGTTCTTATAGAATTAGTCGTATGTACATCATGAAAGTTTCAAACGGCTCGTCATCCAAACACCTAATCTCTTGCAAGTAAAAAGGGGGTGTTCTGAAAGCTCTTACTTTCTGGACACCCCCTTTTACTATATTACATCGGTAAATAAAACGTAAATACTGTCCCTTGCTTTTCGACACTTTCTACTTTTATATTTCCTCCGTGTGCTTCTACAATATTTCGGGTAATGGCAAGCCCAAGACCTGTACCACCTTTTGAGCGAGTACGCGCCTTATCTGCTTTATAGAAACGTTCAAATACATAAGGAAGATCGTCTTTTGGTATACCTATTCCTGTATCACTTACCGAAATTTTCGCGTACGATAATTCATTTGTGAGTGCTACGGTTACCGTTCCATCTGCTGGTGTATGACGAATCGCATTATCAATTAAATTCGTTAATACTTGCTCAATGCGATCTTCATCTAATGAAATGAGCACATCCTCTGGTAGCTCTGAAGCAAACTGTAAATGAATGTGTTTTTCTTTGGCGACTTGCATAAACTTTTGCGTCATGCGTTCCAGTACTACTACGATTGGTACTTGCTCTTTATATAAGCGCAAATGTCCCGATTCCATACGAGCAAGGTCAAGTAAATCGGTGACCAGACGCCCCATCCGCTGCGATTCATCATAAATCACGCGAATCATTTCATTGCGCTCTTCTTCCGACTGCACAACGTCATCTAAAATGGCTTCAGAGTAGCCTTGGAGCATCGCAATTGGTGTGCGCAGTTCATGCGATACATTGGCGATAAAGTCTGAACGCAACTTTTCTAAGCGATGCTGGTCTGTTTTATCTCGTATCACTGCCACCGCACCCCGAATAGACTCACCGCTATATAAAGGGGAAATCGTAATGCTATAGTAAGAGCCAGCAATATCGAGATCTTCCTCAATCTTATCCTCTAAATCAAGCACATGATCCAACATATGATAAATTTCAGCTGGCATCGGTCGTGCACTTTGGCTCCCTTTACTAATAAACCACTTTTGTAGTAGCTTTTCTGCGGGTGGGTTACTAACTAAAATGGTACGATCCCGATTAAATGTAATGACAGCATCCGTCATCGATGTCAAAATGCTCGATAATTGCTCTTTTTCTTGGTTAATCACTTCTAAATGATGCTTTAACTGACGGCCCATTTGATTAAACGCGACAGCAAGTTGACCGATTTCATCACCACTTTGTTTCGTTGGCACTTGCGAATCAAATCGCCCTTTCGATAATTGAAACGCATGCTCTCGCATTTGGCGAAGTGGGTACGTAATACGGCTTGATAAGAAAAAGGCAAAAAAGGTTGTTAATAAAAAAGCAATGAATGCTGCAATAAAGACTAGCTTTGTTGTTTGCTGACTCGTTTCATGCATCGCTGCAGGATTTTGATAAATAAAGACGGCCCCGTGCAACTCATCTTCTGATTTTAACGGAAAGCCAAGCACAACATACGACTCCATTTTCTCTTCTTCTGTTTGTGATGGCAAAATGATTTCCTTTAAAATCGGGTCATCTGTTTCATAAATGTGTTGAAACGCTTCATTTTCTAAAATCGCGTGCTGAATTTTTTCTTGATTAATTCCTTCTTGAATGGCAGACTCAATTTTACCAGGAGGGTTCACAATTAATGCATTTGTATGATAATCGAGTATATCTTTAATAATTTGCGTTGGTGATTGCCCAGCTCCATGCTGATCTACGATACTGGCAATGGCAGATGCGGTTTGTTGCAGCGAACTTTCCGCTTGCTCATTATGATAATTCTCTAAAAACTCCAGCATAAATACCGTGAAAATAAAAAGGACAAATGAAACGAGAAGCAATATGGTTACCCATAGCTTCCCGACAATACTATTCCATATTCTATTCATTCACGACCTCGAATTTATAGCCAACACCCCAAACCGTTACGATCATTTTCGCCGCATTTTCAGATACGCGGTTTAACTTTTCACGTAAACGCTTTACATGCGTGTCCACTGTACGTAAGTCACCGAAGAAGTCATAATGCCAAACCTCTTTTAGTAATTGTTCACGGTCAAATACTTTATCAGGAGATTTCGCTAGGAAGTACAGTAACTCATACTCTTTTGGCGTCAAATTGACCTCTGTCCCTTCTGCTGTTACGCGGTGTGCATCATGGTCAATTGTCAGATGTGGGAACACCACTAAATCTTTTGACGTCGTTGCATTGGATACTGGCGAAAACGCAGCAGAACGACGTAAAATCGCCTTGACACGTAACACGACTTCACGCGGGCTGAACGGTTTCACAATATAATCATCCGCACCAAGCTCGAAGCCTTGTACACGGTTTGCTTCCTCACCTTTTGCTGTTAATAACATGATCGGCGTTGTTTTCTTTTCACGAATTTCTTCACAAACTTGTAAGCCGTCTTTTTCCGGCATCATAATATCTAAAAGAATACAATGATAGTCATTTTCAAATACTTTTTCGATTGCTTCTTCTCCATTTTCCGCTTCATCTACCGTGTATCCTTCACGTTCAAGATACATTTTTAATAGGCGGCGAATACGATCTTCGTCATCTACCACTAATACAGAAATATTTTCAGACACTAGTACGAATCCCCTTTCAATCTTTCTCTATTCTCTATTGTACATTTTCAGGTAGGAAATGAAAAGAAAAGGAGCAGCAAACGCGGCCCCTTGTCCTTTATTTACGCTACATTATGCATAAGAGTGTAAACCAGCGATGATTAAGTTCACAGCGACAAGATTAAACATTACGATAGCAAAACCAACAATCGCTAACCAGGCAGACTTTTTACCTTCCCAACCTTTCGACAGGCGCAGGTGAAGGAACGCTGCATAAAATAACCATGTAATTAGTGCCCATACTTCTTTCGGGTCCCAACCCCAATAGCGTCCCCATGCAATTTGTGCCCACATCATTGCAAAAATTAATGCACCAAGTGTGAAGACAGGGAAACCAATTAACACGGAGCGGTAGCCAATTTCATCAACTAATGTTAAATCAACCCGTTTCACAAGCGGCTGCACCATACTTGTAATGCTGCGGCGACCAATTAAACGGAGTAATCCATAAAGTACGGAACCAAATAAAATAGACCATGATACAATTGTAAATTGACGCGAATCAAACAGCGGTGGTAATTGAATGACACCTAGATTTTGTTCCGTTGTTTCAACATATTGACCGTCCGCATTTTTCTCCACTTGCACAGCGTCTTCAAACATAAATAATGTTGGCATATTGTACGTTTCCGTTGTGACACTACCTTCATTATTCACAAATTGGTACGTTCTTTCCACGCCCATGCCATTAAATGTTACTGATGCGATAACGAAGCCGACAACGAGTACACAAACATACATGACTACTTCTAACCAAACGCGCTCTTTTTGTGTTGCAGATTTATCAACCGCTTTTAATAAGTAAAGAATCCCTGCTACAGCAGAAATAGATAAAATCGATTGGCCAAGTGCTGCTGTAATAACGTGAACTGCTAAAAAGTCAGATTGTAATGATGGTACAAGCGGACTTGTTTCTGATGGGAACATCGCTGCATAACCGATAATTAAAATCGCAATCGGTAATGCGACAACACCTAACGCCGATACTTTATACATGAAATAAATAATAATAAATGAAAATACTAAGAACATGCCGAATGCTGTTGTAAATTCAAACATATTACTTACAGGTGCGTGACCTGTGTACATCCAACGCGTAATAAAGTAACCTAAATGTGATAAGAAACCGACGATCGTAATCGCAATCGCTAATGTCCCTAATTTACTAGCACCCTTTGGCACATTTTCTTTTGCTGGCTTAATCGCACCACCAAATAAAAATGTTGCGATTAAGTAACACATAAATGCGACATATAAGAGCTTATCACTCACCTCGATTAAACTCATAAGTTGTTGTCACCTTCCTTTTCTTTTTCCTTCTCTTTCTCTAAATCCACTTGATCCACATATGCTGGAAGATGCGCAAACTCCGTTAAGGCATCTAGCTCTTTCTTAATACCAAACCAGTTTTTGTTTGTATGTGCAGCAAGACGGATTGTGCCATCTTCAAGTTCTTCAATCCAGACACGGCGATGTGCCCAGTATGAGCCAATGACTACACCAAGCATAAAGATAAAACCACCAACGAATAAAATTGGAATCGTACTATCTTTACGAATCGTTAAACCTGTTTTATCGCGTGTTTCGATGTTTTGGAAACTCATCTTGTATGCATTTTCACCAAGTGGCTCTAATGTATTTTTAATCGCAACAAAACTTGTTTCCCCTTCTGGCGTTTCTGGTGTATACATACGGAAAATAAACGCCGGGTTGTTCGGTGATGGGGAAGCTGTTTGCGGTTCACCATCTTTAAAGCCATCAAAATCTGGTACATATGAAAGTATTTCTACTTTTGTCTTGTCATCGATTTCATAGACTGTGTCAGGATTTGTTAAATCAATGACAATGTCTCCTAGTGATTCTTCCGTTGCTTTATTCGTTAAAGCAAATCGCATTTTATGTAATTCATTTAAGCTGTAATCCATTTGATAAAACGCATATCCCTCATGCTTTAACGGATGATTGACACGGATTTCAGATGATTTGACTTCTTCTAAATTATCAATTTGTCCTGGCAATGAACCTTCTGCTTGCTTATACAGAATAGCATCTGTCTGGAAGTTTTTCGCCACAACGTTAACACCTTGTTTCAGTTGTTCCCCTTGTGCTTGCCCCTCATGTGTTTCTAAAATAAAGTCTTCATTGTAGATGAAATATCCATCCATTCCAGGCACAGCACGTAATTCTCCTTCTGCTACCCAAATCGATTCATCGACGTGGAAGCCTGGTACTAGACGCAGCATTACACCGACTAAGAAAATGATTAACCCTAAGTGATTAATATAAGGACCATAACGCGACAAACGATTTTTCTCCGCCATTAATGCATTGCCTTCTCGGCGCACATTATAACGAAGTCCTTTTAACTTTTGTTCTGCTAATTCAAGCGTATTCGCTTGTGCTACAGTTGGTTTCCCTTCTGCAATGACACGCTGACGTTTCATAAAGTTCGCATGGCGTTTCACACGCTGGTTTTTAAGGGACTTATGTAGAGGCACGCCGCGATCAATACTCGCGATAATAATGGATACACCGAGCATCGCTACTAAAATTTGGAACCACCAGGAAGAATAAACATCCGATAACCCTAAATTATAATAAATTGTTCCAAACGTACCGTAAAGGTCTGTATAATAAATCTTCTTCGCTTCTTCTGTCGCTGCATTAATATAAAACTCTTGAGGTAAAATCGTACCGATAGAAGCGGCAAGTAAATTGATAATAATTAACGCAATCCCGACCTTTACGCTCGAGAAAAAGTTCCAAATTTTATCAATAATTGATTTGTTATATGTTTTTGAACGAATGGCAATCCCATCGTAACGCATATCCGCAAGTTTCTTTTGCTGCTCTTCTTCGGTTAATGCGCGGCCACATACCGCGCAGAGTTTCGTACCGATAGGATTTTCGTGGCCACATTCACACCTTATTTTTTCCTTTTCCATGTCGTAAAACTCCTATTCCGGTTTTATCGATTCCATATGAGCCACGATTTGCGACTCCGACATCTCTCCCGTAATAATTTGCTCTACCTTGCCGTCCGAATTAATTAAAATCGTCGCTGGTAATATTGTCACGTTATAAGCTGTCATGACACTTTTCGTCTTATCAATTGCTACAGGGAATGTCATGCCCATATTCTTGACATAATTTTTCACTTCTAAGTTAGACTGCGCAATATTAACCGCTAACACATGGACACCTTGCTCTTCAAAAGCTTTATATTGTCGTTCAATTGCAGGGAATTCACGCTTACATGGCTCACACCATGTGCCCCAGAAGTTTAAAACGACTCCTTGTCCTTTATAATCCGATAAGCGATGGATATTGCCTTCTAAATCAACCACTTCAAAGTCTGGTGCATCCATACCAGTTTGCAGTACGTCTACTTTGTCTTTTGTTACTGATGCATAAATCGTATAGCCAATAGCTACTGCTAATAGGGCCAAAATAATACCTCGTGTCATGGAACGCTTTTGCTTCTTGTCCATTTCCGCAATTCCTCCCTAATCGATTACGCCTCGGCGTAATGGCATCCGCCAGAGACTTTAACCCTTATCCATTATACCAAAGAAAGCGTAGACGCCTTCTTCGGTTTTTGAAGGATTTATGAACGTTTCCACTAACTGTTTAGTGTAAATCTACATGCCCTGTTTCAGCTAGTACACGTAACCATTTCACCTCTTGCTTTGTCAGTGGACGGTATTCCCCTGGCTTTAAATCACCTAATGTTAAAAAGGCGAATTGCTCACGTTTTAATTTCACAACTGGCGTACCAATCGCTTCGAACATACGGCGTACTTGACGATTACGACCTTCATGGATAGTAATTTCACAGATTGCCTTGCCCGCTTTTTCGTCAAATGAAGTCATGCTTACTTTCGCAGGAGCTGTTTTCCCATCTTCTAGCTTAATGCCACGCTGTAATTTTTTTAACCCTTCAATCGTCGGTACACCTTTGACACGTGCAATGTACGTTTTATCGATTTTGAATTTAGGATGTGTTAACTGATATGAAAACTCTCCATCATTTGTTAATAATAACAAGCCTGTCGTATCATAATCTAAACGTCCAACTGGGAAAACGCGCTCTGGTACGCGTTTTTTCAAAATATCCACGACCGTTTTACGTCCTTTATCGTCCGTTACCGCAGAAATATAGCCTTTTGGTTTATAAAGTAGGAAGTATACTTTATCTTCTTTTTCAAGCTTTACACCTTCTACTTCAATTGTGTCTGAATTGGAAACTTTTGTTCCAAGCTCACGCACAACCTTGCCATTTACTTTAACCTTCCCTTCTGTAATTAATTGTTCTGCTTTACGACGAGACGCAATACCTGCGTACGCAATGACTTTTTGTAGTCTTTCCATAAGTTCACCTCATTGATTTTTACGCCACACGTTAGACGTGGGACTAGACTAATTTGTTCCCTCTAATCTGTTGAAAATTATGTCACATTTTGACGGAAACATAAAGAGAAATAGCTTTCACCATTCATTTACCAAAATTTAGGTTCATCATCCAAAGTCGGGCTTGCTCTATATACATTGCACACTCCACTCCGAGCGGATGCTTTCCGCGGGCATGGCTTCAGTCTCCTCGTCGTTCGTCCCTCACTGCTCCTGTCGCGCACGCTTAGGCGCAAATAAATTGCCTGCGGGGCCTTCAGCTCGGGGCAACATGATGTTGCTCACAAAGGCGTTGCCACAGGATGTGGCGACTTTAGCCTTTGCTCACTTGCCCCGCTGGAGTCACCGCTCTCCGTTCCGTTTGCTACCTACTTCTACATCAATTGTTTGCTATAAAAATGATTTTGCTATAGGTAGAACACAGATTATGATGAAGAAGTATTCATTTTTGCCATAGCGTACTATTGTCATTGAAGCCAAGCTTTACTTCACAACGGAAACGTGCTGTGGTGAAGTGTAAAGGTTACAATGCTTATTCCATTTAATACTTTTTACTATTTTTATATTTTTTGTTCATTATGAATTGATGAAATAAAGTGTTTGTTGATTGGAGTGGAGGCTGGGCGAGTGCATCTGACGGCTACGCCTTTCGATGCAGAAATAATCTGTTCCCTTCAGTGTGGAACAGATTATTTTCCTGGGGGGATTAGAGTCCTAGATGAGCCCCTGGACTGAGCGTAGCGAGGGAAGCGGCTCATCGGACGCCCCCCGGAAAGCGTCCAGCTGCTCCTGACGCTCCGCTTTCGTCGCAAATGAATTTGGAACGGAAATCAACCCCAAGTTACGGTAATGAGCCAAAATTTCACTAAAGAAAAAGACAAAGCCCAAAACCGACTTTGCCTTCCTTTATCTATTTTTGTATAGGTTAAACTTAAACATTCAGTAAGTTTACTTCATTGTTGTTTTAATAACTGTCGTTCCGTTATCCCTTGTCTTCTTTAATCGACACTCTTGTTGAAAACAGGATGTCATTGTTTAATTTAACGTGCCATATCGCTCTTTTATAGTCACGCTGGGCGATCAGCATATGCTCAATATGGCCGCGTTCTTGTGCGGTAAGTAACAGTGTAATGGGTTTTTCGATTGTAATGGTCGCATTCGGAATAAGATATTCCCCTTTTTCTACAAGTGTATACGATTCATAACGTTGATCAATCGCATCAGCGATAAATTTATGCGTTTCCCAATCGTTTGATTCGTTGATCGTCACAACGACAAACGCTTTGTCACCACGTTCAAAATAGGTAGCTAGTGTACGACCTGCTACTTTCGTATAACCTGTTTTCCCTGCTACCGCACCGACGTTTTGCGATAATAGTTTATGCTTATTTTGCCACGTCGTTTTACTGCCTTTATATATAACCGTTGAGGCAATTTTGCGGAACGTCTCATTTTTCATAGCGATTTGTAGCATCCTCGCCGTATCAGCAGCTGTCGCCAAATGTTCCTCATGGTGGAGCCCTGATGGATTTGTAAACACCGTGCCACTTAAACCATGTAATACCGCTTTATCATTCATCAGCTTCACAAAGCCTTCTACAGAACCACCAACATGTTCAGCAATGGCTGTCGCTGCATCATTCCCTGAACGTAGCATTAAACCGTACAGTAATTCTTCTAACGGGATTTGTTGCCCCTCTTCTAAATAAATCGAGGACCCTTCGCTATAAACGGCTCGCTTGGACACCGTGACCATATCCTCTAAATGTCCTTCTTCAATGGCCACAAGGGCTGTCCACATTTTTGTCAAACTCGCAATGGGGTACCGCTCATTTTCTGCTTCTCCCATTAGCACGCGTCCCGTTTCCGCATCCACTACGGCATAACTAGACGCTGCTTCTACACTGACTGGCACAAACAACAAGAATAAAACAAACAAAAGTTTTTTCAACTTACCGCTCCTTATTTTATTCGTTAAATGCTTCTTGGAATTTCGTCATAAATAAATCCGTCGTTTCCTCTTCTTCTGATTCCTCCGTCGGTAGAGGGGGTAGCTCAGAAATATTTTTTAAGCCAAAGTAGTTTAAAAACTCCTTTGTCGTACCGTAAAGAATAGCCCGTCCTGTTCCTTCCGCACGCCCTACTTCTTGCACGAGTGCTTTTGATACGAGCGTTTGAATGGGACGTTCACTCTTCACTCCACGTAAATCTTCCACTTCTGCACGTGTAATTGGCTGCTTATATGCTATAATCGCAAGTACTTCCAGAGAGGCTGATGTTAACACTTGACTCGTCGGATTTTCCACAAGTTTTTGAAGTGTTTCCGCAACCGACTGCTTTGTCGTCAATTGGTATGTACCTGCAAGTTGTTTAATCGTAATCCCATGCTCTTCTGCTTCATTATATTTCGTCTCAAGCTCACTTAGTCCTGCTTCAATATCCATCACCCCTACTTCTAAATATTGTGCAAGTTGGCGCGCTGTTATACCATCATCTCCCGCAACAAATAATAACGCTTCAATTCTACTCATCAAGTTCTTCGAGTCCATCGCCAATTTCCTCCTTTTGTAGTAATACGGTTAGTTCTTCGAAATTATTGGATTGCTCTACAAAAACGACTTGGCGTTTCATCAATTCAAGTAATGACAAAAACGTGACGATTAATGTTTGTTTATCCTCATACGGGAATAATTGTGTAAATGTCATACGCCCACCGCTGACCTTCAACCGATTCACGACTGCAAACATATGATCCTTAATAGAAATTTCTTGTCTCGCTACACGCGTGGTTAATGGTTTTTTTAATTGCTTACGACGTAGTAGTTTTTGAAACGCTGATAACATGTCATACACATTGACATCTGTTTCAAATAGTATAGATGATTCAGTCGGAGTGTATTCTGAAAGATCTGCTGGTGGACGAGTATACACTTGTGCACGTTGTTCTTCTAATGTTTGTAAGGTAGACGCTGCTTCCTTATACTTTTTATACTCGATTAAGCGTGATACAAGCTCTTCACGAGGGTCAGGACCATCTTCTATAAAGTCAGTCTCTTCGATTTCCCCTTCATGAATGGGTAGCAACATACGACTTTTAATCGCAAGTAACGTCGCGGCCATCACTAAGTATTCACTTGCTTCATTTAATTCTAATTCCTGCATAGCATGTATATGTTCAATGTATTGTGCTGTGAGCTCAGCCATTGGGATATCGTATATATCAATTTCCAATCGGTGAATTAAATGTAATAATAAATCGAGTGGACCTGTAAATGCTTCTAGTTTTACTTCATAGCTCATCTGTATGCCACCTGTCATTTTCATTAAAAATACAATTCACGCACAAATAGCGCGAGTTGTAAGCGTATCTTCGTGGATTTCCTTGAAAGCTTTTACTTTCGAATCCACTAAAATAGCTCATCAATAGTATAGAGGAAAGGTGATTCATTTGCCATATATGCACCCACTGTTTGTTGATTATTGTACATATTTTAACGGTAATCACGATTATTTTGAATGTCATGAAGTATTAGAAGAATATTGGAAAGACATTGCTCCTGGCGATAAAGAACATGTACTCGTTGGACTTGTCCAATTGGCAACGGGCATGTATCACTGGCGCCGTCATAACTTGAACGGTGCGACAAAAATTTTACGAAAAGCGCAAAAAAATTTACTAACAAATAAAGCATCAACCTTCTTGCACCCGTTCCACTTTCCATTATTAGAAGAACGAATCTCACAATCTATTTCACAAATTGAACAAGAACAGCCTTTTCAATCTTTTACACTTCCATTGATCGATGAAGCGTTTGAACGAATGATTGCAGAAAAGATCGCGACATTGACGAAGGAAGATACGCATTTTCTTCTTCATAAGCATATGCTACGTGACCGCTCCGACATACTTGAAGCGCGTGCACAAAAAATAACCGAAAAAAGAAAAGAAGCTGAGTGCTAATTACACTCAGCTTCTTTTATGATTGGTATGCATTTTTGTAAAAAAGGTGCTGTTTCTTCATTCGGCTGAATATGCGTAAACATTTCTAAATCGTAAAGTTCTTGTAGCATACCAAGTGCTACACCTTCCCCACGATACGATGGAATCACCGTAATATGTTGAATTGTTGCAACTGTTTCTTCAGCTAAAACCCCAACAATCCCCACATATTCTTCATCCTTTTTCCATAAATAAAGCATCCAATGATCTAATTGTTCATACTGCTGAATTGTTTCCATTAGGCGCTTGACATCTTTTTCTTGAGGCATAAAAGATAGTAACCCCATTGCGATTTTCTCTAGCGCCTTTTTATACCGTACTAGCATTGTCACATTCCCTCAATTCTACCATTGCACATCCTACCAAAACCGCTTCTGAAATGCAATAACACAATTTCCCAAGACAAGTCTGTAGTGTTGATTACAATATAAAGGCCTATTCCCCGTTAAACATTGCAATTAATGGACTAATGACGTAGATGAATAAAAGTGCCCAAGCTAAAACCCCAAATAACAATCCAAGACCCCACTTAGCCTGTTTCGATATTTTCAAAGATTACTCACCCTTTTTTAAAACTAACGGGAGATCATTTACAACGATGTCATCATAGCTTTCGCGCTTGATAGCTAATTGATGCTCACCTGCTTCTACAAATACAACGGCCGGGCGTGGTACACGATTGTAATTTGACGCCATGGAATATCCGTATGCACCTGTGCAGAACATCGCTAAAACATCACCAGATTCAGCTTTTTGTAGTGCTGCATCAATCATCAACTTATCACCAGATTCACAAAGCTTTCCTGCAACTGTATACGTTGCATCCTTCGCTTGATCAGCCTTATTTGCGATGATTGCTTCATATTTCGCATCGTACAACGCAGGACGAATATTATCACTCATTCCTCCATCAACAGCGATATACTCACGCACACCTGGCACTGTTTTGTGTGAACCAACTGTATAAAGTGATGTACCTGCATCCCCTACAAGCGAACGACCTGGCTCAATCCAAATCTCCGGCATCGTTAATTTTACCGCTTCTGCTTCCGCTTGTACAGATTTAATCATCTCTTCTACGTACACATGCGGCTCAAGTGGCTTATCTTCTTCTGTATAGCGAATACCAAAACCACCGCCAAGATTAAGTACTGAGCACTCGAAGCCATGTTCCTGTTTCCAAGTACCCATTTTATTCATTACTTTACTAGCGGCTAATGCAAAGCCATCTGTTTCAAAAATTTGCGATCCAATATGGCAATGTAACCCTAGTAAGTTTAAGTATGCATGGTCTTTTACTTGCGCAAAAGCTTCATCCGTCTGTCCATTATTTAAATCAAAACCAAACTTTGAATCCGCTTGACCTGTCGTGATGAAATCATGTGTATGCGCTTCTACTCCTGGTGTTACACGAAGTAAAATATTCATTTTTTGTTGTTTTGCTTCAGCCATTTCTTTTAATACAGCAATTTCATAAAAGTTATCCACAACGATGCAACCGATTTTTGTGTCAAACGCCATTTCTAGCTCCGCCACCGACTTATTATTGCCATGGAAATGAATGCGTTCTGCCGGGAACCCTGCTTTAATCGCGGTATATAACTCGCCACCAGACACAACATCCAACGAAAGATTTTCTTGCGCTGCTAATTGATACGCAGCCACACACGCAAACGCTTTCGATGCATACGCTACTTGTGCTGTTACACCTAATTTTTCAAACGTATTTTTAAAGCCACGTGCACGCTCGCGAATTAACGCCGTATCATACACAAATAGTGGTGTACCATACTGTTTTGCTAACTCAACTGTATCGACACCACCAATTGTTAAATGACCGTTTTCAATTTGCTGTGTTCCATGTAAATGCATTGCGCTCTCTCCTCTGCTACTTGAAAAAAAGCATTCGCTAATTTTCATAAAAGTCTCAAAATATTATATGAGAACTTTAACATAGCAAAGGACGGACTGCAACGTATGTTTATGCATTTTTCCACTTTTTACGAATAAAAATACGCATTCAAACTATATTTATTCACCCGCGTTTACGATTTTTAGCCCCAACAATATACGGTCTAAGCGCTTCATCAGCCATCGGGAACCTGATCATGATACGTTTAAACGCATTTGGGAAAAATGGTACTACCGGCCATAAATATGGAATATTCATCGGGCGTAAAGTGCATAAATACACAAAAATTAGAAAACTCATAATAAAGAACCCATTCGCAGCAAATAAAGCCGTAGCAGCAAGTAAAATTTGTCGGAATACCTTCACCGAAATACTTAACTCATAATGAGGAATGGCGAATGTAAATACCGCTGCAATAGAGCTATATAAAATAGCTTCTGGTGAAAACAGTCCCACATTAATCGCAATATCCCCAATCATAATCCCAGCAATTAATCCCATTGCTGTCGATAACGGTGTCGGCGTATGAATGGCGGCAATCCTTAAAAATTCAATCCCTATATCCACGAGAACGAGCTGTAAATAAAGCGGAACCTCTGACGCTTCCTTTACACCAATAAACGCTATTTTCTCCGGTAAATTTTCCGTATTGGTCGCTAGTAAATACCAAAGCGGTATTAAGAATAAGCTAAAAAGGGCGGCAAAATAACGGAGTCCACGCATCACCGTTCCAATTAATGGCGCTTGACGATACTCCTCTGCATGCATCAATAAATGAAACATTGATACCGGCAGTAAAATAACAGATGGTGAAGTATCGACAATAATCGCAATATGCCCTTCTAATAAATGGGCTGCTACGATGTCTGGTCGCTCTGAATACCTGACAAACGGAACGGGGTGAAATTTTTGCTTGAACATCCATTCCTCTAACGATTTATCTGCCATTGTCAGCCCATCGTGATGAATTTGTTCAAGACGTTTTTTCACCCATTCCAAGTGCTCTTTATTTGCGATATCTTCCATATAACAGATGGCGACGTCTGTTTCCCCTAATGTAGACACTTTTTGCATTTCAAGTCGTAGTTTAGGACTACGAATACGTCGTCTCACAAGTGCTGCATTGATAATAATATTTTCAGCAAACCCATCACGCGCTCCACGAATAACGCGCTCATTCGCAGGTTCTTCCGGATTCCGACCAGGGTAGTTCCTAAATTCAGTAATAAAACAATAACCGCTTTTTGTAATGAATCCAACTTGCCCGCTTAATACCCCCGTAATAAAGGCATCTCTTTCTTCCATTGGCGTCATGCCTTGAAAGTTGAAATGATCATAAAAATATTCATTTTCATCTTTTGCTTCACGCAAATGCGCTGTTCCTTCATGCTGCAAATGCGTTAACAAGTTCGCGACACTATCATTGTTGACTAGTCCACTCACGTACACGATTAACGCAGCTAAATCGCGAATATGCACTCGTTGAATCACAATATCAAACGTCTTGCCTTTTCCTAATATATCTTCGCAATATTGACGTCCATCTTCTAAAGAAGTAAATAACTTATTGCTCATTTATACACCGTCTTTTTTGTAGTCGCCTCCATCCAAACTTTGAGCTGAGCCAATATTTTCTTCTCGAGGCGCGATACTTGTACTTGGGATATTCCTAAACGCTCAGCAATTTCCGTCTGCGTTAAATCTACAAAATAACGCAAATAAATGATGGATTGTTCACGCTTTCCTAAGCGTTTTAGCACCTCCTTCAACGGAATATAATCGAATGGCAACTGTGATTTCTCGTCTCGCATTTGATCCATTAATGTAACAGAATCACCGTCATTTTCATACAACTGTTCGTGAAGAGAAGCTGGATCACGCATCGCATCCGTTGCCATAATAATGTCATCAACCGACACTTGTAGTATGTCCGCTAATTCTGCCATTGATGGCGGTTTTTCATTTGTTTTCATATAATTTTCTGTTGCATGACGAATTTTAAAATTGAGCTCACGAATGGAACGGCTCACTTTTACCATGCCGTCATCTCGTAAAAAACGCTGAATTTCGCCAATGATCATTGGCACTGCATACGTTGAAAATTTCACTTCATATTTCAAGTCAAATTTATCAACCGATTTCATAAGACCTATACAACCAATCTGAAATAAATCATCCAATTCAATCCCACGAGAAGAAAAGCGTTGCACGATGGACCAAACAAGCCGTGTATTGCCTTCAATCATTTTTTTACGTGCCTCGTCGTCTCCTGCCTGTGCCCGCGCAATTAACTCTCGCATTTCCTCCTGTGTTAATAATGTTTCTGACGGCTGTTCGATTGTCTTCATCCCCCTATTTCGTCACATCGCAACCGCCTGCACGGGCGAAAATTTTTTTGTAAACGTAATCGTTGTCCCATGGCCTACATGCGACTCAATATCAAGCTCATCCGAGAAGCTTTCCATAATGGTAAAGCCCATACCCGAACGCTCCTCATGCCCTTTTGTCGTAAATAATGGCTCCCTCGCTGACGCAATATCAGGAATACCACGTCCTTCATCTTTAATCGATACAGTTAACATATCTCCGTCTAATACGGCATGCACTGTTACAACACCATCTGCCCCGTCATAGCCATGAATAATCGCATTGGACACCGCCTCCGATACAATCGTTTTACATTCTGCTAATTCATCGATTGTTGGGTCAATTTGTGCGATAAAACTTGTAATCGCCAGTCGCGCTAAACTTTCATTTTCACTTTTCGCTAAAAATGAAAGTGTCATTTCGTTATCCATTCACAATCCCCCTTGCTTGTGAAATTGCCATATCTTCTCCTCCATGCATCATATAAGCTGCTAATCCCGAAAAACGGAAAATTTTCTCCATAGTTGGCGACGGATTTAAAATAATAGTGCGCCCATTCACGGCGTGTAATTCACGCATGCGCCCTAAAATTAAACCAACGCCCGCACTATCCATAAACTGTAAATATTCTAAATTCCAAATAAGTGTTTTTAAGTTTCCTTGTAAAATGGTCATTGAAATTTGCGAACGCACTTTTTCTACTTCATGATGATCAAGCTCTCCATACAATTTAATGACTGCTACTTCGTTTGGATACATTGTGATTTTACATTTCATCGCTTCTCCTCCTTCGCCCCATATAACTTCTAGAGCAAGGGTAAATATCCTTTCCATACGACAAAACTAGTGTTCATTCTGCGAAAGTAGTGCTTAATAGACAAAGGGTGTACGTTCAGTATAGGAATTATATGCATTTTTTAAACGCCAAAACTGATACTTCTCTAGACAAAAATGCTACCCTTCGACAAGTGTGCTGGCCGTACACAGAAAGAGGAGCGGAGTGGGCGCTTTCTCAACAATCTTTACCTCCCTTTAAATTGCCTACACAACAAAAAAGCAAGGTCCCTATAGACCTTGCTAGTTGATTGCTTCTACATAGTTTATTTTTATTTCTGACGGTTCTCCAATAGAAAGTTTTGTACATTCTCTAAAGGCAAAGTGTTTGCACCCTAAACATTGTTCATACTGAATATGTCGAATCGCCTCTTCAATCGCATCCCCTGTATTATAGAAGAAATGGTCTTTTCCGATTTTCTTGGCCAGCCCATTCGCATCTAAAATAGCCTGCAGTGTTGGATGTACCCCTGTCATAAATAGCGTTCCGCCCGATGTTTGAAAGCTTCGCACAACATTTCGGAAATATTCTTCTCCGGTCGTATCAATAAACGGCACTTTTCGCATCCGTAAAATGAGCACTTTTGGCTTAGGGTGAAGCGATGACAAAATAGCACGTTCAAACGTTTGTGCCGCCCCAAAAAAGAGCGGCCCCTCAATTGTATAAATACTAATTTGCGGACAATCATGCGTATCGGTTACAACATGGGGCACTACTTTCCCTTGCTTTGTATTGTGATCAGGAAGTACTTTTGTCACAACTAAAATATCACTCATCCGTTTTGCAAATAACACCATGGCAATCCCTAAGCCAATCTCCACAGCTAGCGTTAAACTTGTCAACACCGTTAATAAAAACGTAGTTACAAGTACAAGTGAGTCCCCTGATTTTAACTTTAAAATATGAGCAAAATGATGGCGTTCACTCATATTCCACGCAACAACCATTAATACAGGTGCAAGACTTGCTAATGGAATATGTACCGCATAGGGTGCCAGTACAAGCAGTGTTAATAATACAAATACGCCGTGAATGACACCTGACATAGGCGACGTTGCCCCTGAACGAATATTCGTCGCTGTTCGGGCAATGGCGCCAGTTGCAGGAATCCCGCCAAAAAACGGTGTTACCATATTGGCAATCCCTTGTCCAATCAACTCACGATTACTATTGTGTTTGCTATTCGTCATACCGTCTGCCACAACAGCCGAAAGAAGTGACTCAATCCCACCTAGCATCGCTATGACAAACGCTGGTCCAAGCAATACATAAATGCGGTCCCATGTCATTTCAGGTATATGGAACTCCGGTAATGTATTCGGAATCGCTCCGTATGTTGAACCAATTGTAGCGACTTGTCCATTAAAGAACAGCGCTGTCACCACCGCCGACACAATGATGCCGACTAACGCACCTGGCATTTTCGGTGCTACTTTTGGCGTTACTAAAATAAGCGCTAAACTAAGTCCCGCTATGAAAATACTTTTTAGCTGAAACGCATCTAGATGAGTAGCAATCTCTTTTACATTTGCTAAAAAATACTCATGCTGCTCAAGACCGGTTAATCCAAGAAAATTGCCTATTTGACCGGTAAAAATAATGACGGCGATCCCTGCAGTAAACCCTACCGTCACAGGGCGCGGAATAAATTTAATGAGCGATCCTAATTTGAATACCCCCATTAATACAAGCATAATCCCGGCCATCAATCCGGCAATTAATAAATTTTCATACCCATACACGAGTACGATACCAAGTAAGATAGGAACGAATGCGCCAGTAGGGCCACCAATCTGATATTTCGAGCCACCTAGTAACGAAATTAAAATACCCGCAATAATGGCTGTATAAATTCCGTACTCTGGCTTCACGCCTGAAGCAATCGCGAAAGACATGGCGAGCGGTACTGCGACAATCCCTACAATCGTACCTGATAATACATCCTTTTTAAAATGATTGAAAGAATATCCTTCAAATCGTCCTGACCAAAAACCCATGCAATCCCTTCTTTTAAATTATTTACAAACTTTCTGCATTTTCGATAGAATTCAATTCATATTATACCATATTTGTTGCAACGAAAAGAAGAGGTCATGTATAAAAATATACTTGACCTCTTCGCTTATACAATTATTGAATAGTAAATGCAGAAACTGCTTTTTCTTTCATTTCGTCTGTTACAGGAATGTTGGCATAAACAACGGCTAATGTGTCGCCTGTTTGTACCGTGTCGCCTTGCTTTGCGACAATTTTAATGCCTGCATCAAAATCAAGCTTTGACTCTTTTGTTAAACGACCCGCACCTAACATGACAGATAGTTCGCCAATCGCTAGTGCATCCACACTTGCGATTGTTCCAGCAGCATTCGCCGTCATTTCTACTGTGTATGCTGTTGCATTTGTTTTGAGATCTGCTACCTGTCCGCCTTGTGCTTGCACAAACTCTAAAAATTTGTCCCGCGCTTGGCCATTCGCCATAACTGCCTTTACTTTTTCCATCGCGACTTCTTTTGTGCAGTCCGTTGCCAGCATATACATCAGTGAAGCTACTTCCACACAATCATCGATTAAGTCAGCATGTGTATTCGCTACATTTCCACTTAACACATCTAGCGCCTCGACAACCTCTACTTTATTGCCAATATAGCGACCAAGCGGATTGTTCATATCGCTTAGTGTATACACCACTTTACGACCAAATCGTCGCCCGATTTCACACATTTTCTCAGCCAGTACTTTCGCATCTTCCTGTGTCTTCATAAATGCGCCGTTCCCGTATTTCACATCTAACACGATGCCGTCAGAGCCACTCGCAATTTTTTTACTAATAATCGAAGAAGCGATTAAAGGAATCGAATCGACCGTACCTGTGACATCACGTAATGCATATAATTTTTTATCTGCTGGACATAAATTTCCTGTTTGACCCGCAACCGCAATATGATGCTTTTTCACATTTTCAATGAAATCTTGTTGGCTTAATTCTACGTTAAACCCTTTAATGGACTCTAGCTTATCGACTGTACCGCCTGTAATCCCTAAACCGCGTCCACTAAATTTCGCCACCGGAATATTCAAAGCTGCGAGTATTGGGGCTACGATTAATGTTACTTTATCGCCCACGCCCCCTGTCGAATGCTTATCTACTTTGAAGCCTTCAATCTCCGATAAATGAATGACATCGCCAGAGTTGACCATTGCTTCTGTTAAATAAAACATTTCTTCATCGTCCATACCGTTTAAACGAATGGCCATCAGCAATGAGGAGATTTGATAATCAGGGATTTCTTCTTTTGTATAACCGCTCACAAAAAATTGAATTTCTTCTTTTGTTAATGGTTGTTGATGTTTCTTTTTTTCAATAATAGATAAAATATTCATCTTTCCCACTCCCCCGTCCATTTGTACTTATTTTAAGCTCGCTAAGAAACTCGTGCCGAATGCAGGTCGTTTTACGTTGAAGTTTTCCGCTACTGTTGCCGCGATATCCGCAAATGTTTGACGAAGTGGTAATGGTCCACCTGCTTCAAAACGTGGCGAATAAACAATTAATGGCACGTATTCACGTGTATGGTCCGTACCTGGGAATGTCGGGTCATTACCATGGTCTGCTGTAATAATTAATAGCTCATCCTCTGACATGGCTTCCATTACTTCTGGTAAACGACGGTCAAATTCTTCTAGCGCTTCCCCGTAACCGATTGGATCACGACGGTGACCAAAGCTTGCATCAAAATCCACTAAATTTAAAAAGCTTAACCCGTGGAAATCACGTCGTACAATTTCATTTAGTCGATCCATGCCATCTGTATTACTTTTCGTACGAACGGCTTCTGTTACGCCTTCACCGTTATAAATATCTGAAATTTTCCCAATGGCAATGACATCTAAACTTGCATCTTTTAATTCGTTCATCGTTGTGCGACCAAACGGCGATAATGCATAATCATGGCGATTTGGCGTACGTGTGAAATGCCCTACCTCACCGATGAAAGGACGCGCAATGACTCGCCCTACTAAATATTGAGGATCTAATGTGAGCTCACGTGCAATTTCGCAAATGTTATACAATTCTTCAAGTGGAATAACTTCTTCATGTGCCGCAATTTGCAGTACAGGGTCAGCTGATGTATAAACGATAATGGCACCCGTTTCCATATGCTCCTTACCGTAGTCATCGATTACCGCTGTTCCACTATACGGCTTATTGCAAAGCACTTTACGACCAGTCCGTTTTTCAAGCTCCTCGATTAATGATTGCGGGAAGCCTTCTGGGTATACTTTAAATGGCTTATCAATATTTAGCCCCATAATCTCCCAATGCCCTGTCATCGTATCTTTACCAACAGACGCTTCTTGCATCATCCCGTAGTACGCTTTTGGCGTATCTGTAGGGGCAATTCCTTTGATTTCACGAATATTCGCTAAGCCTAACGAAGACATATTCGGCATATGAAGTCCGTTCATTTTTTCTGCAATATGACCAAGTGTATCTGAGCCAACATCACCGAACTGGGCTGCATCTGGCGCTTCCCCGATGCCAACCGAATCCATGACGATTAAATGTATTTTTTTAAATGGTTTCATCTTTATATACGTCCTCCTCTTTACTACTAGTATATTTTATCAAAAATACAAAATAAATAAAGGTCAGACATCCGACACAGTGTATCTTTTTCGCTCAGTTACACCAAAATTCCATTACGCTCTTGGATGGAATTGTTTATATACCTCGGATAAACGCGTTTTACTCACATGTGTGTAAATTTGCGTCGTCGAAATATCTGCATGACCTAGCATCTCTTGAACAGCACGTAAATCAGCACCATTTTCAATTAAGTGTGTCGCAAAGGAATGTCTTAATACGTGCGGTGTTAATTCTTTTTGGATATGAGCCGCCTGTGCATGTTGCTTCAACAATTTCCAGCAGCCTTGCCGCGTCAGCCGTTTTCCTCTTCGATTAATAAACAACGCATCTGTTTTTGGATAGTTCCCTTGTAGCTCATAGCGTGCACGCTCTAAATACTTACTGACGGCATGTAATGCGCCGCGTCCGAGCGGAATAATGCGCTCCTTGCCGCCTTTACCAAACACGCGTACAAAGCCCATCGTTAAATGGATGTCTTCTAAGTTTAACTCAATTAACTCCGAAATACGCATACCTGACGCATATAACAACTCTAACATCGCCACATCGCGAATGCCCTGTGGTTTGGAACGGTCTGGTGCGGAAATTAACGCATCGATTTCCTCGATAGATAATACTTTCGGTAACTTTTGCTCCAGTTGTGGCATTTCAAGATGTACAGTCGGGTCCGTAGTCGTCACCTTTTCACGCAATAAAAACTGGTGAAACGACCTGATGGACGAAATATGACGTGCTACCGTACGCGCCGTCTTTCCTTCTGTCCGCAAATTTTGCAGGTGCAATAAAATATGCGCTCGTGTCACTTCATTAAAGCTTTTTACTTGCTGCACCTCTTGTAAATGCTGGGCATACGCCACTAAATCGCGTCGATAGGATGCTAACGTATTATTCGATAACTGTCTTTCCACACGAATAAAATGAATATAATCTTCAATTGGATATGTAAATGCTTCCATAAAACGTCTCCTTTTATACGAAAAACCTTGTAGTATGTATTATACTGGATTCGAAACGCAAACAGTAGCAACAACTATTTAAGAAGTGCGTAAAATCAATACTTCGTGACTTGTGGACGTTTTCGAACAACGTAAAATAATGCGAACAAGCGTTTTATTCTGGGGCGAGTTGGGGCTAATTTGGGGCTAAATACAATCAGCTTTGCGGTGCTTGAATAGGAATAATCATAAATCTCACTCGGGAAAATTGCGGGGTAAAAATCTCACTACTCAATTTCGAAGATACCTTTTCATCAAAAGCACTTGTTCACCAGACAGGTGCTTTTTTATATTTAAACGCACAGTAAAAGTGACGGCTCAAAATTGAGCTGCCACTCTCAATATTAGATACACGTCTCCTCAAAATTGAGGAAGCAGTTTTTATTCTCCCACTTGAACATTATTCATTAAAAATTCCCTAACCTCATAACGACCCATTCTACCTTGTTTATCCATTTCTAGTTCAAGTAATTCAGCAGCGCGTTCAGGAAACTGAATCAAGAAAAGCTTTGAAAGCTGTAGAATATCGTACTGTAATCTTATGAATTGTTTTACTTCGTCTTGGCTCCAAACAAGATCATAAATTTTTTCACTAAACGCCTCCTTTAATTCGCCAATTACACTCTCTTTTTCACCTGGCTGCAATGTGGATATTTCTACACCTCTATGAACAACTTTTTCCCAATTTATTAAAGGTTTTTCATTATGGTCTTTTAATACTTGCTTACGATAACTCGATAATGCTCCCATTATCTTATTTATTTCGTCCCATGCATCTTCATAAGACATATCACCTAATACGACTTTTCTGTATATATCACCAGCTTTATCGGGTTCCATTTCATAACAATCAAAAATTTCCTCTTTGAAATATTTCACAATTCTCTTTTTGTCATACCCCATTTAAAATGCCTCTCCTTCTCCTATTTATCAATAGCATTCCACATAAATTTTTCAATTATCTAGGTCCACCGACGGTTAACAAAACGAGAATGAAATAATTTGCTGTGATAAAAAGTGACAGCTACAAACGAGGAAAATAAAAAGCCGATGTACCAACATCGGCTAACTAAATATAATTCAAATTGACTATATCAAAAAATAATCGTTAAATAATAATCTCGTTTTGTATTTGAGTGTAAATCGGCGTATATAGATCGACTTCTGCTTCAGTAGATAATGACACGATTAAACTATATCGCATTGTATTTTCAACTTTTCCTAGCCACTTTCTTTCTCTCCACCAACCAATAGCAGGAAATATACCAATTAGATTGCTTGTAGCTAATTCAGCCGCAGTTCCTTCCCAAGTATCAGAGTGAATAGAACCTACATTTCTTTGTTGTCCTAATAACCAATTTATGTTGCTACTTGCGGATGTTTCTTCTTCATCCTCTGAAGTTACAGCTTTATTAATACTTCTTAAAAATTCTTCTCTATTTCTAGAACCGTTTAACTCGAAACGCAGCAGGCTAGAAGGATATCTATACTGATTCTTCCAACCTTTCTCACCAGGACCAGGTTCAATGAAATAGGATAAAGTAACCTTAAGCTTAACATTAGTTTCACCTAAGTCTAATAGTTGTTGTTTTGGCCAAGGTAGTTCATGAATATGCATTTCATTAGTTTTAGGTGTTTTTCCCTTAACGTTTTTATAAGGTTGTAATTCAGATTCAATTACCAAATTCACACTATTATCAACTGAATTTAAAGCCCGACTTAAATTTGGCACCCCATAACCACAGCTTCTCAAAAGGTTTCTATAGTCTGTTTTATTACCCGTGGTTAAAAACTGTCTCTTCATCGTGTCAGTCCACTCTGCAGAATGTACCATCAAAGCTCGTACGGTTTCAGGCCATAATAGTGGATATTTATTGTATATTTTAGCAGCCATCCAAGAGGCATGGGCTGTAGCTTCACTAGTTGCATTTATATAGTGAAATTGGCGAGTGAAGATATCATGGTAAGTTGTTAATGATGAAAAATTTTCTTCTTCATAGAATTCCCGTGAATTTGTAATACCATTCCCACCTTCGAAAAGGATTTCAGGCTTGATAGGCCATTTTTTATCCCACATTAAAGATGTTTTTGAAGTAGGAGAAATCCCACCATTAGGAGCAATTGCATTCATTCCAGGTATACTTATTAATGTAGGATCAGATTTAACAGTATAAGCTCCTACAGTAAGAGCGTTCCATGACTGCCCAGGGTTTTCTACTGAAGAAGTTTTGTTGGAATCTATATAACCAGCCCAATCACTAGTGGGTATATTTCCAGCCGATATTAACAATAATTTTTTTATACCATCTACAGCTCCTGATGTTATCTCATCTACAGCAGCCGACCAAGAGGATGGACTGCCATCGTACGTATCTATTTCAGGAGAGGTAACAGCCATACAATTTACTCTAATTCTATTGGGGTGGTTAATAATTTGTTCACTTATAACTTGACTAGTAATGGCACCATAAAGTTTAGGTTCATTTTCTCCTTCATCAGGAAGTATTTTAGAAGATTCTAAAGTATGTGTAACAGAGTGAACATCTGAACTTTCCAATAACATTTTAACATCGTCATATAGCGCTATTCCAGCCATTAAAGTTCCATGACCCATTTGATTGTTATCAAACTTATCCCATTCAGGATTGTAAGCTACCATATCGGTTTCATCAATAAAGTCAGAGAGTAGATTATGTGTCCTACGTATGCCTGTATCTAGAATATTAATTACAACCTGAGATTCAGTATTCTTTTGAATACGCTCTTTAGCATCATCGGCCCAATTAATTTGATCTACATTTTCTAAATCAAGGAAAAAACTATTAGCTTCAGCCGCTCTTCTCATTTCAGCGATAGAAGGACTAAAAAGAATTAAATTACTTAAATCGTTTTTATTAGCGTATACTAATAAAATTGTTCGTTCAGGAAAACGTAAAAATTCTGTAGATACTTCAAGCTCTAATAAAGCGGCTGTTTTTCTAAATTGATCTTCAGTTTCGTTACTATCATCACTCAGCCATATTTCATACCACTTTTTCTCTGATTCACTAAGCCATTGAATATGGTTTGTAGGAAAAAATGATTCTACTAGTGCTAACTGTACATTTTCGATACTATCAATTAGGTTTTGATTCATAGGTTTATTAGTTTTTATTGATACTTTCTCTAAATAATCCGTAGCTTTTTTTATAAAATAATGTTCCTTACCCTTCGGAACAAAAACCGTAGCGTACTCTATTTCTTCACCATCTACATTGCGATTACGAACATTTAGTAATTTAATTTTTTGTGGTTTATTCTCAAGACTTTTGATGGCAAGAGAAAAATTGGGAGTACTTTGGAATTCTAAGTAAGTCCCTGTATGTATTGAAAGTGATGCAGTAGTTCTTTTATCTTCTCTTGAACTCTCCACCACTTTCCAAATTTCATTTAATTTATTTGTAATATGTTGACCATGAGATATACGATTCCTAGAGGGTAATTCTGGCTTTCCGCCCCCAGATTTTTTTGAAGTAAAATTTAAGTCACTTTGAGTATTAAATAAAAATAAATTGTCGTAAGTTTGAGCCATTCTTATTTCTCCCAAGAATATGTTTTAATTTTCTTCTCTATATTTTTTATTACTATATCTTCAGTTACTTTGTCTAAATCATTTAAGATTGTTTCTTTAATGGAATCTTTACATACATTTACTAGTTCTGCGTGATTTAAGCCATCAGATGCTTTTCCAACTCTGACTAAATCTATTGTAGAATCAAAAAATTGACCAAGTGTGTTTTTAATAAGCTTCTTTCGCTGTGTTGCATCCGGTAGCTTATAAACTATCACATCATCAAATCTCCTAAAAATTGCGGCATCCAGGAGTTGAGGGTTATTCGTTGCTCCAATAATGAATCCATTGTCATTAGATTCTATATACTGTAAGAAAGAGTTGATAATTCTCCGTATTTCACCAACGTCATTATCGAAATTTCTTTCACTGGCTATCGAATCGAATTCATCGAATAAGTAAACTGCTTCAAAATTAGCCATGTAATCAAAAATTTTACTTAATTTCTGGCTAGTTTCTCCCAGATACTTTGTCATAATTTTATCTGTATGAATAATACATAAGGGGAGTTGTAATTCTGTAGCTAATACTGATGCAGTTAAAGTTTTTCCAGTACCAGGTTTTCCCGCTAAAAGAATTTTTCTTCGATTCATAAGTCCAAACTGGGCTAATTTAGATCTATTGTCGTATTCCTTGATAACATTAACTAAATTATCTTTAACTTCCTTAGATACAACTAAATCCGATAATCTATAGGTACTACTGCGAACTGTGATTAAGCCTTCAAGTTCGGAATCAATATACTGAACTTTAGAAGAATTCTTCTTCCCTTTTTCAATTAGACTTTTTAAGTCGCGTGCTAACGCTACATGCCCCTTTTGGGCTTCAGAAGCAGCTACTTGAATAAGCAGAGTGTCAAACCTTGCATCATCGTTTTCATAATGTGCCTTTACTAGTAATTTAAGTTGTTCAGCAGTTGCCATACTTTTCACCTCCCGATAGATGTATCTTAATAATATTTTACCTTTTTCCTACAGATATTACACCATGAAATATGAGGTTCTTTATAAAAGAGTTGGTTCCTTTTGTTAACAATATGCTAACCAGATATCAATTGCCACTAGAGTGCTACAACCATATATATATTTAAAGTAATGTCACAGTATTAAAATTAAATAGCTGTTATTTTCCACTTTTATACACGACATGAAGGTGAAATAAAAAACTCACTATCAACGAAGTAGAGTGAGTGACTTGAAGCCTAAAACTTGCCAAGCATTCATGCCGGTATATGCACTAATATATAGTCATGAGAAAGCTACTATTTCATTGAAACCTTGATTTATCAATGTTTCTGTTCCATCTATGGTAAGCTGTACAATATTTCTACACTTCATACTCATATAAATATCAGTTCCTTCCTACTCCTCATTCTCCCTCCTTTGTATATATGCACTTTAATCTATATTTTTAGGGGGATGGTTACGCGTGACACCTATTTTTTTTGAACCTGCCTCATCGGTCCTTAAAGCCAGGAAGCTTTATGTTTTTACGGAGGGAATGTCTCGTACCTTTGAATATACAATTTCTCAAGTAAACTGATACGTAACTTCCGTATCAATCACGTTTCATAAATGACAAACTAACCCTCTTTCAAATGCTCTAGTGCTTTGCGAGCACGATGGATATGACTTTGAACACTACTGCTGCTTATATCCATCTTCTCTGCAATAGCAGCGTAAGTAGAGCCGGTATAGTACATTGTAAAGGCTGTTAATTGTCTTTCTGTCAGTAGACTCCTGGCAGAGTTAACATTGACTTTTTCTCTGCTGTCGCTTACGTCAAAAAGAATATCGAGAGCTGGGAACAACGTTCTGTCCAACTCCAATGGTGCAAAATCTTGTTTATTTGTTGTCTGCATAAAATTGTACAGGGCCAACTTAAAATCCTGTTGGTCTCTCATAAAATCCCCCCCTTATCAACTTGCATCTAGCGCTTTTACTCTTGATGATATTTTCTCCTTCGCACGTTCAATATGAGTTTGTACAGTGGATTGTCCAATACTAAGCTCTACTGCAATTTCTTCATAAGTGCGACTGTGACACACATGTAACAAGTAGCAATCTATCTGTTTCTTCGTTAACCCCTTCAAACTTTCCGTAATGAGTTGTTTTTGTTCTGATGTAAGTTGTCGCTCACAGTCAGGCAGCTCACCGAAGATTCGCATACGGTCAGGTTTCCCGAATTGTTCTATCCCGTCTTCAAAAAGAATGCGTCGTTTATCATAACCACCTTGTTGCTCTTTTTGATGAATACCGGCATTATGGTCTAATGGATCATAGCCACATTTAAGATACTGGATTGCATAAGTAAGCTCTTGAATCATTCCGTTAATTACTTTTCTGTCTTCCTCCGCACACTCATTGAGTAATTGGCGCGTATACTTGCGAGTTTTTTTATATTCATTTATCAGTTGTTGTCTCCAACCCATTGATACAACACCACGTTTCAAATTAATAGGTTACAAAATAATGAAGGTTAGAAGTATATAAAAAGTCCATCACGCACGTATCGCTACGAGGTAATGGACTTCTGGAGTCTCTATTGACTACTTATTTAATGTTATTGATTTGTTAATCTTGTGATAAGAGCCGCTTACGTTCTTCTGCTTTAAGATTAACCCCTTTAACCTTTTCGTTTAATAACTTTATTTTTTTGTCTCGAGCCTCGTCTTTTTTTAGTGATTGGTTTAAAACACCGATTTGTTTTGTTATATGATCACTATTAATGCCGTATTTGATATCTACCCAAGAATTGTGCTTATATGCACTGCGTGGACCCAAAATACCAGGTCGAATATTAAAACCATGGATATTGATAAATTCTTGATCATCCATTGCTGCTGTAGGAACCTTGTTTTCTACATCGTTTAAAATCTGAAATAGTGCATACTTTTCATCTTCAATTTGATTCATTTCCGCAACAACTAAAGCTAATTTTTCTTTGATACTTTCCATTTCTTGACGCTTAGCTTCATACTGTTCGTGTTTTTTTGAAAATGCTTTCTTATACTCTTCGATTGCCTCTGCAGCAATTTTATTAAGAGCGATTTCAGCACCTTGTTCAATCGGTCCAATTAATTTCTTTTTATCTTCAATCTTCTGTTTCAGCTTCTGTACATCTTCAAGTAATTTCTCGTTTGCATCATAATCAGGATTGTCATATGATGCAGCTATATTTTCAACAAAATTTTGCTCTAACTGCTGTATTTCAATGTTAAGATTTTCAATATCAATCATTACCTTCTCTAATTGCGCTTCGCGAGATTCGCAAACTTTAGCGTATTGCGTTAAAAATGTAAGGTGAAGATCTTTACCTTTAAAAAGTTTATCGAGCATGCCTTATACCCCTACTTTCTTCATTTTTAATAGATTTAACTTAGCTTTTGCGCGTTCAAGTTCCGTTGCATCAGCGGCAAATTGCTTGTCTTTTAATTGATTTAATCTCATTCTCATCTGATCTGATTGTGCATTTTTTGACTGATTAGTGGCTACTGTACTCACGTTCGAAGTTTTTTGCTCCGTTGTTTTTTTATATTCTGGTACTTCTTTGTTATAAAATAATAGACCGTCAGCGAAACCTTGTTTTATAGCTTCAGATGCAGTAAACCAGGTTTCCTTATCCATTAAGGCTAAAACTTCCGCTAATGTTTTACCTGTTTTATGAATGTATATATTCGCTAACGATTGATCGAAGTTTTTTAACAAATTCACCGTTTTTGATAATGCATTTACGTCTCCTGCAGCATGTGAAATACTCACATTATGAATCATAATCTGCCCCCCAGGACTGATTAGTATTGAATCAGCACCCATGGCGATTATTGAAGCGGCTGAAGCTGCAAGGCTGTATACTTTTGCTTTCAATTGACCAGAATAAGCTTTTAAACGGCTGTATATTTCAACACCTACAAATGCGTCTCCACCACCGCTATTTATGATTAAATCTACTGGCGCCCCAGCAGCTTTTTCTAATCCAGAAATAATATCGATTGGTGAAGTGCATTTAATACCGAACGCTCGATAAATATTCGCTAAAGGGTCTGAAACGATATGTCCATAAATTTCAATACTATGATGCATTATACTTTTCTCTCCTTTAGAGCCTTTAATCTTTTTACAGCGTCTTCTTTTGAATTTATCTTAGGTTCTTCAGTTTCTTTTCTAATCCCAACCCAGTCATTGGCCATCGCATTCTCAATCATCGATATTAACCATTTCTCATCTTGAGAAAGGTGAGAACGCGTTTTTAAATCTTTCACGTGTTGTTGCGCTAAATGAATTTGTTCTTCCGTAAGTTTCGTTTCAAATGCCATAATACCGCTTCCTTTCTTTTTAAAATCCTTTGCCCCTGTAAATACTTTTTTGTGCATGGTCCTTGTAGTAAAATCATCTAAAAATATATTTTTAGGGAGGGGGGTCATGCGCGAGACCTGTGTGTTTTTTGAGGGGTCCCTCTCGGTCCCTAGAGCCACAAGGCGTTAAGTTTTTAAGGGGGGCTATTATTTTTTACCTTCTATTTTTATATTTATTTGTTAGCTCTCACTCCTGAATTTCGGGAGCAAGAAAGATATCTCCATGTATAAAGACATTCATCCAAAATAAAAGAAAAGCCCACCGCTGAACGTTACCGTACAGAGATGGACTTCTAGAGCCTCTTTTACTATTTAATTTTATATTTATTCATCATTTTACATTTAGGACATTTCATTTCGATATCTGGAGAAACCGTAGTAGCTTCATATAATTTAGCCGTCTTCGCTAACAGTTTTCCGCAGCCTGTGCATCGCATTTCTTTCATTAATTATACGCTCCTTTACACTAAAACATCAAAGTTATTTAATCAAAAATTCTTTTGTTATACTTCTGCTCTTTTAATTCAGCTAAGGCCGCATCTACTTCTTCATTATCAGCTAAATAAGTCATGAACTTTCCACGACAACTAAGACACTTACGCGTACCACATAGTTTAGATTTATAATCTACTGGTTCATACATTCTAAAACCGCAATGCGGGCAATCTGCAACTAAATTGACTTCATCGTGATACTTTTTCAGGAATGCTATTTGACATGGTCCTGTATGTGAATTAACGCACATCTACAACACCTCTTCTATATTTTTGATGTAACCCTTTACCTTTCATTCAGCATTTCTACTAACATCCTTATTTTCTGGCACTTATGGAACTGGAACACACACCTTTTCAAAACTTTTAAATATATAGATTAGAGAGTTTTTAGAGGGTGTTAGGTTAGTATATACAGCCTAATCTATATATTTATCTTTTTTATAAAAAGTATGTTCCATAAGTTCTACAGGTAATTTAAAGCCTTGATATGCTTAGGTTAGTATGAGGAACGAACTCTCCATTTTTTATGTTCCCTTAAGTTCCTTCTGTTCCGCGTAATAAGAGTATGGAACCTATTGGAAATCAACTATGCGTCCCATAGAATTTGTTAGTTTTTAGGTCTTGCGAATACCTTTTGCTGTCCATATGCAGTAGTAATTTTCTTTGCGTTTCCGCTTTCTTGAATCCAGCCTGCTTGTCGTAAAAGTTGAGAGTACCTACGCATATGGAAAGGTTTCAATTGAAGTGTATCTACCTTCAAACCTTCCTCTGCCAATTCTTTAGCACTTACTCGCTGCATAAGTTGAAGAGATTCTTTCGGGACTGCTCCGTCTGAATGCTTCATAAACCACTCTACTTTTTTAGTATCATCCCAATTATCAAAGTCAGCGGGAGCCGCTTCTTGCATGCTATTGATATATAAACGACGTTCCTGTTTTCCCATCTTGTCAAAGTTAGCGGGTATAGGTTTATTTAAATAAATAAGTACATCCGATAGTAAAGGATCTGAAACCATACTTTCTTTTTGTATCTCTGACGATAACGACTTCAGCTTATCGTCCATATATACAGGCTTATATGGCACGTAGAATCGCTCGAGCACCTCTGCGTATATTTGCAGTACTGTTTCTTTTGAAAGGTCTGCTGAATGCTTTTTACGCTGTACCGCATTACATTCGATAGGTAAGAATCGACGGTTTCCTGTCGCATCAATTAGGAACTCACTCTCATTCGTCGTACCGATAAAAACACATTGACGTTTGAATTCTTGCGCTGTACGCTTATAGGCACCGCGAAAATAATCACTTTGTGCGGATATGAAACGTTTCACATCTTCTACTTCTGATTTTCTCATAGCCGCTAGCTCACCTAATTCAATAATTAACTTCCCTTGAAGAAGTTCCCCACCCTTTTTCGGTTCAAACGATTCAAGAGAGTCAGTGTACCAACTTTCTTGAATCGCTAAATTTCGCGCAAATAAAGATTTCCCTATACCTTGATCTCCTGATAACACTAAGCATTCATCAAATTTACAACCTGGTTCTAAAATTCGATAAATGATCCCTTTTAAAAAGTGAATCGTGGAAAGCCTTGTATATTCCGAATCAGAAGCGCCTAAATAGTCGATAAGTAAAGTTTCTGCACGTTTTAAGCCATCCCATTCAACCGATTTAATAACGTCTTGTACCGGATTGAAGTAGTTTGCGTGTATCGCTTTTTCAACAATCAAACGAGCTTTCGAATACTGGATATTAAAGCCGAATGTTTTTTCTATTTCAATCAACATGGCTTCTGTGTCAAAATCATCCCATAAGGTATACTCGCCACTTTTCAACTTTTCGAACTTCCGCCATGGTACATTTTTTATACGAACTGCACGACTAGCAAAAGCATCAAACTTAAAACATTCTCCATATAGGTTTTTGATAATTATCTCGATATTCTTCGTTGTAGGTTCTATATCTCCATGACGGTTACAAGAAAGGTTAGATAGTAAAGATTTTGTAATTTGCTGTGAATTGTCTTGCCTTTCATTCTGCGCAACTATTTCAGTGTCAACCTCATCTAAAAAATCTTCTTCTGCCGTACTATGCCTTGCCATCATCAATTCGGTTCTTACCTTAACAGCTTTCTCATCTTTACTTGTCCGCAGATAATCTTCAAAAGCTTTTGTTGAAGGTATACGATTAATCGGTGTACCTTCTTTAGCTTCATCATCTAGCTCACCATATAAATGAACACGCACAAGATCGAAAGCATTCACTAATTTCTCGCTTATCGGATCGGTACCATGATGAGAGTAAGCAAACACATCATCGTACACAACCAAACCACCTGTTGTACTACCCCCTAAAAAGGAGTAACGCCCCTCTCCAGCAGGCTCGTACTTATCAGATAGAAATGTTTCAATCGCCTCACTAATCGAGTATGTGCGACAAAAGGCTCCGACCATACCAGGCTTCTCCAGTGGGTTGCCTTGCTTGTCGGCTGTTCTTTTACGCGTTTCACGCTGACGACTGGACTCGGGCCATTCACGCGGATCACGCCAATTATCATAAAGAGCTAAAATGTCGTCTGGGTTTAAAAACGGCGCATCTTGATAATCGAAAAAGCCTTCTTCACCTTCACACTTTGTCGGCCAATACATTAAACGGTGAGGCTGATAGGTTGTATCATCGAAATAATCGATGCCAAACTGCTCAGCAAGCTTCTTCGCAACGGCTACATACTCCTCTGCTGTAACAGGCTTAGAGAGAGGGATTACTAACCTTAAACGAGGCTTCTCCTGTGTGTGCTTTACAGTTGAGTAAACAAGACAAGCGTTATCAAATATTGAGGTAACTCCATCCCAAAAGCTCCCCACAATAAAGTCTGCATCGAGAGTAACTAAATTACGTTCTTTTATATTCTCTACTTTACGACGACCTTTTTCCAAGCTAGCCCCTACAAAACCTCCTACATTTTTCAGCTCGTCTTGCTTGCTCTTTGGTAACTTCATATATTCAGTTTGTGGAATATTAAGCGTCTTAAATTGGGATAGCTTCTCTACTAGCTCGCTGTACATCACCTCTTTATTTTTCCATGACATAGATTTGCAACTAGAAGCTGTCGCAATCGTCACTTTGGCATTATGCTTCAATCGGACACCTGGCTGTTTTTGTGTCATGTTTTCCTCCCTGAAAATCCTCTCAAAAAGGGTTGCAATATAACTAATTTTTAACTATAATGGAAGTGTAATATTGATTTTTTTGAGCGGAATTTTTTAAAGGGAAGCAGCTAGTAACTGCTCCCCGAACTTTTCATACAATGTGACTTGTATTACTTTTAAACGACTGTGTATTAGGCTCTGTGCGTGAGCTGGTACAAGTCGTTTTTTCTTGTATCACTGACGTATTTACAAGATTAACCGACGTGAAGTATTGCATAGATTGCTTTAACGTTTCTAAACCATCGATAGCGTCTAAAAGGGCATGTACATCCCAATCCGTTAAATGTTTAAATAGACTTTGGGCATCATTTGAACCTTCATCCATCATACGTAGCTTAGTTTCAGCAACTGCCTGTAATACTGGAAGTGTTAGTAAATGAACCTCGCTAACTAGCTCTTTAGTATCCGCCATAATCGCTTCATAACCCTCTGCTGTTGTTACTGTTTGAACATTCATTACATCATCCCCATTTCATTAATATTTTGGATATATAGCGCAGAAGTTTTAAAGATTCCGCGCATAGCTGATTTCTCTGAAAAGATTAATTACTTCTGGATTAGCTTTGTTGTACGCTTCATTGTTTAGAAGAGGAATACGAAATCTCTGTTGCATAGCGTCCATTAAACTTGATAAACGACGTGTACGGTCAGGTTCTATTTGTCCTGCTATCGTTTTAAACAGACTACGGAAATTCTCTAACTCAATTGTCCCTAGCACTTCATTTTCAATGTGGTTGTTCAGCTCTCTTACAAACGAGCCTAGCTCCTCATTCGATGCCTCTGAATGTTGCATGTCTACTAAATGTTGATATTGAACGGAACTAAAGTAATTTTCTACATCTTCCTGAGAAGGTTGCTGCTCCTGTTCGTTAAGCCATATTTGGTAAGCCTTCTTGATTTCTGTTAACATTTTTTTCACCACCTTTAAATTGTATTGTTTGTTCCCACTCAAGCGCCGCAAATGCTTGTGTTATTTGTCTACCACTCTGACAGAATTTCAAAAATAACCTCTTTGCTTTTTTTTGCTGGATACCAACGTTTACGAGATTTTTTAACCTCAATCATTCGCATACGGGGATCGCAAAGAATTTCATCTTCCAAAAATCGTTTTGACATTGTAGTTAATCGGCTCAACTTATCTACGTCCACGAGCCAAAGTGCCTCAATCGTTTCTTTTTCAATAAACTGCTTCACCACCTCTCGGATAGCGTGCTTATCAATATCTACTGTTACCGTTGTAGGAATCATATGCTAACCTCCATTTTGATTGAATTTTATTGTTACTTTTGATACAAAATATAATAAATGTATCTATTTTGTATCTTCAGTATTCAATTTAACACTCTATAGAATATTTTGCAACGTTTTCATTCTATTTTGTTTCTAAAAAGTTCAAAAAGGTGTACAATGCAATTATTAGGATTTTTAAATTAAAGGAGGATTTACGAATGGAATCAGTGGGTGAAAGAATTAAACAAGCCCGAAAAGATAAAGGGTACACATTAGCAGCTCTTGGTGAAAAAGTGTCGCTGACTCATGGATATTTATCTAATATTGAAAACGGCAATAGGCAGCCTTCACCTGAAGTCTTAAAAAGTTTAGCTGAGACCTTGAATATCCCTTATAGCGAGCTATTGTATGATGCCGGATACAAAGCTCTAGCTAAAGATGTACGACTTTCTGAAGCTGTTGATGATTTTTCAGATGAAATCGACATAAAGTCATATGTACTAGCTGCACAAGCTATAAATCATGCTAAAGATCTTCACACACTTTTAGAGCAAAAAGAGCATATTTTATTAGTTGAAAACGTTGCTCCTTTATATAAAGGGCACACTCTGTCTCAAGAAGATCGTGAACGCATCTTAAAAATGCTTGAAATCCTGTTCCCTGAATACCAGTAGCATAATAAGTGTAATCTTGGAAATTTCTTTTGCCATGTCTAGTTTTAGTGCGTGGTCTTGTTTTGGTCTGCCACCTAAGGGGTTTTCGTCATTTTTGACGATAACTGCAAAGTCGACATTCTCAACGAATCCATAACCAAATATATGTCTTGTTCTCGATCAAGCGCCGCAAAGCTAGGAAGGAATAGAGCATATATGAAGTTATACAAATCGAAAAAAGAACCTGAAGTGTATTACTACTTCACTGCAAAAGATGAGCAATTATGGATGTTTCGACATAAGTATTATGATGGTTTAACAGGTAAGCGGAAAGAAAAAAAGAAAAGCGGCTTTCAAACGGAAAAAGCAGCGATTAAAGCCCTTTTGGAAGTGAAGGCTCAAACGCTGCGCGGTGAAACAAAACAATTAGATAATGATAACCTTACTGTATCACAATGGCTAGACATGTGGTATGAAATGAATGAGAAGAAGTGGAAACCTGGCACAAAATCGCAACGAAAAAACATTATTGATAAGCGTATCAAACCGCGTATCGGTAATTTTAAGTTGCAGAAGTTAGAACGTGCTACCTATCAACGTGAATTTATTAATGATCTCGAAAGTACTGGATATAGTGTTGGAACGATTAAGCTATCTCATAATATTTTTATGATTGCGATTAATGCAGCAGTTGAGGAAGAAGTGTTAATTCGTAACAAATTAAGAAAAGCTATACTTCCTGAGCTAGAGCAAGAAGATAGCGCAAAGTTTTTAACAGAAGCCGAGCTAAGATTATTGCTAAATGACGTACAAAACAATGAAAACATCACATCTAGTACACTGTTCCACGTTTTAGCATTCACAGGCGCCCGAAAAGGCGAAATGCTAGGTCTCCAATGGCAGGATATTAATTTTGCCAACAACACCATTACAATTCAACGAACAAGACACGAGAAACAGGTGAACACGCCTAAAACCAAAAACAGTTATCGGACTATCTTAGTTGATACCCACATTATAGAGCGACTCGAAACGTACAAAAATTGGTGTAAGAAAATACTCTTCAAGCTTGGAGAACGCTTAAAGGATGATTCTTTTGTTTTTATTCATAGTAACGGGGAGATAATTAGTTCGCTCTATTCTAATGATGTTTTAAAACGAATTATTGAAAGAACTGGTATACCGAAAATTGTTACACATTCGATACGTCATACACACGCCACTATTTTATTGAATCGTGGATTAGAGGTAAAGTTGATTGCAGAACGATTGGGGAATACTCCTGATATGATTTATAAAGTTTACGGCCATGTATTAAAGGACTTAGAGCAACAAGCCGTGCAAATTTTTAGTGCGAGTTTAGGTAATGTAAAGCACCAATAAAAGCACTTTGGGGCTAAAAGTGGGGCTAAGCCTTATATAAAGGACGGTTCAACCCTTGATATGTAAGGCTTTTACTCACCTAAATTGTAGTATGTATTATACTACAAGGTCTTGGAAAAATTATGATTCCCGAAGCTTTTGTGCTTAATGAGGTTGTACAAAAAAAGAACAGCCCCCTCAAGCTGTTCCTTTTTTATAACTACTCCTCGTCGTTATCTTGACAACGATGACAAATACCGTGGAAAGTTAATCGGTGATCTTTGATGATAAACTTCCAACGTTTTTCTACAATTTGTTCTACATCTTCCAGTAAGTCTTCCTGGATTTCATCCACTGCACCACATTCGATACAAACTAAATGATGATGGAAGTGTGTCGCGCCTTCTTGACGTAAATCATAGCGTGATACACCATCACCAAAATTAATTTTATCGACAACCTTCAGCTCTGTTAGCAGCTCTAATGTACGATACACGGTTGCCAAACCAATCTCTGGAGCTTTCTCTTTTACTAATAAGTAAACATCTTCTGCGCTCAAATGGTCTTCTTCATGCTCGAGTAAAACTGCTACCGTTGCTTCTCGCTGTGGCGTCAGCTTATAGCTAGCACTATGTAATTGCTTTTTAATTCGATCAATACGGCTCTCCATGCGACGCCCTCCTAAACTCTTTTCATTATACCAAATGAGCGAAACTTATTACAAGATAATGATTCATTTAAAAACGTACGAAATGACGACGATTTCTACAAAAAATATCAAACTAATAAGTATAAAAAATGTCACGCTAATCCTGAGTGAAGAGCGCTCTTTATTTTTTGCGAATTTAGGAGCGGATGCTATAAATTCACATAGTAAAACAAGTACGACAATATATAAAAACTGAAACGGAAACCACCATATGCCATATGCGAGTAACTCATTTTTTTGAGCAAGTAAATACACGGAACTAAAGCCAAAAAAGCATGTTTTGATGGCAATCGCAATTTTAGCTAGACCAAAAAAATATGGATGTGTTGCAAATAGTAGCACAATGCTCACCGTAATGGCTAATGGTAACATGGATTGCCATATCGTCGGTGTTTTCTCCAGTAGTATTCGCTTGTCCATTATATTTATGACTTGAGTCGCTTGCTCAAGTGAAAACAATTGAAAAAATGCAACGCCTGCTATAAAGCTGACGGCAATCATTGCTGTATTTTGCCATAACGTACTTTTACGCATCTCGTCCCCCCTTGTCCTACACTGTATGCACGGATATGGGGGATATGACTATCCATTTATAGAGAACATACTCTACATTTTTAGACGATTCATATAGCGATTTCCTATCGTAATAGCCTCTATTCGACAAATATTATGCTTGCATTTTCAACCATAAAATAGCGAATGCTGTTTTAGCATCAAAGATTTTTTGACTCGCCACCATTTGCTCGCCCTCTTCGATTGTAATCTCCATTAACTCTACAAACTCATCTTCATCCATTGCCGCGCGATTCTCGATTTGATATAAACCACGTGCGACAAATACATGAATAATCTCATCTGCAAATCCAGGAGATGTCGCAAATGATTGTAAATATGTAAGTTCCTTGCATCCGTACCCTGTCTCTTCTTCTAGTTCGCGAACAGCTGTCACCTCGGGCAGCTCCCCAGGCTCCAATTTCCCTGCTGGAATTTCAATAATCGAACGTTCTAACGCTTTTCGGTACTGCTCTACAACGACTAATTTTCCTTCCTCCGTTATCGCAATCACCGCTACTGCTCCTGGATGATTGACAATCTCACGCTTACTCGTTTCACCATTTGGCAATGTCACGTCATCTACTTTTAAGGAAATCACTTTGCCATGATAAATCGGTTGTGAATGAATCGTTTTTTCTTCAAACTTTTTCATTTATGTGCCCCCACTTGTCGTTTTCATTGATTTCATTGTAACATTAACAAAGGCACATCTCGACTAAAACGGACTCAAATGATATGTTGCGTGTAGCAAATAAAAAGAACGAACAAGTCATTGAGGGGGCAAACGAAATGAAAAAAAGAACATTAGGAAATAGTCCGCTTGAAGTATCAGAGATAAGTTTAGGCTGTATGTCACTACCACTAACGATAGATGAGGCACGTCCCATTATCGAAGCCGCGCTTGAGGTAGGCATGAATTATTTTGACACAGCTGACCTTTATGATAAAGGCATGAATGAAGAAATCGTCGGGACCGTGTTACAGCCCGTTCGCCAAGACATTATACTAGCCACAAAAGTCGGTAATCGCTGGGAGGAAGGAACAGATCGTTGGACATGGGATCCGTCACCCGCACATATTAAAAACGGCTTAAAGGACAGTTTACGTCGTCTAAAAACCGACTATATTGATGTATACCAACTGCACGGTGGTACAATGGATGATCCGTGGGAAGAAATTATTGAAACATTTGAGGCATTAAAAAAAGAAGGGCTTATTCGGGAATATGGTATTTCCTCTATTCGTCCGAATGTCTTTGTGCCATTTTTGCAAAACAGTCATGCGGTGAGCAATATGATGCAATTTAGCTTACTAGACCGCCGTCCTGAAGAATGGTTTGAAACGATTCACAACGCTGGTGCATCGGTTGTGACACGCGGTTCCATTGCAAAAGGATTATTAACAGCCGAATGGCGCCAACGACTAACACCGTATATGGATTTTCATGAACAACAATTACAGCAAGTGCTTGAACAATTAGAATATGAGTACAACAACATCCACGCACTTGCATTCGCATTTAATTTACATTTTAGTACAATCGCTTCTACCGTCATCGGTGCACGAACGAAAGAACAGCTACTTCAGTCGGTTGCAGCCTATAAGGAAGCGCAAACAATGGATGACTTATCCAAAGCCATGGCCATTGTAAAGCAACATTTCTATACAGATCACCGATGAAAAAATATATTTTCCTTGTTGTACTCGCTTTAACTATCGTTGGCATTATGTCCAATATGACATATGAACAACAAACAATCGTACCAGAATTGAGAGAAATCTTAGCAGATGAACCATTTAAGGAGCAATTAAGTCATATTGAAATTACGTATTGGAATAGACCCATTTCTGTAGAAACGCGCGGTTATGTTTACTTTATTGAATTTCTTATTCGAAAAGCAACCCATTTTGCAGGATACGGGATTATTGGCGTTCTATTTTTCTTACTGTATCGCAAATTAAACTGGCGATTCCCTACACTATTCGCAATCCTTTCAATTTTCTTCATTGCTTCGATCGATGAAATTCGTCAAAGCTTCCTTCCTGGTCGTACAGGGCTATTTGACGATGTGATGATTGATACAGTAGGAGCTATCGTCTTTGTCGCCTTAGCTAAAATAATCCTTAGCATAACAAAACGAGTTTCCTCATTTTAGAGGGAACTCGTTTTACTCTAGCGCGGTCATTTCTTCATACTGAAACATAAGCTCACAACCACGATCATCATACACATGAAGTACCGTTTCCTTTGTCACATTGTAAATAAACACATCTGGTGAGAAATAGGCTGCCCCTCTTTTAAAATACGGATGTATCCGGTAATCTGCATGAGCACAGGCATACAATAATTTTCTTAAATATATATCCTTCACTTGACATGTCAGTTGAAATTGCACCGCTATGTATTGTTCCTCATCGAATGTAAATTCCGTTTCATTTGTCGTCATCGTATATTTTAACGCTTTATTTTTTAAAAACCGTTCAAGCAGCCGTGGACTTTGTTGCCTTTTTCGATATGACGGAAATGTGTTGACTACAACGATTAACTCATCTTTGTCATGAAAAATTTGCTCGATGATTTGATCGATTTGCGTATACATATCATCAAATTCAATATGTAATGTAAACGGCCATGTATGATAAAAACCTGGTACTAACTGTCTTGGATTAAATGTGTGCAAATTGTTCCCTCCAAAAAAGGCATGAGATCCTTTCCCATGCCTAGCTGTTAATACTTTGAACCTTGATCGCCATACTTTTCAAATAACTCTTCAAAGCTCATATTTTTCTCGCGTTGCTTTCGTTCAAAGGCTAGACGTGCTGTACGTTCTTCTTCCTTCTTTTGCTCTTCCGCTGCAAGCGATTGTTTTGCCTCTTTTAGTTTTGCAAGCACATCCCCACCAAGCTGATCTGCTAATGTTAAGCTTTCTTTTTCTTGTTTCGGTTGGCCTGCTTGCTTTTGTCCTTTATTTTTTGCCAATGCCATTCACCTTCTTTATACACTTTCCACTAAATTATAGCATTTTTCGCCGTTTGAAGCATCATCGACCTAAAATTTTACCGTTATCTCTATAAGGTCCTCCTACTCACTTTACCAACTCATTCTTATGTTTTCGAGATAGCGAGAAATTCGATATTTTTTTCACGACAAATGTAGAGGAATTTATAATCCTTCACATAATATAGAGAGAGGTGAAAAAGAATGAGGAAGAAAGCACTATTTATATCTAGTATTGTCGCGACAGTAACGACGATATCCGGCATTATCCTTTCCAATAAACTGATGTACATTAAACAAAAGGATCATGACTTTATTTTAGAACGTGAAACAAAAGCGCAACGTTTTGACGAAGCTTGGTTTAATAGCGTCACAAAAGTAGAACTCTCGATTGCCTCACCAAATGGTTACGATATAAAAGGCTATTTCTTTAAGCCACTTGCAACGAAAAACACGATGATTATTTGTCATGGTGTCACCGAAAATAAGTTGAACTCGACAAAGTATGCGCGGATGTTCGAGCGGCTCGGCTTCAATACAGTCGTTTATGACCATAGACGCCACGGGGATTCAGGGGGCAAAACGACAAGCTACGGCTACTACGAAAAAATAGATTTACAAGCGGTCGTCCATTTCATTCGCGGGCTCATCGGCGAAGAAGCAACGCTTGGTATTCACGGCGAATCAATGGGTGCTGCCACAACGCTATTGTATGCAGGCATCATTGAAGATCAAGCTGACTTTTATATTTCAGATTGCGCATTTTCTGACTTTAAACAATTGCTATACGCCATTGTCAAAAGCTCGATTTCCATTGAGTTAAAATGGGCGGTACACCTGACAGATTTGTTTATGCGCTTGCGGGACGGCTATTGGACAAAAAACATCGTCCCAAAAGATGCCGTAAAAAATATCGAAAAACCTGTGTTATTTATTCATAATTTACACGATACATTTATCCCGTGCGCCATGACCATTGACTTATATAAAGCAAAGGAAGGACCGAAGATGTTGCGATTATTTGAAAAAGGCGATCATGCACAAGCCTTTAATGAGGACCCGATAAAATATGAAGCAACGGTACGTGAATTTTTAGATCAATATGTACCACATACACTACTTTACACATCATAAAAAGTCGAGTGGTAAGCTTCTCCCTCACGACTCGACTTTTCTTTTTTATCATTTACTATGCAAATACCATATGCCATTCCGCACGTTTATCTAAAAATTCTTTTGCTAAGCGTTGCGCTCCTTCTAAACTATGGCTAGCCGCCCAACCGCATTGTACTTCATTACAAGCTGGCACTGCATCCGCCGCCAATACCTCTTTTAATGTTTTCTCTAGCACGTCTAAAATGCCGTCATAATTATCATGGTTAATGACAGATAAATAAAAGCCTGTTTGACAGCCCATTGGTGATAAATCAATAACATGATTTGTATGATTACGAATACGATCTGCCATTAAATGCTCTAAAGAGTGAAGTGCTGGCATTTCCATATGTGCCTTATTTGGCTGTTTAAAGCGAATATCATATTTCACCACAACATCGCCATATACACCTTGTTTTTTACCCGCTAAGCGTACATACGGTGCCGCTACTTTTGTATGATCTAAATCAAAGCTTTCTACATTTGTTTTTTCTTTTCCCATTTTCATATCCTCCTAAATAAACTGCATCGACTGAATAAACGATTGAATGCGATTGTTTTCTTTATTATCAAAAAACATTTTCGTCTCACCGTCAAACAAAATCTGTCCATCTTCTAGAAATAATACACGATCAGCTACTTCTTTGGCAAAATTTAGATTATGCGTAACGATAATCATCGACTTACCTTCTTCTGATAAATCTTTTAAAACCTTGAGTACCTCACCTTCTAATTCTGGATCGAGTGCGCTTGTCGGCTCATCAAATAGCAAAAACGTAGGCTCCATTGCTAATGCACGCGCGATTGCTACACGCTGCTGCTGACCACCAGATAATTGAGATGGATAGCTATCCATCTTATGCGAAAGCCCCACTTTCGAAAGCAGTAATTTTCCCTTTTCAATGATTAATTTCTTATCTTTCTTTAATACAGTTATCGGTCCCTCAATCACATTTTCAAGTACTTTCATATGTGGAAACAAATTAAAGCTTTGAAATACCATGGCTGTACTTTGTCTGATGGCTAGCCGATTTTTTTTCGATATGACTTTTGATAAATCAATATGAATAGCATCAATTTGAAGTGTGCCACGCTCAGGCGTTTCAAGCAGATTAATACAACGTAAAAGCGTGGATTTACCTGAGCCGGAAGGACCTAAAATAACGGTTGTCTCCCCTTTATTAAACGTGATGTTAATATCCTTTAAAGCCTCATGTTCGCCAAAAAATTTAGACATGTGTGAAAACTGTACGATAAGGTCCACTCCCCCTTCTTAAATATATTTCGAAGCATATTTTTCAAGCTTCCCTTGAATAAAGGTTAATACCGTAATGAATAGTAAATAGATGACTGCTACAAGTGAATAAATTAATAACGGTTCATATGTACGTGCCGTAATTTGCTGTCCAATCATAAACATATCGGCTAATGTAATACTTGCTACAAGTGATGTACCTTTTACTAAATCAATAAAATCATTCGTGACAGGTGGTAACGAAATACGCATCGTTTGCGGGGCAATGACACGTCTTAGCACTTGCCAATACGTCATTCCAAGCGATTCCGCTGCTTCCCATTGCCCTTTTGGAATAGCTAAAATAGATGCACGAATCGATTCAGAGGCATATGCACCTGTGTTTAGCGAAAATGTAATAACAGCGGCTGTCCATGCATCTAATGAAAAGCCTATACTCGGCAAACCAAAAAACACGATGAATAGCTGTACTAATAATGGTGTACCACGGAAAATCCAAACGTAAACACTAAAAATATAGCGTAAAATAGCGATATGCGATAACTTTGCTAGTGCCGTCATGACCGCAATGACTAATGCAATCGCAAATGATAGTAGCGATAACGGAATCGTCACGACTATACCCGCCTTTAAAATGGGCCAAATCGAGTCAACTAATATTTCCATTTCTCTGCTCATCCGTTAACACTCCCTCCTAGTAAAATGATAGGACCATCTCACGACGAATGGATGGTCCCATTTTGATTAATTATTTGTAATCACATTGTCACCAAAGTACTTTTCTGAAATGGCTGCAAATGTGCCATCTTCACTACGTGTTTTAATGATTTCATTTAACTTTTCACGGAATTCTTCGTTCTCTTTATTTAAAATAAGCGCAATATCCGAAGAACTTGTAGAGCCTTCAACAATTTTTAATTTTGAATCTGGTTGTTCTTTCATATATGTTAAAAATGTTACACGATCATGGATTGTCCCATCAGCACGCCCTTGCTCTACTAACTGAATCGAACTCGTTAAGTCCGTTACAGCGACAATTTCCGCACCAAGTGATTCTGCATCTTTTGCAAAGTTACTTGTAATTGTTTGCGCTGCTTTTTTACCCTTTAAGTCTTCAATTTGTTGAATTTCTGTATTATCACTATGTACTGCTAAAACCGCGACAGATTCCATATACGGGATTGTAAAATCATACTTTTCTTTACGCTCATCTGTAATGGAAATATTGTTAATGACAAAATCGTATTTATCTGTATCTAGCCCTGCGATTAATGAATCCCATTTCGTCTCCACATAATTCGCCTCTACACCTAAATCCTCAGCAATTTGAGCAGCAATCTCATATTCAAAACCAGTTAATACGCCTGCTTCATCATGGTAACTAAATGGTGGGAATGTCCCCTCTAAACCAATATTAATAGTACCTGCTTCTTGAATTTGCTCTAACTTATTTGTTGCTTCCTCGGTTGTCGTTTGATCATCACTATTTCCACAAGCTGCAAGTAACAATGATGTTAACCCTAACGATAGTAATAATTTTTTCAATGTCTTTTCCCCCTGTTATTAAAACCTAGTTAGTTTATATGTTTTATATTATTACATAGAATTCAAAAAAGCAATATAAATTTCAGAAAATTTTCATTAAGTACTCTAAATGAGCAAAAATTCATCCTAAAAATACCATTTAAATAGTGAAAGGTTTATATCATAGCCTCCGCGCTTTGCCACAGCCTACACAGGAGCTAAAACAGGCGTGGCCTGTTTGGATCTCCTGTTACGGCTCCTGTGGCTATGGCGCGCTACGGCAAAAGTGAATACTTCTCTATATGCTAGAAAAATATTTCTCTTATCTATATAGAAGGCAATTGTTTTTAGAGTCAGAAAGAGTATTTGAAATAGGTGAATGCGCTACCTTTGTTAAATTAGCCTACTTTTTTAACTCTAAATTTTAAAAACCGACTATATAAAAGAAATCATTTTCTTTCTATTTGCAAGTGTAATTACCTAGTCTCTACCGTAATGAATGAGCATCTTTCTTTATTTTTAGCCAGGTGTGTTGATTAACAAAATATTCCTTTATAGAAGCTTGTTTTTTAGCAAAACGTAATCAAAAATGACTTGCCAGTTGATTGAAGCGGAATCGGCGAGACTCCTACGGGAAAAGCATGAGCTGAAGCCCCCGCAGGAGCGAGGTACGAGCGACGAGGAGGCTGAGGCCATGCCCGTGGAAAGCGAGCCGAATGGAGCGGAAATCAACGGTTACCAAATCGGTAATATATGTTTATAAATTTGCTCATTATGAGTTAAGTAGTAAAATGTAAATGACCTATTAAAAAACGGCATGAAAAAAGAGTGCAGATTTAACGTCTACACTCTTTCATACATTATTTATCTTGGAACTTGTTCATTTGAGACATCATTTGGCGCACTTGCTTTTCAGATGGTTTACGTCCCATTTGTGCCATCATCACACGAATCATTTGTTCATTAATTGGTGGATTTTCTTTTAAATACTTCATCATATATTGACGGGCTGCGTAAAAACCGATAGCTGCGCCCCCGATTAAAGCGACAATGATAAGTAATACTCCTAACCATATTGGCATCATTCGAATCCAACCTCCTCCACTATACGAAATCCCGAGAAAACTCTCCAAAGAGGATTATACACTAATTCTAAAAGTGTTGCTATAGAATTCATTGTACAAGCCTTAGAAATATATGATTTATCGCTTTTTTCCATATTCTGAACTTCCTAGTTCATCATAGCATCCCTATTCATAATAAGGTAAAATTTAGAAAAGGGAGGCAAACAATATGGATTTTACATATACAGATTTTACAATCGATCATACATTTACGGTATTACAACCTATTTTCCGAACAATATTTATTTTCAGCATCATTTTTTTAGCCGTCGTCATTGCAAAAATCATTCCGACTTGGATTACAGTGTTATATGCAGCTTTTTCTAGTATCATTGCGGGGCAATTGTTGTATAGTGCCAGCATCATGATTGATGCATTCGTACTGAACGGCAATTCTTCTGATACAACTATTTTTATCGCCATATGTATCACAAATCTAATCTCGATTTTCGTTTCCATGTCGAAAAAGCCAAAAGAGAGGTAGCATAACACTACCTCTCTTTTTACGTTTGCTACTACGGTTATTCATGATTCAAGAGAAGCTGTTATACTTTCTTGAATTATAGTGCTTTTACTTTTGCTACTACGTTTTCCACTGTGAAACCGTATTTCTCCATCACTAACTCGCCTGGCGCTGATGCACCGAATTGGTCGATGGCTAATACATCGCCGTCAAAGCCTGTATATTTGTGCCAGCCTAAAGACGCGCCCATTTCAATTGCAAGACGTTTTGTCACTGCTTTTGGAAGAACGGATTCTTTATAATCTGCTGATTGCTTTTCAAAGCGGTCTACTGAAGGCATAGATACGACAGACGCATCGATACCATCTGCTAATAATGCTTTCTGCGCTTCTACCGCTAATGAAACCTCTGAGCCCGTTGCGATTAAAATCGCATCTGGTGTTTCTTTTGTAGCTGGTGAAAGGACATAAGCACCTTTTTGTACACCTTCACGTACTGTTTCGATTGGTGCATCAAGAACCGGTAAGTTTTGACGAGATAATACTAAAACAGTCGGTGTAGACTCGCTTGTTAATGCTACCTTCCACGCTTCCGCTGATTCGTTTGCATCGGCTGGACGAATGACAGAAAGGTTTGGCATTGCACGTAATGACGCTAAGTGCTCGATTGGCTCGTGTGTTGGACCATCTTCACCAACAGCGATTGAATCGTGCGTGAATACATACGTTACTGGTAAGCCCATTAATGCAGATAAACGAACAGCTGGACGTACATAATCCGAGAACACGAAGAATGTACCACCGAATACGTTTACGCCGCCGTGTAAAGCCATACCGTTTAGTGCAGCACCCATCGCAAATTCACGTACACCGAACCAAATATTACGGCCAGCATAGTTCTCCGCTGAGAAGTCGCCTGCACCCTTCATTGTTGTTTTGTTTGATCCCGCTAAGTCCGCTGAACCACCAAAGAATGAAGGTACTTTTTTCGCAAGCGCGTTGATCGCATCTCCTGAAGATGAACGTGTTGCAACAGATTTACCTACTTCATATACAGGAATTTCTGCATCGTAGTCCGCTGGAATTTCACCGTTCATTGCATTTTCAAACTGCGCTGCTAATTCTGGGAATTGTGCTTTGTAGCTTTCAAATGTTTCATTCCAAGCTGCTTCTGCTTGTACACCTTGTACTTCTGCAGCTGCTTTAAATGTATCGTACACGTCTTGTGGAATTTGGAATGGCTCATGTGCCCAGCTGTACGCTTCTTTTGTTAAGACCACTTCATCTGTTCCAAGTGGCGCACCGTGAGAATCCGCTTTCCCTGATTTATTTGGCGAACCGAAACCAATCACTGTTTTCACTTCAATTAATGTCGGACCACCCGTGTTCTTTTTCGCTTGTTCAATCGCATTGTTGATTGCTTCAACATCGTTGCCATCATCTACTCGTAAGTAGTTCCAGCCGTATGATTCAAAACGCTTTTTAACATTTTCAGAAAATGATTTGCCTAAATCTCCGTCTAATGAAATATCATTTGAATCGTATAGGACAATTAGTTTTTCCAGTTGTAAGTGACCTGCTAATGAAATCGCCTCTGCCGCAACGCCTTCCATTAAGTCGCCATCGCCACATAATGCAACTGTATAGTGGTCTACGATTTCATAACCTGGTTTATTGTAAGTAGCAGCAAGATGACGTTCAGCCATTGCCATACCGACTGTCATCGCAATGCCTTGACCAAGTGGACCAGTTGTTGCTTCTACCCCTACCGTATGACCATACTCTGGGTGACCTGGTGTTTTTGAATCCCATTGACGGAAGTTTTTGATTTCTTCCATGTCTAACCCATAACCACCTAAGTGCAGTAAGCTGTATAACAGCATTGAGCCGTGACCTGCTGATAATACGAAACGGTCGCGGTTAAACCATTTAGGATTTTGTGGGTTGTGGCGTAATTGCTTTGTCCATAATGTATACGCCATTGGAGCTGCCCCCATTGGTAAGCCTGGGTGACCAGAGTTGGCTTTTTCAATTGCATCAATTGATAATGTTCGGATAGCGTTAATCGCTAACTGATCCATATGTTGTGTCATATTATGACATCCTTTCTCGCACGAATATTGTTCTTATATAGTTTAGTCATATTTGTTAAATAAAACAATGCTTTTCAAGTAAATATGTTATACTTTTTTGTTAAATGTGACACATCATTACATCAGTGCAACATTTAATTAATTTAAGAACTTTTTCTCTTGTGCTTGCTTCACTTTTTCAGGCGTTACATCATTTCCTGCTGCGTCCACGATTTTTACATTTTCAATTGTGTCGCGCATTGTGTTGCGGAATGTGTCTAAGTATTCTTTTCGTAACTGTGATTGCTCTTTTGCTTCCGCTTCTGTTAATGTTCCCGCTTTTTTCTTTTTAGATAGCTCATTAATACGAGCAATTTTTTCTTTTGATAGCATACATGTCTCACCTTTCTACACTAACTATTACAAAGGTATGAAAAAATAAGCGGAAGTGCAAGTGATTGTGCTTTATTCTGGCTATTTCGACAAATTTCCATCTTACACTTTTACCATAAAAAAAGAGCACCAGAACTTATTCTGGTGACTCTGTTGATTGTTCTTGTTGCTCAGTATATTCGATGTAGCGGCGATTTATCGTCGCTTTACTTACTTGAAATCCTAGTCCTTGTAATGTACTAGCAATTTCTTTAAATGTCATGCCTCTGTCTCGAAGCTTCACGATTTCTTCAATCGGGACTTCAATTCGTTCACGCCCCTCTAAGTTGCCGCGCTCTGTTAAATTTAACTCAGGACGATAGCCATTTTCTACAGCGCGCCTCATGCCTCGTCGGATTTTAGCATTATGCAATTTCCGCTGATATTCTTCTACAATCGCTAATATTTCTAACAGCATCGTATCCATCTCATTTAATGAGAGTGGTCCCGCTTCATTCAAGGAATAAACCGTTACCTCTTGCTTTAACAGTAAATGCAACACGGCCATTCGCGCATTGCCACGCCCTAACCGGGTTTCATCCTGAATGAAAAGCGTTTGAATACGTTTCGCTTTCATGAAATCGAGCATTTCAAGTAAGCCGTCTCGGTCGACATCATAACCGCTTTGTTGATCTTCGAAAACAGCTGCTACCTTAAACTGTAACTGCTGGGCGTAACGTGTTAATTCTTCACGCTGCCTGACTAAAGATGTTTCTTGTGTTTCTTTCACTGTGCTTACACGGCAATAAACGACAGCTTGTTTTTGTTGGGTCATCGTTGTTCACTCGCTACTTTAATGGAATCAGTTTCTTCTTGTGTTGACAGTCTAACAACATATACGGAGTCTTTTTCAACAGGAATTGTAATCGTTTGACCTGCCGTTAGCAGTTGATTAAATAAATAATTCTCCTTTTGTACAAAAGAAACCCAGTCTTGCGTAGACATTTTACCACGATATTCATCGGCTAACGACCATAAAGTATCGCCATGCTGCACTGTAATCTGTTCGTAGTGCTCAATTTTTTCATCTGTTATGTATAAGTATGTCACAAATGCTACTGTAACCCCTAAAAGTAGCGCTACATAGTTATTTTTCTTTAACCAATTCATCCACAAATCCCCCTCGAATGCTTGTTCGGAATGTATGTTCTCATTTTAATACAGCTGTTCGTTTTTTGTCAATATTTTTTCGAACTCACGTTTGCTTTTCTGTTCGTATATGTTATACTGAGTGTAAATAATAAGGAAGAACTCTTACAGAGAGGTGAAAAAACATGACAAAAGTATCTAAACGACAAGAAGCAATTTTAGCATTCATCAAAGAAGAAGTACGTTCTAAAGGCTATCCACCGTCCGTTCGTGAAATAGGGGAAGCTGTCGGGCTTGCTTCTAGTTCAACCGTGCATGGTCATTTAGCTCGTCTTGAAAGCAAGGGGTTAATTCGTCGGGACCCTACGAAGCCACGTGCTATTGAAGTATTAAATCAAGAAGATACACTTACAACTAAAGTAGACGTTATCCATGTTCCTTTAATCGGCAAAGTAACAGCCGGGCTACCGATTACGGCCATTGAAAATACAGAGGAATATTTCCCACTTCCAAACACATATGGCACAAGTGAGGATCAAATTTTCATGCTGGAAATTATGGGCGAGTCGATGATTGAAGCAGGCATTTTAGATGGGGATTACGTCATCGTCAAACAACAATCTACAGCAAACAACGGGGATATTGTCGTCGCGATGACCGAAGATGATGAAGCAACAGTGAAGCGCTTTTATAAGGAAAAAACACATTTCCGCTTACAACCTGAAAACTCTTCAATGGATCCGATTTTAGTAGACCAAGTGAAGATTTTAGGGAAAGTCGTTGGGTTATACCGAAATATTCATTAATAAAAATGTGTAGGCAAAGTCACACTTCGCCTACACCGTTTTTTATTTTTGACACGCATCCACAAACGCTTGAAATAAAGTAAGCGATGCATCATCTTGTTTCATAGCTAGCTCTTCTGGATGCCACTGCACCCCTAAACAAAATGTATAATCTGGATGTTCAATCGCTTCAATCATGCCATCACTCGTAGACGCCGTCACCATTAAGCCGTCCCCTACTTCTTTAATCGCTTGATGATGGAAGGAATTCGTCCACACTTCACTGCCAATTAACTCACATAGCTTTGTTCCCTCTTGTACGACGACACGGTGAATCTTTTCATGACGTGCTGATTTTTGGGCATGTTGTATAGCGCCATTTACTTGTGACGGAATGTCTTGATACAGCGAGCCACCAAACGCCACATTCAACACTTGATGGCCGCGACAAACGGCAAAAACAGGTAAGTCGCGCTTTAATGCGGCCTGTAACACTTGAAAATCACTTTCGTCGCGTTGTTCAATGACCATCCCTTGCATCGGAATCGGATCTTCTCCAAAAAATTTCGGATGAATATCATGTCCCCCAATTAAAAGTAACCCGTCTATTTTGGAAATAAATTCCTCAACCCCCGTTGTAATATGCGGGAAGCAAAGCGGAATGCCCCCTGCCTGTAAAACCGCTTGAATATACGTCTCATTAATTTCAAATTTTCTTTCTGATGAATGCATGGTCACACCAATAATCGGTTTCATCTAAATCCCCCCTAAGTTGATCGAAGCAAAAATCCTACTAGCCAAACACCATCTATTATGAAGTCAGCGGTGTACTTGCTTTATTTTCAATTTTACTTGCCTAATCCACAGAAAAAAAGGCAAATTCCGTAGAATTCACCTTGTTTCATTTAAAATAATTGCCAATACCATTCGATCAGCTGTGCACCATAAAAATAAGTAATCAGCGCACCAATCGCAATCGATGGTCCAAACGGTACAGGCGTTTTCCTTCCTTGGCCGCGCACTTTTAATACAACTCCCCCGATTACCATCCCAATAACAGATGCTAAAAACAAGGTTAACAGCGCATTGACGGTACCGAGCACTAGACCAATTAAAAAGAACAGCTTAATATCGCCGCCCCCCATACCACCTTTTGAGACAACCGCTATGAGTAGCAATATACTAAACCCAACACTAGCCCCAAGCAAGCTATCCCACCACGGCTCAAGCGGAGATAAAATACGTCCTATCACTAAAAATGGGAAGAAAAATAATAAGATTTTATTCGGAATCAGCATGTACGCGATATCCGAAACATTAATAATGACGAGTAATGAAACAAACAGCAACGCCACAAAAAGCTCCGCACTTAAGCCAAACACCATATAGCTCAGCGCAAAAAGGACCGCCGTCACTAGCTCCGTTAATAGGTAGATCAGTGACACTTTGACCCCACACCCGCGGCACTTCCCTCCCTGCATGACATAGGACAGCACAGGAATTAGCTCCAATGCCGTTAACCTTTTGCTACAGTTTGTACAATGGGAAGGCGGGGTCACAATCGATTCCCCTTTTGGCACCCGTAAACCTACCACATTATAAAACGAACCGAATACGAGACCAAATATCCCGAATACAATCGTATACATCATGTCCATACTTCGGCCCCTTATTCGTAATAAAATGTTGTGATTTGAATGATTGCTGCTGCGACTTCTGAACGATCCTCTGCAAATAACTCTTCTTCACCAGGTAGTTGGTAATCAATTTTATCAATGTGCATCACCCGTTCTAATCGCTCAATTTCTTTAATAAATAACTGTAATTTTTCAAAGTTTGGGGATGCTACGTCCACTTCAAATGTCACTAATTTCAAATTAGTCGGTACATTTGCTGTCGCAATCGTTGACACCGGGTTTTGTTCAGTCTCCGCAACTTCGCCTTGTGCTGTTTCCTCTGTCGTTTCCTCTGTAGCATTTGGATCGGTTAAGGTTGATTCCGATACAAGCGAATCATAATTATTAAACTTTATCCCTAACACTGTTGAGCCTGATACGTATTCTACCTCTTCAATATTTAATAAAATCCGATCAATTTCTCGACTAGCTGGCACTTTTTTACGCAAGGCAAATTCATTTGGAATGTCACTAGATTGCTCTTCTTTTAGTAAGGTAATCTGGTCTTGAATCGACGTGATCTCACTATTCAAGCTACTAACCGAACTCTCTAGATTAGTAGCCTCCTCTTGCTTCGGTTTCACCACATAATAATAAACAGCAAACAATAAAGCTAATACGAGTGCTGAAAGAAGAAGCACTTCAGAATTTTTGCCACTTGAAAGTTGCATTAATTTACACCTCCAGTAGCTAAATACAAATCATTAATCTGTAACACAACTGTTGCTGAATAACGAGGCACTTCCGTAAAACGGTCAACCTCAGCCTCTTCTTCACTCGTTGGATTTACATCAAAGTTTGCAATAGAATCTACTTGTACATCTAAAAAGTACGGATTTTGCTCCAATCGTTCTACATATGCTGAAATCATATTTAACGTCTCAAAATCAATATCAATCGACACAATCGATTGCTCAAACGTATAATTACGCAAATATGTATTCGATGGCAGTAAAGCTTTAGTCGTATCAATTAATGGTGATACATCATATGACACAAGCTCCGCAAAGGCTACCGATTCCTCCAGTGAGCCTTGATTGGCTCCTTGTAAATTCGTGAGCTCCACTTGCAACGCATCACGCTCTACTTGTAATGATTGTTCTTCTGCTTCGAGGCTGACGACATCTACACGAGCAGAAAAATAAAGCCATGACATAACAGCTAACAACAGAAGCGTGATAATACCGATTAAAATAAAAATGGTCTTGGGGCTACCATCATCTTGATCGACTTTCGGTAAGAGGTTAATATCTGGAATCATCCTTTAACCTCCTTTAACGCTAAGCCGAGTAAAGAGGCATGCTTCGCTTTGAAGCCTGGAAATTTCTTTTCAATGATCGCATCGTTAATCACTTGAATCGGCGTTGTAAAGTTTTCTGATAAAAATTCAGAAATCGTCGTTAATAATGGGTTGTCGCCTAAAATCATAATTTCATCTACCGATTTTTCCCCTTTATGTAAGGAGAATCGAAAGAAGTTCATCATCCGGTCCAGCTCTAACACTTGGTCCGTAATAATCATCCGGTAATCTTGAATATCACCATCATAGCTAAATTCTACATTTGCTTCATCAACCACACGATGTTGCCACTTCGTTAAATCGGTATCAATCGATTGGAAACGTAAAAACTCCACATTCCCTGCTGAATATATACAGATGGACACCTCATTAATGGACCAGTCCGCAATTAAGTACGTTCGATCCGCATTCACCATGTCTAAATGTTCAAGTAAGCGTAGGTTGGCTAATGCTCGAATGTCCGCAACTTGCGGTTTTAAATGATTGTCGAGTAAAATCCCCATCCATTTACGGACCTCTTCTGGTGGCGCTGCAAAGATAACCGCTTTGCCGTCACTAGGTACCGGGTCATACACATCGACTAACGGCTCTTGGAACGGCAAATGAATCGAATGCCCAATCTCCATTTCCACATAACTGCGCAAATCCTTTGATTCTACATCGGTGGGATGCTCAATTGCTTTTAATAGAACGGAAGTATCCGGTACAAAAAAACGAACATTTTGATGTTTGCCCCCCCATTTAGGTGCATATTCTTTTACAATTTCATATAAAGCCATTTCATCCTCTAACATCGCGTCCTGCATAAGCCCTTGTGGCAATGGGATTTCATAGCATTGCGGCTGTACTAAATTCGGCCCTTTCGATACAAGAGCCCGCAACACATAATCGTTCAACTCAATGCTAACATGTGATTTTTTCTTCACTTTGAACATAGCAGGGCCCCCTTTTTTTCAATTACTCTCTCTATATAGTGAACTCGTTAGTCACTCAATGGAACACCCAATCGTGATTGGGTGTTCGATGAATGGCTACTAATCTATTTTACCCTTAATTACTTTTTCAGTAACAGGAGAACCCACATGATATTTAGAAGTACTTTTAATATCACTAGTTAGTTTTGAATATGTGATTGTCCATGCAGCTTCAGTAGTTCCTGAGGCGGGAGTATAAACTACCTGAGTTCCATCCGGTAATGTAACTCCTTCTACATAAGGAGTTAAGGCCGCTTTATCACAAGTATTATTGGCTTGAGTACAATCACCATTCATATGCGCAATTTTGGCACCTGAAATTATATTTATTGCCTCAGACAAAACTGCTCTTTCTCTTGAATTTTGAATAATATTCCCAATGGCCGGCACTGCAATCGCTGCAATAATCCCCAAAATAACAATTACCGCTAACAGCTCGACTAACGTTAAACCTTTTTCATTTTTAATACGTTTTTTTAGTTGTTGAAACATATTAAAGCTTCCCCCTTTAAAATTTTATATTTTTTGTACGGACGTCGCTCACTTTGATGCCTCCTTACAAAACGCCCTACCTACACTTACTATTATACTGATAGCAGCTTAAAGTTTACATAATTTTACATAAAATTCTACATTTGTTCATATAAACTAAACATCGGTAATAAAATGGCGGTCACAATGACGCCGACTGTTAGTGCTAAAAATAAAATCATCATTGGTTCAATTAACGATTTTAATGTATCGACTGCACGGTCTACTTCGTCTTCGTAAAAGTCCGAAACCTTTTCTAGCATATAATCTAAAGAGCCCGTCGATTCACCGATTTTCACCATACTCGTTACCATCGGAGGGAATAGCCAGCTTTGCTCAAGGGGTTCGGATAATGTGCTCCCTTTTTCTAAGCTTTTCCGCGCCTCAATCATGACTTCACTAATGACCGGATTACCACTTACCCGCTCTGAAATCGTTAATGCCTGTAAAATTGGGACAGCACTACTAAATAATGAAGACAATGTTCGTAGCAAACGAGCAAGTGCTGTTTTCTGTAATATCGGACCGAAGCCTGGTATTCGAAGCAATATATAGTTCACCATGTATTTAAACCGCTCATTCGTCTTGTATAAAAAATTAAATAACACAACGACACCGATAAGAAGGGCTACTACCACCCACCAAAACTGTGTGAGCCAATCACTCACCGCTACCGTCACCACCGTAATCGTCGGCAATTCCGCGCCCATCTCTTCAAACGATTTGACGAATTGCGGGACGATGACGACCATTAAAAAAATAACAACGCCGATCGTCAGTGTTAATAAAATGGCTGGGTATGCCATCGTGGATTGCACTTTTTTCTTTAATCTAAATTGCTTTTCAAATGTATCGGCTAAGCGCTCTAATGTATCGTCGATATTCCCTGTTGCTTCACCGGATTTCATTAAATTGATGAACAGTTCCGGAAATACTTTCGGGTGCTTTGCGACAGCTTGCGATAAAGGGATACCTGTCCGAATATCGTCTTCCACGATTTCAAGCGCTTTCTTTAACGCTTTACTCGTAGATTGACGCGCTAAAATATTGGTCGATTCCACAATCGACACACCTGCTCGTACTAACGTGGCAAATTGGCGACAATACAAGACGAAATCCTCGGTTTTCACCTTGCCACCTAAGGGAATGTCCTTATGTAAAATACTTGTTGACTCCTCTAACTGGCGTGGGTTAATTCCTTGTTCTCGTAATCTTGTTAACGCGCTATTTTTGTTCGTAGCATTAATCGTGCCTTTTTTTATTTCCCCCGTTTTACTACGACCTGTGTATTTAAAAACGGTCATTAATACTCACCAGCATTCATATATGGGCGCACTTCTTGTAAAGAGACGGTGCCGTTCGAGACGAGTGACTGAATCGACGACTCCAACGTATGCATGCCAAGTGCACGGCTTGTCTGCATCACACTTGGAATTTGATGGACCTTTTCGTTACGAATTAAGTTCGTGACAGCTGGCACACCGACTAAAATTTCTGTTGCCGCTACACGTCCTTGTCCACCCTTTCGCACGAATAAACGCTGTGAAATAATCCCTTGCAATACGTTCGCAAGCTGAATACGAATTTGCCCTTGCTGATGTGGTGGGAAAACGTCAATAATACGATCAATTGTTGTCGGCGCACTGGATGTATGTAATGTGCCGAACACTAAGTGACCTGTTTCCGCAGCCGTAATCGCTGTTGAAATCGTTTCTAAATCGCGCATCTCACCGACAAGAATAATATCTGGATCTTGACGTAATGACGCACGCAACCCATTCGCGAAGCTGCCTGTATCGATGCCAATTTCACGTTGATTAATAATCGATTGTTTATGATGGTGTACATACTCGATCGGATCTTCTAGTGTAATAATGTGCTTTGCTTTATTTTCATTAATGTAATCAATCATCGCGGCTAATGTAGTCGATTTCCCTGAACCGGTTGGCCCTGTTACTAAAATCAGACCTTGTGGTTTGTCTGCTAATTCATACAACACTTGCGGCATATTAAGCTTTTCAATCGTTGGAATTTCACTTGAAATTAAACGCGCGGCAATCGCGCCGGCATTTCGTTGATGATAGGCATTCACACGAAAACGACAATAGCCTTCGAGTGTGTAATTGAAATCTGTTTCACCCTTTTCATCAAATTCCGCTATTTTAAAATCAGGTAAAATGTCACGAACCATTTCATTGACGACTTCAGGTGTCACTACCTCATCTCCGTAATGAGACAGCTTGCCGTTCACACGATACACAGGTGGCACGCCAACCGTTAAATGTAAGTCCGACGCCTTTTGGTTATATGCATGGAGTAATAACTCTTTAATATTTAAGTTCATCTGTTTCACTCCCTATTCTGTCATAGCTACACGTAATACTTCTTCTGTCGTTGTAATGCCGCTTCGCACTTTCAGTAACCCGTCTTGCAATAATGTGTGATAGCCTTTTTGCTTCATATAATCACGAAGCACGGTACCACTTACTTCAGAAATAATGAAATCTTTTAAGTCACGGTCAATCGGTAAAATTTCATGGATGGCAACACGTCCACGATAACCTGTCTGACCGCATGCCCCGCAACCGCGACCACGCGTGACGGTCTCGACTTTCATGCCGTTTTCTGCAAAGATTTCTTTTTCTCGTTCCGTTGCAGAGACGACGGTTGCACAATCGCGACATATACGACGTACGAGACGCTGTGCCATAGAACCGACTAATGAAGAAGAGATTAAAAACGGCTCAATCCCCATGTCCTTTAAGCGAGAAATCGATTCAACCGCACTATTTGTATGCAATGTACTTAATACTAAGTGCCCTGTTAAAGAGGCACGAATGGCAATTTGCGCTGTTTCTAAGTCACGAATTTCCCCAATCATCACGATGTCTGGATCTTGACGTAAAATGGAACGAAGCCCTGCTGCAAACGTTAACCCAACTTCTTCTTTTACTTGAATTTGGTTCACGCCCATCATTTGATACTCTACTGGATCTTCAACTGTAATAATGTTAACATCTTCTTTATTTAACTCAGAAAGTGCCGCATATAACGTAGATGACTTCCCTGAACCAGTAGGCCCTGTAATTAATACAATGCCATTTGGTCGAGCAATCATTTTCCCAAACAGCTCTTCATTTTTGGGTGAAAAGCCAATTTGACTAATATCATTTGGCGCATTACTTAAATCCAAAATACGCATTACAATTTTTTCACCGTAGACAGTCGGTAATGTTGATAAACGAATATCCACTGGTTTGAAATTCACCGTAATTTTAATACGTCCATCTTGCGGGGTACGATTTTCGGTAATATTTAAGTTCCCCATAATTTTCACACGAGCTGTCATAATATTTTGCATATGCTTCGGTAGCGAGCGCTCCGTACGTAATACCCCGTCCACACGATAACGGACTTTAAATCCGGTTTCCTGTGGATCAAAATGGATATCCGATGCACGTTGAGCAACACCGTTGGCAATAATTTGATTCACCAGACGTACCATCGGGGAATCTTCATCGACAATCTCCTGCTGTGTTTCTTGCGTGCCTGCTTGAATATCCGACAATGCTGCTTCCATCGATTCCTGCAAATCGTAGTATTTTGTAATCGTCCGATATAAATCATCTTTCGCCGCAATACTCGTCTCAATTTGACAGCCTGTCGCCATACGCACTTCTTCAATAGCGAAGTAATCCATCGGGTCAGCCATCGCAATAAACAATTTATTTTTCTCACGGCGTAGCGGAATTAAGTTCGCCCGCTTTGCTAGCTCAACAGGTACTAATTGAAGTAATTCAGGGTCAATCGTAAACTGATTTAACGAAACATGCGGAATGCCTAATTGAAACTCTAGTACTTCAATTAGCTGCTGTTCCGTTAGTATATTTTCTTTAATGAGGAAGTCCCCTAGCTTTTCATCACGACTTTTATGTTCCAGTGCGTGTGTTAGCTGCTCCTCCGTAATAACACCTGCCTCTAAAAGCAAGTCCCCTAGTCGCTTACGTGTTGTAGCTCTCATGTAGGTTTCTCCTCTCTTACGGTGTAATTAAGTTACCACCCTTATCGTAATGACTGCCTGGTGGTAAGACACGGTTGCCATTTTCATCAACTTTCACTTGATCGTCGTTCGTATTTGTACTATCTACATCCTCTAATCCGTCCCCATCTAAATCCATTTGTAAATCAGGGTCTGTCTGAGTAGATGACTCACGTGATGATTTAAGTAAAATGCGGTTAATTGGTGCATAATAATCACGGCTAATTAGTTCTTCCGCTCCGTGGATTGTTCGGTACACCGATACACGTAAGCCTTGTACCCCTTTTTGCACTTCCTGTGTTTGCCCCGTAGTGAGTTGATCCGTATAACGCGTAATCGTACGAGGTGAAATCGCTTCATCACGCACTACTTTCATCGTGACATCCACTTCTTTATGGGTTGTATACACTTCCGCTTTTAATTGTTGATTTTCCACCGTCATTTTCAACTTCATCGGGTTCGCTGTACGGTTCACAAATTTCAAGTCTTTTGGTGTCTTTACATCAATCGCGACTTCCACACCTGGCTCTAAATAATTCGGCACTTGCTTTTGAGAGTAACGCTCTACAATATCGGTATCCATATGGAGGGCATTATGATAAAGCATGGACGCGACAAAGTTTAATGCTTCACTATTCGCTTCCTCTATAGTTGTCCCTAGTGCTTCAATGAAGGAAAATATTTCACCCGTATTGACAATCGTTCCGTTCATAACATTCGCAATATCGTACACACCTAATGCCGTTACCGGAATTTCCTCAATGGCCAGGGCTAGGCGATCCGTTTCTACATCTGTTAAATCTGCGACTACTGCTTCAACCGGTTCTGTTTTTAAGTACCCTGCTGCCGTCATCACACGAGCATACGTCTCGTCTGTTTCCCACGTAGCCATTTTCGCAATCTCATCTTTTAACACTTGACTATCCAATGTATTAATTGGTAAATGGACGATGCGATCACTTTGCCAAAAGGCATACCAATCCTTTTTTACTAATGATTTATATGTAGCAATCGTACTATCTATATCAAACGCAATCGTTGCACGGTTTAATGACAGGGAACTCCCCCCGCCAGATACAATACCGGTCTCTTTCGTCCATTGATTGATTGCTTCAGACAAAACGTCCTTTAACTCGTCATCCTTTAAATCGCCTACTTCTATGCCAGCGATGGTAGATTGCGTTTCATCCCCCTTAGCAAGCGCGGGTTGTCCAACGATGAAATTCGGCAACCAAGTGGCTACTAATATAGTTGTTAATATACCTAGAATCACAATTTTAAATTTTACTTTCATCATTCCACCCCTCTTATATACCATTAAATAGTTTGACTTTTACAGAAATTGATGATTTCACATTACTTATTGTCTATAATAGGGATAATAGTAGAAAAAAACAAGGTATATCGCAAACTATGAAGACTATTTTTTGTAACTAAACAACCCATTATCAAGCAAATAGTGGGGTACAAATATAACATTTAATACCAACAAAATAACTTTTAAAGGTAAATACTGCAAGAAAATCAAACTATTTTTTAAGTTTTTTTCTTTCTACACCACTAGAATACGTGACTCATAATCACAAATTCAAAACCATATACCTAACAAAATGTATACTTCAACACCAACTCATATGCCATAAAACCTATTATTTTTTTAAAATCCTTTTTATTATCTCGCTCGCATATCTATAGTAATAGGTAAAGTTTAAAATGAGGTTAAAAAATAAAATAAAACTATCGAATTTTGTAAACTGTGGATTTTATTATGTAAAACTAATATTCTTCATATATACATTATTAAATAGTCCAGATTAAGGGGGGCATATATGATGAAAAAATTGTTCCGAGACGATAGAGGATTGTCTTTATTAGAAGTTGTTGCTTCAATAGTTATCATTGCAATTGTTTGTATTTCTTTCTTTAGCTTATTAGTACAAACAAATAAAACTAAAGTCGCTTCAAGTAATACTGTCGATTTAACTTATTATGCACAAACAGAGCTTGAAAATATTTACACAGTGACATCTAACAACATAAATACACCTATATCAACATTTAGCTACGGGCCAGATATTTCTACAGTACCTGACAAAAAAATTTTCACAAAAACAGATAATAATATGACTTATCAAATGACCTTAAAACAAATCTCTGGAAATAACGAACTAACAGGAGTCATTATTGAAATCAAATTGAACAACGGCAATGCTAGCCCTGCCAAAATGGAGACAATTATGAGATGGAAGGTATTCTAATGATTAAAAATGAAAGAGGGATTTCTTTAGTAGAAGTTTTAGCAGTCATTGTTATTAGCTCTATTATTATTATATTTTTATCTGGCATCATTCTCGGAAGTGTCAATACACACAACCAACAACTTAGCGACTCACAACAAATCTACGATAAAATGTATGCACTTAAATTGATTACTAAAGACTTAAGAAAGTTACAAAGTCCGAATTTTTTAGTGGTAGATTCCAGTAATACTTCCGCAACACTTCAATATTCGTCTAGTGACCCGACTATTAGTTACCAATTGGTTGATGGTGAGTTGAAACGAGGAAGTGAAGTCATCACAAAGAATGTTGATGATTTTACGATAGAAAAAATCGGTCATTCAGTATTTATCGAAATTACAGATAATGAAGGGACATTGACTACCGAAATCACTTTAAGGGGAGGTAATTAAAATGGACAAAGCGTTACGAAATGAATTCGGTTACACTGCACTACTTGCTATTTTCACTGTAGTATTGATTAGTATTTTAGGTATCAGCTTATTTACAGTGACTACAAATTCAATGAAACTTTCAAAAAGTGAACACGATGATCAAGCAACTTATTATGTCGCTGAAGCAGGATTAACCGTTGTAAGACATAGTATTGAAAATATTTTAAGTACCAATTATAATACTGCATTATCAAAATTTCACAGCGACTCTAACAAAGATAAAAAAGGGAATATAAAAGTACCTTTTATATCAATATATAAAAATGAATTCGCTTCGAATCCATTACCAACTAGTATTAATTCAGCACAAAACATTTTTGAAAAAACCAATAATAACGAAATACCAGAATACCAAGTAACTATTACTAACTCATTTACATCCACAACTCCAATTATTCACACAATAAAAATTGTTTCTAATGGAGAGATTGGTAATCATTCCAGAAAACTTACCCAGACCATCAATGTACAAGATACTTCAAATACAAATTCAGGTGGTATTCAAGATGGACAAGAAGCAACAGATACCTACTATCGCGATTTTAACGAGATTAAAAATGGAATAACAATAAATGGTGCTAGTAATAAAGGAAAAATTTATGATTTTCGAGAAAGTATTTTTAAAATGCCTAACGCACCCGATACTTTAGTCATAGACGGAAGTGTAACGGCTAACGGTAATATCCAATTAATTTTCCCTGGAACAATTGTAGTAACAGGGGATTTAACCCTTAACGGAGGCGGTTCTTGTTTTGCTGCTTCAGAAGGGATTATTATTGTAGGGAGCTTCAAAAAAGATATCAATAATCTTTCTACACCAAAGTATTCTATTGGTTCACGAGCTGATTCACCTAATTTTAGAAGTCACGATATTTCAAAAACTTGTGGTAAGTCGTATAACTTTACACCACCTAGCACTACTTCTCCTATAGACTTTGAGAATCCTTATGAAATTTAAATAATATAATAAAAAGGTAGAGCTATAGCCTACCTTTTTATTTATCGGAATAAAAACTACCGCTGTATAAATCTGATTAAATTTTCATTCCTCTATCCTTCTATAAAATAAATAACGATGCACAGAGAATAACCACTCTTTAGGAAACAATTCTCTCTTGTTCTTCTTATATAAAGATAGCTCTCTTTCCACAAGAAGAATTTTTAATACCTTACTTCAATTCAAACCTAACAAAGCGTTTTGCCACCACTAGCCTAACCACATAAAATTAACCGCATATACTGAAATAATCATCCATGAAAGGAGCATTTAAAGTTTGGCTAGAAATAATAGTGGGAAAAACAATGATCCGCTAAACGAGCTTCTACAAGGGAACGAAAACAGCGCAGCTAAACTAGCTGTCATCGCTGGTATCGTAACGACTTTAGGTGATGTATTAGCGACAACAGCAGCCGTAATTGCTTTAGAAGAATTGCAATCACAAGACAGTGCTCCCACCAACAACGGGGTTAGTGTGGAACGCTTTAAAGAACTAGAAAAGCAGGTTCACTACTTAACAAAAGAGCTAAATAAACTAAAGTACCCTAGAAAATAATGTGGTGACGCGCTAGGGCCAATCCAGTATACGCTTATTACTTTTTTAATCATACGGCAGCCTGTACATAATACTTTGCATACTAAAATCACCCGATTCAGTTCAATATACAGTAAATTAAGCCACAAACGTAAAAATGGGGGGGTAGTCAGACTCTACTGACTACCCCCCATTTTGTGTTGCTTTATTTTTCGACGCCTACGTTTAAAAAGTATTCCCCGATTTCCTTCCAATTCCGTACGCGCACATAGCCTTCTACATGCTCGTTGTATGGCATAGCGTAAAGGATCCCTTGCCCACGAAATGCTTCGAGCTGACGTGGATTATCATCGATTAAATAATCCGTATGAATGACTGCCTTATTACCACAAAATACAAAGTTCTGAGGGTTTAGGAATGGAAAATGTTCGCGTAACCATTCGTATTTTGCATGAAATGAGCCGGGCACATCCATGGCTGCTGTTGCAATATAGACATCAAACTGATTGTTTAATTGTCGTACCACTTCAATCGAATCAAGGTCAAGCACTTCAAAATCTCTGAAAAAAGACGGTTCATTTAACAGTTCGAAAAATCGCTTTTCTTTCGATGGATCCAGGCTTTTTCTTGTGCCCTGTAAAAATTCCTCTTCTGTTAAAGATTCGCCAAATGCCTCATTATACGCCACGACCATTTTCTTGTAACTATTGGCTAACACTTGGTCCATGTCGATTGCAATGCTTTTTCTCATCATTTCCCCTCCACATCCATTCGATACTTATAGTCTAGTGAACTTTTTCACCTGTTACAAGCATCGTTCTTTTAGTATTTTGTTAAGTGAACGTAAATTTGTGCTATTCATATAATTTTCTTCGGATGCATTACGGGGAAAAAGCATCGAATTTACGTCAAAAATGAGTGAAAAACGATGGAAAATCACCTTTCACTGACCCGTTTTTTCTGTTAACCTTCAAAACAACTAGGACAATAAGCTTACTACCAGGTGAGCCAACTACACGAAAAAACCGATATTTTTTAACCGTTTTCATTCAAAAAATAGCACGATTTGTATCCTTAACTGCGAAGGTTTTGCCCATGGTATATTTTCTAAATCCCTTTCCACCGCGCCATCGCTGAAAAAATGTGCACCTTCTTTTGTATCAGCACTCAAAAAAACAGCCATTATGCAAACGACCGATTTTGATATACAACTTATCTCAAAATAAGTGTAAACCGGGACTTTGCACCCTTATGTTGTCACATATTTTTAATTAAGTTGTATATGCATTTTGCCGATTCGCCTTTTTCACGTTTCAATACTATCCTAAAAAATTCTCTCACCCCAAAAATTATCCAAGGTTCTTAGGTTTACTTCCCTAATTCCTACTCAAAAATAAAACCGTGGCAAAAAATCACCACGGTTACATTTATTTTCGTAACAATCGATTCGATAACAGCAGCCCGACGCCACCAATGACAATAAATAACGCAGAGCGAACGAGTAAATCGAGTGCAGATAAGTCAAAGAAGATTAACTTAAAGATGCCGATTCCAAGGAGAACAAAGCCCATGATTTTCACATCTCGCCAACTTCTTTTCGCACCAAGCATGAGCGTAATGCTGGCAACCGCAAAAATCGTCATCGTATTTCCTGTCACCGCAACGGCATAGTCTACTAAACTACTATTATACAATAATGAAAACACACTCATCATTAATACAATAAATAATACAATGCCCGCATTCATCAGCTGCTCGATTTTTTCAGCAAGAGCCCCTTCCCATCGCTTATAAATGCGCCCACTACGATAAAAGTCTGCAAGCACGCTAAGTAGTACCGCTACATACACGCCTCTTGTCAGGAAATTCAATTGCCAAACCGCTTCATAATAATAGCCCGTCAGCAATACGACCATGACCGCCATCAGATTTCCGAATACAAGCGCGATAACAAAAAATCGCCCCATCCATTTTTCCGGCATAAAAAAGGATGCTACAAGCAACAAAGCAAGCGCTATAAAAGCTACATAAGGTACATTCCCGACTGTCGACATATAGGCATAGTCTAGGTTGACTACATAACTTATAAAATACACGGTTATCACAACCGGCAAAATATCGTCAACATGCGCCTTCTCCATCCGCACTTCAAAACGAGTCAGATTGTGCTTTGGCTGTTTGACATACATATAGATGGCGATGAAATATAGCAGTAACATAACAAGGGATAGATGACTTAATGTAAAAAATGGATCCACATCACTCATCGCCATTGTTATCATCGTCACGATGAAAAACGCAAAGCTGTACGTCACTTTCATAATCGTTGCGCGTAATCGTAACGCGAGCATCATGCCAACAAATACAACCAAACCATGTAAAAGCATATCCATTTCATAAGACAAGCTAAACGTAAATAGCGTAAAGGTTAGCGAAAGAAATGCTACAGTTGCTGCCACATCGACTACTTGCGGGCGTTGCTCCTTATACGCAACAACAGCCGTCACAGCAAAAATAGTCAGCATAATGAGGAAAATCACTGTATCAAATACATGCTGATTTATTACGACCCATAATAAGAGTAACACAAACACATTATAGCTAAATAACAACCCTTCCTGTGTCGCTTTCCATTTACTTTCTGTATCATATAACCTCCACCAGCTATAGAGAAATAGCGTGACAATGAAAAGAATCCCCACCGCAAAATACATGTCGACCTGTTCACTTAGCCCCCATAACCCTAAAGCTGATAACAACGTAAAGGCCGTTGTAACATATAGCGCGATTTGCTGGCTATGCTTCACAATCACGAATTGAATGACTGCAAATAAAAGAACGACAAATTGAATAATGAGCAACTCGCTAAAGTCCATATATTCTAGTAAATAAGGTAGTAAGAGCGACGTAAAAATGACAAAAATCGTTAATACTTCATTCGCTTTGTAATAACTAATGACAATTCCATAAACAATATAAAGAATGGCAATAACGAGCGCTGTAGACAGACTGATAATCTCATACAAAATCGTGCCTGCTGCCGTCGTTAATATCCCAATCATAAATGCGCCACCATAGAGCGAAATAATAACCGCCGGTGAACTCTTTTGCTTTTTTTCTAGTACATAAGGTAACACGATTAATCCGATAGACAAAGCATACGCAAGGAGAATTTTTACGCCGTCCGATAAATAGCCGTATTCACTCACTAATTTTAATCCCCAAAGTACCCCAAGCACGAGAATGACCGTAAATACTTTCGGGAGTGCCCATGTAATGGTTTCCTCTAAAGAACGTTTCGGCTTTGCCGGTGGCTGTTCTTTTTTCAGTGTAGGAGCAGACTCATTTCGTTCTATTGTCATCATTGGTTGCTCAAATATCACCTTTTTTAACTGGGACACGGTACTTTTTATTGGAGATGGCTCATATGATGTTTCATTAGTCTCACGTTTTAATTGAGAGAGCTCTTGCTTTAAACTTCTGACTTCCTCCTCCAACATTTCAACGCGCCGTTCTAACTCTCTATCCATCCTGTCACCTGCAATCCATTTGAATTTTATTACATTATACCAAATATCTTTAAAAGTGTAAATTTACACTTTTATAATCATTCATTGCAGTTTACATACCATCATATGAACGATAAAAATTTCCATGAACGGTTATTTTTAATTTTTGTATTCTCATCCAGATATTTTTCTGATATAATAGAAAAGACGCAATCAAAGGGTTGCCTAAATCATAGCTACGGTTACCGCCGTAGCTTTCTTTTTTTATGTCTAAACTACAATAAAAAGCGTTGAAGCCCTAGAGCCTCAACGCTTTTCTTATTAGTACATTTTCATGTACATGTCACGTTCCCATTGGTGTACTTGTGTACGGAACATTTCACATTCGATTTCTTTTGCTTCTTTGAAGTTTTCGTAAATGTGTTCGCCTAAAGCATTTTTTACAACTTCATCTTCAGCTAATAATTTTAATGCTTCATCTAAAGATACTGGTAAGTTGTCGATTCCGTTTGCTTTACGCTCTTCTTCGCTCATTACATAAATGTTGCGGTTAATCGCTGCTGGTGGTGTCATTTTTTGACGAATTCCTTCAAGACCCGCTTCTAAAATAACAGCCATTGCTAAGTACGGATTAGCAGATGGATCCACTGAGCGCACCTCTACACGTGTTGATACACCGCGAGAAGATGGGATACGAATAAGTGGTGAACGATTTTGCGCTGACCATGCTACGTAACATGGCGCTTCATAACCTGGTACTAAACGTTTGTAAGAGTTAATTGTTGGGTTAATAACAGCCGTGAAGCCTTTCACGTGTGCAAGCACACCTGCCATAAATTGCGTCGCTGTTTCAGATAAACCAAGTTCTGTCGCTTCATCATAGAACGCATTTTCTTTCCCTTTAAATAAAGACACGTTAAAGTGCATTCCTGAACCTGCTTCGCCGAATAACGGTTTTGGCATAAACGTTGCATGTAAGCCGTGCTTACGCGCAATTGTTTTTACAACAAGCTTGAACGTTTGGATATTGTCACATGCTGATACAGCGTCCGCATACTTAAAGTCGATTTCGTGTTGTCCCGGTGCTACTTCATGGTGAGATGCTTCGATTTCAAAGCCCATTTCTTCTAGCTCTAATACGATATCACGACGACAGTTTTCACCCAGGTCAGTCGGTGCTAAGTCGAAGTAACCGCCATGGTCGTTTACTTCTAAAGTTGGCTCGCCTTTTTCATCTAATTTGAATAAGAAGAACTCCGGCTCAGGCCCTAAGTTGAAGTTCGTAAAACCTAATTCTTCCATTTCCTTTAACAGACGTTTTAAGTTTGAACGTGGATCCCCAGCAAATGGTGTGCCGTCCGGACGTGCGATGTCACAAATAAGACGTGCTACTTTGCCTTTTGTAGCAGTCCATGGGAAAATCATAAATGTATCATAATCAGGGAATAGATACATATCTGATTCTTCAATACGTACAAAACCTTCGATTGAAGAGCCATCGAACATCATTTTATTGTCTAATGCTTTGTCTAATTGGCTTACTGGAATCTCAACGTTTTTGATTGTCCCTAAAATGTCTGTAAACTGTAAACGAATGAATTTTACTTCTTGTTCTTGTACAAGACGTTTAATGTCTTCTTTTGTGTATTTACCCACAATTCCACTCTCCTAAAAATGTTTAGCCTTCGAGGATATCCCTCATGTATAATTCACACACTTTATTGATAAAAGCGTGATAAATTTCCTTGTCGTAGAGAAGTTGTTTGCATGCGCTGTGCTTGACGCATCTCTTCTCGTAAAATTTTTCGCAATTCGGCATCTGAAATTTCTTTTGCTGCCCCTTGTACAGTTGGGTCATTTTTCATAGCAAACACTTTTTTAATGCCCGCCATGTTCACGCCTTGCTCAAGCATATCTTTAATTTCAAGTAAAGTATCGACATCATTTAAGCTAAACATGCGTCGATTTCCTTCAGTACGGTGCGGCTGGATTAAATCATGCTCTTCGTAATAGCGAATTTGACGCGCTGTTAAATCCGTTAATTGCATCACAATACTAATCGGTAAAAGCGGCATTGTTCTACGAATTTCACTACTCATTTCATCCACCTCCCTTACCGCTATATTACTCCCTGTGATGAACGATGTCAACGGTATGTTAGAAAAACTAACACTAATAAGAAAACACACCTAAAAAGGTGCATAAAATAGAAAATTATTTGCATTGTCCCTATATATTTCACCCATAAAAAAATGCATCCACAATAGATGCATTGAATGATAATGTTCTTCTATAGAAGGATGCAAGCGTGACCGTTAAAGCCAATTCCTAACATTTCTACAATTGCCCTACATACAAATCTAGCATCGTTTCATCAATCGAACCGTTAATCTTCATTTGAATAATACCTTCTTCATCTAAAAAATATGTACTTGGAATAGTGATGACTTCATACGCTTTTGACACATCATCGGTTTCATCCAGTAAAATCGGGAATGTTAAACCGTAGTCATCGACAAACTGGGCGATTTTTTCAACCTTGACGTCTTTCTTTGTTATATTCACGGCTAACACAATGACATCTTCGTGTTTGGCATCATACGCTTCAAATACAGGCATCTCTTCGCGGCAAGGATCACACCACGTAGCCCAGAAATTCAAAATTACTTTTTTCCCTTTTACATCCTGTAAGCTTAATGGCTCCCCGTTTAATGTCTCCAGTTTAAATTGAGGCGGTGTATCCCCTTTTTCAAGACCTGTTCCTTCATCTGTTAAACCAAACTCAGCAGGCCCTTTTAAGCTATTCCATGCTACTGCACCAATTAATATAATAATGATGACTAGTCCAATCCATTTTTTCAAAATAAAACACCTCCGCCCTTAGCATAGCACGGGACGAAGGTAGATTTGTGAACAATACGTGAAATGTATTGAACGGACTACTTCAATGCTTGTACTGCGCTACAAATCGCATATTTCACATGCTCATATGTTAATCCGCCTTGGATAAATGCCGTAAATGGCGGGCGAATCGGACCATCTGCTGTTAATTCAATACTTGATCCTTGTACAAATGTACCAGCTGCCATAATGACATCATCTTCGTATCCAGGCATATACGCTGGTTCTGGTGCATAGTGCGCATTAATTGGTGATGCGGCCTGTATTTCACGACAAAACGCAACCATCTGATCCGCTGTTTGGAATGATACCGATTGAATTAAATCTGTACGTACATCTGTATAATGCGGCGATGTCGTCATCCCTACTTGCTCCAGCATAGCCGATGTGAAAATCGCCCCTTTTAATGCCTGTGCCACCGTGTGTGGTGCCATAAAAAATCCTTGATAAAAATCGGCTAACGTATTTAACGTTGCCCCTGCTTCTGCCCCAATACCTGGTGACGTCATACGATACGCACATTTTTCCACTAATTCTGCACGACCTGCAATATAACCGCCGATTTTTGCTAAACCCCCACCAGGATTTTTAATGAGTGAGCCCGCCATTAAATCTGCGCCTACTTCTGTCGGCTCATACTGCTCAACGAACTCGCCGTAACAGTTATCCACAAAAATCACAGCTTGCGGGGCGATTTCGCGAATGCGTTTGGTCATCTCCGCAATTTGTTCAATTGTAAAGGACGGACGTGTTGCATATCCTTTTGAACGTTGAATGGCAATCATTTTTGTGCGTTCATTTACCGCGGCTTTTACGCCAGCCCAGTCGATGTCCGTATTGTCGATTAAGTCCACATGGCGATACTGAATGCCAAAATCCTTCAAGGAACCTGTATCTTTTCCCCCGCCGTCTACAATCGATTGCAATGTATCATACGGTTTCCCTGTAATATACACTAGCTCATCTCCTGGGCGTAACACCCCAAATAAGCTAAGTGTAATCGCATGTGTACCTGAAATAATTTGCGGGCGTACGATCGCTGCCTCTGCACCAAACACTTCCGCATATACACGCTCTAAATTATCTCGCCCTTCATCATCATAACCGTAACCACTTGATGGGTGTAGATGATAGTCACTTACTTGATGCTTCCGAAATGCTGCTAACACTTTTTGTTGATTGTAAAAGGCCATATCATCACATTTTTTATGATAAGGACGAACAAGCTCCTCTACTTTTTCTGCTAATGCGAGTGTATCGTTTGTTAAAACCGTCTGAAATGCCACAATAATTACTCCTATCTTTTCTTGATATCCTTTACCATCTTATCAATTCATAACAATGCGTCAACTATTTCATATTGCTCATCTATGTAAAAACTGCTATTCTCATAAAGGATGTTTAGGGGGTGTATTTGGTGGCTTGGGATGTGTTTAGTATAATTGGTACAATCGCATTCGCTTTATCGGGTGCCATTGTTGCCATGGAAGAAGAGTATGATTTATTTGGTGTATATATTTTAGGCATTGTAACGGCCTTTGGTGGGGGTGCGATCCGAAATGTCCTCATCGGCTTACCGGTTTCAACATTGTGGAATCAAGAAACGTTATTTCAAATAACGCTCGTGGCCATTACGCTATTTTTCATTATGCCGCATCATTTAATTAAGCATTGGAACCGCTGGGGGAATATTACCGATGCCATTGGTCTCGCTGCATTTGCCATTCAAGGGGCGATGCATGCAGTAAAGCTCGGGCTTCCGCTCAGTGCAGTGATTGTTGCAGCGATTTTGACAGGTTGCGGTGGCGGAATCATTCGCGACTTATTAGCAGGGCGCAAGCCGATTGTGCTACGCGATGAAATTTATGCATTATGGGCAGCGATTGCCGGACTCTTAATCGGTTTACAAGTGGGCACAAGCGATTGGTTCTTGTACGGATTATTTGTAGGTGTCATTTTCTTCCGTTTTCTTTCTTATTCAAGGGAGTGGCAGTTACCTCGTAAAAAGCTATATTACTAGGGTTTCCGTTGTCGACGGAAATCCTTTTTGTTTTGTAGGCAGGACTTATCAGCGAATCCCCCAATCATAAAAAGCGCAACGGATGCTCCGCTACGCCCTCATGATTATTTAAATTCTAATTCTCCGTCGTATGCTAGCATGCCGCCTTCTAAGTTTGTCACATCGAAGCCTTGCTCAGCTAAATATTCGCAAGCATTGGCACTGCGTACGCCGCCTTTACATACAACAATATACGCTTTTGATTGATCTAATTCAGCTGTGCGTGCTGGAACCTCGCCAAGCGGAATATTGATGGCACCTGGAATCATCCCGTGCTCTACTTCAAAATCTTCACGTACATCGATAATGTGTAAATCTTCATTTGCATCTAGTAAATTTAATAGTTCATCTGTTGTCATTGATTTCATGACGATAGCTCCCCTCAATCAGCATTCCTTGTTATTATAAGTGAAATGCCTGGCAGTTGCTAGTAGTTCACATCTATTCTTCACCATTTAATGTCACTGGTTTTGCAGGGACAAATGTTGAAATCGCATGTTTATAAATTAAATGTTGCTTTCCTTCTGCTTCTAGTAATACCGTAAAATTATCGTACGATTTTACTAATCCCTTCAGCTGGAAACCATTTAATAGGAACACCGTTACGAAAACATTGTTTTTTCTTAAATGATTTAAAAATGTGTCTTGTAAGTTAATCGATTTCACGAGAGCGCCTCCTGATACTTTATATTTCTATAGATATGACTATTCTCCACTAAAACCAATATCCCTTCCATTTTATTGAATAAATTAGAAAAAACTTTTAATTTCACTAAAATCATTTGAAACCCACTGTACATCCATTTTATTTCGGAAGTACGTCAGTTGACGTTTAGCATAGCGTCTAGAATTTTGCTTAATTTGCGCAATGGCTTCCTCTAACGTACAAAGCCCGTCAAAATGAGCAAATAATTCTTTATACCCAATGGCTTTCACAGCTTGTGTATCGCGAATCCCCGCATCATATAGCGCCCTTGCTTCTGCTAGTAGCCCCTTTTCCATCATGACATCCACACGCATATTAATACGTTCATACAATTTCTCTCGGTCCATATCTAGCCCCAAAATGAGATGATGATATAACGGAATATCCCCGCGCTGATGTTCTTCATTTGCCTTTGATGTATCGCTTAGCTCTACCATTTCTAGCGCTCGAATGACGCGGCGAGTATTATTCGGATGAATCGTTTGTGCAGTCTTCGGGTCAAGTGTAGCAAGACGGGCATGCATCGCTTCTGGTCCTATTTTTTCAAGCTCGGCATAGTATGCTTTTCGTGCTTCCTCATTTACTTCTTCTTTTGTAAACTGGAAATCATACAAGACAGACTGCACATATAACCCCGTTCCACCGACAATAATCGGCATCTTGCCACGTGCTTGTATTTCTCTAATTTTCGCTCGTACAAGCTGTTGATACTCCGCAACAGAAAAATTGTCTGTCGGTTCTTTTATATCGAGTAAATGATGTGGAACCCCTTGCATTTCTTGTTGTGTAATTTTGGCTGTTCCGATATCAAGCCCTACGTATACTTGCATGGAATCTCCATTAATTACTTCTCCATCCAACCATTTCGCTAATTGAATGCTTAATGCTGTCTTACCGGATGCAGTAGGACCAATAATGGCCACTACGTCATAGTCTCTGCTCATGTTTTAACCACCGTTTAATTACTTCATATACTTGTTCTTTATTTGTTTCATTTAATATTTCATGGCGCATCCCTTCAAATAAATAGACACACACATTTTCGAGTCCTGCTTCTGTCAATTGTTCTGCTACTTTAAACACACCGACACCATAATCACCGACTGGGTCTTCACTACCGCTAATTAAAAGAACAGGTAAATCATGCCTCATACGGGCCATTTCTTCTTTTTTACTAATTAGGCTAATCCCGTATGTGACATCCGCAAAAAATTGATGTGTACCAATAAACCCACATTTCGGATCATCGATATATTTTTGTACTTCTTGTGTATCACGACTGAGCCAATCAAACATTGTATTCGGGTTTAATACCGATTTATTAAAGCTACCGAAACTCAATTTATCCATCAGTTCACTCGGGATATCTTTCCCCTTCGTCTGAGCGAGAATATTGGCTAAACGATTCCCCACTTCATGTAATCGAGTCCCTGCACCTGTTCCACATAAAATCAGTGCTTTAATGGTTGTACTAAAAAGTTGTGCATATCGACGGGCAATAAAGGACCCCATCGAATGACCGAATAAAATCATTGGCGGGAGTTCACGATTTTTACGGATGTATTGGGTCACTTCAAAGACATCTCGCACAACTCGGTCAAACCCTTTATGCTCCGCAAAAAAACCAAGCTTGCCGTTTCGATCACTCGTTTGGCCGTGCCCACGATGGTCTTGCATCGACACAAAATACCCCATGTCCGCTAATTGCTTTGCATACGTATCGTATCGACCGCAATGTTCCGCCATCCCATGCAAAATATGAATATGCCCTCGAAGGAGGTTTGTTGGCTCATAGCAAGCAACAAAGACTTCTTGTCCATCACTCATCTTTAAAAATTGTTCTACCTTTTCCAACCCAATCCCCCCTCATGTTACATGACACGTTTAAACATTTTTTCTACTTCATACGTCGAAAAATGCACAAGTACAGGGCGACCGTGCGGACATGTAAACGGATTATGTGCCGCGCGCAAATCATCCAGTAAGCGAACCATTTGCTCCTTCGTTAAATAATAATTCGCTTTGATCGACTTTTTACAGCTCATCATAATCGCCGCTTCTTCACGTAGCTTTTTGACATCCGCTTTTTTCGTCGTGAGCACTTGCTCAATTAACTCTTCGATAATCTCTTGCTCAAATCCTTTCGGAAACCATGTCGGATATTCCCGCACAACAAAGGAACCATGCCCGAACTCCTCTAAAAATACACCTACTTGTTCCAGCGCTTCCCTGTGCTCTTTTAAAATTAGCGCCTCATCCGCTGCATAATGGAACGTTAACGGTAAGAGTAACGCTTGTCGTTCATTTGGATTTACATCGCCCACTTTTTCGCGGAAATATTCGTATTTAATCCGTTCCTGAGCCGCATGCTGATCGATTAAATAAAAACCATCCTCCATTTGTGCGACGATGTATGTTCCGTGAATTTGTCCCACGACTTCAAGGTGCGGGAATGGTTCTTTGCGCTCTTCTTGATCAGCGAGTTCGTTTAGTACAAAGACTTCTTTTTCTACCTCTACCTCTGAGACAGCTTCTACTATTTCAACAGGCTGTTCTACTATTAATCGGTGCTCCTTAATCGGTGTTTCAAATGTAGATTCTCGCACTACAGGCTGTTGTTTATTTAACCGACTCACGATATCGTCCATCTTTTGTGTGTTCAGTGATGGTTGTTTCCATAAATTCATTTGCTCTGAAGGCAGCTTCGTAGGCTTTTCCTTCTTCTCTACTTGCGGCACGCGAATCGTCTGACGAATCGCTGCACGCACCGTGTCTTCAATTAGACTGAGCAATTCAGGCTCTTTACTTAACCGGACTTGATGCTTCGCCGGGTGGACGTTGACATCGGTTAGCTGTGGGTCCCCTTCAATATAAAGGACAGCAATCGGATAGCGCTCAATCGGTAAATACGTATGATACGCATCGACAATTGCCTTTTGCACAAGATAATGCTTGACCCAGCGACCGTTGACAAATACAGACAGATAGTTTTTAGAAGCACGCGTTACTTCAGGTAGTGTTGCATAGCCATATACTTTATAGTCATTTGAGCTCCCTTCAAAGGCGAGCATTTTTTTAGCATTGTGCACCCCATAAATCGCTGCCAACACTTGTTGCACATTGCCGCGCCCATTTGTATGCAGCAGGGTTTGACCGTTATGCACAAGCTTAAATGCAATCGTTGGATAGCCAAGTGCTAAACGATTGATCAAATCAATCGTATGCCCTAGCTCGGTTTGAATCGTTTTTAAATACTTTAGACGTGCGGGTGTATTATAAAAAAGCTGTGCTACTGTCATATCTGTTCCTTTGCGAAGCGCAGTGGGCTTTTGCTCTTTTACATGCCCTCCTTCTAAATACAATTCGATTCCACTACTTGTACCGTCTGATGTTTTTAACGTCACTTTCGATACAGACGCAATGGAGGCTAATGCCTCTCCGCGGAACCCGAGTGTGCGGATCCGAAATAAATCTTGCTCTTTTTCAATTTTGGATGTAGCATGGCGAGCAAATGACTTGAGCGCATCTTCCTCATCCATTCCACTTCCATTATCGACAACTTGAATACTCATCAGACCTGCTTCTTCTAAAAACACTTCAATGGAGTTACTGCCCGCATCAATCGCATTTTCAACCAATTCTTTCACAACAGAGGCGGGACGCTCAACTACTTCACCGGCTGCAATTTTATTCGATAAAAATTCATCCATTATTTGAATATGGCCCATGCGCTCACCCCCTTACTTTCCGTTCACGAGTTTTTGTTGCAGTTCATACAATAAATTCATTGCCTGCATTGGCGTCGTGCCCATCACATTGCATTTTGACAGCGCCTCTAATACTTCTTTTTCCTGTGGCGACATTTCTTCCATTGGTGCAAATAATGACAACTGTAACTCTTCTTCTCGCTCAGGTTGTACAACCATTTCAATAGCCGTTCCTTGTGTGACGGGCTTGTCTTGTGCTTCAAATTGCGCGAGTAAAATCCGTGCACGGTCAATAATAGAAGCGGGCATTTCCGCAAGCTCTGCTACATGCACCCCGTAACTTTTATCTGCTGCTCCTGCTTTTACTTTATGCAAAAACACGACACGTCCATTTTGCTCCGTTGCAGATACATGCACGTTCACTAAACGTTCGAGCTGCTGTTCTAAATCCGTTAATTCATGATAGTGTGTTGAAAATAAAGTATTCGCACCAATTTCCGTATGAATATATTCCATCATCGCCTGTGCTAAACTCATCCCGTCATATGTTGACGTACCACGACCGATTTCATCAAATAGCAGTAAGCTGTTTTTTGTCGCATGTGTAATCGCATGCTGTGATTCCATCATTTCAACCATAAATGTTGATTGTCCTGCGGCTAAATCGTCCGCTGCACCGATACGTGTAAAAATTTGATCGGTAATCGGTAAACTTGCTTCTACCGCCGGTACGTAGCATCCCATTTGCGCAAGAATGACAATTAGGGCAACTTGGCGCATATACGTACTTTTACCGGACATATTTGGCCCTGTAATGAGCATCATATTTTTCTCTTCGGTTAATACACAATCATTTGGTACATACATTTGCTTACCGAGCATTTTTTCCACAACAGGGTGACGTCCATCCATAATTTTCAGCGCACGCCCCTCGTGGAATGTCGGTTTCGTAAAGCGATATTTTTCCGTCACAACAGCAAAGCTCATATAGACATCCAGCTCACTAATTGCCGCCGCTAACGCTTGTACACGTGGAATATACACTTTTAGCTCTTCACGTAGCGCTACAAATAAATCGTATTCAAGTGCTAAGCTTTGTTCCTCTGCGTTTAAAATAAGCGCTTCTTTTTCTTTTAATTCTTCTGTAATGTAGCGCTCTGCATTCGCCAGGGTTTGCTTGCGTTCATAGCGGGTTAAATCCGCTTTCCCGATATGAGATTTTGTAATTTCAATATAATAGCCAAACACCCGATTATAGCCGATTTTCAAGTTATTAATGCCCGTTAATTGACGTTCTTTTTGCTCTAGCTGCATAATCCAATCTTTCCCGTTACGAGAGGCATAGCGAAGCTCATCCAACTTTTCATTGTAGCCGTCGCGAATGACATCGCCTTCTTTAATCGTAATCGGCGGGTGATCTGTAATACTGTGAGCAAGTAGCGCTTCAATATCTTCACATGTATCAAGCGACTCCCCTAAATGCATCAATGTTCCCTGACCACTTTCAAGCAGCTGCGCTTTAATCGCCGGTACTTGACGAAGCGATTCACGAAGCTGAGCTAAATCACGTCCACCTACATTGCCAAACGCAACACGACCAGCTAAACGCTCTAAGTCATATACTTGCTTTAGTAGTTCACGCAGTTCGCCGCGTACGAAAAATTCCTCGAGTAAATCTGTCACAATGGCAAGACGTGCTTCAATCGCACTACGCAAAGCAAGTGGTTGATGTAGCCATTGTTTTAATCGGCGCCCCCCCATTGCTGTCACCGTTTCATCTAGTAACCAAAGGAGTGTCCCCTTTTGATCGCCACCTCGAATCGATTGGATCAGCTCTAAATTGCGTTTAGAGTTCGTATCAATGCGTAAATATTGTTGCATTTCCGTAAAGGTAAATGCCTGTAAATGCGAGAGGGAACGCATTTGTGTTCGTTCAATATATTGTAGTAAACGACATGCAGCTGGCTTTAACGCTGGAGGTAAATGTTCAATGTAACTACTCGCTTTCTGTCCATCCATTTCTCCTTGCTCAAGCGATAAAACAATCCCTGTTGCCTCCGCCATTTCTACCATTTCAAGCTGCATTTCTTGTGTGACAATCACTTCCCGAATATTGAAGCTTTGCAGTTGCTGAATACACTCTTTTGCACCGCCTTCAACGATTTGCGCGTTTGCTTCACCAGTAGAGACATCTAAATAAACAAAAGCAATTTCATTATCTGATAGTTTGTCAGCAGCTGCTAAAAAGTGATTAGTTTTACTATCGATTGATTTGCCGTCCATAATCGTACCTGGCGTAATGAGTTGTACAACTTCGCGCTTTACAACGCCTTTTGCTTGCTTCGGGTCTTCTGTTTGTTCACAAACCGCCACTTTATACCCTTTGGACACAAGTGTTTCAATATAGTTTTTGGCAGAATGATGCGGCACGCCACACATCGGAATACGCTCTTTGCCGCCCGCGTCGCGACTCGTTAACGTAATTTCAAGAATTTGCGATGCACGAACAGCATCATCAAAAAACATTTCATAAAAGTCACCTAATCGGAACAATAGAAAAGCATCCTTGTAATCTTCTTTTATTAATAAATATTGTTGCATCATCGGTGTATACATACATCTAACCTCTTTACTTTCTTTAGTACTCTCCATTATAACAATAAAGGAGCCTTCCCAAAAGTGTTTGAGAAGACCCCTTTCAATTAGTGAAATGATGATGATTCAAGCCCAGGACCGCTACTTGAGCTCGAGCTTGAACTGCTGGAACTTGAAGAAGTACTTTCATCTCCAAATGCCCATTCTTCTTCAAAATCGAGTGAATGAACATGCACACAAACTGTCGTCTCACCGATTACTTCCACTAAAAATTCACGTTCTACTAACACTTTAATCTTTTCTCCACATGGCGTAATGACCGCTTCAATACAGTTTGGTTGCTGCAGGACACGTACATGCACATCATTCGAATCGCCAACTTGATTATCACGGTAATGTAGCTTTATGCGGTCACGATAAGGCACCGTTTCTGTATATACGGCTGTTTTAGAGTGATTGTTAAATGCATACCAAATATTCACATCGAATTTTCCGGATACATCAACATAATTCCCAACTTTTTTCGCTTGATATTGATGGTTGATGACCCAGCAGCCTAGTATATTAGTCGGTGTATTCGGTGGCTTTAATAGCTCCTCTTGTTCTGTTCGCTTTTTACCCTTTGCAATGACCGCTTTCGTCACGATTTGACGTAGCTTTTTCACCGACACCTCTCCCTTCCTGATTCTCGCCTTATCATATGCGGCTGGTGCCTAATATGTTCACATTAGAAAAAAACACACCTCGACCAAAATTAGTCAAAATGTGTTTTGATTATTTCATATTAGAACGATGAAGTGTAGATTAAGAACAGCTGCCAGGTACGCTGTCATTAAAGTTATATACACTTAGACGCATTTATATAATGCATAAAAAACGCATGTTTGTGACCTTTTATAATGAAAGGAATTAATTATCCTTACTTTACTTTTGCTCTGTTTATTTAAAAATGGGCACCTTTTGGACACTTTAGGTGCCCATCTTTATTTTACTAGTGACAATACATCTTTCTATATGTAAAATTTTAACTTGGAAGGAGGATAATATGAAGATTTTAAAATTATTTTTATTCAGCGCTATTGTTTTACTATCTGCTTGTGGTGCTAGCGAAACATCATCACCTACAACTGAAGTTCTATTCCCTGCTGAAGAATACAGCATGATTTCGGTGGAAGATTTAAGAAGTAAAATGGGCGAACCAACAAAAATCTATGATTACCCAATTAACGGAAAAGATATGGACTTATACGAGTTCTTAAATGGGAAATATGAGTTTTATGTTTTCGAAGACAAGGTCGTTCAAATGAATTTAAACTCCGGTGCATACTGGGGGTATGATGATAGTACACTCGCTTATCCAGGTAATGACCGTAATACGATTTTAGCTATGTTTGGTATCGAACCTTCAAAAGATGCTCATACAACTGCCGATACTAATTTTGCTTTAAGAATTGAAAATATTAATGATAAAGTGTATCAAATTTGGATTAACGATATTCAAGAGGATACATTCGGGACTGTAAAAATCACATACGACAATCAATACTTTTAATAAATAAGACCGCTTCCTATTTATATAGTAGAAAGCGGTTTTATTTTGTTTACGGGTGACTTTCTATTCAAGAAGGATTCTTTTCTAAAATTCTCTCTCCGTCTGTCCATTGATAGTTATCTTTGTTCGCCATGAGATCTCTTAACCTTTGTAATTGATAAATTACTGCATCTAAACTTTCAATCTTATTAAAAATAAATGTTACTGGAGCATCGTCAATTTCCATCTTATTTTTATCGAATGCAAATTCTTCACCTATCGGTCTAGGTTCAATTTCCGTAAACTGAACTATACTAGAGCTTTTATCGCTCTTACATCCGATTCCGACTGAAATATCTCCTGTTCCGAATATTACTTGGACCTCATTATTGTTTATTATTGGCATAGTAAAAACCTCCTTTTACCAAAAGAACATTTGTTTGTATTTATATTAGAACATTAGTTCTTATTTGTAAATAAAAAAATGCCATCCACTGGTTATTGTGGATAGCATCAATTTTTACGCTTTCTCTCTTTGTCTGTGTAAAATCCGAATGGCGTTGTATCCATACTGCGCTTTTATCTCCTTTAATATATCTTCGTCTGTCATTGGGATTACATCATTTTTACCGAAAAACAACGTAGCATTTCCTTCAACTTCGTACTGATCTACGCAAAACACGAACTCAACTAATACGATACATTTATCAAGCAAATTACCACTCCTTTTCCAGTTATACACACATAGTTCTATTTAATCATTCTAAACCCTTCTAAATGCTCAAATTTTAAATTTGGCACAAAGTATTGACAAAATAAAAAAAGAGAGCGATTAGCTCGCCCTCTCTTCTCACGCACTCGATGAATAGCCATTTCATCATTTACAATATAATCCACTTTTAAAGTATTAGTCAATAAAACGCAAAAAGCCCGATACCAATTAGGTAACGGGCTTTTACTTATTGATTGAATGTACGACTAATTACAGCTGCTTGATAGCTCAATAATTTTACATCGTCATATTTTGCAATCGCATCGTCTGTATGCACTCGAGGATTGATAATCGGTTCCTCCTTACCATTAACTAAATATGTTGCATTACGAGCTTCCTTTAATAAGGATCGAATTTCAGCTCGACCTGTTTCATTTAATAACTGAACCACTTCTGTTTCCTCCTTTTTTGATGGTGCTGATTTGTCTAGGCTTTTCCCTGTAATCGCCTCTGCAATCACACGTGCTGTTTCTTTTACTTCTGTAATGATGCTAGCTCGGTCCTGGGCATTTGAAATAAATCCTAGTTCTAAAAGTCGATAGCTGATGCCTTTCTTTGCGCATATATTGAGGTTCAATAGGTTGTTTCGGTAGTCAAAGCCATCTTTACGTGACCACCCTACACGCTCTTTTATTGCTTTGGCTAACTTTAAATCCAAAGCGTCCGGCTTAAAGTTTTTATGAATAATCACATGACCACCTCTTACGCTGGTTTTGCTAGAGGCGTCCATATGCAGCTCGATGATATTTTGGTATGGCGTAATGTAAATACCTTTACCTTTGTTAGTTTCCCGAAACATATTGAGGTTTGTATCGTAAACGTCCACATACGATGGGATTAGCGCTTTAATTTCTTTAGCTAATAATCTCATAGCGTCGCGCTCATTATGTCCCCCACCTACTGCTCCTGGATCTCCTGCACCATGCCCTCCTACAATTAAAGTCTTACTCATTAAAACCACCCTCTTTTTTAGCTGCTTTTAACAAGTCAAATGTACCTGATGCTGTTAGTCCTGCAACAAAACCAGCTACTAGCATGACGTAAATCGGATAATTGGAAAGTGGGTAGAATATCGCCCCCACTAAAATACCGATAACTATGGAAGTTATCGGCATGTATTGTGTATTAATTTTAAATGTTTTCTTTACTACCTCCGAAACCGCTAATACAATAGCTACAATTACTGCTGCAATCATAAAAATGTTTGTTAAATCCATGTTTATGCACTCTCCTTTTTATAAGCATGTTTTTCGATACGGTCAACACGCCCCTCTAAAGTCGAAAGGCTTATATTGATACCTTCCAAAGCATGAGCTGTCCGTTCTTGTGATTCATTCGAACGCTCTAAATGTGACATTAACGCCTTTTCCCGTTCTTTTGATTCTTCCCGATGCGACTGATCGAGTTGGACTAAATAATTGAAAATGTAGCGCCCAGCAAACAATGCTGCGAAAATTAATACGATGGATAAGTAAATCCATGGATTCGAACTATTCGCTACTTTTTCAGCGATACCTGCCCCTGTTACTACTAATAACTCCATTGCCCTCACCTCTTGAAAGTAAAAATAACACTGCTCGGTACAGTGCGTTGCTTGGGTCTTGTTGTAATATAAAAAGCACCCTCGAGTGAGAGTGCTAAATAATTTTTATTTATTTTAACAAGATTTATATCGCTCCGTTATTCTTTAAGTTGGTCATAATTTGAGGATTATCGTTCTCAACACTATAGAAAAAAGTTTCATCTATATGATTTTCAATATCCCATTCTTTTATACTCCATTCATTAGTAGTAACCAATATGATTTTCCTTGATTGCGTACGCTTTATTTCATCCAAAAAGTTTTTGTATCTTTTTAAATTTTTAAGTACCGATTCAACTGGATAAAATAAAGTAAAAGTATCTTCATTACCTTCTGGATTATTTTGTGTGTGATTTACGTAACTACTGAAATTAACACTCATTTTTCCCAATTTATAGATAGCGGTCGATTTAATTGAATTAGGTAGCAAATCTTCGTTAAATGCACGGTTAATATGGCGTGACATATCAGACATAGAACCAGTTCTTATAATGCCTAGCTTAAATACTTGATTTAAACAAGAAAGCGTTACCTTTAACTTAGCTTCACTATCATAACCTTTTATTAGTAATATTCTTTTATCCGTATCATTTAAAAAATTTGTTATAGCTTCCATTGCTTTTTGCTTATCAGTCATAATATATCCCCATCCTTCTGTCTAATATTTTCGACAAGAAGAGAGAATTTCCTTTAAAATTATCTCATAAAAATAACGCTAATCTCCGACAGCGTTTAAATTCCTTCTGTAATTTCTAAAATGTAATCTTCGACAGCCTGTCTATAATCTGTATTAGTAACGTCATCTATGACATAAGTTTGATTCGTCTTTGGATTAAGCCCACCTGACATAATGCGCTCTGCTGCAATGCGTACTACTACTGGATTAATCATTATAAAATACCTCCTACTTCATTTTCTGCTTGCAATAATAAAGCATCCTCTAATTCACGGATGCGTTTTTGTTCTTCTGTTTCTTCTTTTTCGATTGTTTCTATGATTAATTGCTTTGTATCAACATTTACCCCCACTAGATTGCTAACGGAATAATCTAATGTTCCAAACGGAATTTCAATGTAGTTAATTTCTTCGTTAAGTAAGTGTTGTTCCGTAGCGCCTCTCAGTTCGCCAGTCATAAATACTATTTTTCCTTCTTGATTATAATAAACTCTGTTTGGTAAATCCATATGTTCACTCCTTATTTAAACGCTATAAATTGATATGCGCCACTTGCAACTGGATGCGCTATGTCAATTGTGAAGCCTCCATTCCATACATTAAGGGTACATGAATACTCCTTCATTGTCGTTGATCCATCTAACATGTAAGATACTATATCAGGATTTCCAACACCTTGCCAATACACAGTTCGACCTCTATTTGCGGTATTTGAATAAAGTACAACAATTACACTAGGTATCATATTTGGCGTTGTTCCAGACACACGAACAGATGCACCATTTCTTACCAAAGTACCGCTCCCTGTTATGCTGTTACCTAACTTTCGGATATTAGTGGCAGTAGTCTCAAAAGTGGCATCAGGCGCAGTATATATCCCCATGTCAGTAACCGCCTGATTAACGGTAGCTTTACCATTACTGACAGATGTGAAAAGCGTAATCCATGATTCTTCACGCCAAGCCGTCCAAACACCATTTAACTTACTTCTAACGTATGTTGTTCTATTGGGGTCTGTGAATTGATATACTTTTTGTATAACATATAATTGATTGTGTGATATGACCTCACCCATAAACCAAGTATCGGCTTCTGGATTGTCTACTGGAGAGTTATGTGTTCTAGTCCCCATATACCAACCATTTTCAAGAGCATTATTCCAATCGGATATCTGACTACAATGTAGACCGACTCTTCCAATTGTCAAATCAGTCGATTTTAAATGTAAAACCCAACTAGTCCACCCAACACCATCATATGTTCTGAAATAAGAGTCACTTGAATGTAATGGGTTATAAAATTGCATCACTGCACCCGTTCCAGTTTCTAAAACTAAAAGGTTGCCATTACCTTCAAATGGAGTATTAATTGAACCTGTTGTCACTAGGTATAATGCATTTGACTTTAATCCATCTATATCACCATTAAAATAACCTTTTACAAATAGATGCGCTCTGTTGTCTAACATATGATCAATCAAATTCTGACGTACTTCATTAATAGCAGCGACTAAGTTGGCTTTTTGTGTTGTGCCAAGGTTAGTTAAATCTCCTACATATTTTTCGAGGTTATTTAATCGCGTTAAAATATCATTGCCTGCTCCACCATTCCCAATGGCATCGCTTAACCTTTTTAATTCAGCGTCAATCGTATCAGCGTTTCCATTAAAATCATCGACATTATAAAAATCCGTTTGATCCGGCTTCAGTAAGTTGTAATTTAGCGTTCGCTTCATGAAATCACTCCATTCCTTATTTGGTCATGTGTAAATGGTTTTAAATCTATGTGCCTGTAATCCTGTAGAACGCTGTGTTGGATATAGCGTAAACGGACTGTGAGCTCCATATTTTGTGGGACGATACGCTCTAATAAATCTTTTGCTGCATCAAACATTCCCCTAACGGTCAGCTCCAATTTCACATCTACTGTTTTATCTGCTTTATTAATCGTAAGCTCATACGCACCATTTCCAAGCAGGCTATTTAATAGTCGAATGAGCACCTCTTCTGTGTAGGGTGCTTGCTCTTGATAACGTGTTAAAATACGGAACCTTCTCGTCTCAATCGAATCATTATCCATCACTTGTAGGTTTAACGTTTGCTCATACCGATTTGCCCCATCCTCTGATACAGTGACAACAAACTGATCATTTAATGTTTGCTCCAATAGCTCCCATAAGGCAGATAGTACGGGGTTTTCCACTTTAGCAATCGCCAACATTTCTTTTATGTCACGTAATACAGGTGGCCAATATTGTACGATGTCTATATTTCTAACCACTCACAACACCCAACTTCGGAATGGATTCTCTGTCTAAAATAAGGTTAGATGGCACACCGTTTAATTTGGTATCTCTGATATCAATGACCCCATTTACACCTAAAATGCGTGTTTCAATCTGTGAAATACGTACAACTAGTCCTGCATTATCATCCTCGCTATGTGCCCAATCAGCCGCAAGTTCTTTAAAATAATTCGTTATCACAGCGCGAGTAGAACTTTCAATCGCGCTCCAATCCCAGCCTGTTTGATACGTGATGACTGTTTCGATATTGACTATTGTTTCATTGACGGCGAATACGGTCACTTCATGGTCAATGGGGGCTGTCCCTATCCCCTCCCCACTCTGACCAATTGGATCCACTGCCTCTTGTACTTCCTCTACTAAAGTTTGAGTGGGCTTTTCATAACGAGAGTCAATAATGACAAGCTTTACAGTTCCTCCCCCATTCCATGCACGATATACTCTGACACCACCTACACCTGGTAACGAACCTACCTTCTCTTTATAGTCTGCTCGATTGCCACCAAAGGCTTGTGAATCAAAGGAATCAAAATAACGCTTCCGAAATGCCTCTGTGCTTTCCTCATCATCTCCCGGTATTAACACATCGGTTAACATCGCTGTTTGTAAACCATTAATATAGTTGATAGGAATGAGTTGCCCGGAGAATAGGTTCCCGACATTCCCGGTCGTTTCACATTGTAAGATGAATTGCCCAAATGAAATCCGTTCAATGACCTCATAGTTTAAATCATCTAAACTAAAGCGACTGCCTATAGGGATATCAATGTTAAATACCCCCTTTCGTTTGGCATACGTCGCCTCACGGGGTTTCAATCCTCGCTCTGCAGCACGGCGAATCAAATACTCTCTTGGAGCTGTGTCAGCGAATACCATATCAATGAAGTTTTTGAGTGTGACAAGCATTTGAATCGTTTCAACGCTATTAGCTGCTGTGGCATTGTAAATCATGGATGTGACCTCACGCTTATCCAATGAATCATCCACACCTGCCAGCTTTTGTGCCATTAAATCTTCAAAAGTGATATCTAAATTTAGGGGTTCAGCCATCAGTAATCCACCTCTTTCTCAGCTGTGATTTGTCCGTAAATGGTATGTGCTGTGTATTGTACATGCACTTTATTTTTCTTGGTTGTCACGACAAAGGAATCCACTTCATGAATACGATCATCTTGCAACAGGCAATCTCTAATACGTCGTTTCACTTCGCTGGCAACGTAAGATGTAGGCTTACCGAATAAGTCGCGAAACTCCACCCCAGCATTAAACGAGTAAATAATATGGTCATAACGTTCAACCGACAGCAATAAAAAAATTGCTTGTTTCATGGCTTCTAATTCATCGACAAAGCCAACACAGCGATTCTTATCCAGTATTAAACTATAATTTTTTGATGGTTCAACGACTTCCTCGAAATCGAGTGTCAATCCATCGTTATCAATTTGTGGAAGCATCAAACCACCTCTTTATCGATGATTAAATATTGTTGACCACCATGAGCGCGAATCATTGTGACTTTATCGCCTACGATTAAACCATTGTGGATAAGGAATTTCTTTCGTCCTTTATATTCATGGTTATGGGACGCGAACGCTTCATAATTACTACCACCAGTGCGATTTTCTGTTACATGGTCCACTGTCATCTCGACCTCATGATCCATGACAGCACGGGTTAATTTTAATTGTTTATTTTTTAAGGTTAATTTTTGATCAACATACACTTCTAATGGATCTACACTTATAACAGTGCCGTAAACAAGTGTTGAAAGCTTTTCAGCATTTAAAACACCTAAAACCGTTTTTTGAACCAAAATTAAAAAATCCTCCATACTACGCAACGAAATCACCACCAATCAGTTTTAAATCCATTCGATGATCTGATTCATAAAACCAATGCTTCGCCGATTCTGCCATCATAAAATTAGCCACGGTTAAATCACCAAGGTACATCTTGACACCGAGAGTAGAACCGCCTCGTACTCGTGTATCACCGAATACTTTATTGATGTGTAATTTACGTGTTTTTTGATTGTAAAGTGCTAGTAGCGCATTGGCTTTCACTTGTCCGTTTTCACCTTCATCGAGCGTATCTGTGTACTGCAATATGCCCCAATCGTTTATGTTTTTACCATCTTGCGCAATAAAGATTTCACGTTTGCCGGACTCTTTATTTTCACGAGCTAATTTAATTTTGTTATATGTGTTTTCGTCAATAGATGTGGTGTATTCAAAAGTTTCACCACTTTCCTCATCGACTAAAATATCTAGCTTCAACGTTTTAACATCCTGCAAACATAACTTGCCGTAATCGTCATATAGAACATACATCACACCGGTATTCTTCGTCGTAATGGAAAGTGCATTATCCATAATGGTAAAGAGCTCTGCGTTATCCTCTATACGAGACGAAATAATGTGTTTTGTATCAGCAATTTTCCCACCTTGCAACTTAAAGTCAGCAATGAGCATTTGTAAAACTTGGGCTGCTGTTTTACCTTCATAGTTATACGTGTCCTTATTTTTGAAATAACGTAACTGATCATAAGCCGTGACAGAAATAATGCGATTGTTTGTACGCTTTTTAATAAAAATAAAACCAAAAAAGATCTTCTTACCATCATAATCAAAGCGGACGGCATCCCCTTCATGGAAGCCTAATTCTTCATCTTTTATGACATCAAAGGTCAATTTACCTGGTGCTCCTTTTCGATGTGTCTCCCATATAATCGGCTCCTGTATGGCACATTCAAAAGTACGGCCTTTTGACAGTATATATAGCTTACTTTTAGCCAAGCTTTATCACCTGCCCTACTTTCAAGAGATTAGGATTTGATAGATTATTGAGTTTGGCTAACTCGGTATATTTGGAGCCATCGCCCAAATGTCTCTTGGCAATTGCCCATAGTGTTTCACCTTCTTTGACAGTGTGCGTTTTCGGTGTCTGCTTGCCTGTTGTGGGGCGTTGCTTTTCCACCGTGACCTTTTTTTGATTAGCATTTGCATTGGACTTGTTAGAAGTGCTAGCTGGGCTTGATTTGACGTTTAATTTTTTGGTGCCAAAAGGACGGAACTGTTTTAACCGAATACTCACCTTCACGTCGAAGCCTTCCTCTGCATCCTCATCCATTTGATAATCTTCCAGTGATACTGTCATATTCGTATCGAATAATAAAGAGCCATCCGGTTTCATTCGATTCACGATGAACTGAAATGGCTCTTGTGATGTTTTGAGTTTCTCTAGCTTCTCTAAGTAATGGGTAGCAGGCTGAAAACCATTCGGATAAACAGCAAACGGATATTGTGCGTTCGGGAGCAATGCCTCAAACTCAATATCCGTTAGACCTGGCTTTTTTAAAATGTTCACTTCACCATCATTCATGAGCGTAATGGTTTCATTTTTATTCTTAATACTTGTACTCATCGCTCCAGGAGCGACAGGTAGTTGCACATCATCGATAAAAAAGTTATACATCTATGTCGCCTCCTTCTGCTAATATTTCAGCAGCTTCTTCCGCTTTTTCCGTAATGAGATTAACAATACCATCGATGTCCATCTCATTGTTGATGTAGTTTTCATTTTTCATATCAATTTTGATTTCAGCTGTTGTGTAGCGGTTGATGGATTCACGTTCGGCAAGGTCACGTAGATATTTCAATTCATCGACTGTACCTTCCATTGACTTCGCCATTTTAGCGGTATTACCTGCTGTTTGCTTTGCTGCAGGGCTGTCTTCTCCAGCTCCACCAACAGCACTTGAGTCAGGCATGTTGATACTATTTGCGATATCCTCCCAAGATGTACTTGCACCTGTATCCTTTTCATCGCTGAATAAATTCGCACCCCATGTATATCCGGTATCCCAAGCGGCCCCCACATTCTTCATGTCCATTTTGGGAGCTTCCCAATAACCTTCGGGAGCTTCTCCAACCCAGTCGTCTAATGCACCTTTTATGTTCTCTAAGTCGCTCGTCACAGATGTTCGGTAAGTAAATTCCGTACCTTTACCTAAGCCGATAGAGGATGCAATATCAGCAGGTAGCAAGTCGATAAACCAATTCCACGCTTTAATAGCCCCATTAACGGCTGATATTATCGCATTCACGAAACTTGTTGCGAAAGAATCCCACCCTCTGGTCATCGCGGCCGCTTGATCAAGTACGTTACTCGCTAAATTGTAAAATAACTTTTTAACGGCATACATAGGATGATTCCACACATTTACGAAAAATTCAGCAATAGCCGCAAAAATATTCCACAAAAACGCTATACGGTTATAGATATACGTTACTAACACCATGAACGCCCCTGCAATAATTCCAGTTGCGCTAATAGAAGTACCTGCGAAATGATTGATAGCACCAACAGCTAAATAGATGACACCAATAAAGGCTATAATGGCAAGGATTATCCATGTAATTGGACATGCATAGAGTGCTGCATTCAATCCATATTGCGCGGCAGTTTGAGCTAAAGTAGCACCGGACGCCATATAAGCTGCCGCCGCTTGCCCTGCTGTCCTTATCGCTAAGATACTCTGCCATGCAGCCGTAACTATTGCTGCTCCTTTTAAAACTAATAGTGCCCATAGATATGCAGTTATAGCAGCTGTAGCTGTTCCTATAATAGGGGCAATCAACGACCAATTATCATACACAAAAGCACCTACGGAAGTCATCATATCGAATGCAACAGCGATATATGATGCAAGAGTATATAATGATTGTCTAGCGCTCGCAAAAAACTCTTTAAAGCGATCACTATTTGCTACATCGCTAATGCCTGTAAGTACTTCACTGAAAGCCCTCTGTGCATCGTTTTTTAAATTTGTCCAAATTTGCGACCACGTAGTAGGCATAGAGTTAAATTTATTGTTAATATCATCTGATGCTGCAAACATCGCATTTTTTACAACGTCTGCTGTCAATTGACCTTCAGACGCCATTTCACGAATACGACCAATTGGTACATCTAAATAATCTGCAATGGTATGGATAACATTTGGTGCTTGTTCGAAGATGCTGTTAAGTTCCTCACCACGTAACACACCACTTGCTAAGGCTTGTGACAATTGTATAGTCGCATTACTCGCTTCTGTTGCGTTCGCACCAGCTATACCAAATTGCTTTTGAATCAACTCTGAGAAAGCTACAACTTCTGAAACACTACTGAAAGAATCACCAGCATTTGAACCAATTCGAGAAACTAACGCCGACATATCTTTTACAGATGAATATGAGCGTTGTGCGGCATCAAAAATCATTTGCTGTGCCGTTTCTAAGTTACTTATATTACCTAATTTTAAATCCGCTAATAATACTTGTGGCGGTAAAACAGGCATATCATCCACCAATAATTGCACACGCGCTTTTAAATCTGTAGTTTCATCTGATAAACGGATAACATCCCCGACGGCTTGCAGTGACATATAGGTCCCGACAATAGCTAATAATTTACTTAACATGGCATTCGCAGCGCTGGTACCTTCACGAATGGAACTATTAAATCTATCTTGTTGTTGGCCCGCTTCTCGAATTTGTATCTCAATCTCATTAAAAGCCGTTTCAGCACGGGCTAATTCACGTCTTGCAATCTCGATAGTAGATACATCAATTGCATTACCACTAGCTCTTTCTAAATGCTCAAAGCTACTAATTGTCGATTGCATAGCTACATTCATCGCACGAAACGCTTGTGATAAATTATCCTGAATTTGAATTGCCGTTCTAATCGTTGCCATTAAAATCCTCCTTTCTTGCATAATAAAAGCACTCAAATTAATGAGTGCTTACAGGCTTAAAACATTTTTTGAATAAATGTTTTATAAATTTTTTCATCAATCTCTATTAAACTTCTTTTTCCATCATTAAATTCTAAAGCAATAACATGGATACCTTTAGTTTTTGCGGTTAATCCAGCTAATAAACCTACTGGGCCAAGTAATGCACCACCAACTAAACCTCGTGCAATACCTGATGCCGCACTTTTCCGATGTTCTTCTGTGATAATTTCGTAATTGATGACATTTGCTTTTGTTAATTCAAGTGGGGGTTGTTTAGGGTTGGAATAAATTCCGGGTGTTACAAAACCCATAATTGGACACCCCTCATAATCACCAGCAATCACTTTATTTTGTGCCATTTTTATCCCTCCTCATACATAAATATACATAATTAAGGAAGGACAAACCACATTACCTTTTTTGCTTACCTTTTTTACCACTCTTCCGCTTAGCTTCTTTTTCTGCTTTTTCATCAGCTTCCTTTTTTAACTGAACTGCTGCAATAACAAAAGCTTTTTCCCACTTTGGTAATGAATCATATTCCGACGGCCACTTATGAAATTTATGCAAACAATAGTAAGCAATATTTGCATCATAGTCGCCGTCACTAATTAGTTTTTTGCTTCTTCTACCGCCTCATCCATGCCAACGTCAAAGCCATTCGCATTTTGTACAATTTTAAGATATTCAGCATATTCGCCAGGTAATAGCATCTTTTTAAGAAGAGCTTCAGCACCCATCACACCATATGAATTCTGTAACTCAATGCTATTTAAATCCGGAAATACAGTACACTCAACTGCTAAACTAGCTAAATAACCATCGTAATCTGTTGTGGGCTGGAATACATTTTTCTTACCTGGAACTGGTAAACGTTTAGTATGTTGTTTACGTAATGCTTCATCACGGTCTGACGATACTGCTCCTACCTGCCATTTCATTGGTTCTTTGGTTTGTGGATCAACAAATCGCTTTGATACAACATGTTCTTCCACTTCAATTTTAATTGCGTTTTGCGATAAAAAAGCTGTTAAGTTAGTCATATTTTCCACCTGTCCTTTTCTTATTTAGAATAAACCTCACTGACTGTACAATTTTTACAGAAAGTGAGGTGATAAATTATGAATAAATTCGAAAAACACTTACTGCAGTTGGCTTTTGAAAATTTCCTTAAGAATGGTAGTTCTTATACGGAATTTCTACCAATAAACATTGAAGATGCGATATATTATTCGGATGCCATTGAATACTTAGAAGAAAGCGAACATGTAATATCACATGTCAATAACTTTGCTAACGGTCCAGTTAATCCTTTAAACGGCGACACCCTTATTTGTTATGAATTAACCGAACAAGGTGTAGAATTTGCGAAGTCTACATTGGTTCCCTAATTTCTAAAGGAAAAGATAATGTAATAGTGCATCTAGGTCCTTCTTTATAAAAAAGTATTTCTTCTAAGTGATTTTGTAATTCAGACGGGGTAGTCGTTTGTAGTTCTTTAAGCAACAATTCGCATGCAAGTATTTTTACTTCTGCGGTTGTTGCTTTTAAATAGGTCGCTTCCATTACCCCATCTATTACATTCCTTATATTCATCTCCATTCGACCACCCCTTCAAATTCCAGTTATCACAAAAGGCTGCCGAAAATCCGGCAACCTCATTTTTTATTCCATTTCCGCTAGAATAGCGAACTTTTCAGGAAGCTCGAACGATTCGAACGTAAAGTCTAAGTTATCTTCTAAATATTCAGCATCAGCATCTAATAAAGCGACGATACCACCATCGATATTACAATCTTTTAGAATGGTCGTTTGACGCCCTACTGTTGAAGAACCATCCTCATTCGTCACTTGGATATCGAAATAAACGTCCTCACCAGTTTCTTGATAACGATAAAGTAGTTCACGGAAAATGGATGTATTGTAATAAAACGTCGCTGATCCTGTTCCCTCTGTCCCGACAGATTTATTCCCTTTACTGATGCGTCCCATGATAGGTACTTGTGTTTTTGATTTGTCTACTCGCGCCTCTAAATTGATTAATTGCGCAAACAAAAAGCGTCGTCCTTCAATCGTTACATACGCTTGACCTTGAGCACCATGAATGGCTTCACGTGCATGCATTGTTGGATTCATCTATTGCCCCTCCTTTACGCTACCTCGGTAGTGATATAAAGTTGTGACATTGCCACTGTAGGTGTTACAACTTCACTCACGAGTACAGCTTTTTTCGCTAGACCTTGACCAACTTGGAGCTCATCCTTATTGTAATTTTGGATTGCTCGTATACGTTGCATTTCTGTACGATGAGCACTGATATCATTCCATAAAGAAACACGGCCATCTTGGTCATTTGGCACTTTACCTAAATAACGATTGTTAAAGAGTTGAGCCGTATCGATAGCAATTTGATCTAAAACACGAATGACTTGATTCATGTTGAAATCTTCATTTTTATCAACAGTAAATGAAGTAAATGTGTTCACATCCTCAAGCACTCGCACTTCCTCACCTACACGATGGAATACAAATTTTCCGCCTTTTAATAAAGCTGTCAGTTGCGATTGTGTCCTCGTTTCGCTCATATCAAGCTTAAATTCACCATCGTATTTCTTGTTCGTATTGGACTTATTCACGGCCACTCCAGCCTGTGCACCAGTAGTCCAATAAACTGCCCCAAACACTTCTTCATCCGCACCGATTGCATCGTTTTGTACGTCAATAACACCCTCATGGTCAACAGCACCTAGCTTATAACCAACCAATTGGAATTTAGCACCGACTTGATCACGCAAACGCTTTGTGTATTCCACATACAGAGATTTAATTAAGCTGTCTGAGGATAAACAACCTAACGTGTTAAATCCGTAAGCTTCTAATGCATCTAGCGCCTCTTGGTGCGCTCCACCTGTAATAGCAGAACCGTTTGAGCCTCCGATTAATGGTGTACCAGCTGTAACCGTTAATGTGGCATCAGGCTTAAATACGACAAAATCATTTACTACTAAATCAGCAGCCGTAGCAACAGCCGTTTGCTCATCGACTAGTACATTAGCAATTAGTGTTTGTACATCGAACTTAGTGGGTTCATCCACATTTGCTTGAATCACGATTGTAATATCGTTCCCACGAATCCCTTTGTATTTTGCTGTAGCATATGTGTTAGAAGCAGCTACAGCATCCACAGCAAGCTTGTAGAAAAATACTGTAATCGCATTTTTAAATACATCACGAATGCCTTTTAGCTTTGGATCCGTATAGTCATAACCAAAGATTTTACGTGAATCCTTTTGTAAATCTTCCTGTGTTACAGCAAATACATCGCCATCTACGCCCCAATCTAACGGAATGGGTAAGCCGACATAGCCACGGTCTGATAGGTTGACGAATGCGCGAGCAGCACTAATAAAGTTGTGATAAGTGCCAGGTAATACTTTGTTTTGTGTTAAAAATGGACCTCCACCTAATGCCATTATTTTTTACCTCCTTCATCGAACTGTTTTAAAATCTTGTCCACCTGAGCGAACGTATATTGCTCATCCTCTTTAAGTAATGCATTCAATGCATCACGACGATGAATGTATTTACGACTTGTAACCAGTTGAGATTTATTAAATTTAGGTAGCTTGGATGTGATAACCTCACCTACTTTTTCTGCATCCACTAGCTCGACTTTCGACTCAATCTCTTTCGCCAACTGATACCACCCTTTCTTTGTTTAAATAATGGTCTAATGAACCCATGAATACTTTCTCTTCGATTTCTTGTAAGAAGAAATTGAAATGAACGAAATTATGAGCAACACCCTCTACTACCTCACTGTTTGATCCTGTACCTAGCATCAACGAGCCGTTTAACAGCGTTATTTCTTTCAATGCTTGTTGTACTTTCAATGTGTGATTAGCAGCATCTGTCGCACTGCCATTGGGGAAGTACTGCACGTTGAATAATGTCGTCACTTTCCATCGTTTGCCGATTTGTTTCTTTTGCTCTAGATTCAAAAATTGAATGAAAAAAGCAGGAGTCGTAAACCCCTGCGGTATTTCATCCATATATTTTTTATAGTTACTACCGAACGCTTCATGTAGCTTCCGTGAAATAGCAACCATGATATCGTTAATTTCCATCGAAAGCCTCCCTTAGCAATCGCATAAGCTTTTTCTCTAAAATAGCTGGCGCTGCACGTTCAACTTCATCAGCTGAAATGGTCATCATAAATCGACCATTTACCCAGCCTTTGTGGTCACGGGTACGATGGCCGTATTCAACGTAACTCGCGTAATCCATACTGTTGCTTACAGTAATTTCATAAACATCGCCTTTTTGAGTAACTTCTAAACCATTTGCGAAACCTGAAGCGCCACCGATTCTGTTAGTTCGGACATTCCCTTTTCCATCTTCTGTCCAGTGCTTTTTACCAGCAGTCCAAGCATTCCTTAAAGTACCTTCTTTAACTGGAGTGCGCTTAATAACCTTCGCTAATAAACGTGCTGCTAATTCCTTTGCGGCATCTTCGCAAAACTTATCAAATCCGGCACGCTCAAGCCGTTCCATCTTTCGCTGCATGCGTTGTAGTTGGCGAAAATCAACTCTTCCCCATCTAACCATCAAGAGTACCTCTCAAATAACTCAAGCACGATTTCTTGATGGTCCATAAACACGCCGGGCTCGCCTGATCGCGTGTATTCACCCGTCACATTGTTTTGAGTAACGATGATTTTACATCCGGCTGGTATTTCGTACTCATTTCCAAGTGACAATTTAATTTGCTTTGTAATCATTGCTGGTCCACCAGTGGATGATGCACTAGTGAGTTTTTCATGGGATAGTTTGCATTTAATATTTTCATGAATAGTGACCTCGCCATGTGTTGTAACGTGAGTGATTGGGTCCTCGACTTCTTGCCATGCAATAACGGTACATTTGCCACGCCATAGCTTTTCAAGTGCTTTACGACGAGCGCTTACCATGTCAACACCCGATACTTTACGAAATCTACTTCGTTGTGTTGCAGATAAGTGATAAAAGCATTAAAACGTGCTTCAGGTGTTGATTTTGCATCAACAGCAAATTCAACATCTGTGTCGCCGTCTTTAACACGTTTCGCCACCTCTTCGAAATTGAGTGTATCTACACTAAGCAAACCCATGGATTTTTTAGTAAACAAAAATTCCCCAACGGCCATATCGATCGCGACATGTTCTAACCCTTGAGGAATTGCATCTAAATTTGTTTGGTTTTTGATATGATCAGTCGTTTTATTTACTGCAAAAGTAAGCAAATAATCATCTGTAGACGTTGGTTCATTAGATAAAGTGACACCTAATGCAACCAAACGTTCTTTTACTTTTTCGAGCATGCAATCACACCCTATTCTGCTTTTTGAGCCTCTTCGATTTTCTTGATAATCCCTTCCTCAGTGGAAGCCTTACCAATATCGATGCCGCGCTCCTGGGCATAAGCTTTTAATTCCTCAATAGTTTTCCCTTCAAATGGATTAACAAGTGGTGGATCAGCCGGATGCATTTCATCCTTCTCCACTGTGTAACCTTTTGAAGCGAACCATTTAATTAAATGCTCATTATCCGTTTCACCTATACCATTCACAAATGATACTGTAGCAGATACCCCCGTATATTTTTTATTAGGTGCATAAATTTTAGCCATGGATTTCTCTCCTTACTTCACCTTGATTTTACGCATTACACCCGCGGCTTTGGTAGCCTTTAACGCAACGCCCGCAACCATCTCAACCTCACCTTTTTTCACAGCTCCGGCTGTTTTAAAATCTGGTAGCCATGTATTAACAGGCGACTGATTTGCCATTGAAATACCGTGGAAACCGTCTAAGCCTAAACGAGCGGCATATAGTGACGTATGACCATCTATGTCAACTCCTACGACATCTGTATTTGAGCCTGGTTTAGCACCAAAATCAACTAACGGAATGCCATTGTAGTACTCAACATTCACACCAAAATCATTTTTCGTAATTTGGTATGCTCCTGCACGGCGAGCTGCTGCGCGGATTTTTGCAATCAACTTCAAGTTACCACCGATGAAATCAGGCTTACCATCAAGCCCCATTAAGAATTCATCAAGCTCATCCAAGAAACGAGAATAGTTCGTGTCAACTAATGCTGAAGTAGACAAGTCGATAGCCACCGCTGGGTCGTATTCAGTAGACGAACCAGTTAGTGCTTTATCCAATCCATCAAAACAATTTGCGTCAACAGCTGTGTCACCGTTAATAACAGTGTCATTGAATAATGCAGAAGCCGCTTTGATTTTTTGTTGCATTTGTAATGTTGTTTCACTCACGATACCGCCCATATTAGCGATAATACGGTCAATCTCGAAAGAACCACCGAATACTGCTAAATCAGTCGTGATACGTTCCTTTTGTACTTCGCCAGGTGTATACTCACTATTCACCGCGCGGAATCCAGCAGTTGGCTGTGTCTTTAAACGAGTATAGCCATATGTTAATGTTGCACCGCCACCAGTTGGTGTAACAACATCATCGAATGTTAAATTATCAAAAAGAAATGAGCTCTTACGGAACTCATCAATTACACCCATTTGTAAATCATCCTGTACATTTAATTTTGCTTGCGCTAATGTTACTGCCATGTGAAATTACCTTCTTCCTTAAGTTTATTCGCCCTTGCTGAAAAAAGCGGCTACAGCATCACCTAGGGACTTTGGCTGTGCGTTCGGTTGCCCTGCACCACCGTCACCGGCAGGAGGAACAAAACCTCTTAAATTTGTTTGTTGCTGCTGTGTTTCCTTTTCAGGCACAAATAAAAACGACTTCGATTCTTTCAAAGTCGTTAACTGATCGTCAAGACCACCTTTAATAGCGCCCTTGTCATCTAATTCAATTTTCGCTTTGTCTAGCAAGCCTGCTACAATATCAACATCTTGTACCTTACCAGCTAAAGATAATTTAACAGCCGCGCTTAAACGCTCTTCCTGTAACTGCTGTTCATATTGCTCCTTAGCTTGTTGCTGGGCTTCCTGGAGCTTTGTAATTTCGGCTTGCAATGTTTCATGACCTTTCGCCTTGTCCTGCAAATCCTTTAACTGTGCATCATGCGTTTCAATTTGCTTTTCAAGTGCCTTTTTTGCATTGTTTACCTCATCAAAGCGTGTCTTTGGAATAACAACACCTTGTGCCTCTAACAGCTGCTGAGCTTGTTCCTCTGTATAGCCCATCGATAATAAAATTTCTTTCGTTAACATGTGCATCCTCCTTCGACTTTAACGTGCAACGGCACGATTGAATGTTTGCTCCATTCGCTTTTTACGCCTGTTTGAGCTTTTGGCGGAAAGTATTTCATATATAAGGCAATCGTATGGCAAAAAGAAAAAGCCACTCAAATCAATGAGTGACTTTTTCAACTATTTTACGTCTGCTATCGCTGTACTTGCGATAACTATAACCTTTTCTGTTGGAACCGTAAGTAAGACTTCTCCACTTTCATTATAAAGATAGTAAACCTCATCCCTTACGTCCATTCCTGTAACATCTTTTACCTTTAACGCTTTAAGATTCCGTACATGTACTAGATAATCCATATTATACCATATTCTACTTACGCAACAAAACGCTCATACCATTCTGGATATTTAATTTTGCTATCAATATAATAAATTTTGCCGTTATGATCTCTGGCCGCGCGCTGACTGTAATCATCGTCATCAAAGTATGGCGCGGTCGTCGTCCGGCAATAAGGGTGAAACGGATTCGCTGTAATGCCTGGCTCAAAATCGCTCATTTTGAATACTTTCCCGTCCATAGATTGGCATATGTCACTGGTCTTGCTGTCCAATGTGGCAATAATTTCGTACTGCTCAACATTGAGCTCTCCAAATGCGGCCTTTTGCGCGGCAGCACTAAAGAAGGAGGATTCCGTCATGACCAAACGGCGCACTTGATTTTTAGAAGCGGTCGAGCCAAGCTTTTGATGCACCGCACTCACAATCTTTTCTGGTCCTATGCCGCGCGCAACAGATTGTCCTAGCTCCTTGTGTAACGTGTCAATTAGCAAGCCACGATCACGCCAAAGTTTGGAGCTGAAAGTCAGGTTATCTGCTGTCCAAGGCTTACTAATCACTTGCGTTAACAGCCTTTCATCGAGCTTCTGTAACGTAAAACCAACACCAAAAGCACGCTGCACTTCAAAAGCTGTATGATAGTATTGGGACTGATAACTCTCTTTCATGAACCGCTCAAAGCCTTTAATATGCCCGTCATACAACTTTTCAATGTGCTGCTGTATTTGTATCTGTAGGGACTCTAATCGGCTAATATGAACCCGCGCGGAAGCATTTTCAAGCTGTTTCATCCACTGCTGATTCATCGCGTTCTTTTGGCCATAATCAATGTATTCTTCTACTGTCCAACGAAACTCGCGCAGCTCGTCAGATTTCAACAAACGTTTAGCCTTATCTAGTGTAATTTCGTTATTGTCAGCGAACCGCGCATACCACTTTAGAATATCCTTCTCAAGCTCAGCCATCGTTTTAATGTATATCTTCTCAAGTTCAGCATAATAAAAAACGGAACGGCGGTGCTGGGCATCTTCTAATAGCTCAAATCGTTTGCGCCAATAATTGCGCGGCTGCTTTGTCCCTTTCTCCTTAGTCATTGAACTCATCCTCTATTTCATTCATGACCTCACAAATTTCTTCACAAAACCGCGCGGCATCCTTTGCTCGGGATTCATTAATGACATATGGCTTCTTACAATATTCACAAATATTATTCACCATCTTCATCACCATCTTTTCCCTGCTGCTTTTGCTTAAATGTATCATCGTAATTGTCATGCATGTTAAGCGCGGCCTGTTCTTCCTGCTTTTTGCGCTTAAGTTCCAACTGTACATCCTTCACATACGGGTGCTGGGCAATGCGTGTTTCCTCAGATAAATACGTTGATTTATCTAAGCCCTCAATAACCTCTGTTTCATTGATTAATACATCACGATTAAAGATGATATCTACTTGCTCACCTTCAAAGTCACCTAGTCCCTTATTAGCAAAATCCTGATTGACGAACCATAACAAGTCCTCAAATGCGGCTTGATATTCCGTTTCGATTGCATTAGCGTCTAAATCAATATCCAAATACATTGATTGAATATTCATCTGATTCATGTTGCCGCCCATGCGCTCGTCCTTCATATCTACACCTTTGCCATTTTCAATAATAGCCCGCTTGAACAATTTCAAAATGGACTCATAATTATCTTTGTTTACGGTAATTTCAAGTGTACGGACATCACCGCGGCTACCCTCATCTGAACGTACTTTTACCGCGCCAAATTTTGCAAGATTATGACGGAACTCACCTAAGTTTTGCCCATCATAATTTTCTAGTACGATAATGGTATTATGCGTGTCCTCGTCCATATGGTTCTCGAAATTTGAAAGAATTTTATTGTATGCGTCCTGAAGGTTTTTCACGCGCTTAATTAATGGGATAACTTTGTGATTGTATTTGAAAGGAATGAGCGGCAGACGCTCCCAATTCAAATAATCCACCTGTAGCTCTTCACCGGCATAGGACTCCAATGTTAAATAATACGAACGAGCCTCTGCTGGAATAAGCGCATTATTTACCCATTCGTAATGATCGATACCGTCTAGCTGATAATGCTCTACCTTGGTCACAATCTTTTCTTTCGTTCCCTGCGGCTCGACAATATTGTAAATACGCATAGCCGACTTCACACTAGTCTTATCGCCATCCTCCCAAAAAGGTAGAATCTCATGCGCAGGGAACCGCTTAAACGCGAGCTGGCCTTTCTCATCATAATAGGGATGCAGCCAAGCAAGCCCTTGATTTAACGAAGCTTCACCTACATTACGCAATAAACGATGAAAACGCTTGTTTAGCACCTGCTTGAGCGCGGCATGATATTGCTCGTTTTGCGTTTCTACCGTCAATGGTTTGGCGAGTAAATAGTTCACCTTTTGGTCTACTAACATCGCATATTGATTATCGACGCGGCGGTTATTCGGTAAATGCTCGGCTTGCACTTGCATGCCATTCGGTCCGATAACTGTACGCTCACGCTTCAAAATATCATGCTCACCCTCATAGTAAGCCTCACCCAGTAACATCCATTTACGCTCATCTGATTTTAAAAATCGTAAAACCGCGCGCTCAAGTGCTTTCAAATCATCCGTAGCCATTGGCGTGTGCTGGGATATTAATTGATTTAACTTATCTGTCTCTGTCGTATTGCCCTGAAACGGGAAATAACCTGTCATGCATGTTCACACCTTTCTTAATCAAAACTGAATGTAGATGGACGCATATCACCTTCAAATGCATAACGTGTTGCATCAATCGTATGATTGTCCTTGTCCTCTAAGCGCGGCAATGGATTGCCATCTTTATCTGTTTGATAATCAATATTTTCAAATTCTTTAGCTATATCTGGTGTGCGTAATGGGTCAATGTAAATAGCATCTAAATCATCTAGCCATTCCTCACCATATTCAACGCTATCAGGGCCTTTTTTCACACCGTAAATACGTGGAATGCCCAACTCATCACGAAGCTCCGCAATGGACTTCGGCTCCGCGCTATCTGCCGCAATGCGGTCATTTTGATAACCGCGCTCCTTTAACTTTTTCGCTAGCGCGCGGTTACTAATCTTCACACCGTATACTTGATCAATGGCATAGATAGCATTTTTCTTTTTATCATAATGCCAGCGCACAAACGCTAATGGATCCGTAGCATAACCAAAGTCAACCGCGTTACGAATGTTATCGAATGAAGCTACCATCTCATCGGTAATGCAGCCCTTCTGAACAACTAAATTATCGAATGGTACAACACCTGAGCCAATCGCTTCGCCACCATACTCCCAGCGATAACGTAATGGATTTCGTGCTTTTGCAGCTTCTGCCTCTTCAATAAATTGCTTTGAAATATACGGATTGTCATGATACGTAGAATGATGTACCACGGTATTATCTGGTTGGAACGAGCTCTCATACTTTTTATTCACCCAGGATTGCTTTCTTTTCGGTGGATTATATGAATAGAAAAACTTATAAAAAAGGCCATCATCCAGCTCGCCGCGCAACAGCGAGTTAGTGATGGTCGTAATTTCATCTTCATTTTTAAATTCAGCCATTTCCTCTACCCAGCATAATGCAAATGGGAATTCAGCACTTTTCAAAGATTTGATACGTGCAGGATCCTGTGCGCCTCTGAAAATCATATAGTTACCGCGCGGCATATATGTTACACGCATCGGACTCTTATTAATCTTAAATAAATGCGCTACCCCTTGCTCATGAATAGCCCACTTAATTTGCTCGAAAATCGATGCTTCAATTGTGTTATCAACCTTACGAATCCCCACAGCATTGACTGGATAACGCATGAGTAGCTGCACAAATATATGCGCTATATTCGATGACTTACCGCTACCACGACCACCCTTGCAAACAACATGTAAAATATCCTTCGCAAGCGCGGCATGCCATAGGGGATGGAAAGCTTTCGGAATGAGTTCAGATAACTTTTTTGTCGTCATTTTTTCTCACCGCTTATATCATCAACGAATATCGGTGTAACCGTGCCGCTGATTTCCTGTTTATCCGTCCACATTGCGTATCGCTTGCCCAGAAGCTCAGCAGCCTTAATACGCTCAGCAGTCGTAGGTGGCATTTCTTCATCAATCGTTTGAGCACCTTCCCCAATGCCGCGCAATACCGCTGATTGTGCCTCACCACGTAATACTGACGTTAGTAGCTCCAAAATTTCCTGCTGGTCCGCTACACGTTCAGACTTCAATTCTTCCATACGTTCGACTATATAAGCGGAAACGTTAGCATTTGTTAGCAATCTACTCGCATTCGCTTTAGCTGTTGTTTCTTTTTTAACATTAGGATAAGCCTTCAAATAAGCTTGTGTAGCGTTCCCTAGCTCAATATACGCATCCGCAAACGCTTGTTGTTTAATTGTTAATTTACGTTCAATCAATGGCATCACCCCATTATGCTATTTGCTTTTTAAATTAATAAAGAGGAGGCATCAAGACCTCCTCTTTACTTTACCTATTTAATGAATCAAATAAATCTGCCATCGCTGTTGCATTTTCATTGTCAATTTTTTCTTTTTCATCTAAATCAACAACTATAAACTTAATTATTTTTGAATTTTTAACAAACTCCGTCTTATATCCATCTTCAAAAACAAATAAGTCTGTACTACCATATTGCACGGCTACTTTATCAATAGCATCCTTAGGTGAATCTGCAACAACTTCTTTCCCAATATTGTTATCATCTTCAATTACACATGTTACTAAATATTTTGTCATATTCTCACCTCCCACTCCATCATACCTCGGCCCGGAAGGTAATTCCTTAACACGTTTTTGCTACCATCATATTATGCTAGTTGTTTTGAAAAAATAAAAAAATGCCGTAACTTAAGTACGGCACTTTTAATTACCTTCTTTATAAATATTTTCAAAAAAATCAGGTTGTTTCATCAGATTATTGATAACAAATGGATTAGTTAGTCCTGTAAAAGTGAATTTTACTCCTACATTCAACTCTTTTCCGTTTTGCCTTCTGTATAAATTTAAACCTTCGATATTCTTATCCAAAAACGTTTTAAAATGAAGAATATAACCATAACGTGAATAATGAACAATTCTATAAAATCGTTCATCATCTTTTAAAATACTTAATAATCTTTCCTTACGTTCTTCGCTAAGGTGCTTATCATTTTCAATGGTATTAATCACATTATAACGGTTCTTTTTTAAGTAAATCGGCGTTATTATAGGTAAAATTATCTGTAATACAAATAATGATTTTAATCTAATGAACATATTTATTTCTTTATCTGAATTATAGGCAACTCTTATTATTCCGCCTACTAACACTGACAAAGAAAATATTAAAAGAAGAGTGATTAAATGACTAATGTTTAACATGATCTTCACCTATCCCATCTTCTATATTATTGGCTTTGTTTTTTAAAGAATTATAAAACGTTTTACCGCTATAATTTAAAGTTTCTAAGCCTAACATAGCTATTATTGAACCAAATACAGTCATTAAATACCACTCAATTTTAATATTTGGTATGTATTTCGTTAAATAATTAGAACTATTACCACTAATATATGTATAATTTTCTATTGGTACCACTAAATTCCCCACCAACAACAACTCGAAACAAATTAAAACAAACGTTACTAATATACCTATAGTTCCAATTAATTTTTCAACACCTTCATTATTAATAAAAACACCAATGTAATCTATACATACCAATAAAATTAAAGCTAGTCTCGAAGCACAAAAAATAGCAAATTCATTTTCAGTAGTAGGTATAAAAGTAATTAAAAAAATACTTATCATCATTACAAGGGTTTTACTAATTAAAAATAAACATCCCTTCATACATTTAATTCATCCTTATTTTTTTATTTTTAATAATAACCTACATTTCATTTTATTACAATATTTCCCTTTGCCCTTCTTCTGCTTTAAGTATTACTCTGAATAGCATGCATTACCAATCGAGAGGATGATGAACGAAAATAATGAGCGCTATTCAAAGCGTTAATTTTGGTACCGCATTTTCATATGATAAAATGGGTATCGATACTATACCTTTAACAATAGCCCCCAAAATATTTTATCTCTTCCCATTATTATTTGCTACGTCATTAAGTCTATTCAATACATTTAAACGGTTTTACAAGCTTAGAAAAAGAGTACTACGTCCATCACCGCACTCCAGTTAAAAACTAGCTATATTCAGTTGTTTTTTATTTTATGGTAAAAACGAGCGTTTCATAATATGGGTATTCGTACGGCAAAAACTATTATGTCCTATCAAATAAATCTGGTTGCACACCGTTCGTTAAATTATTTTTGATTTTACGCTCGGCTCGCTCCAAGTAACTCTGCACCGTACTTTTACTAATGCCCATCATGTGAGCCACTTTACTGAAAGGGATTCTTTCGGCTTTAATTGCTATGAAAACCGCTCTTTCATCTTTTGTAAGTCCTTGTAACGCAACGTTAATTTCTGTTTTCACATTCTCCACACGCTCCATTTCACGAATATAGTTATTTTCTAATATCTTTCCTTCTTTCACCAGTTCCCTTTCCAATTGAAAATGCTGTGGCATTAATAAATCATCATTCACATAAGCCATAAATGTTTGCATATGGTACGGGTCAATAGGAATTGCATCTGTACGAGTAGCTGCTCTATATTCAGCTGGATCATAACCTGTCTCCATCCACTTAATAGCTTCCATCAAGTCACGCTGCATACTTAAACAACCACCACTCTCCCGTAAATCCTTCAATGACTGCTTATATTCTTCGATTAAATCTGGAAAATACATGCCCGTTGCCCCCTTTAAAATAAAAAAAGAGGACACAAAGCTAGAGACTGCCCTTGTCTCTAAGCTTCATGTCCTCCGGTGTTTTCCGTAAAAGACTATTTAGTTTTAATGCGGCGACGTTTACTTTCGCTCACCTCGAAAACTGAACCATGTTGCCAATTAATAATGTCCTGCCCGTATTCTTTCGGTAACAGTACATCTACAATTTTACCGCCCTGTACAATGTGTACACCGTCTTCTAATGTTATTGCTTGTTGAGTTGATTCTTTGCCCATGTCGCCCACCTCGTATATAATGGAGTTACGTGTATAAGTTTGATAGATTTTGAGGTGGCTCGGCGTATGCTGGGCTATTTTTTATGGCAAAATACTTTCAACTATGGATAATACAAAATCTACAAAGTCGTGGAGTTTACTTTTCTTTTTACGTCTGCTTCTGGTCATAGTTGCTCCTTATTTTTGACGGAATGCTTAGTAGGAACAGTTAACCAAAGTTAGTCCAGTCACCCTCTACTACTGAATTTTTATCGACTAAACCTTTCTCATTTAACTCATATAAAAAATGCGAACGACACTCTGTACACCTCAAATAATCTTTATCCGTATCGTATTCTCCCGTAGGTTTATGATAGGATTTTTGTTTAAATGGAGCGTTCGTTTTTGTCAGAGGAATACGATATACACACGTAGTTTCTTTGTAAATATATAAGTCCCCTGTTTTACAATTTGGACACTTCATAAATTCACCTCATTTTGTTTCAAAGCCGTTTTGACGAAATGTTTAGCGATTTTTGTATCGCAATTTTCCGTTAGTGAATTCCATATCAGCCATTTCATCGATAATATTTTCTAATGGTGTACTTCTCATTACATCAAAGTAATAATCCACTGCACAATTAAAACTGCATAATACCGCATTATTCTCTTGACTATAATCGACTCCATCTAATGATTCTATTTCTTTATTGCAATTCGAACATTTTACAATTTCATCATTTAAATTAGACATACCTACCATTCCTTTACTCATTATTTTGTTTCAAATGCTCACTACTCTAATTCAGACTCATCAACTTCTACTACTACTGGCTCCCATTCGGCTCCACATGAAGCACAGACTCTATCACCTTCATACATTGTCGGAAAGCCACTGTCGCAGTAACGACATTCAGTAATTTTAATTTTCCCCATTGTTATCCCCTCTCTTAGTCAATACAGCAACGATATTCTCTGCGTACCGTAATTGCTGGTACATATATGGATCATCATCTTTCCCACCGGAAGCTAACCAATCACTCATTCGTTTGTCGATATCCTGTAATGCATGAGTTGGTAGAAGGTGCGATCGGTGTCATGCATATGCCTCCCTAAAATAATGCAAGTTCCAGTTGCTCATATTTCGCTGGTGGATCCGCGGGCAATATCCGCACTTTCACTGGTTCGTCTTTTTCCTCTTCTTGTCCAGTCTCTACAGTAAGTGGTTCATTAACCGGCTCAACGGGTGCAGGAATCGGCTCTTTTGCTGCCTGTTTTTTCGCGTTTAGCTGGTAAGCAACATGTTCTGGTACATCCAGTAACATACCTAACGTTACTGGTCGTAGAAGCGCGCAAGTATGCTTAGGTGGCTCCTCTATCGGCAATTCTTTAATCTTTTCGAAATGCTCCAATTTAAACTTGCCTAGCTCACTCGTCATTTCCTCATCTCGGTAAGCTATGACATGCTGTTCATCGAGAACATAGATATATAAGACTGCTTCGTCATACTTGCGCGGCACTAAAATTAGCCGCGCTTTGTATGCCTTCCCCGGATACATCCACCGAGCGATAGGGATTTTCTGTTCTACGTAAAATGGTGCCGGTGCCTGCATCTAAATCACCTTCCTTGCCCACGATTTCTTCGGATGCAGTACCGCATCATTAAACGCCTTCATGAATGCTTCTACGTCCTCCGTAGGTACACAATTTTCAAAGCCCCGGCACTGCACTACACGTCTGTTTTTTATTTCTACAGTGAAGAAAGGCTGCTCTGGTGTATCAATAGACCGCACCATATACAATTCTGTTTTACCGTCTGCATACTGTTGTGCGTAGTTCCCAGCAACACAATGCTTTAACCGGTTGCCTTCTACAGTGAGTTCCATCGCACTTGCAAAAGGTCGAATGAATAAGCCGTTGTATTCAAATGTATTGTGAGCTAGCTCTCGAGCGCGGCGCTTAATACGTGCATTGTATTTCGCATTAGCAATCGCTTTTTTACGTTCAATTTGGCGCTGATGCATTTCATGTACATCTCGCGGAAATAAATTAGACGGATCCGTCACATCCATATTCATCTCTTTGCAATGTCGAATATAATCGCGGTAAGTAATATAGACACTCGCAATACCTGCATATTTTTCTTGGTACTTTTCAAATTGCTTAATTAAGTATGCATGTATCTTTTTAAGCGGCTGTTTCGTTTCTGCTAGCACCTCTAGTAACAGATACGTGTTGTACTGCAACTCCAAACAAATATCTAGCAAGTCAGCTGGTGGTATGTCTGGATGCGATGCACGTATATCTTTAAAATACTTTAAAGTTGTACATGAAATTTGCTTACTTGGCTCAGTTGCGTTCTTGAAGTGTTTCCAGTCTCTCTTTGGTAAACCTATAATGCTATCTAGCGTTTTGCCGCGCCAATTGATCAAACCTTTTGTGGATTGTTTATTTAGACGTGCCTCGATAACGCCTATTAGATTCAGCTTTGTAAGAATCTCTACAAACGGGTACTTGCAATAAAGCGCCAAGTATTCAATCAGATGGTGATTCTCATATTTGAGCGCCATCGAATATTGCAAAGAAGTACCCTTTATCGCTTTTTTGAGGGATGCGCGGCTGAAGAACGCCTGCTCCCTGCCGAACATCATCGTATTGTGTAAGGAGTGAGGGTTTACATTTTTCGTGTATGCACTATACCAACGCCCACGACTGAACATGTATGACGCACCCTGCTTGAAAATATACATAGCACATCGGTTATACGTTGTTTTTGGCTGCAAATAATCCTCTCTGTAGTCCCGTACCACCCAATAACCAGATACAGTAATCGCCGCTGGATCCACTAATGATTTATCTGCAAATTCCACGTAAACACGGTCCACCAATTGACCACGTCCTCGCCCAGCTTGAAATGCGATACATTTTGATTTACAATTTGGACAAGTAGTCACTTTATTGTGTTTTAATGGTTGCTCTAAATAGCTATCTTCCTCACAGTGCGTGCAGTAGCCTTTGTATAAGCTACCTACCACACGCTTGTAGAAGATGTAACGGCTATGCTCCAAAGCATGATCGATTACAAACTGTATAAGCTCGGGTGTTGGATTTTCGTGAAAATGTGCAGTGGCTTCTGTTGCGTTCACTAAAATTCCCCCTCGCTAAAAAAGTCATCAAGTGTTGTCTGAACAAATTCCGTGCCTGGAAAGTGGACAACCTTCTCAGATGGCTTTTTCTTTTTGCTTGCTGTTTTGGCTTTCTTTGGTGCTGCAGGTGCCGCGCTTTGTACTTCAACTTTTGGTACAGGAGCTTGTTTCAGTACTGGCGGACCCTCTATATCAAAATACTTCAACACGATGGCGAAGCCTTCTTCCTCCGTTAGCATTGCCATACCATCAACAGCTTGCTTACGAGCCGCGTTTTTCATATGTTGCAGGCTACCTTTTACTGTTTTGTCCTCTGCTAAAATTTTTACAGCGGCGTCTGGTTGCGCTTGGATGTACTCCAGTAGAAACTGGCCAACTACTTGCACATACTTATTTGATGCAGTCATTTCATTTTCTAGTTTTTCAATTGCTCGATTTAACATGTTCGATCTCCTTTCAGGGGCTACTAGGTTAGCCCCGTATATAATTTTCTTCAAAGAAACGGCAATAAATAATGCAGCGTATAACCGTCCATCGATTTTACTTCGCATGCCTCTGCTTCAAATGTGGCAATAGGGATAGATTTTGCACCACCGTTTTTTGCCTCTTCCCATGCCGCACAAAGCGGTTTGAATGGTAGGCGGTAGTATTTATCCAATTCTTTGAAATAAACAAGCAGGAAGGAGATAGCGCCTTTCTGGTACCATGATTTCAGTAATTCGTACTGATGATCGTGTAGGTTCTTTAACGGGAAGTTCTTGCCTCTCGTTTCTTTGGCGTCAAAAACAACTGCTCGTCCGTTGCATACACCGGCATAATCCACCCACTCAGCTTTTTCTTTTCGTCCGATTACCTCGCGTCCCTTAGAATGTTTAATTTGCACTGGCGTAGGGATTTTGCGAATGTCGGCTAACCCTGCATTGCGGTATTTTGTATTGGCCATATCAATCACGCGTTCTAAAAACTTTCCACGGTGCGCATGTGTATGAGATTTTACTCCCTGCCGCGCTTGTTGCTCACTTTGATAAATCAATGTACTGGTACCTCCTCGATAGCATAGTCTGCATCCACTTTGAACACGATTCCATCCACGTAATAAACTTTGATATTATGGCGTTCTTTTTCGCATCGGTACTTGATAATGCTATGAGCCCCTTCGCGTATAACCTCTTTCGAACGATAGATAAACGATTCGAATTTAATTTCACACGGAATTTTATTTGGATCAAAGCGAGAAGCTAAATCACTAAGGTTAGCAAATGCCGGAATCATAATTGCTCACCTACTCTCGTCAGCTGATAAAAGGTAACCTCGTCACGATTAGTCAGTGCAATATCAATCGCGTGCTGTCGATGCATCTCGAGTAAATCGCTGAATAACATTTCGATATGGATATCGCGGACTGCGGAAGATGCTTGCTCAATCACTTGATTCACGTCTTGTAACATCGCGTCCCATCTTTCTAACTTTTCGTCTTCACTTTCTTGATGTACCCCTAGCAATCTATCAATTTCTTTTTGTACATCTGGATGATGTGCAAGGGTAAGGATATTCATCGTATCAACTGTGATCGTACGTTGCGCGGAGTTATCTACACTCACTCTTATTTGGTCGCTGTAGTTATGAATAATGCCGCGCTCATCTACAACCATTTCAAAGGGCCTCATGTTATACACGCGAGAAGAGTTGTCAACTAACTCAATGCCAAACGGTTTAATTTGAATAACGTGGCAATTTCCTTTTTCAGCAATACTGTCGACAGTAAATTTCTTTAGTGTCATGAGCGTCATGGTCGCACCTCCAATGCTTTTCGAGCTGTAGCGTGAATAAACGTTTCATACCCGTCACAATTTGGTGCTTCGTCTTCCAAAACTTGCTTCAACACTTCACGTAACCGTTCATTCTCCATTCGCATTTTCGCTTCTGCTAGTTCGACTTGATCTAACTTGTTTTTCGTTTCGATAAACATGTCATTTGCTTTGAACATGCCACGCTCGCAAATTTCGTAGCATTTTTCTGTAAGTTCTAAGCTCGCTTGTAATCGCTCGATCTCTGCAATCAGTGCTGGTACATCTTCACGTGCATGTGCGACAAATTCCGCATTTCTGTCGTTAATATAAACTGTCACGCTGCCTTTACCATGTGCTGTAGTTACAACCGGCACACACGCTTTTAGTTGCCCACTTTCCCAAGTAGTGCCGATTTGAACACCTGATTCCTCGCTTTTTACGACTTTCCATGGACCATTTGTCGCTTTCTCTGCGCGCTCTTTAATCACTTGTAACTGTTCTGCTTTCATACTGTCCCTCCTAAGAATCCGTATTTATTAAGCATTTAATTTTTTAAGTATTTTTTCCCTCTCTGCCTCAAAGTCAATGGTTTGTGGTTTCTGGGATGGGCTGGCTTGTGGCGGTGTAGGTTCATTACGTTGGTAGTACCAATCCGGCACATGCTCTTGGCGACCTTGTTGTTTACGAGAAGATCGTTTTTTCAGTTCCTGCTGTTGTAGCTGAATAATGCTTGTAATCCCATCATCACGCCAGCTTCGTAAAATACCCTTCACATATGGTAACTTTGGTCTACCACGATCGACAGCAACTTTCATGGCTTCTATGATTAACGAAGCATCTTTGTAATCGTCAACCATATCACCTAGTTGTAAATTCTGTTCGTAAGATGTTTCTTCATGAATAACGTGCTGTATAAAGTAATTTTTGATTTCTAAAAATACGTTATCGATTATCGTCGAGACAGAAGAAGGGGGAGATATCTTTTCTTCTCTTTCTTCTTCTTTTTCTTCTTCTTTTTCTTCTTCTTCCCCCAGGTCTATGCAAGGACTATCCATAGGGTATTGATACGGTATCGAACCAGCTTCGTTGCTAGGTTCAGGTTCTTTTGGACTAGATTTGTCCTCTTTAGGTTTCGATACGGTATCTAAACTGTATCCAGACCGTTCCAATGCCGTATGATACGCATATACAAACGGTAAATGTTTTACAAGAGCCAGCTCTTTTTCTACACATTTTTTCACTTTAGGAGAATTGATAAAGTTATACCTTGCCCAATTAAGCAACATAATTTCCTTTGTTCCTTCGTTATAAAGAATCTTTCCATAATCTTGGAAACGAGCTAGTAATTTGATAACCGTATCGCGGTTGTAACCTGTTTGCATTTCTATCACACGATATGGCAACTCATAAATGCCACATTGAGTTGTATTGTTATTTGTCATTAAATATAGATAGAAATATTTTTCCTCTGGCGTTAAATCAATAACAAAGCCGTCGTCCCAAAATGTTGTGTGTACTTGTCTGTACTTCGCCATGCTCTCGCCCTCCTAATTTTCTTTTTTATTTCGCTTGTTGAGCCGCTGGTAACTTATTGATAAAATCAATCATTTTGCTAGCCTGTTCACGTGTCAGCGCTTTAGATTCGACTTCTGCAGGAATCCGTAATGTCATTTTTGCATAATCTGCAACGGCAGTTTTATCCATTTTCGTACGTGTAGCCGCTGCATTGAGCGCTGTTTTTAGTGCCTTTAACTGTGCATCTGTTATCAAATTCTTACTATTAGGCATCTGACCTTCTGTAATTTTTGATACCTGCTCCAAATAATCAATGAGTAAATTTGCTTCAGGCATTGTTAGTTGATTTGATTGCTTATAAGGCACTTTAATTTTTTGTAAACTAATATTGTAAAGAATGTCGGGATCCATTTTCTTTATTTCTGATAACGGAATTAGAACATTCGTTAGCCGTTGCATTGTAGGTGCATCGACTAGCCCTACTGGTGCTGGTTGCTGCGGTTGCATTTGACCAGCTAGCATCTTAGCCGCATTTTTCAAGTCTTGTCGTTGTGCATTTTCTGCAAGCCATCCCAGATAATTGGGTTCTTCTTGTTGTATTTGCCCCAACGTTTTCCCTTTATGTGGACCAAACGGGACCGTAATTTTTAACGGATCAATACTGCTCTCTTGCCTGTTTTGCTGGGCATTTTGAGCAGATGGATACGATGACGGCTGACTGTATGAGTTATTGCGCGAATATTGATAGTCATTGCCGCTAGAGCCGTTTGCGTCATCATCCTTTTCCGTGGAGATTCCCAGCATCGCGGCTAGACTGTATCGTTTCATATAAGTAATCTGTCCACCGAAATCTTGCATACTTTCGGCAGCAGGGAATTTCAACGGGAAGGACTTTACATATTCTCCCGATTCATGTAGAAACATCGTTTCAACACATGCCGATGTGTGACCATTTTCGACTACCGAATAGCTATTTTGCATAATCGTTAACTTATTTTCGATGAAGATGGGGCGAACAGCGTCGAGAATGCCGTTTAAATCGGTATACTCAAACGTGTATTTGCCACCTTTTTTTGTAACCACTTGCACCTTGGCATTGTGCTTAGGTGTCTGAATAGCCGCCCATGACCTTGCCAATGCTCCAGCAATATTTGCATTGCTCTCTGAAAAAATCATGAATGAAGACCTCCTGTCTTGTTTTTATTTGCCATTAAGAGGCCCATGCGCTACAATAAAAATAACTAGTAAAGGCATGAGCCACTAAATCGTAAACCTAACGTTCCCAGCGGTAGGTTTTTTTTAATTTCCCGCGACACTCTTTTAGATATTTCAAGCAGTCGCGTTTCACCGGCTTTCTGACTTCATTGGTATCTGCATCTGTTACAATAAGCCGCGCTTCGTGACGTTGCGCTACCATTTCAAAGTACGGATCTAACTCGTATACTTCTAACATCGATCCCCCTCCTTTCTTCTTCCTTGCGTGGAAAAGTTTGCGGTTTTTACAACGTGGATCAAGAGGAATTTGAAGATAAAAATTATTCAGTTGTGTGTGGTTTGCAAGGGATGGATATTCCATCAAGCAGCCTACAAAGTGTCATAATATCGGAGGGGCTAACCAACCCGTTTTGTAGACTGCTGGACGGAAGCGAGAAAACTCTCGCATCGTCATTACTTATTCAGTTGGATTAACAGCCTCTCGAGCTATAAAGAAATTCCCGAAATTATCTCTTTCTGGTAAGCCATCGGATTGTATAGAAGGGGTAGCACCTTCAATAAACAACTCTTGATTACAGTCTCTACATACAAGGATTTCTGCATCTTTTGGCACGTACCGTTTTCCTTTGCTTCCACAATCGCACCAGTAGTAACAGCGGTAGCGTTTTGTCCCGTCTTCGTCTGTCTTAATACCTGTTTGCCAGTGAGCAGTATCTTCTTCAACTAACTCACTTATCGGTGTATGCAGTGTACGATCGCCGTTGATTTTCGGTAATGCTTTGGATATTGATTGTGTCGTTGCTTTTTGCTGTGTTTTTTTGTCGCCGCCCGAAGTGGCAGTAAATCCATTTGCTATTATTACTGGTTGAGTACGTGTTGCGTTATTTGCGCCACTTACCTTTGATTGGCCGCTTAATGCGTGGAAAAAACCTTGTATTACACTGTCCATTTGCATGTCTTGCATGCCCTCTGCTTTTAGTTGCGCACCTAATAAACTGATTTCAATATTCAAATTCATGACCTCCAAGCATTTATGTGTTATAATCTAAATAAATTTCCTAGGTTTAGCTTTAAACCGTGCCGTTTACTCATTGCACTGAGTAGACGGTTTTTATTTTTGTGACGCCCATTTTAACCACGCCAACTTTTCCTCTAACGAAAGTAACTTCCAAGTTCTAACCTTTATGAACATACCGTTTCACCGCCTCTTATTTTTAGCTACTAAAAAAATCCCTTACGCAACATTTAAAAATGGTGTGATAAACGCTGGTACCAACGTTATTAATTGTGCTGCTTGTGCGCATACGTCTGTGCCGAATAAAATAGCAGCAGCATGTACCTCGCTGTTTGTTACTCGCACCCAGTTCATGAACGTTTCTAAATCAACCACCTTACGGCCACACTCGTACTTGCTTACATGAGACTGCGTGATGTTTAACTCATGTGCCATTTCCTCTTGTGTAAGGTTTGCACCTTCGCGAAATTTCTTTAATACCTTTGAAAAGTTCACGGATAAAGCTCCCATGACCCTCACCCCCTCCCGATAGTCGAAAATGGACTATAGTCGTTTTTGGATTACTACTTATTTACAAAGTTAGATATTATAGTTTTAAGCAAGTTAACTTGCTATTGAGCTTTGCGAAATTTGAGTCGATCACTTTCGCTCACGTAAATACCTAATCGTTCGTTCATGTACTTTGTATTTCGATCTGCCCATTCGAAAACTTTGTCGCGTGGATAACGAGCTCTTACTGCACCACATATCGGAAAACCATCCATGCGAATGATTTTTTCCACTGTTGGTAATGCAATTTGAAAGAAATCAGCAACATGTTCCTTTTCCATTCGTGGTGGATATTGATGTTCATAAAGAACTAGCTTCCTAGCATCTTCCACGCCCTGGTTGTATGCTTTTTGGAAAAGTTCCACTAACTCCGCATTTAACAAAGCCTCTTTTAATTCCTCAATCGTAAGATTCATGCCCTTACCTCCTAACATAGAGGCGCTTGCCCAGCGCCTTCCTCTATTGAACTAACTTTAGTTTTGTTTGATTGTTATATGATTCGATTTCTATAGCCATTGAAGTATCAGGCCTCCACATAGCAACATACTTAACCGCTTCATCAAATTGCGCTTTAGGTAAATCCATTGAACGTGGTAATAAGAAATGACGTTTAAAATCTCCCCACAAACGATGAAATACTTTACGACTTAACTTTTCGTAAGCTGGAGACCTATAACCACCAAGCGTTTCAAAAACTTTAGCTTTTCCCTGTTCTTTTAAAGCATGTTCTTGTCGCCCGTCGATTCGCATTGTCTCGACTAATACTTGCACTTTTTGCTCAACACGATCTACTCTTTCGCTAGTCATAAGTGATAGCTCTAATTGTTTGCGTAACTGTTGCTCTGCTGTTAAATATTCTTGGATGTTGTAATATTCATCAACCAACATTTCATAAGCGTCCCAAGCAGCATCTGTATTCAATGATTTAGCGTGCAGCCATGCACCTTTTTCGGTCCATAAATAAAGCATCGGGGCCCGTTTCGACTGCTCCGCAATTTGAGGATAAGTTTGTTTAAATTGCTTCAACTCCTCACCTTGTAGCAGAATAAAATGTTTTCCTAATGTATAACGATTTTTGTTACGGGAAAAATTTTCAGAGATACGTTTTTCATCAGTACCGTAACTCTCAGCTAATTGGTTGGTTGTTAGTACACGTCGATTGTCATGTACAATTACTTGCAATTGATTCATATTAAGACCTCCTAAGCAGTTTTGCTTGAATCGCAATTCGCGATTTCGTATTCAAAAAAAATTTCATCTAATGTCACACCGAAAAATTCTCTGATTTTTGGCAAGTATTTAGTTGGTAGGCTTCTACGACCGTTTTCGATTTGGCAATAATAATTAGCAGAAACTCCAATATATTCAGCGACAAACTTTTGCTGGATACCTCTCTCCTCTCTTAGTTGTTTAAGATTAGTCGGTACAATTTTATTTACTGGCATTTCAAAACCCCCTTTAATTTCGCGTTTTGCGATTTGATTAACCTTACTTTAACATCGCACTTTGCGATTGTCAAACATTTTTATCACGTTTTGCGAATTATTATATAAAAAATCGAGAATTGCGATATGATTCACATAACAGATTATTGGAAAAGGATGATTTTATGAACGATAGCGTTTTAGCTAAACGTTTAAAAGAATTGCGAGAGGAACGTGGTTATTTCCAGAAATTTGTAGCCGATGAATTAGGAATTAAAAGCAATACATTATCTGGTTACGAAAACGGCTCAAGAATGCCAGATCCTGCAATGTTATCTAAATTAGCTAATTTATATAAGGTAAGTGTCGATTATCTTTTAGGTAGAACAGATATCCCAAACACCAATCAAGTTAATAATGGAGATAAATCTTTTTTCGTTTCTAAAATAGCTACTGAATTTCCAGACATTGACTTGATGTTTAAGGACATGGAATCATTAACAGCTGAAGAAATGAAAGAAGTTTATGAATATATAAAATTTAAGAAGAGTCAAAAAAAATAAGAAAAATCAACCTTGCCCCTTTAGGGCTTTTCTTTTAAACATATAAACGAACATACATTCTTTAAATAGAGGGGGCGTATAGTTTGTACACTCATCTTGAGGATTATATTTACAAATTATACAATTCAATCGGTATAACTCATCCAGCAGAACTGGATATGTTGCTGATTGCAAAAAAAATAGGTGTGGAGATTACATACAGAAAAAGTGTGTTTAGATTTGATAATGAAATTATATTAGTCAAGGGGACACAAAGAGAAGAATGGATGGACTTTGGGCATGAAATATGTCATTTCTTACGCCACTGCGGAAGCCAGTTAAATATGCATCCACTTTTTATAAATTTACAGGAGTATCAAGCTACTTATTTCGCTTATCACTTCTGTGTCCCCACATTTATGTTGGACAATTTAAAAGGATTAACAGCTAACAAGGTAATGCAGCTTTTTAATGTGGATTTCGACTTCGCTTATCGACGGTTGGAAATGTATAAAAATAAAGTTTATACCGAGGGGTGTGTTGCGTGGATGTAGCAAGAGAATTAGAAAGTATTATTGCTATTTATTTCAATGGCGATAGCTACTCGTATAACGGGGTAGAATTAAGTAGAGAGGATTCCAAAATCATAGCCTACTATCTAATTAATACACTCCAATTGATTGAATTAATTATGGCGAAAGAAAGGAAGAAGTGATTAACATGGCATACTTCAGGAAACGAGGAAACTCCCGGGAGTACCGTATTTACCTCTCTTAGATGTGTACCAGTTGAACTAGTAAAGCTGAAACACTTTTGTAGAGAGGGTTTATTTTAACCATCGAATGGAACGTATATTCTATTTTGTAAATGAAAGGAGCATATTCATGGGACATTTCATTAAGCTAGATAAGAATAAATATAAACTTATTGCAGATTTAGGTTATCGAGGAAAAAGACGTATACGCAAAACACGTACAGTTGAAGCAAAGAATGACAAAGAGGCTCAGCGACTTTTAATTTTGTTTGAAGATGAAATGAAAAAAGATAAAGATGTTCATTTTACTAATATCGATAATATTACATTAGGTCAGTTTTATCCAAAGTGGCGCGATAATCAGGCTAAGCAATTTTACGCTCCTAAGACATTTCAAAATTACTGCTCATATATAGAAAATCGGATATTACCTATGTTCGGTGATTTTAAAATTAAGGATATTAAAAAGGTGGATGTTGTATTTTTTATAGCAGATCTTTCAAAGAATGGCCGACGCACTGACAACAAACGTTCTAACGGTCCGGATGGAAAACTAAGCGCTTCGTCAATTCGAAATATCCATAAAGCATTTTCTAATTTGATGAACACAGCTTGTGAATGGAATCTAATTAGCGAAAACCCTTGTTTGGGCGTTAAATTACCTAAAATAATTACGCCGGAAGGTAGAGCGTACTCAGAAAATGAAGTTGCACTACTGTTAGAAAGATTACAACAACGAGCTAAACCTTTGAAAAGGCTACTCGTTCAATTTGCTATCGTTAGCGGTGCTCGTTTAGGTGAAATAGCAGCATTAGAATTAAAACACTTAGATGTAGAAAATAATACTGTACTTATCGAGCAAACGATAACAACTGTTATCAGCAAAAATAAAGAAGAACGACAATTCCTGAAAGAAACAAAAGGTAAAAAGAAACGTAGAGTTAGTATCCCTCACTACGTTATGGAGGACTTAATATTATTAGGTAAAGTCAAACAATCTCAACTTGATGAATTAGGAGATGCGCGAGAGTGGAAAGAACATACTTTCTTATTCTCCAGTGATTATGGGAAGCCTTATAATGTTTCTTCGTTAAGTAGTTGGTGGAAAAACTTCTTAAGAAAGAATCCCGATTTAACTCAAATAAGATTCCATGAACTCCGTCATACCTCAGCATCACTTTTAATACACGCTGGAGAACATCCAAAAGTGATACAAGGACGATTGGGTCATTCTGATATCAAAATGACGATGAACACATACGGTCATTTATTACCTGAATCTGATCAACGTGCTAGCTCTTATTTTAATCGATTTTTTGAAAAAGAAGATTGATTGGGCACCTTTTGGACACTTATGCAATAATTTTATATTATTGCATAAATATAAAACCCCTACAAACCGTTGGGGCTGTAGGGGCTACGAGGATTTATGAATAGTGGTATTTACTTAAGAACAGCTGCCAGGTACGCTGTTACGTACTTTCGAGCCTGTTTCACCACGAAGTAAATCGCCGTCAGTTGATTCAATAATTTCGTTTGTCACGTTATTAGCAATCGCGTTTGATACAAGTTGTAGTAGCTCATTTACTTCAACTTGAGATTGCTTAAATTGTTGCACAACTGGAATTCCGTCGATTTCCTCTTCGATTGCTTCGATTTTGCCTTCAATCATTTTTAGCGCTTTTTCTTTTCCTAAGTGCTGGAAGTTCACAGCTTGCTTTTGTAATGTTTTTAACGAAGCAATTTTTTCACGTACTTTTTGGTTTTCGTTAATTTGCTCTTCTGCTTTTTTGAAAAATTCCACTTCTTCTGTGTTCGCAATCATATGTGCGATTTCTTTTGCTTTTTCAACAATCTCATCTTTTGTATAGATTTTTGTCATTAAATTTGCACCTCTTCTTGTTTTACCACTTCTACAAATTCACCACGTAATGAATAGGCAGCTGCAGAAGTAATTTTTACTTTTACTAGTTGGCCAACTAAGTCTTTACCGCCCGCAAAGTTCACTAATTTGTTGCGACGTGTATAGCCAGCTAACACGTCATCGCGTTTTTTACTGCTACCTTCTACTAATACTTCGACAATTTGGCCTTCGTACTTTTTCAATGCAGCCGCTGAAAGCTCTTCTACCACCGCATTTAAGCGTTGCAGACGCTCTTTTTTCACCTCTTGTGGTACGTTATCAACCATTTTCGCAGCCGGTGTGCCTTCACGTGGTGAGTAAATATATGTGAACGCCATTTCAAAGCCTACTTCACGGTACAAATCAATCGTTTCTTGGAATTGCTCTTCCGTTTCGTTCGGATAACCAACGATAATATCCGTTGTCAATGCCACATCTGGCATCGCTGCTTTAATTTTGCGTACTAACTCTAGGAAGTGTTCGCGTGTATATTTACGCGCCATAATTTTCAAAATATCATTAGAACCCGATTGTACTGGTAAATGAATATGCTCTACTAAATTACCTTTTTTCGCTAACACTTCAATTAAGTGATCATCAAAATCGCGCGGGTGAGATGTTGTGAAACGAATACGCGGGATATCAATTTTACGTAACTCGTCCATTAAATCACCTAGACGGTATTCGGTATCTGCGAAATCTTTACCATAAGCGTTTACGTTTTGCCCTAAAAGCATAATTTCTTTATAGCCTTGTGCTGCTAGCTCACGTACTTCTTGAATGATTTCTTCTGGACGACGAGAACGCTCTTTACCACGTGTATACGGTACGATACAGTACGTACAGAATTTATCACACCCGTACATAATATTAACCCACGCTTTAATCGAGCCAAGACGCTTTTTCGGCAAGTTCTCGATGACGTCGCCTTCTTTCGACCATACTTCGACAACCATTTCTTTTGAAAGATATGCTTCTTTTAAAATATGTGGGAGACGGTGAATATTGTGCGTACCGAATACCATATCTACATGCTGATAAGTTGTTAAAATTTTATTAACAACGGATTCTTCTTGCGACATACAGCCACAAACCCCGATGAGCATTTCAGGGTTTTGACGCTTATATTTCATAAGGAAGCCAAGCTCACCAAATACTTTATTTTCTGCATTTTCACGAATGGCACAAGTATTTAGTAAGACAACATCTGCTTCTTCGATTAACTCTGTCGATTCGTAGCCAAGCTGCATAAAGATTCCAGCCATTACTTCTGTATCATGCTCGTTCATTTGACAGCCGTACGTACGGATATAAAATTTACGTCCTTGCCCCATACCTAAAAATTCTTCATCAATCGAGAAATCTTTATGATAGTTTACTTCTTCTTTTCCACGTTTTTTTGCATCTTTAAGTGATGGCGCTGTAAATACGCGCTCGAAATATTTACTATAATCTTTTTCTTCTTTTTTCGGTTGATTTACTTGCTGACTAGCTAGTCGTTGTTCTTCGTTCATCGACTGTGTTAGCTCCTTTCATTCAAATACCCATTTGCTTATTATAACGAAAGACTGGACGTTCCGACAAGCTTAGCGCGTGAATTGTTTATAGCCTTCTAGGTCATTTGTACGTAAAATTGTAAGAAATGTGACACTTAATTTCACAACCTGTCCCCAGTTCATATTATACTTCGCTTCAAACTTGAATTTTGGTAAGTTGATGACATCTTTAAATAGTTGTTGCGGCTCAATTTGCTGCTGTTCAAGGTACGCTAAAAAGGCTAAAAATAATTTATGATCGTCCACTTGCAAATCTTTATCTTGAATGAGCTGATCTAATCGCTCATCTAGTGAGTACGCTTTCTGGAAATAGCGTCGTATCATCTGCTCATCTTTTTCATTTTTATACTGAAGAAAATTTATAATATGCGTCATCGTTTTATCCCTCTTTTATATATGGCAACTTAGGTTTCGCCAAACTTGGCAGAAGTTTCGCCACTTTTTATAAAAGTCTCGCCAAATATTTTAAAAGTTTCGCCAAACATCTTTCGGAATCAAATACTTTCTTGCACAAGTATGCCCCTCATAGTAAAATCCCGCTCTTTTTAAGATTTTATTAGCTATATCTATACTTTAAATGAGGAAAAAATCGCGCAGTTCCTTATTCGTAATCCATTCGCTGCGGAGTAATCGATAGTCGTGCAAGCCTTGATATAAAGCATTTTTAGAAACTAAGCCACAACTACACAGAAATTTACCGCGCCGATAATACATAATGGACCCACATTTACAAACGGCACCAGGCTTCACTTGAAAGTTGACAAATGGGGGCTGCCACATACGTAGTTTATAACGCGCTAGCAGTTCCTCTTTTACTAAACATAGCATACTTTCCGATAATTGCGCAGGATAAGTCCTCAACCAATCTACCAATTTAAATCGCAAGCCTGTCAGCTTAAAAATAGGAAAGCGAGTAGGCATCTCTTCCAAAATAGATGAAGTGCTTGTAAAAATAATTGCTGTTAAAATCGGAAGCGCTATCCCGACTTCACGAAGTAGCTGCTTTAAAAACGCCTGATGCTGAGATACTTGTGCGAATGGGTCAGGTAGTGCCAGCAATTCCCCGTGAAGTTCTCTTATAAATTGATTGGTCCGCTCATCGTACCTCACACGTCCGCCGATATTTTTCAATTGTACAATCAATACAAAGTGCTTAGTCAGTAAAACTGTATCGATTTGATGTGAAAACCCTTGACGATTTTCTGTTTCATAGCCATGTAACAAAAAATGGGATATTTCTAATTGTAAATCCAACCAAAACTGATCTGCTCTTACCTCTCCTTTAAATCCAATTTCCCCAATACGTACATTTTCCAGCAATAAGTTTTTTTGTTGAACATTTAACATTCCTCGCCGAAGCAATGCTTCACTCACGACGATTTTTGACGGTTTTTCTCGGAATAAACAAATCAAAAAAACCCCCTCCTTTACGCACATTTTGAAAGGAAGAGATTCATAAAACAATCGTTTGCTGTAAAATTTAATTTTGAGCATTTTATACTGAAAAACGATTCACGGCATGTGAGAGTGCGCGCACATTTTTCGTAATGGATACACTTTGGCGATGAATCGCTTCGGTCGCCGTTAACTGGGCATTTACTTCTGACGCGATTTGTGACACGCGAGATGCATTTTCATCTGTCTTATGCGTTAACTGTTGGGATGCTTCTGCCACACTTTCTGTATACGTATGAACGGACTCTACGACTTCTACGACTTCTACTAGTTCAGGCTTTAGTTCATTAATATGTTCTGAGATTACCATAAATTTAGAAGCGAGCTGACCTGTCACAGCATTCCCATCATGTGCAGCACGCGTTGCTTTTTGCATTTGTGTCACCGCAATGCCACTTTGTTGCTGAATGGTATGCACTAATTCCGTAACGACCTTTGTTGCTTCAAGTGAGCGAGCTGCTAATTTTTTGACTTCATTTGCTACAACGGCAAACCCTTTTCCATGCTCACCAGCACGTGCCGCTTCAATCGATGCATTTAATGCTAGTAAATTGGTTTGAGCTGCAATCCCTTCAATTAGTTCGATCGCTTGGTGGATATCTTGAGACTGCTGATTCAGCAGTTGCATTACTTGCATCGCTTCATCCATCATCCGTTCGATTTCCTGAACAGATGTGACATTTTCATTCACTAACTCACTGCCAAGCATCGCTTCCGCATATGTTTGTTCAATACTTGTCTGCGCCTTCCCTAGCTGTGTTTGAATTTGCGCCATATAGTTTGACACTTGCTTAACCGCATCACTATTATCGATTAACTGTGCCGCTGTTTCACTCGCAATACGCGCTAACTGCTTCGTTTCTGTTGTAATATGGATCGCTGAAGCCGTTGTTTGTTGTGAAGACTTCTCGAGTTGCTCATTCGATATAGCTACTGAATCTGTACTGCTACGTACTACCTTTACTAGCTCCTGTAAATCATGCATCATCTCATTGTAATAGCGCATGACTTCCCCTAATTCATCGCGCCCATCATATGTAGCAAAATGCGTTAAATCACCCGTTTGTGTATATTTGAGAAGTGTTTTTAACTCGCCTGTCGGTCTTTGTACGGCATTTCTCGCCCCAATAGCAAAGTACAGCACAAGTAACACCATGACTCCACAAATGGTGAAGATTAACCAATAACCACGCTCAATATCGAGCTTATAGCTTGTGAGCTGTGCTTCTGCTCTTTCTAAAATATACGCCTCCACTTCCGCTGTCGGGGCTTCATTCTTCGCATAAAATTCCATTTTCGAATCAAACGGAATAATCGGTTCATCATGGTATAAAGCATTTAATGATTGTAACTTTTCCTCATACATCGCTTCCGTGCCGTCTGCCATTTTTCGTAAATAATCGATACTAAAAATTGCCAATAAAATATTCGAAACAATACAGACAATCATAAGCATTGTAAGCCGGTCACTTACCTTAATATATTTTCGCAAAAGAAAAGCCCCCTTTATTTGCTAATGCTAGCATAGCCTTACAATATAAAGGGGATGCAAACGAATTGTAAAGTCCATGTAAAAAACCGTCCCACATACACGTGAGACGGCATTTTTTACATAAATTCTTTTACGAGTTGGTCAAATTGATCTTCTGATAAAGAAATATCAATATCTGTTAATGGCAGCTCTGCATAGCCTTCCACTTTTTCTTGGTATGACTTTGTTTCTGTATCGTGGTAAATAATACCTGTTACTAATCCTTCGTGTCTCATTACAGTTTGCATTGCTTGCTCACGGTTGGAAGCGTCGTAACCTTCGATATTAGCAAGCTTCGTTAAATGCTCCTTAAACCAATCGTATGTGTTTACCTTATTGTACGTTACACATGGTGAAAATACGTTGATAAACGAGAAGCCTTTATGATTTAAACCTGCTTCAATTAATGCTGTTAGTTCTTTAATATCTGTAGAGAAGCCTTGTGCAACAAATGTCGCACCAGCAGTTAATGCTACTTCTAATGGCTTTAACGATGGCTCGATTGCCCCGCCTGGTGTTGATTTCGTGACGAAACCAGCAGCAGAACGTGGGGATGTTTGCCCTTTTGTTAAACCATAAATTTGGTTATCCATGACAATGTATGTGATATCGATATTACGACGAATCGCATGAATTGTATGCCCCATCCCAATCGCGAACCCATCGCCGTCACCACCAGAAGCAATAACCTTTAAGTCACGATTAGCCATTTTTAACCCTTGTGCAATCGGTAACGCACGACCGTGAATACCGTGGAAACCATAGGAGTTAATATAACCTGAAATACGACCTGAACAACCGATCCCAGAAATGACGGCTAATTCATGCGGCTCATACCCTACGCCTGCTGCTGCACGCTGAATCGCAGCTTGTACAGAGAAGTCTCCACAGCCCGGGCACCAGTTTGGTTTTACACTATTACGAAAATCTTTAAATGTAGCCATTTAGATCTCCTCCTTCACAAGATTTGTTAATTCGCGTGGTAAAAATGGCGTACCATCATATTTTAAGACGTTACGGATTTTGCTGTGTCCACCAATGGACATTTTCATAATATTTGTCAGTTGACCTGTTGCGTTATTTTCTACAACGATGACCTTTTTCGCTTTATTTACTAATTCGCTCATTTCCTCAGCTGGGAATGGGAACACTAAACGCACGTGTGCATGGTTTGTTTTAATTCCTTCTGCATTTAATGCGTCTTGTACTTCCTCTAATGCACCGCGCGTTGAGTTAAAGCCAACGAGTAACACATCTGCTTCATCATGTGGTGCATTCACATGTACTGGATTGTCAAAGCGTAAATGTTGTAGCTTACGGAAACGTTTATCCATTTGTGTACGACGGTTGCCTGGTGCTTCAGATGGCTTCCCTTGCGCATCATGCTCTACACCTGTTACGTGGTGAATACCACCTTGAGCTCCTGGTAATACACGAGGTGAAATGCCGTCCTCTGTATTTTCATAACGCTTGAAGTAATCTTTTGACTCCGCATCTTCAGGTGTCACTAATTTACCGCGACGGATTTCAATTTTACTATAATCAAACGGATCTACCGATTGTTTGCCAAGGGCTAATTGCAAGTCTGTCAACACAATCACTGGTAATTGTAATTCTTCTGCAATATTGAAGGCTTGAATCGTATCGTAAAACGCTTCTTCCATTGTCGAAGGGGCGATAACGACTTTCGGAATTTCACCGTGCGTACCGTAAATCATCGCCATTAAATCCGACTGCTCTTGCTTTGTCGGTAACCCTGTTGACGGACCACCACGTTGTGTATCGAAAATAACAAGCGGCTGCTCTGTCATCCCGGATAAACCGATTGCTTCCATCATCAGTGACAGACCTGGACCCGCTGATGCTGTAAATGAACGCACCCCACCATAGTTGGCACCGATTGCCATTGTTGCGGCTGCAATCTCATCTTCCGTTTGGATCACTGCACCACCAACTAACGGCAGCTTTTTAATCATATATTCCATAATTTCAGAAGCTGGTGTAATTGGATATGCCGCCATAAAGCGTGCACCTGCTGCTAAAGCACCAAGCGCAACGGCATCATTCCCAATCATAAACATGCGGCGTTTTCCGTCTGCTGGCGCAAGTGCCCAAGCACCGACTTTATCACCGATTTGTTCAGCGATTGCTGCGCGCCCACGCTCAATGGCTTCCATATTTTTGGCTACTACTTCTTCCCCTTTACGACCGAAAATATCGATGACAACGTTTTGGAAGACAACTTCATCTAAATTCATAAGCGCTGCTGTTGCACCAATTGCCACCATGTTTTTCATTAATGATGTCCCTAGCTCAGCAGCAATATCCGTAAACGGTACCGCGTAAAGTGGTGCTTTTGATTCTTCAGGATTTTTCGGGTCAAATTTCGCATCGGCTAAAATAATACTTGATGCCGTTAATTCTTTATAGTTTACGTCGATTGTTTCTTGGTCGAACGCCACTAAAATATCTAAATCGTCCGCGATGAAGCGCACTTCCTCAGGACGTACTGTAATCTTATTATTCGTATGGCCACCTTTAATACGAGAAGAGAAATGACGATAGCCGTATAAATGATATCCTAAACGGTTCATTGCCGTTGCAAAGATTTCACCTGTACTTTCGATCCCTTCACCTTGTTGCCCACCGACTTTCCATGAAAGCTGATGTAACATTTCAACATCTCCTTAAAAACAAATTATATATAATTTCCCTTCATCAGTTTAACACGAACGACTAGGCTGTACTATTGAAAATATTATATTCTACAAAAATTCAGCCCTAAGGCCGAGGTAGCGTAGAATACCTTTCATTATGTGAAAAATAGAGCATATGTAAACAATGTTTTTCATCATGAAAATACCGTCTTTTAACGATGATTTTGAGCAAATAAAAAAAACCAGCTACAAGAGCTGGTTACATTAATTTTATCGAGTTCGTTTTTCAACAACTAATTTTAATGCCGTGCGATCTTCACCCGCAATTGTAATATCCGCAAATGCTGGTGCACAAATTAAATCTGTTCCACTTGGAGCAACAAACCCCCTTGCAATCGCAACCGCTTTCACAGCTTGATTCAATGCACCTGCGCCAACTGCTTGCATTTCAACATAACCTTGCTCTCGAATAACAGCGACTAATGCTCCTGCAACCGAATTTGGATTAGAGCGAGACGATACTTTTAATGAATCCACATTTATTCCTCCCCAATTAGCTGATATACGGCTAACAAAATTGTTGTCCGATAGCACATTGTATGCGGAGGAAAATCAAAATAGACATCTGTAGCACGTAAAAAAAATGTAGAAATTTGCGTAAAAATAAGCACCAAATAGCACGGTTGTGAAATTGTTTTATTTAGATCAGCACGTCATGTTTTTCAAAACGCCAAGCATCCCGACACATTTCTTTAATAGTGCGTTTCGCTTTCCAATTCAACTCTTTCTCCGCCTTACTAACATTTGCATAGACAGTAGCTAAGTCGCCAGGACGTCGCTCCATAATTTGATAAGGTACTTTTACGCCTGTCACTTCTTCAAACGCCTTCACCAGCTGTAAAACACTCGTCCCCTTCCCCGTACCCAAATTATAAATATGTACGCCAGGCGTTAAATGTTCTAGCGCTGCAGCATGCCCTTCTGCTAAGTCCATTACATGAATATAATCGCGTACACCGGTCCCATCTACAGTTGGGTAATCGCCACCAAAAATATTTAATATCGGCAACTCACCTTTTGCCACCTTCGTTATATAGGGCATTAAATTAGTTGGCACCCCATTAGCCGCTTCACCCATTAAGCCACTTTCATGCGCTCCAACTGGATTAAAATAACGCAATAAAGCGACACTAAACTCTGGATTTGCACGGGCTACATCTATTAAAATTTGCTCACACATCGCCTTTGTCTGACCGTAAGGATTGCTCGCTGGTAATAACGCATCACTTTCCATTAATGGGCTTACCCCGTCCCCATAAACGGTAGCAGATGAACTAAATACAAACTTGTTCACTTCATATGCTAGACAGTATTTTACTAAATGCAATGTACTATTCAAATTATTCGTATAGTATTTTATAGGATTGACGACAGATTCCCCCACTGCTTTATAACCAGCAAAATGAATAACACCATCAAATGGATAGTTCTGAAATAATGCTGCTACTGCTTGTTCATCACATAAATCCATTTCATAAAATAATATATGTTCACCCGTTATTTTACGTAAATTTTCTAATGTTTTAAGCGTACTATTGGCTAAATTATCTACAATGACTAACTGCGCTTCAGGGAATCGTTCACGTAAGGAAATATACGTGTGAGAACCAATAAAACCATTACCACCCGCAATCAGAATATTCAACTTCGCTCTCCTCGTTAAACATTTTACTTATATTTATGAAGAGAGCCATTTATAAATGAACGTTTTATTCCATAATAAAAACGAGCCCTTATTATGAGCTCGTTTACGAACATTACCCTTCAAACGGATAGTCTTCATTTATATAAATACGTTCTTGACGAATCGCTTTTCCTGTTTTATCGTCAATGTCAACAAAGAAACCGCTTAACACATCGCGCCCCTTTTTCGGTACTTCGAATCGTGCCGGCATATTCGTTTGGAATTTATAAATGACACTTTCCTTCGTCATCCCTAAAATTTCATCATATGGTCCAGTCATCCCAACATCTGTAATATAAGCCGTACCGCCTGGATAAATACGTGCATCTGCTGTTTGCACATGCGTATGTGTCCCAACGACTGCTGAAGCACGACCATCTAAATGCCAGCCAAGGGCAATTTTCTCAGACGTCGCCTCTGCATGAAAATCAACAAAAACAAGTGGCGATCTTTGATGTGCCTCGGCTACTAATTCATCTGCCATCGCAAACGGGTCGTCATGCGGCGGCAAGAACACACGACCATGTAAATTAATCACACTGAGCGTCACACCATTTTTCTCGATTTGCACCATTCCACGACCAGGAGCATCCTTTGAAAAATTGGCTGGGCGAATTAAGTAATCCGCATCATCGATAAACTCAAAAATATCTTTATTATCCCACGTATGGTTCCCCATCGTAATGACATCCACGCCCATTTGTAATAAATCATTGTAAATACTACGCGTAATACCGCGCCCTGCTGCTGCATTTTCGCCATTTGCAATGACCACATCGACAGCATATTTCTTCTTTAAACGCGGTAAGTATTTCGCTACTGCATCGCGCCCGATTGAACCGACGATATCCCCGATAAATAAAACCTTCATGTATACGACCACACTTTCTATTATCTCACGCTTCATTTTAGCATTGTCGTTAATTAGAAGGCAAATTACTCTTATTATGCAAAATAGATACGTCCACTTTAATCCCCCCTGATATATCCATATATTCAGTGAAAGGGAGTATGTTCTCTGTAAATTCAACGATATGCACCCAAATTACCGATTCACAAGTAACATAGAATCAATAGTCAACCAAAATTCCCCAATAATCCTCATGCAGGTTCAACAGCATAATTAAAAGTTCTTCTTCACTGAAGTCTCACTTTATTCACTTGCTCCATAATATTGATAGTAATTTTTACGATTTCGCGGCATTTTATAATTATTTAATACGACACCTAAAATTTTTGCTTGAGAGGTAGTAAGTATGGTCTTTGCTTTTAGAACCGTATCTTTTTCTACAACACCAGAATGTACAATTAACAACGTACCGTCACACTTATTAGATAAAATCTGTGCATCTGATACAGGTAGTAGTGGCGGTGCATCAAAAATAATGATATCGTACACTTCCTTTATTTCTTCAAGAATAGCATCCATCGTCTTGGAGGAAAGTAATTCCGTTGGGTTCGGGGGAATAGGGCCACTAGGTAAAAGAGATAAGCCTACAATTGATGTTTCCTGAATCGTATCGTATAGCGTACTCTTTCTAGCAAGCACTGTAGATAAACCTACTGTATTAAAAAGCCCAAAAATATAATGTAGTGTTGGTTTACGCATATCGGCATCTACAATTAACACTTTCTTACCTTCTTGTGCGAAAACGGTAGCAATGTTAGAAGCGTTCGTTGATTTTCCTTCTCCAGCGGTCGAAGATGTGATTAAAATTGTTTTGAGCTGTTGATCTGGTAAAGCGAATGTAATATTTGTACGAATTGTCCGAAACTGCTCAGAGAGGATAGATTTAGGATCTGAAACCGTTATAAGTTTGCGAGCCATTGTCGGTAATTTGTTGGCCTTTTTTTTAGCTCTCTTTCTCAACCCAAGCATGTGAATCCCCTTTCATTCTCCGAGATTTAAAGGCAGCATGCTTCTTTTTTTCTAGCGGCATCGAACCGACTAATCCCATAATCGGTAATTGAATAATTTCTTCTACATCTTTTTCCGTTTTAATCGTGACATCAAACATTTCTAATAAAAAGGCTAAACCAATACCAGCCATTAACCCCACTAATGTAGCAATGGCTATATTCATGGTTTTATTAGGTTTTATCGGAATGGGCGTTTCGCTTAATGTGGCTACTGATAAAATAGTAAGATTATTAACACTCATGAGGAAAGGGATCTCTGCTTGAAATACTTCAGCAATCGTATTCGCGATATCTACAGCTTGTTTGGGGTTATCATTTTGTACAGTAATATTCACCACTTTTGAATTACTTTCATTTGATACTGAAATTTGACTCGCTAATTGTCCCGAGGTAACATCTAAATTCAATTCTTCTATGACCTTATTTAAGATAATCGGACTTGTAATAATGACGTTGTACGTATTGATTAATTGTAAATCGGCCTCCATTTGTGACCACGAGTATTCTTGATCAATATTTTTTTGATTTACTAATATTTGTGTCTGCGCCTCATAAGTCGGAGTTATTACATAGAAACTAATATATGCTGCAATACTAATCGCAACTACTATTAAACTTATAATGAGTAATAAACGTTTTTTTATGATTTTTAGTATTTCTTGTAAGCTAATAGTTTCCTCCAATCATTGTCCCTCCTTCTTTTACGATTCATTTATTGATTGTAATGCTAATATTTTCTTTACGTACATAAAAGGCTATTCATGACACAATTGTATGAAAAATATTCGCTAGTTATCCCTATGTCTTCCAAGCTTGACGAGCTATTTCAAACTTATTGTCCCTCTTTTCATTCAGTCAATTAACAATCTGAATCTTTTGTAACAGGGCTAACATTTTATTTTTATATGCCTCTACACCTGGTTGATTAAAAGGATTAACTCCTAATAGACATGCACTCATGGCACATGCTTTCATAAAAAAATAAATTAAATAGCCTATATGATACGCATCTAGTTTCGGGAGTTGCAGTTGAATGACGGGAACTCCTCCTGCAATATGAGCGAGCGCTGTTCCTTGTCTTGAAATGTTATTCATCTCATTAAACGTACGATTCGACAAATAATTTAAACGGTCATCATTTTGAGTATCATACGGTACACTGACATCCTCTTGCACTTCCTCAAAATATAAAAGCGTTTCAAATAGGATGGGATTGCCTTCTTGAATAAACTGACCTATTGCATGTAAATCTGTAGAATAACTTGCTGCTGAAGGAAATAACCCTTTGCGCTCTTTCCCTTCACTTTCCCCAAATAGTTGCATCCACCACTCATGAAAATTTTTGAGTGACGGTTCAAACGAAGCGAGCAGCTCCACTTTATAGCCCTGTTCATATAAAAAATGACGGAAAACGGCATAACAATAAGCATTATTCCGTTCAAGTCGAGAATGGTTCAATGACATTGCAGCATGCTTTGCGCCGTTTATTAACTCGTCAATATCTATACCCGCAACTGCCACTGGGAGCAATCCAACGGGCGTCAATACCGAATATCTCCCACCAATATTGGCAGGAATAATAAACTGACGATAGCCAGTATGATCCGCTATCTCTTTTAAAAGCCCATTTTCAGCATCCGTCGTGACAATAATCCGTTCAATCGCCTCTATCCCGTAGCGTTCATCCATATATTGTTTTAACACACGGAATGCTAATGCTGTCTCCATCGTTGTGCCTGACTTTGAAATGACATTTACATATACATTCTTATCCGCTAAATAATCTAGTAATTGAGCGATGTATGCCCCACTTAAATTTTGACCGACATAAACAACCTCGATTGCGCCTTTCTTAATTTTGAAATAAGGGGTTAATGCATCTTGAATAGCACGCGCCCCCAAATATGATCCACCAACGCCAATCACAACAAGGATCTCCGCGTGTTCCCGAATTTCATTGGCAATATTCGTAATTTGTTGAAGTAACACAGATTGATTTTGTAGAGGATAGCCTATCCAACCTACTGAATCTTTGAATAATTGTTCTAAATGATGATGGATATCGTCAACTTTTGCTTGATAAGCACACCATTCTTTATCCAACATGTCTACGTTAGAAAAATTCAGTTTAATTAGGTCACTACTCAATCCCTAACCTCTTTCATTTTGTAATCTAACATGTTACTTTTTCAATCAATTGCTCATTTGTTGTAACCAGTTATTTTCCATATACCACTCAATCGTTTGCACAATTCCTGTGTCAAATGAATATGTCGGCTTCCACCCTAAACGTTCTAACTTTGCTGGGTCAATTGCATAACGTTTGTCATGCCCTAACCGATCAGGAACAAACGTAATTAATTGCTGTGACTTGCCTAAAGTATCAATAATACGCTGAACGACTTGTAAATTCGTTCGCTCATTATGCCCACCAATATTGTAAACCTCACCAGTAACCCCTTTATGCATCACTATATCCAGTGCCTTGCAATGATCATATACATGTAGCCAATCACGAATATTTTGCCCATCCCCATAAATCGGTACTTTGTCATCTTTGAGCACCCGTGAAATCGTTAAAGGAATTAATTTCTCTGGATATTGATACGGTCCATAATTATTTGAACATCTTGTAATATTCACCGGTAGTTCATACGTCTCGTAATATGCACGTACCAATAAGTCCGATGCTGCCTTACTTGCACTATAAGGGCTATTCGGCTGTAATGGTGTCTCTTCTGTAAAAAAGAGCGTTCGGTCAAAATCTAACTCTCCATAAACTTCATCGGTTGAAACATGAATAAATTTTAAGACCCCTACTTGTCTTGCTGCTTCTAGCAAATTTTGTGTCCCGACAACATTCGTTTTTACAAATATACTAGGGTCTTGTATAGAACGATCTACATGACTTTCTGCTGCAAAATGGATAACATAATCGAATCGGTATTGTTGAAAGAGAGAGAGGATCGTTTCATAATCAATAATATTAGCTTGTATGAAAGTATAATGAGGATTGTGTTCGATGTGATGATGCTTCGTTACATCTCCTGCATAAGTTAACGCATCTACATTATAAATTTTATAGTGAGGGTAGTGTTTTAATACATAGTGAATAAAGTTGCCACCAATAAATCCAGCTCCCCCCGTTACTAATAGGCTTTTCATTTCACTTTGCCACCTTTTAAAATACTGTGTCGACAGTTCGTGCAATGTCCATTAAATAGTTCCCATAATCTGTTTTCATAAGGGGTGCAGCGAGTTTTACAAGCTGCTGCTTTGTAATGTAGCCCTTTCTGTACGCAATTTCCTCAATACAGGCAATATACAAACCTTGGCGCTTTTGAATTGCTTCAACAAAATTAGACGCTTCTAATAATGATTCATGTGTACCTGTATCTAACCACGCTAACCCGCGCCCTGTCAGTATTACAGTTAATTCATCCTTCTGCATATATTGCTCTAGAACGGAAGTAATTTCCAACTCCCCACGTGCTGAAGGTTCTACATTTTTTGCCACTTCCACAACTTTATGATCAAAAAAATATAAACCCGGAATCGCATAGGAAGATTTCGGCTTTTCCGGTTTTTCTTCTATAGAAATCGCATTATGTTGTTCATCGACTTCGACTACTCCGTAAGCACGAGGATCATTGACATAACACCCTAAAATAATACTACCCGTCGTTAAAGAAGCTGCTTCTTTTAATAACTCACTCCAGTTCGAACCGTAAAAAATATTATCTCCTAAAACTAATGCGACAGAGTCGTTGCCGATAAAGTGCTCTCCAATAATAAATGCTTCCGCTAGACCATTCGGATTTTCTTGGATTGCATATTCAAAATGCATCCCCAGGCTACTACCATCTCCTAACAGTTCTTTAAATCCCCCAATATCACGAGGGGTAGAAATTATTAACACTTCTGTTATACCTGCTAACATCAAAACAGATAGCGGATAATAGATCATCGGTTTATCATAAATAGGCAACATTTGCTTTGAAATCGATTTCGTTAAAGGATACAACCGAGTCCCTGAACCGCCCGCTAATACAATTCCCTTCAACTACCATTCACCTCGTAAATAAGGATTGAATTTCCTCATACCTTTCCAACATGCCTTGTATGTCATCAACACTATTAAACATCATGACATCGAGAATTGATAATCCAGGTACAAAATTCCCATCACGCTGAACATATGGCTTTAAAATAGGTTGAATAAATTTTATATCAATATTTTGCTTCGCGTATTTGTTCTGGTCAAAAAATAAAATGCCTCCCGGTGCATTTATATATGTTTTTGCACCCAAGGCCTTACATATATTAAGTCCCCATTCATCAGGGGCTGTTGCATGTTGAAATTCAAAGTCAGCTTTTGATAATGTCGTTATGCGACACTTTATATTTAAATAATCACAAGTCTTCTTGAGTAAATGGGTGTTTAACTCACTTAAACTTGTAAACTCTTCCGTAAAGCAATCTTCCACAAAAGCTATCACTTTTTCTTTGTATGGTGCATTTTTATAATAGTGGTGCAATCGCTGGATGATCGATTTTTGCCAATCTGCTTTGTAATCAATTAAAATATCTTTTATTAACGTATGAGTATGAAATTTTTGGATAGGTACATTTATATAGGTGGCGTGCCCCGTTGGATGAAGAATTCTATTTCGATTAATCCAGCCTTTTTTTATATACTGCACTGTATCAAAAACTATAAATTCGTCACACAAATGCATCAACTGGAAATAACCAATATAAGGGAAAAAGTACGGTTGCATCAGTACTAACTTCAAATTTTCTCCTCCAACTCATATGAAAAGTTAAGATACACCTTTATGTTAATACTAACTTAGATTTAATAATTCGACATATTCGATCTACATCATCTAAATGTAAGTGTGCATATAAGGGAAGTGTGAGGATTTTTTCTGCAATTTTTTGGGCGACTGGCGTGCACGTTGGTGTGAATTTTCCTTGGTAACAAGAGAAATCATTGATAAGGGGATAAAAATATTTTCGCGTATAAATGTTTTGTTGTAAAAGTACATCATGTACTGCATCTCGTGTGAGGGAATGATGATCAAATAGGACTGGGAAATAGGCGTAATTACTTTTCAAGTTCGGAGAAGGGAGCGATAACTTAATCCCCTCTACATCATATAGCTGCTCCACATACCGTTCGTATATAATTTTTCTACTCGTTATTTCATCATCTATATAGCGCAGATTACAAAGACCCATCGCTGCCTGAAACTCATTCATTTTTGCATTACCACCCACATACTCCACATGCTCTGGTCCTGTAATACCAAAATTTTTAAGTGCATTTAAGTATGGCACTAAATCCGTATTTCCATATGTTAAGGCGCCACCTTCCACTGTATGAAACACTTTAGTCGCATGGAAACTAAACATCGATGCATCACCAAAATTAGCAACACTTTCTCCATCGACTGTAATGCCAAAAGCATGGGCCGCATCGTAAATGACTTTCAGATTATACTTTTTAGCAATTCGCTCAATTTCTCTAAAGTTACAAATATTACCGTAAACATGCACTGGAATAATAGCGGTCGTCTTTTCTGTTATAAGCCTTTCTAGATGGTCCGTTTGGATTGTATAGTCCTCAGCATTAATATCACAAAAAACGGGTGTTAATCCTTTTCTGACAATCGCATGCACTGTAGATGCAAATGTAAAGGGCGTTGTAATTACTTCCCCAGTGAGCTGGAATGCTTCTATCGCATATTCCAATGCTAGATGACCGTTAGAAAATAAGGAAATATTCGGTGTCTTTAAATACTGTTTCAATGTATTTTCTAATTGATTATGTTTAATACCGGCATTAGTTAACCATCGACTATCCCATAACTCTTTAATTTCTTCTATATAATCTACCAAATTGGGCATGGATGAACGTGTTACTTGTATAGCACGGTTCAACTGATCACCTCATTGATTAGGTTTGAAATGTATTCCATCTCTTTTATTCCATAACGCTGATCACATGGTAAGGCTAAAATATTGGCGGCGTAGCGGTACTCGATGCTTTCCTCTACTGTATTTTCTAACACATTGGGCCACAGCGTTGGAATATATAGCTTCTTTTTTGCTAAGTTTTTTCTTATTTCAATCCCGTTTTCTATATACAATGGATAGGCAAAAGCACCATCCGACGTTACCAATTGTAAACGATTTTTTTCTTTAAATTCATGTTCTAAAAAGGCATAATTAGTATTTCGAATTTGACGTACATTGTCATAATCAATCGCACCAAGTAAATTAGTAGTGAGCCTAGACATCCATTTTAAAGGTTCACTATGAAGCATTTGATCTACTTCTTGGAAATTAGCATAAAAATGAGCAGCTTGCCCTTCAAAACGCCCTAAAACATGTGCCATTCGATCTTTTGACACATCTAATGCTAATTCTTCATGTAATGGATTCGTTGTCGATACATACGCCCCGTCGGATACGCCAAAAAATTTTCTACATGAATAAATCGTATCTACCCCATACAATGGCTTTTGAAAAAAAGCATGCGTATTATCTACTATAATTTGCTTATATTTTTCTTTTAAACTAGAGATTTTCTCATTTGTCAATTGTCCGAAATAATTCACGATATAAATAATCTCATCTTCATCCATCACATGGCTAATCATTGGACTAAAGTCTGGATGGATGCTATAGTATTCTACTTCATACCCATTTGTAACTAGTTTATGGCTTACTGCATAACATAAATAATAAGGCATATAGACCTTTCTTATGCCTTTTGCCTGAAGTAAATAAACTACTGCATTTGTTGCAGTATTTAAACGAATTAATCCTTTGTGATACTCGTTACTTACTAATTTTTCTAAACCGAAATATCCTCCGATTTCATTCACTGAATCACCTCTAATACACCTTAAAATCCACGATTGTTACGAACATCTACTTGTTAAAAGCTATATTCATTAACGCTTTGTGACATTCGCTAGAGACGAATCTTCCACTATAACCTTAATTAAATGGTCGATATTCTTCATTTTATTCGTCATTTCAGCCATTGAAGCAAATTGTAAAATCATGATTCCGACTTTTTCATGTGATCCAGAGAGTGCATATATTTCGTCTCCCGTATTTACTACTAATTCGAATTCCACCATATTATGTTTTTGAAACTCTTCATCTATTTCAACACCTTTAAAAATACCTGTTTGCGCACTATTCAACACATAACTAGCCCAATAGCCTTGTGGCGCAGCCATTGTTAAACCACTGCAATCTTCACCAAGGGCCGCTTTAATCGTATATTCGATCAAGTCGATACCTGTTGCATACTTGATTGCATGCGGGTTCCATTCACCGCCATTTCTTGGGGCAATCTCAATAATATATACGTTTTCCTCATCATCAACCCGAATATCGAAATTTAATGCCCCTGTTTGCATATTAAGTAAATTCACTACTCTTTGTATTTCATCATGTATTTTTGTTTGGATATGCTCTGGCATAATATATGGCCATGTTGCTAATATAGAAACGAATGGGTTTAATCGGTCTGTTGAAAAATATTCATTTGAGAAACAGCGAAAAACAAGCTTTCCATCCACACAAAAACCATCTCCGCCCACATGCGGTCCATAATTCTCAATATATTCCTCAATGATAAAACGTTTTGCTCTTGAATGATGTAAAGCATTTCGTACTTTTTCTTGAAGCAGTTCGATATTATCGATTTTCGATATTCCTTTACTGCCTGATGCATCTACAGGTTTTATCATGACAGGCATTTTAAAATGATGAAAATCCATTTTCGCTTCTTCATATGAACGATATCCTTTAGCCCGAGGAATATGAAAGCCATTTTCTAATTGGAATTGTCTAAATCGATCTTTATTTGTCAGAATATGAACAGCTTTTGATGAATAAGATGGCAGCCCTAGTTTTTCAGCAACATAAGCTACTGTTGCCGCCCCAGAATCTGCCACATAGCAAACGATTCCATCCACATTCAATTTCTTTGCTAATTGTAGAACAGCTTCTCGATCTGTCGTACTCACATTGTAGTATTCGTGTGCATATTGATGACCTGGATTCTCTTCTAAATAGTCACACGTAATCACATAATGGCCCATTTCTCTAGCTTTTTTAATCGCGGGTATTTGCAAATGTGAACCACCGAGCATTAATAATTTTTTCACCTTTACACCTCATTTATCCCGTTAAAACATTTCAAAACTAAAAATTTAAGCACCATTTACTATATTACTTGCTTCAATATCTACTCGTACTAAACTTTTCATATTATCCATCTTCTCTAACATTTCAGCCATTGAAGAAAATGTCAGCAGTAGCGTGCCGAGAGTTGCGTTTTTATCTATTTTATAGCCTAAAGGGATGTTGATGATGTTAGACTTCACTAAATTATTACTGCTAACGTCCTGTTCGATTTGGATTTTTTTGAATCCCCCTGCCTGCTCATTTACAATTGTATAAACACCCCAGTATCCCCCTGGTTCATCCTCTCCTAAATTACTGCAATCTTCACCTACTGCTGCTTTAATTGTATATTCAACTAAATTGACCCCATCAATTTGTTTGATTGCTTGCGTTAAATCACCGTTATTTCGAACTCCTATATCAATAAAATAAATACGCCCCTTCGTATCCATTTGCGCCTCAAAAATTAATGGTCCTGTCTCCATATTTAACAAATCGATTAATCTTTGTAGTTCACAAGTAATTTTATGTTGTACATGTGTAGGTAAAATACACGGCCAACTTTCCCCTATCGGAAGAAATGAATGCATCAAATTAGCTTCAAAGTGATTATTGACTAGCCTAGTAAATACGAGCTTGCCATTGACTACAAAACAGTCACCGCCAATTTGATACCCTTGCTTATTAATATATTCCTCCATAATAAAACGTTTTGCTCTGGAAAAATATAATGCTGCTTCTACTTTCTCCTCTAGCAGTTCGACGGATTCAACGAGTGATACCCCCCTACTCCCCGAAGAATCAACAGGTTTAATCATTGCGGGCATCGTAAAAGTATGAAAGTCGGCTTTGGCCTCTTCTAGCGTTGTATATCCCTTTGCTTGTGGTACATTAAAATTATTTTTCTTCAAAAAGGATCTAAACATATCCTTATTCGATAAAATTTCTACCGATCTATAAGGAAAAGAAGGTAATCCTAACTTTTCTGCTACATAGGCAGCTGTAGGAGCACCCGAATCCGCTGCATAACAAAGCACTCCATCAATATTTAATGATTTGGCTAACGTGAATACAGCTTCCTTATCGATGGTGCTGACATTATAATATTCATCCGCAAACTGATGTCCCGGATTATGTTCCAAATAATCGCAAGTTATTACATAGTATCCCATCTCTTTCGCTTTCTTGATCGCTACAACCTGTGAGGGTGAGCCACCTAGCATCAATAGTTTTTTCATCTTTATACACCTCACAAATAATCTCATCGTTATTTTTTTATAATAGATGCCATGAATTATTCATAAATTTCTTTTACTGCTGTTTGCTTATTTCTTGTAAAAAGTTCTTTCATAGTCAACAACAAATAACGATAGCTTTCCAATCGAAATAATTTTGCTAGCCCAATGTATAAAATGACACCAAAAACGACTTGTATAACAACAGTTGCTATATCTGAAAAATTAATCCACTTAATAGTATATATAATCCCCCCCATTATGGATGAAATGAGGAAGGACGGGTATATATCGCTCAACTGCTCCTTCATACTATAATTAAGTAAAATAATATTAGGATACGCATTTAAAAATGAAGAAATAATGCCACCTACAACCCCTCCCATTGCCATCGCATAAACACCATACGGTACACTGATGATTAATATGAAGATCCCAAGCAATTTTTTGATGATTTCTAATTTCAAAAAAATATCACTACGCCCGAGCGCATTGATTGCTTGTAAATTCGCTGTATGAATTGGCCATAAAGCATAGATGGCACAAAAGAGTTGGAGAAACGGAGCCGCTGGAAGCCATTTTTCTGTTAATAAAACCTTTACGAGCGGTTCTGCAATAACTGCTAATCCCACCATCATCGGAAAGACAATAAAAGAACTGGTAACAATGGCTCTTCTCATCATTTCTTTCATTCTTGTGACATTATCTTGTTGTGAAGATAACACTGGAAACATGACCGATAGTATAGAGCCATTTATATTATTGATTAGGACACTTGGAAACTGCTCTCCTCGATTATAAAAGCCTAGAATCGTAGGACTAAACAGTTTTCCTATGAGCAAACTTTTTATGTTCGAATAGATTGTATCGATTAAAGCAGATAACAGTAACTTCCAACCAAATGAAAATAAACGTCCTAGCCGTTCGATCGAAAAACAGAATTGCGGTCGCCATTTCACTGTGTACCATAGTGTCACTGTAACCATGAATTGAAATACTAATTGTTGCAGTACTAAAGACCAAATCCCAAAATGGGAATACGCCATTATTATTCCGATTAAACCAGCTATGATTACTCCGCTTAAACTACTAACAAAAAGTTTTTTAAACTGCATGTTTCGAGCAATAATTGTTTGTTGTATCGAGTTAAGCGCACTAAAAAATAATGAGATTGAAAGAATTCTTAAAATGAGTATTAATTGAGGCTCTTGAAAAAAGAGGGCTATAACAGGTGAGAGGATAAAGAGTGTGAAATATAATATAGCTGCTATTAATAAATTAAAATAAAAGACGGATGAAAGATCTATTTTATCAATTTTCTTCGCTTGTATAAGTGCCGTATTAAAACCAGATTGCGCAATGACACCCGCAATCGTTATAAATATGGTCACTACGACGATTAATCCAAAGTCCTCTGGTAAAAGAAATCGGGCTAATATAATCATGACAATAAATTGAATTCCTTGCGTTCCGACTCTCTCGGTTAGCTTCCACAACAAAGAAGTGATGATTTTTGTTTTGATTATCTCATTGCCCACTTCCCCCAGCTCCTCTTTGCCATCCTTGCAAACTTTAAAATGATTGGGCAATACTGATCAAAAAAGATCACCATTCTTCTTTTATAATTTAAAGCTACGTAAAATTCTTTGTTTTCCCCTGACCTAGCCTCCTTATATTTTCTTTGTTCTACCAAAAGAAGTAACTGATCATAATATTTTCGTCGCTCTATCGCCTTTTCAAATTGACCAACTGTATATTTATTCACCTCATCTAACATAGCAGCTATTTTACTATAGTGTTCTACTTTCTTACTAATGGAAGAAGCATTTCTATCGGTCCATGAATGACTAACACCCGTTCGATATGCAGACATAAATTCATCCATATAATACACCGTACCTAATAAAGATAGATTGATAGTTAAAGGATAATCTCCAACAGGGGCTATTTTGAAAAAATCGGGTCTATTATTCGCATATTCTAAAGGATAAAACATAGAATTAGTAACGAAAAGAGCACCGCCTCCCTCGATTACCTCTTCCGTATGAAACACCTTATTGCCTTTATTCGCGCGAATTTTAGAGATAAAAGTCTTATCCGATGCGTTCACGACATAACCGCCATGGACACATAAGCTGCATTCAGGGTGGCTTTCCATATAATCTGCTTGTTTTTGTAACTTATATGGATCGGTCCAATAATCATCCCCTTCACAGATTGCAATGTATTTTCCTTGCGCTCTCTCCAAGTTGATTCGACTAATGGATTGTCCTGCTGAATATTGATTCACTGTCTGATAAATAGGCTTAATGATGTCTGGATGCTGTTTCTCATACTCCCTTATAATATCTGCTGTTCTATCTGTTGATGCATCATCATGTATTAATATTTCAAATTTAAAATTGGTTTTTTGCATTAGAAATCCTTTGATTGCCTCCGCAATGTATTTTTCATGATTAAAAGTAGCACAATGAATGCTCACTAAAACAGTTTCCATTTACATTTCTCTCCTAAAATTAAAATGTGAACATAAGAAGATGTGCCTATTTTATTCATATTGTTAGCTGATTTATGCCTACTTTTCAAATATAATTCAAACTCTTCACCAAAACGTGTAATTGACCGCACATTCCGTTACGGGCGAACGCCGTCAGCTACACTCGCCGCCCTTCACTCCATGTGCTTTTAAAGTGCTCCTCTTTTTAATCAAGAACATATTTTGGTGTTGAGCCATAATTCATCTTCATTTACACTTTATACAAACTTTCTATAAAAAGTAGCACTTTGAAGTTATCGTCTATTTTTACGCTTCAATACGATCGTTAAAATAATAATGAATGCCGATATCCATGTAAATTCTCTTACCATATCTACAAAATAAGCTCTAGTCCACCACAGTATGTTAGGAAATAAAATTAAGACGATCGACAATCGAATGAGTTGTTGTCTTTCATACAGTTCCTCAATTTTCACAGAAATATAACCTATAGCCATTCCAATAAAAGTGACAAAAACCGCACCTACATAGCCAAAACTATAGTATACCTCCCCTAAATATGATCCTCCTAAAAATGTTCTTATATTTCCAGGGAAATTGTATACATAGATCGTTTTTAACGTCGTAAAGTCGAGCACTCCGCCTATATTAGGGAAGGCATTCAACAGAGCAAATACATAATTTATACCATATTGATAATCCTGATTTGATGAAAAAAAATCAATCGCTATCCCTAAAGTTATGATTGTACTACCAAATTCAGCAATTACTGCAAATGGGGAAAAGTCAATAAATGATTTTTTAGCAAGCTCGATGAAAGTATCCATATTATTAATAGACATCATGCGAATTTGACTAATGAACGTGAGTACATATCCTACTATATAGATTAAACAGCCATTCAAAATCACTTGATGAACCTTCATTTTATTTACTCGGATGAAATTGAAGTAAATAAAATACAACGTTAATAAAAATAATATAGGTTCCCCTCTACCACCAGTGAACATTAAAATACCTTTATAAATCGTGGCAAAAATTAATACGATAAATACTTTTTGTTTATTGTTTTTATTTCCTATTAATAACATCATGATGCCAATATCGCTGAAGCCAGCTATTAAATAAACAACACTTGGCACGCCAATTTGAAAAGTATCTAAATAATTTCCGTTTATATATAAAATAGCTTTTGAACTATCAATATATAACATAGGTACTAACCCTATACTAAATAGAATTAAGCCTATACTTTTTGTTAAATGAAGCACACTCGTTGTATTTTCAAAATTGTTATCATCTAGTACCGTAGAGGTATATTTTTTCCTTTTAGCTAATATAATCAGCATGCCATAGGTTAAAAACACATGGCTACAAAGGGCAAAAAAGCTTGCCTCCTTAAACATGTTAGTTGTAATCGTTGATAGTGGATTCCAAGGCAAATCAATATCGACTTTAAATCCAAATATGATGACCATGCCTAGATGCGTTATAAAAGAAAAGATAAGAAACAGGATTGTCAGTGAAAACATTTTTCCTTCGAATTTTTTAATCGTACCGATATTTAAAATCAATTGAATGAGTGACAATAGAGCAAAAGGAAACACCCATTTTTGAAACGAATTATCCGCTATATAAAATGCGATGACTAAAATAATCGTATTGAATAATACATTAATTCCTATAATGACATTTTTCTCAATATTCTTTTTCAACAGTAACACGTCATTTGATAAGAATTTTTCCATATAGATCTCCTAAGAAATGATATTTTGAAAATGTTATAGGGGAAGAGGGTCGTAAATTCTTTCATACTGACGTCCTACATTTCGTTGATCGTACCCTATATTTTCTAAAGCATTCAAAATGTCAAATTCACTTACCGTCGGATTTTTTTTAACCTGTTGAATCGTTGTATACCAGTCCTCAATATCGAATGTTAAACACCGATGAAATAATCCCGCTTTAATATCATTTGTAATAGGTACCCCACTCGATACAATACAATTTACACCTGCAATTTGCGCCTCTAATATGGCCATGGACATGCCTTCAGAAAACGAGGGCATGAACAGCATATGTGATAAATGAAGAATTTCTTTGACTTTATCTGTATTTCCAAACATTCTAACATTTTTCTCTAGCTGATTTTTTTGTATAAACTCTATTATCTGATTGAACTCGGGTCCATCCCCTGCTATTAACAAATATGAATGTGGGTTTTCACTTACTATTCGCTTAAATACTTGTAATGCAAAGAGAGGATTTTTTTCGCCACCTAAATAACCAATAAAACAATACGTATGTGCATCCCGAGGAATATGATGTTGTAACGTAAATTGGTCTAATTGTTCCTTCTCGATTTTACAATACTGTGTATGATCAATAAAATTAGGGATAAATTCGAACCCTTTTCCAAAAACATATTGGCCAGATAAGTCTGCACAACTGATCATCTTTGTACAATATTTCCGATTAAAATATCTTAAAATAGCATACAATGCTTCACTAAACAAAAATTGCTTCGCATTTTTACTCCCATGTGCATGCCCTATCCTTATAGGAATATTTTCTTTTTCCCCAGCTAAACAGGCAAGCCATATAAAGCTAGAGGTATGCGCATGTATCGCATCATATGGACCATTTTCCCGAATAATGGCTCTTATTTTTTTTACATATTGCAAAGGAGATGTTTCACTAATTCTTTTCACTATAAAATATTTCCCATTATTATTTTCTATTCGTTGTAATACTTCCTGATTTGGCTGCTTATAAACAATATAGTCAAATATGTAGTTTTCCTTATTTACTGCTTCGGAAATATTCAGAACAACGGAAGCGATCCCACCACTATTTAAATTATCCACTACTACTAAAATCCTCTTCATCACATTAACGCCCCACTAAAAAGAAATAATACGTTCTGTGGATTCACAATAGAGTGTTAAATATTCATTATATTGATTGAGCATATTATATTGCTTTGCTCGGCTGATGCAATGTAAAGAATTTATCTTCTTATTCATTCGATATTTTTTTAAACAGTCTTGTAGCCCAACAACATTTTTAGGGTCGATTATGCCTCCACATGTTTCATCAATGCTCTCGCTACTTCCACCTGAATCAAATGTAAAAACAGGAGTCCCACAGGCTAATGCTTCAATATTTGTTGTTGGGAAATTATCCTCTAGCGTAGGATTAATAAAAATATCAGCCGTTGAATAAATTTCTGCTAATTGTTTAGCATTATTCGTTATCGTTATACCGATTATTTTTTTAGGTAACCCTTTCACTTGCTTTTCCGTTAAGCCAACTAAAACGATGACCTCATCTTCCTCAAGAGAATTGGCAAGTTCTATAAATTGATTTAAACCTTTTTTTCGATTCCAAACGTTCGCTACGCCTAAAATAATAAATTTGTTTGCTAAATTATATTTTTCTCTAAATGTTCCTTTTGTCGGTTTGAAAATGTCCAAATCAATGCCGTTATGAATTACTTGCGTAGGATACTCACTAAGAAAGGAGCCTTTCACTAAATTCGCTAACCAGTTTGAAGGCGTAATAATTGTTAAATCCTTCACCCCTGTAAAAATCCCTTTTTTCTTTATATAGTTCATTTGAGAATTATCTATAAATAGACTCTTAGGATATTCTTTTTTTTCAGGACACTCACTACATCCTGATTTCCATTTACTACAACCAACAAAATCAAAATGAGAACAGTGCCCTGTAAAAGCCCAACAATCGTGTAGCGTCCAAATCACTTTTTTATTCGCTCTCTTTATATAATCAAATAATAGTTCAATATTAATAAAATACCCATGAATATTATGAAGATGAATAATATGTGGATCCATTTCCTCCACTATTTTAATAAATGCTTTTGTTGCTTTTACTGAACCAAATCCATGTTTATCAAATATCCTAGTTACGCCTACATGCCAATAATTATCATACTTCGTTCCTATTCTGATGGAGCTTTCACAGTTTTTTGGTACGCCTCTTCCGTATGCAATATAACTTTTGTGTCCTTTTTCAGTCAAAATACGATGAATATTCGTCGCTATTCTACCAGTGCTTCCTATCCCACAAACGGCATTTATTTGTAAAACCTTCACACATCACATCCCCCATACAACCCGATTCACATAATGCGTATACGATAAAATAATTCTTAATACCTTTTCTGACACATTCGGCATCCGGTAATCTTCCACAAGCCTTAATGTGTCCACTTCTTGTGTTTCTACTATTTCTAATCCGAGTAATATCCGTTCTTTCTTTAGCCCAACCATCATGACTGATGCTTCTTCCATTGCTTCTGGCCGCTCATGGGCTTGTCGAATATTGAGTGCTTTAAATCCAAGAATAGACGATTCCTCACTAATTGTGCCACTATCACTTAACACTGCTTTCGCTTTCATTTGTAGCTTAATATAATCGTTAAATCCTAGTGGCTTCATTGTTTTGATGAGCGGATTAAATTCAACCCCGACCGCTTCAATCATCTTTTGTGTCCTAGGATGTGTACTAACAATGACGGGAAGCTGGTATTTTGTTGCTACAGCATTTAAACTTTCGACTAAATCAAGAAAGTTTCTTTCGGCATTGATGTTTTCTTCTCGGTGTGCAGAAACAACAAAGTACTGTCCTTCTTCAAGCCCTAGTCTTTGTAGTACATCTGAATTCTCAATATCTACTTTTTTCGAATGAAGCACTTCAAACATCGGGCTTCCCGTCTTAATAATGCGGTCTGCTGGGAATCCTTCTCGCAGTAAATACTCTCTTGCAATATCACTATATGTTAAATTGACATCCGCTATGTGATCAACAATTTTTCGGTTCGTTTCTTCCGGTACACGTTGATCGAAACAGCGATTGCCTGCTTCCATATGGAAGATTGGAATATGTCTTCTTTTTGCTGCAATCGCGCACAAGCAACTGTTCGTATCCCCTAACACTAAAAATGTATGAGGTCTTACCTTTTCGAGTATCGGATCAATCTTACTTAAAATATTGCCAATCGTTTCAGCCGCTGTGCCCGTCGCTGCATTCAAAAAATAATCTGGCTTCCTTAAATGAAAATCATTAAAAAATACTTCATTTAATTCGTAATCATAATTTTGTCCTGTATGCACAAGCGTATGTTCAATGGCATTGGATTGTTCTAACCGATTGATCACAGCAGATAATCGAATAATTTCAGGTCTAGTGCCTACTACCGTCATCACTTTTAACTTCTCCACTTTTACACCTCCATATTGTACGTATCAGGATTTTTCGGATCAAAGCACTCATTTACCCACATAACCGTCACAAGGTCTGTATCTCCTATATTGACAATAGCGTGTGTATAGCCAATCGGAATGTCGACAACTTGTAATTTTTCTCCACTTACGTGATATTCAATAATTTCATCGCTATCTAACTTTCTAAACCGAATCAGTCCTTCACCACTTACAACTAAAAATTTCTCGTTTTTCGTATGATGCCAGTGATTTCCTTTTGTAATGCCTGGTTTGGATATATTGATAGACACTTGCCCTCTATCAGGCGTGCGAATAAATTCTGTAAACGAACCTCTGTCGTCCACGTGCATCTTTAAATCATACGCAAATTGGTCTTCCGGCAAAAAGCTTAAGTACGTGCTATACAGCTTTTTCGTTAAGGCGTCATCCATATTGGCTATATTTAAATTGTCTCTATTGCTTTTGAAGCTTTTTATTGCATTTGCTAATGTACTAAGTGTTATTTGATAGGTTGTAGGTACTACACAGTAAGGGGGGGATATCGTTGGTGTTCCATTTAGTGCATGTAAAAACTCTTCTAAAATGTCATCAATGTAGCAAAGCGTAAGCTCTGTATCGGGGTTGTGTATGTCGATATTTAAGTTTCTTGCAATGTTATAGCAATACGTGGCTACGACAGAATTGTAATTTGGTTTACTCCACTTCCCAAATACATTCGGTAATCTATATATATATACTTTTGCACCTGTTTCTTTTTCGTGAAGCCATAGCGCGTCTTCCATTGCCTTTTTACTTTTTCCATATGGATTATCGCGTTCTGCTTGGATAGAGGAAGTAGTCAGAACGGGCGCCTGATTACAATACTTTTTTAGTAATGCTAGTAATCGAACAGTAAATTCATAATTTCCTTCTATAAATTCATGCTCATAATGTGGTCGATTAACGCCTGCTAAATGGAAAACAAAGTCACATTGTTTTGCATACTCTTCTAGTAGTAATGGATCGCTATCTTTTGTAAATTCTAAAATGTCATGAAATCCTCTATTTTGTAACGCTGCAATTAAGTTTTTCCCGATAAATCCTTTTGCACCTGTTACAAGAATTTTCATCTGCTCACTCCATCCTTTAATTCATCACATGAAAATGTGGATTCCATTTTTTTAATTCTGCTTGAATATAGTCTAATTGCAGCAACGTTTCTTTAATTTCTTCTACTGTTAATAGCTTTGTATTATTCGAATTGTATTCTTCTACAGTTGTCAGTTTTGGATTGCCTTCTGCAAAATATTTATTATAATTGAGGTCTCTTTGGTCAGCTGGTACTTTAAAAAATCCACCTAAATCTTCTGATACTATAAATTCTTCCCTTGTAAGTAGTGTTTCATATTGTTTTTCACCGTGTCGCGTACCAATGATTTTGATTTCATTGTTCACGTTAAAAAGCTCTTTCAATGCTTGCGCTAAATCACCAATCGTACTAGCAGGTGATTTTTGCACCATAATATCGCCTGCCTCGGCATGCTCGAAGGCAAATAATACAAGCTCAACCGCCTCCTCTAAACTCATGAGAAACCTTGTCATTTGTGGATTTGTGATTGTTAAAGGTTTGCCACTCTTAATTTGTTCGATAAATAAAGGGATAACCGATCCTCTTGATGCCATCACATTGCCATATCTCGTTCCACATATGAGCGTTTTTTCAGGAGAAACCGTCTTCGATTTGGCGACAAAAACCTTCTCCATCATCGCTTTTGAAATCCCCATTGCATTAATCGGGTAAGCCGCTTTATCGGTGGACAAACAGATCACTTTTTTTACCCGATATTCAATGGCAGCATTTAATACATTTTCTGTTCCTAATACATTCGTTTTGACCGCTTCAAGAGGAAAAAATTCACATGAAGGCACTTGCTTTAAAGCAGCAGCATGAAAAATATAATCAACATCATGCATCGCATTTTTTAAACTATCAATATACCGTACATCGCCAAGATAAAATTTCAGCTTATCATTATTATATTTTTTCCGCATATCGTCCTGCTTCTTTTCATCTCGGGAAAAAATACGAATTTCTTTTATATTCGTATTTAAGAATCTTTCCATGACAGCATTGCCGAAAGAACCGGTGCCACCTGTGATTAATAACACTTTATCCTGAAACATTTCAGACCTCCATTTTAACTAGGGCTTCTTCTAACACCGACATAAATTTTTCCTTACTAAAGTGCTTCCGATAATAGTCATATGAATTTTTAGCCATTTGCTCTTTCTTACTACTTTTACAAAACGCTAAAATCAATTTACCTAATTGTTCATAGTCTTCTGCCTCACAACAAAATCCACATTGTGCTTCGTAAATGACTTGTTTAGCTTCACCATTGATTGCGCCAATAATTGGCTTACCTGCAGCCATATAAGATTGAAGTTTTCCTGGTAATGTAGATGAAATCGTTTGATCATCCTTTAATGTAATTAACATTGCATCTGCTAATCCGTAATACATCGGCATTTCACTTAAAGGTTTTCTCCCATAAAAAAACACATTCTGAAGATTCAATTCATTACATAGCGCTTTACATGCCTCTAATCTAGAGCCATCTCCAACTATGTGAAATATAATATTTAAATGATTACGTAGCTCATTCGCCGTTCTTATTATTGTGTCAACGCTTTGCATATCCCCAATATTCCCAGCAAAAACAAAATTAAATTTGTTGTCTAGTTTAACTTCTGATTCTTCTAAAAATAAGCTTTCCGCATACTGAGGTAGATGAAAGATTGTTTCTTGATTAATTCCTAAAGTATTTTTTAGGTAATCACTAAACATAACTGAACTAACGGCAACATAGTCCGCAGATTGATAAATCCACTTTGATATAGCGTGAAATAGCTTATAAATAACTGAATGTTCATTTATTCCACCTGCTGTTAAGCTTGCTGGCCATAAATCAAGACAGTAGAGTAATATCTTTTTTTTATGCTTCTTTTTATATATAATTGCAGGCAAGCCCATCATTACAGGCGAAAGCTGATTGACTAATACAACGTCATACTTTTCTTTCATAAATAATGTCTTGATCGATGCAGATAGTGCGTAACTAAAATAATTTAAGAAAAGCATGAACTTTCTTCTTCCTCGACCTATTTCAAAACATCGAACAACTTTCACACCATTAATAATTTCGATCCTTTTTTTTCGATAACGATATTCACTCAGCACTTTTCCCTCTGGATAATTTGGGAGACCTGTTATGACAGTTACATCATAGCCATTTTTCACAAGTTCCTCACATATATCTGAAATCCGAAATGGCTCTGGATAGTAATATTGGCAAATAACAAGTATTCTCATGAGTAGCCTCCAAATTTATTAATCAACTATTCTTCTACTATCAAACTATTTTCTAAAGTTTTTAGTTTTCAGATTTTATTTGTCCTTCCATTACACCCTCCCTAGTAACCACTTTTTTTATTGTGAAAAATAAACATTTCATATCCATCCGAAGGCTAATGTTCTTTACGTATTTGCCGTCTAACTCCGCCTTTCTTTCAATAGACAATTCATCACGTCCGTTTACTTGAGCCCATCCTGTTAATCCAGGTAACACATCATTAGCACCATATTTATCACGTTCAGCAATTAAGTCATACTGGTTCCATAACGCCGGTCTTGGTCCAATAATGCTCATTTGCCCAACAAATATATTCCAAATTTGTGGTAATTCATCTAAGCTTAATTTTCTTAAAAGCTTACCTGTTCTTGTTAAATATTGGTCAGGTTCTTCCAATAAATGTGTTGGTATATCATTAGGAGTGTTAACCTGCATTGTGCGAAATTTTAAAATATTAAAATGTTTTTTATGAATACCTACTCTTTTTTGTTTAAACAGTACTGGACCCTTTGAGTCAATTTTAATAATAGTCATCAGAATTAAAAATAATGGCAATAACACAATGAATGCAATGAATGATACTACAATATCCATCCACCTTTTTACAATCATATACAGGGCTTTTACACTCCTTATTTTTGTTATAGCACTCCTAATAATCTTCCCTAATTTATCTCTATATCAGAATCAAGCAATCGTCTTAGGAAACAATATTTCACCATTTGCCCATTGACCATTCGCCATGTTTATAACACTTCGCTTTATTCCAAGCGAATCGAGGGTTTCAAGCTCTTCAAGGAATGTCATAAGTTTGTCTTCATCCGGACAGTGCGCTCTTCCTACATGAATTTTCGGATAAATATATTCCTCTTGAATTTCTTCTGCATTGAGTAGTTCTTCATACATCTTCTCACCTGGGCGTATGCCTGAAAATTCAATGCCAATTTCATCTTCTGTAAAGCCAGATAATTGAATGAGATTTCTAGCTAAATCGACTATTTTTATTGGTTCACCCATATCGAGCACAAACACTTCGCCACCTCGTGCAAGTGTTCCTGCTTGCAGTACGAGTCGGGATGCTTCTGGAATGGTCATAAAGTAGCGGGTCATGTCTGGATGTGTAACAGTTACGGGTCCACCCGCTGCTATTTGCGCTTGAAATCTAGGCACTACACTCCCACGCGATCCGAGTACATTACCAAAACGGACAGCAGCAAAATTCGTATCACTATGCCTTGCTAAATTTTGAATAATCATTTCCGCAATTCGTTTTGTTGCGCCCATTATATTCGGAGGGTTTACTGCCTTATCGGTCGAAATCATCACAAAGTGGGCTACACCACATGTATGTGCTGCTTCTGCCATATTTTTTGTGCCAAAGATGTTGTTTTTTACTGCCTCAAGTGAATTACATTCCATAAGCGGTACATGTTTATGTGCAGCAGCATGATAAATCACATCTGGTTGAAACTGCTGTACTACTTCAAAAATTCGTTCTCGATCTTGTATATCTGCAATAATTGGCACAAATTCCACGCCTGTATGTTCTTTCTTTTCCACTAACTCTGTATAAATTGTATAAATAGAATTTTCTCCATGACCTAATAAAATCACACGGCTTGGTTTAAATTGAGCTACTTGCCTGCAAATTTCCGAACCGATAGATCCACCCGCACCTGTCACAAGAATGACCTTATTCGCTAATTGATTTAAGATAGCTACCATATCAAGTTTCACTTCTTCTCGGCCAAGTAAATCCTCAATTTTAACCTCTTGCATATCACTCACTGACACTTTGCCTGTCATAACATCCTCAATTTTCGGCATAATTTTAATCGGGATTTGAGTACTTAAACAGCGCTCATAGATGTCCCGAATGCCAAATTTCCCAAGAGATGGGATGGCTAGAAAAATTTCATCAATTCTTTTATCTTCAACAATCCGTAAAAGATCTTTTGTCATGCCGCATACTTTAATCCCCATCAATTTCAACTTTTGTTTATTTGGATCATCATCGACAATCGCAACCACTTTATATTCCGTCGATGGATCTCGCTTCATACTACGCACAAGCATTGTGCCTGCTTCTCCAGCGCCAATGACTAATACTCGTTTTAAATTGTCTTGTGTTTTAATTAACGTTTGATCGTGCAAAATGCGTAATAAAAACCGAGAGCCACCAATTAACACAATATGCAATAGCCACGTGATTGTCATAATGCGAAAATAAATATCACCTTTGACTAATAGTTGAATTCCACTTGCGACAATAACAGAAATAGTAATCGCATAGCCTATCGCTAATAATTCTCTCACAGAGGCTACACTCCAAATACGATTGTATAACTGGAAGAAATACGCCATAATGTGGTGACTAATTAGCAGCGCCAATGAACTTACGATAATTAATGAATCCAAATAAGCATCGTATGAAGCATTTAATAACCAATAGCTAATAAAGATCGCAGTTAACACAATGAGTGAATCTAACATAAAAAAAACCGAGTATCTTAACGTATAATTCACTATCTACCCCTCTTTTATATACACTTAACTATTCATTTTTCAATACGCTTCATTTCTATATCTAGAATAAAATTTTCACAAAAACAGTTGTGCTAACCACACATTTTCCGTATGTTCCTCTTCAGAACGGCTTACTCCTCTCCCTTCTTGTGAGTCTCATTTGCTGCACTCATGCGGCGTTATACATGCACGCAATCAATTCCCTCTGTATAGCCCATAGCTTCACTTCATTTTTCAGCTTTCGAGTTTTAATAAAGTGAACTTGCAAATAGTTGAGTTTTCCTCTCTCACTTTTTGTTAGACTTCATGAACTAGACTTTTAGGCTCAGTTAATTTCTGGTTTATTCTTCTGGTATTTCTCAAGTCCTGAAGCAATCTTCTTTCTTATTGCCTATTAAGGTAGGCCCCCATTCCGCATGAATCGCTCAGAAAGTGATTAAAAATCCTCACTGTATAAAAACGGTACATTTAGATTACCTATTTGCAAATCAAAACAAAAAAATATTTATAAATCACAAAAAGCAATCATTTTCAGATGTTCTTATCCACTTTATTAATATTAATCAACAAATATTACAAAATGATAAATTAACACGTAGTTCTTTATAACTATTTGCAGTTCATTACCCAATGCCCATATTTTACATCTAGAAGATATATACTCCACTTCAAATAAGTGAGTGTAGCCTGTCCATACATTGTCGAGTAATACGGAAAAACGACTTACCTGTATGAACTTATGGAGGTTTTACTGAAAAGGTAGAGTAGGAGATTTTAAAAAATGGGGTGTTATCCAATATGTATTTCAAAAAATAGTATGAAATGGATTGAGGTGTACTTGTCAAAGAAGACATAAGAAATGGTAGAGGCTATCTATAAAAAGAAGACAAGATGAAGACATACTTCCATATATGCTTCATCTTGTGGAGAAAAACAAGGGGAATTTTCATACGTTTTGTCCTTAAAGCTCCAAGTGCTCCTGCAACAGCCCTTGAATTGTTTCCAGTTCCGCTTCATTTGGCATGTAATAATAGATACCATTCATCATCGTCCCTGAACCATTTGTTAAATAAAGTTGTTCGATATTTTTTAAACTGCTGGCATAATTTTTACGCATGTCTAAAAGCTCTTCAAACATTATATTGATTTGTACATTTTTTTCTAATGCTTGGAATATCGCTTGGTAGTTCCATGCCGTATTCAATGAAATGACTTCCTTTAGAACACCTTGTATGACTTGTTTTTGACGATTTTGGCGACCAAAGTCACCTGCTGGATCTTCGTAGCGCATACGCACATATTTCAATGCTGTTTCTCCATCCAATTCAAGTTCACCAATTGGAAAATGTTCACCCTCGTAATAAAAATCGAACGTGTTATCAACAGAAATACCGTCGACAATATCTACAATATCTATAAAGCTTTCCATATTGACTTGTGCAACATAGTCTATTGGGATATCCAGAAAGTTTTCCACTGTTTTCATCGACATTTCGATACCGCCAAAAGCATAAGCATGATTAATTTTATCTTTTATATCCATTCCAATAATAGCTGTATACGTATCACGTGGAATGCTTAACATTTTAGTTGTCTTAAGCGTCGGATTGACTGTTAGCACGATGATTGTATCCGAGCGACCACTATCTCCCTCTCGTTCATCCACACCTAAAATAAGCACGGAAAAAGGATCTTTTGAGGCAACATCCACCGCCTCACCCCTTTTTTCAGATACCCCATCTTGAATCGGCGTATACACTTCTTCTGCTGTACTTTTGAAATCTTGATATACTTGAAAGAGGAATAGAAAACTAATCATGCCTAATCCCGCCACTATCATTGCTACCCATTTCACTACTGTTTTCATCGCTGTCCTCCACAGTCGTTATACAAGTTCATTCTGTTACAAACTAAATGTTTTCCACCACTTAGATCTAGCTATCTCACCTGGTTCTTGAATAAGAAGAGGCTTATTTTGAATGACTCGTGCATTATTTTCAAGTAAAATATCAACAGCATCTAATGCTTTTCTTTTTTCTAAATAACGAAGACCTGCGTCAAATAAAAAAGGACGACAGGCTAAATTGTGAGCGTCTGAACCATACGTATGCACTAAATTGGTCTTTACTAGATGAAATGAGATCTTTTGTATCGTACGTCCAAAATGTCCTGCTAAACTGCCAGCTGTTATTTGTGCTACAGCCCCTTCACGAATAAGTCGTTCTAAATAAATAGGCCTGTCAGCAATTGCTTTATTTCGTTCTGGGTGTGCGATTATAGGGATGATTCCCTCTACTAATAATTGACGAATGATATTCATCGTATAGTAAGGTACATGGTCTGATGGTAACTCTAATAGGAGATAGTTAGAATGGGCTAATGTGTGGATTTTCTTTTCCTTATGAAGTGAAAGTATTTTTTCCGATAATCGTACCTCATGCCCAGTATGAAGTGTTAATGGAATCTTATTTTTTTTTAGCTCATCTTGTAACGTATAAATTTGGTCATTCACTTTCTCATACTCTACATCATATTGAGGATGATGCCTATGCGGAGTAGCAATGATTTCGGTAATTCCCTCCTGCACCGCTTGTACTAACATGTGCATAGTTTCTTCTATGGAGCTTGGACCATCATCAACATCCCACAAAATATGTGTATGGATATCAATCACGCGTACCCCTCCTATATATTTATTATTTTTCGCACTAAAAATAACTTCCAATCATCATATGTATTGGATGGATGCCTTAAATTATGTTTATATTACCCATATTATTAATAATCATGGTTCATCACCAAAAGTCGGGGGTTGCCTTATATACATGGCACACTCCACTCCGAGCGGATGCTTTCCGCGGGCATGGCTTCAGTCTCCTCGTCGTTCGTCCCTCACTGCTCCTGTCGCGCACGCTTAGGCGCAAATAAATTGCCTGCGGGGCGCCTTCAGCTCGGGGCAACATGATGTTGCTCACAAAGGCGTTGCGCTCGTGACGTGGCGACTTTTAGCCTTTGCTCGCTTGTCCCGCTGGAGTCACCGCTCTCCGTTCCGTGTGCTACCTACTTCTACATAAATTATTTGCTATAAAAATGATTTTGCTATAGGTGGAACACAGATTCTGATGAAGAAGTATTCATTTTTGCCATAGCGTACTATTTATTGTCATAGAAGCCAAGCTTTACTTCACAACGGAAACGTGCTGTGGTGAAGTATAAAGGTTACAATAATTTTTACTATTTTTGTATTTTTCGTTCATTATGAATTGATGAAATAAAGTGTTTGTTGATTGGAGTGGAAGCTGGGAGAGTGCATCTGACGGCTACGCCTTTCGATGCAGAAATAATCTGTTCCCTTCACTGTGGAACAGATTATTTTCCTGGGGGGATTAGCGTCCTAGATGAGCCCCTGGACTGAGCGTAGCGAGGGAAGCGGCTCATCGGACGCCCCCCGGAAAGCGCCCAGCTGCTCCTGATGCTCCGCTTTCGTCGCAAATTAATTTGGAACGGAAATCAACCCCAAGTTACGGTGATGAGCCAGAATCATACATATCCCGCATAATCACCATTATGGCATGATTTCATTTTCTGTTCACTAAATAGAAAAAGGTAATTTCTTGTTTTTAAACAAGAAATTACCTTTTAACATTTTACTTCGCGTATTCTACCGCTCGTGTTTCGCGGATGACTGTTACTTTAATATGACCAGGATAATCAAGCTCTTCTTCGATGCGTTTGCGAATATCACGTGCTAGGCGGTGAGAGGCAAGATCGTCAATTTTATCTGGTTGAACGATAATGCGGATTTCTCGGCCTGCTTGGATCGCATACGATTTTTCAACACCGTCGTAGCTTTCAGAAATCTCTTCAAGCTTTTCTAAACGACGAATGTAGTTTTCAAGTGTTTCACTACGTGCTCCTGGACGTGCAGCTGATAAAGCATCCGCTGCAGCAACTAATACAGCAATAACAGAAGTCGCTTCTGTGTCACCGTGGTGAGAAGCAATACTGTTAATAACAACTGGATGCTCCTTATATTTCGTTGCCAGCTCTACACCGATCTCAACGTGACTACCTTCTACTTCATGGTCGATTGCTTTACCGATGTCATGCAGTAACCCTGCACGCTTCGCTAGCGTTACATCTTCCCCTAGTTCAGCAGCAAGTAGACCTGCTAAATGAGCTACCTCGATGGAATGCTTTAATACGTTTTGACCGTAGCTTGTACGATACTTCATACGTCCTAAAATCTTCATTAAATCTGGATGTAAATTGTGGATACCAACCTCGAAAGTTGTTTGCTCACCCGTTTCGCGAATTTGCTCGTCCACTTCACGGCGTGATTTTTCCACCATTTCTTCAATACGAGCTGGATGAATACGACCATCTTGCACTAGTTTTTCAAGTGCTAGACGTGCTGTTTCACGGCGAATTGGGTCAAAACCAGATAATATAACAGCTTCCGGTGTATCATCAATAATTAAATCGATACCCGTAAGTGTTTCAAGCGTACGAATGTTACGACCTTCACGACCGATAATACGACCTTTCATTTCGTCATTCGGTAAATTCACAACCGATACAGTCGTTTCTGCTACATGATCTGCGGCAAAACGCTGTAACGCTAGTGATAAAATTTCGCGTGCTTTTTTGTCAGAGTCTTCCTTAGCGCGTGTTTCCGCTTCTTTGGTCATAAGCGCAATATCAGTTGATAATTCATTTTCAACTTCTTTGAGAATAATATCTTTCGCTTCTTCACGTGTTAAAGCAGCAATACGTTCTAATTCTGACTTTTGAGCCGCAACAAGCTCTTCCACTTTGCTTTCCATCTGTTCAATATGCTGTTGTCTCTCGGCTAAAGCTTCCTCTTTACGCTCTAAGCCTGTTTCTCTCTTATTCAGAGCATCATCCTTGCGATCAAGATTTTCTTCTCTTTGCAATAAACGGTTCTCTTGTTTCTGAAGTTCTGAGCGACGTTCCCGAATGTCATTCTCAGCTTCAGTACGAAATTTGTGAGTTTCATCTTTTGCTTCAAGCAGTGCTTCTTTTTTCAATGCATCAGCTTCACGTTTTGCCTCTTCAACAATCGCATTCGCCTGATGTTTTGCACCAGTTACTTTTGATTCATTCACTTGTTTCATGTAGAAATAGATAACAGCGGCACCGACGATGAATCCAAGCAAAGCAGGAATAATCATTTCCATCATTTAATCCCTCCTACTTGCTCATTATGTCTGATGTTCCAGTTAGCGAATATTAGAATAAACTAATATGTGCCTATTTCATTTCAAATGTAAGAAATTATACATGATTAATTGTATAGTTCAATACTAGGTCTGTCAAGGATTCCCGCCGTTTGTGCTTGGCGGTACCATATGTATTTTACTAGATATATCTATATGTATTTAATTATTTTGGCGTGCATGTGTCTAATTGAAAAGATAGATTTAACTCATGACGAGGAAAAATAAAACCTAAAAAACACTAGGTAAATGTTAAAAAATATTAAAATTATGTTAGCTTCTGAGCTAGGACAAAAGTAAATAATTCTTAATAGTTTAACAATGAATTCTCTTTATTTAAATCGAAGCCATATTCTTTGAGTTTACATATACGGTATTCCCCCACTTACTACGTCAATCAACAATCATTTTATGTCCCCCCTGTCTAGGCTACACTTTCGGTACGAACTAAAAACCCCACTCACTTCTGAGTGAGTGGGGACAGACTGTTTTAAGTTTTACTTGAAATTATTTTGACTCTTCACCAAAACGTGTACTTGACCGCACATTCCGTTACGGGCGGACGCTTTCCGCGGGCTTGGCTTCAATCTCCTCGTCACTGCGTTCCTGCGGGGCTTTCCGCTCAAGCTTATCCCGCAGGAGTCACCGCCCTTCACTCCATGTGCTTTTAAAGTGCTCCTCTTTTTAATCAAGAACATATTTTGGTGTTGAGCCATTATTTTTCGCCTAAATCAAGTAGTAATTCGTCGTCCATTTCTTCATCTTCGTCGTGGCCGCCAATTGTATATGAATTGCCCGCGCCAATGCCGTAAGCTTCACGAATTTTATCTGCAATTTCATCGCGAATTGCATGGTTTTCTTTTAAGAATTGCTTTGCATTTTCACGCCCTTGCCCTAGACGCTCATCCCCATATGCATACCAAGAGCCACTCTTTTGAATGATGTCTAACTCTGCTCCTAAGTCTACAATTTCGCCTTCTTTTGAAATCCCTTCACCATACATGATATCCACTTCAGCTGTACGGAATGGTGGCGCTACTTTATTTTTTACAATTTTAATTTTTGTTTTATTTCCGACCATTTCAGTCCCTTGCTTAATTGTTTCAGCACGGCGAACTTCTAAACGTACAGAAGAGTAAAACTTTAATGCACGTCCACCAGGTGTTGTTTCAGGATTACCAAACATGACACCAATTTTTTCACGTATTTGGTTAATAAAAATAGCTAATGTTTTTGATTTATTAATAGCGCCTGATAATTTACGCAATGCTTGTGACATTAAACGCGCTTGTAAACCAACGTGTGAGTCACCCATCTCTCCTTCAATCTCTGCTTTTGGTACTAATGCTGCAACAGAGTCGATGACGAGAATATCAATCGCACCAGAACGTACTAATGCTTCTGCAATTTCTAAAGCTTGCTCCCCTGTATCTGGCTGAGATAATAGTAACTCATCAATATTGACACCTAGTTTTTGTGCATAGACAGGATCTAATGCGTGCTCTGCATCGATAAACGCAGCCTGTCCACCGTTTGCTTGAACTTCAGCAATCGCATGTAGAGCTACTGTTGTTTTACCTGAAGATTCCGGTCCATAAATTTCGATAATACGACCACGTGGATAGCCACCTACACCAAGTGCTGCATCAAGCGCTAATGATCCACTTGAAGAAGTTTCAATTTGGCGGTCAGTCGTTTCTCCTAGCTTCATAATTGAGCCTTTGCCGAATTGTTTTTCAATTTGTTTTAACGCCATATCTAAGGCAGCTTTACGATCACTCACAAATGTGTCCTCCTTTAATTACGAACTGCTTTCGTTATGTCTTTATTATACTTCTTATTGAGACAAACCACAAGAAAAAAGCGAACATATTTTCGTTTATTAGCCAAAATAAAAATTTGGGCCATTTTTTATACCCAAATTTCTATTTTCTTATATTTTTCGATAGCCCTTTTCTACAAGTTGGCGCATTAAATAACTAAATGTAAATTTTACTGCACGGAGGCGATTCGTATTACGCGAACCTGATAGCTGTAAACGATATGTAATAGGTGGCTCTTGCCCAATGCTTAAACCAATCCAAATGGTACCAGGCGGCTCATTACCATGCGCTTCAGGACCTGCTGCACCTGTTAAACCGACACCAATATCTGTGCCGAATTTTTCACGTACTTTGAATGCCATTTCAGCTGCACATTCACTGCTCACTACACTATAGTGAGCTAATGTTTCTGCGGACACACCTAGCTGCTCCATTTTCACTTGCTCATTATAGGTTACAAGACCGCCTACTAATGCCTGACCCACACCTGGAATTTCTGCTAATTCGGATTGAAATAGCCCTGCTGTTAAGCTTTCTGCTGCTGCAATCGTTAAGCCATTTTCAAGTAACATTTCCACTGTTTTAGATGCTAAAGAGTCATCATCTACCCCGTAACAGTACTCTCCAACAATGTCTAAAATCTCTGTCTTTTTTGCTTCGATTAATGACCATGCTTCCTCTTCAGTGTCTGCTTTTGCCGTAATGCGTAATGTGACTTCTCCATCGGATGTAAGTGGGGCAACAGTTGGATTAGATTGCTGATCTAAAATATCCTGTACACGCACCTCTAGCTCCGCTTCCCCAATCCCATAAAATCGCAGGACATGAGAAACAATCATCGCACCTTGTGTCATTTTTTTAGCGAGGCGTGGCTTTGCCTCAAATTGAAACATCGGATGCAATTCTTTCGGTGGTCCTGGCAATAAAATATACGTATGTTCACCGCGCTCAAGCAACATCCCTGGAGCCATCCCGTGATGATTTGCTAGTACATCACATCCCTCTAGCACAAGTGCTTGCTTCCGATTATTTTCCGTCATCTCACGTCCACGACTAGCAAAAAAATCTTGGATATAGCTTAATGCCACTGGATCAAATGTTAAGTCAACACCTAAATGACGTGCAATTGTTTCCTTTGTTAAATCATCTTTCGTAGGCCCTAATCCACCAGAGAAAATAATACAATCTGCCCGTTTTTCCGCAATACGAATGGCATCCTCTAAACGCTGTGGATTATCGCCAACAACTGTATGATAGTATACATTAATCCCAAGTTCAGAAAGCTGACTCGAAATAAATTTTGCATTTGTGTTTGTAATTTGTCCTAGTAGTAGTTCTGAACCTACTGCAATAATTTCTGCGTTCATAAATGACCTCCTTTATTTAGAGTCTAATAACACACGACGATTTAAATAAAAATAGTCCCAACCAGACCAAACGGTAAAGAATAGTGCCACATATAAGGCAATATCATCAAATGGAATGCCCATTAATGCAAAAATCGTATTGTGTAAAAACAGCGCTGAAATCGCTACGATTTGAGCCCATGTTTTAATTTTACCAAGTTGATTGGCAGCAACTACTTCTCCTTGACCAGCTAAAATAAGGCGTAGACCTGTTACGGCAAATTCTCGCGAAATGATGAGAATAACAATCCAAGCAGGTGCAAGCCCAAGCTCTACTAGTAAAATAAAGGCTGCTGATACTAATAATTTGTCCGCAAGGGGGTCTAAAAATTTCCCCATATTCGTGACTAAATTGTATTTTCTTGCATAATAACCGTCCACCCAGTCCGTTATTGAAGCAAGTATAAAAATGATTGCACCGACGAAATGATTAATGGGCATTTCTGCCCCAAACAGTTCCATCGTTCCCCACCCAAAGTCAAACAATATTACAATCATAAAAACGGGAATTAAGCAAATACGAGAGACTGTAATCTTATTTGGAATATTCATTTGTTAAACACCTTTCATTTGAAACAAAGTAGTCATCTGAAGATGACTACTCAGCTTGCTGTTCTTGAACGAATTGAATGATAAAGTTTTGCGTTGTACGGTCTGACGGTGATGTTAATAGTTCATCATTTATATACACTTTCGCACTCGGTACACTACCTACCCGAATACGTACATAGCCGTCTGCTGTCGCATCGTATTCAACCGTTTCACCTGGATTGTATACTCTTCCTAAGTTGTCGACACCTTGTGTATTACGGAATGCAATCCAGCTTGCATTACTTGTGATTTCAACTCGAATTTTCAACTCATTCGTACCGGATACTTCAAAGTTGACATCATCCCCATTGATTGCACCTTGTGAAATAGCTTGTGCAATAGTCGGAGGCTCTTCTTCCTCTACAGGCTCTTCTTCTGCACCTTCTTCACCTACAGTACCTTCCGCATCATCTGTATTCGGTTCATTTGTTTGTGGTTTGACATACTCTACTGGTGGTGATTCCTCATCCACGATACTTGGAGATTCTTTTGATTTTGCCCAATATAAAATTGAAATAACAGCAATAATCACAATGATAAATAATGCGACAGTAATTTTTGGCATCATTTCCATCGTTTTATTCGAAGAACGATTGGCTAGTTTACGACGACTCGGACTTTGCGTATAAGACTGCACTACTTCTTCCGTTTGAGAACCCGGTACATCTTTTTTAAATTGATTTAATAATTCCTCTGGGTCTAGTCCGACTGCTTCAGCGTATTGTTTAATGAAGGCTCGAACATAAAAAGAACCCGGCATAATCGAATAGTTTCCCTCTTCAATACCAATTAAATAACGCTTTTGGATTTTCGTTATTTCTTGTAAATCTTCTAAGCTATATCCTTTAGCTAATCTCGCTTCCTTGAGGCGAGCTCCTAATTCTGTCAACAATAACACCTACTTTTATTTAAAAATTAAAGCCCCCGAAATCATTTACTGAAGACATTATATTGTTTTTTTCAATGATTTCATACGTAATTTCTTCGTCTGGATTATTACGTAATTCAATAATATAATCGAAATCCTCGATTTTATATTCCGAATGCTGCACGAAAATATCGGGATGTTCGATTACTTTGATTGTGTCCATGCCCATCATTTCACGTACTAATTGCTGATGTCGTTCATCATTGGATCGTCTTGTGACCGCCCCGTCTAGTATAAAAATATTATTACCGTGAAACTCGTCACCAATAAGTGCATTTCGAACTGTTTGCTTAATCATGGTGGAAGAAAGAAAAATCCAACGCTTATTTGCACAAACACTCGCTGCCACAATAGACTCCGTTTTTCCAACACGTGGCATCCCTCGAATACCAATAAGCTTATTGCCTTCTTTTTTAAAGAGCTCCGCCATAAAATCCACTAAAATTCCTAATTCACTCCGAACAAAGCGGAAGGTATTTTTCTCATCCGCATCTTTTGGAATATAATGACCATGACGAACCGCTAAACGATCACGTAACTTTGGTACGCGGAACTTCGTTACATGAATATTTTCCATCGTTGATACAATGGAAATAAACCGCTCAATCGACTCATCTTTTTCTGCTTTCACAAGCATTCCTCGACGCCCTTCATCTACCCCATTAATCGTCACAATATTTACACGAAGCATACCTAGTAATGACGCAATATCACCTAAAAGCCCCGGACGATTTACCTGAATTTCGTATTCAAAATACCATTCACCCATGAATGTATCTGTCCTCTCTAATTAGAAACGCCTTAAACTCTTATAAGTTCCATGATAGCTGATTTTATATGTATTGAAAAGTTGGAAACAACGGTTTTTATATCAATATTTTAAATTTGGGCAATATCAGGGGCTTTTTATCAAATTTTTAAGGAAAATCAAAAGGGAAACCTTCGAGGCTCCCTTTTGTTGTCCATTTTAAGACACTTTATTTTCCACTAATTTTACAATACAGCGTGCCATCGCTTGCTTTTCGTCAGATGAAGCAACAGACCATAAATCTGCAAGAACACGCTCTTGTTCATTTTGAGGTTCGATATTTTTGGCTAAATACTCCCCAATTTGAACAGCTGCACGGTCAATCATTTTAGATGACATCCCGTCGCTTTTCGCATCTTCTACTTTTTCACCTAAGAAATGCGTCCACTGTTGCCAGTTTTCTAAAATACCCATGTTTTCGCCTCCTCTCGCCACTAGTATGTGCGAGAATGCGAATTATATGTACCAACCACCATTTACATGAACAATTTGCCCCGTTACATAATCAGCTGCACCACTTACATAAAACCGTGTCATTTGCGCGACATCTGTCACAATTCCTAATCGTTGCAATGGAATTTCATTCACAAGCACTTGTTTTTCTTGCTCTGTTAAATGATTATTCATCTCCGTATCAATAAAACCAGGCGCAATGGCATTCACACGCACCCCGTTATAAGCCGCTTCTTGTGCATACGCTTTTACAAAGGCATGCTGCGCTCCTTTCACAGCCGAATAAACGACTTCACCGGCAGCACCGACAGCACCCCAGATGGATCCGATAAATAATATATAACTTGTGTCATTTGCACGCAATTTATTTGAAATAGTCGCGATAAGGCGCATCGGATTTTGGACATGTACTCGCCACAGTTTTTCCATCTCATCAATAGGTGTATCCTCTAATAACTGAGTGTATGCATGCCCATTGGCAAAAATCACAGCCTGTACCGAAAAGAGTTGTTTCGCTAATTCGTCTGCTGCATCGCTTTTGGAAAAATCAGCTTGCACGCTAATGAACTCCTGTGTTGGATACTGTTGTTGAAGGGTCAAAGCAAGCTGCTGCACGCGTTCAATCCCACAATGAAAGTGTAGATAAAGAGACCAACCATCTTGCGCTAATTCATCACAAATCGCGCGTCCGATTGCACCAGACGCGCCACATACTAAAGCAAATTTTTTCATTATTTACGTTCACTCACAGGCAGCACTTTAAATACGGTTTGTTGTTCTTCACCTTGTAGTGATGTAAACGCCTCTTGAATATCAGTTACCGTTAATTGTTCAATCGTAGGTACGACATCAAATAAATTCATCTCATTAAACTTATAACGTGTAAATTGGTTGGCGATAAATTCTAGCGAATTTAACGCACGTAAGAAGTACCCAATTCTTTTTCGCTTAATGCGTTCTACATCTTCCGTAGTGAAAAGAGCGCAATCTTCGGCTTCTTTTAAACGGTTCTTAATCGCTTGAATCAATTTTTCAGCGTTATTCGTATCTGAGCCGATTAAAGCAAAACCAAACCCTTTTTCAAGTGAGAAATCATAAGCATACGATTCATCAATGATGCCTTGTTCATAAATATCCATATAAAAACTAGATGCACGACCAAATAAGCATTCTAGAGCAATCATGACTGCAAGCTCATGCTTTAACATGTCATTGCCTACTAAATCTACTGTTTTTGCCTTTAACCCGACATATACTTTTGGCTTTTGTACCGCCATAAAGATTTCACGTTCTTTCATCGCTACTGCTGCCGGCTCCTCATCAAATAAACTTTCTAGTGTAGGTGGCTCTGGAAATTCTTTCTTGCTTTGATTCGCTTCAATCAGTGACATCATTTCCACCGGATCTACACCACCCACTACAAATAACAACATATTGGATGGGTGATAAAATGTGTTATAGCATGTATATAAATGATCCGCTGTAATTTTATCAATGGATTCAATTGTTCCTGCGATATCGATTTTCACCGGATGATGTTGGTACATGTTTTCAATCGCCCCAAAATATAAGCGCCAATCTGGTAAATCATCATACATTGTAATTTCTTGCCCAATAATTCCTTTTTCCTTTTCCACTGTCGCTTCTGTGAAATACGGGCTTTGGACGAAATCTAATAATGTTTCGGTACTTTTATAAATATGGTCTGTCGCGGAAAATAAATACGCTGTACGTGTAAAAGACGTGAAAGCGTTTGCTTGTGCACCGACTTCACTAAACTTTTGGAACACATCCCCTTCTTCTTTTTCGAACATTTTATGCTCTAAAAAGTGCGCAATACCGTCAGGAACGGTAATCGGCTCAGACTCACCAATCGGTATAAATGTACGATCAATCGAACCATAGTTTGTTGTAAAGGTTACATATGTTTTAGAAAAACCTTTTTTCGGTAAGATGTAGACGTCAAGACCATTGTCTAGCTGCTTATAATATAATGTCTCATCAAGCTGGTTAAATTCAATCTTTTGCAAAATTAGTCCTCCTTACCGCACAAGAAATAAATTGCTTCTTGTTTTACTTGTTTAGCCATTTGTTGAACATCTTCTTTCGTGACTTCTTGCCAACGAGTTGCCCACGTATTAATTGAAAATGGTTCATTTAAATCTTTATATTGGTCGTATATTTCAATTTGACCACGCGCGGAATCAAGCGCCTCTTTTAACTGATTCGTTAACATCGCTTTTGTTTGTGTGAGCTCTAACTCTGAAATTTCACCGTTTTGCATCGTTGTTAATTGTTCATTAATCACATCGATTGCCTTTTTCTCATTAGACGGTTCAATACCAGACGTCACAAAGACAAGCCCGTAATGTGACGCATAGGAACTGGATGCATAATAGGCTAAACTTTCACGTTCGCGGACATTCATAAATAATTTTGAGTGCGCGTATCCGCCAAAAATGCCGTTAAAGATTTGCATTTTAGGGAAATCTTCATGCCCGAAATACACCGGTGTTGAAAAGCCGATATGGAGCTTTCCTTGTTTCATTTCCTGCTGTTCTTTCGTATATGGTTCTGGGGCTGTATCCACTTCAATCTTTGGTTTCTTTTCATGCAACGCGCGATCACCAAACGATAATGCTTGACGAAGCTGCTCTGTCACTTGTTCTACGTCAATATCACCAACCACATAAATATCAACGCTATCATTTTGTAACATGGCATCGTATGCTGCTTTTAGTGACTGCGGAGTTACAGCTTTTACTGCTTCAATTGTACCATTTGCCGAAATAGATGCTGGATGATTCGGACGTAAAATTTGTGTGAGTCTGTGCTGTGCATAACGTGCCTTATCATCAAAAATGGAGTGAATGCGTTCCAATACCATTTCTTTTTCCCGTTCTACAATGGATGGCACAAATACATTATTTTCTAGATTAGGGCTAAAAATAACTGTGTGCATTAAACGCAGTACTTCTTGTAATACATTTGAGTTGGCTAAGTACTGATCATTCACCGTTTCTACATTTAATAAAATTGTATGCTCGTTTCCACGTTTCATTGTATCAAAATAAAGCACCGTACCAAATAAATCATCTAAATAGCTACGAAATGCTGCGGATGTTTTGAACTTTTCATTTGAATGTTGTAGCACATTCGATAACACCGTACGTTCCGCCGCATCCTTTTCTGTTAATGGGCGTCGCCATTTGATCGAAAAGTTGACCGTTTTAAATTGCGTCGTTTGTCGGGTATGTAAAGCAACGCCCTTCGCTAATTGTGTTGTTAAAAACAAAAAAACCCCTCCTGACTACCTAATGAAATGCATATATACTCTCTATTACTATACATGTGAATATGCGCATATTGCAAAAGTATTATACAACTTTTAGTAAAACAGCATATGCTCATCATGAGAAAAAGCCGCCTCAAGCTGAGACGACTTTTATAGCTATACAGTTGAACTGTTATTTTGGCAAACATGTTCCCTTACTAAACACACGGACGAAATATATATTGTTTTAAAATCTTATCGTTTGCCTTTAATATAAGGCGTACCCGTTGCTTTTGGTGCTGTCGCTTTTCCAATAAATCCAGCTAAAGCTAAAATCGTTAACACATACGGTAAAATCGTTAAGAATACAGGTGGAATTTCCTTTACGTATGGAATAGTACCACCTGCGATACTTAACGCTTGCGCTAAACCGAAGAATAGCGCTGCCCCCATTGCACCAACTGGATGCCATTTCCCAAAGATCATCGCAGCAATCGCCATAAACCCTTGGCCGTTAATTGTAGCGTGTCCGAAATCATTTGTAATCGTTTGCGCATAAATCGCACCACCGATTCCTGCTAACCCACCTGAAATCATCACGGCTATATAGCGCATTTTGGTAACATTAATCCCCATTGTGTCTGCCGCCATCGGGTGTTCTCCAACCGAGCGCAGACGTAAGCCGAATGGTGTTTTATAAATAATAAACCATGCCACAACCGCTAGCGCAACGGCTAAAATCGATGTACCATATAAATTATGGAATAATAATGGTCCAAGGAATGGAATATCTGATAATAACGGAATATCAAAGCGTGCAAAGCGTTCTGAAATGAAATCCGTTTGGCCTTTCCCCTCGAACAACATTTTCACAGAGAATAGCGCGATTGCTATACCTAATAAGTTCAATGCTACCCCTGTAACGGTTTGGTCAGCGCGGAATGAAATAGCCGCTACCGCTAAGAATAACGAGAAGATAGCGCCCACTACCATAGCGGCTACAAGAGAAGCCCATGGTGTAAAGCTACCGAACATATCCGCTGTAAATAAGTTAAAGACAATCCCTACAAAGGCACCAATCACCATGATCCCTTCAATCCCGATGTTGACAACACCCGAACGCTCTGAGAATACGCCACCAATCGCACCGAAAATTAGCGGAGCGGCGTAGAAAATAGCAGAAGGGACGATGAAATATAATACTTCTAAAAAGCTCATATTAGTTGCCCTCCTTTTTGCTACCAAACTTTTCTAATAATACACGAATGACGTAACCCGATGCTACGAAGAAAATGATTAATGCAATAATAATCGATACAATTTCTGTCGGAATACCCGCAGCATTCGGCATATTTAACGCACCGAATTTTAATGAACCGAATAATGATGCACCAAACACTACCCCAAGCGGTGTATTTGCACCAAGTAAGGCAACCGCAATACCGTCAAATCCGATCCCTGTAAATCCACCTTTAACAGAGGCATAACCGAATGTACCAAGCGCCTCCATCGCACCGCCAAGACCGGCGAACATACCTGAAATCGTCATCGCTAAAATAATATTTTTATTAACACTCATCCCTGCATATTCTGCTGCATTGTGATTAAACCCAACTGCCTTTAATTCGAAGCCGCGTGTTGTGCGCTCTAGTAAGAACCACATGACAAATACCATGATTAATGCGACAACAATTCCCCAGTGAAGACGAGAATAATCTGTTATTTGCTCAAACCAAGAAAAACGCAAGGACGCGGATTCTTGAATTTTTTCTGTACGGTCGCCACCGGACCAGTACTTAATCAATGCATTCGTAATATGAAGTGCCGTGTAGTTTAACATAATTGTCGCAATAACTTCATGCACACTAAATCTAGCCTTTAAGAAACCAGCAATAAATGCCCAAAAAGCACCTGCAGCTGCTGCAGCAAGTAATGCTAATGGTAAGTGAATAAACTTAGGTAAGCCTTCGAATGCATAACCGACATATGCTGCGGCTACCCATCCCATAATTAGCTGACCTTCAACCCCGATATTGAATAACCCTGTACGGAAAGCAAATGCTACCGCTAAACCAGCTAAAATATACGGTGTAATTTGGCGAATCGTTTCACCAATAGTATAAACATCTCCAAAAATACCGTTCCAAAGTGCGATGTAACCTGCAACTGGGTCGTAACCAGACACAACCATTACAATCGCCCCTACGATTAACCCTAACACAACAGAGATAGCAGGAACGAGAATGTTAATCAACCGATTTGACATAAATTATTCGTCCCCCTTCCTTTTCTTTGACTGACCTGCCATTAATAAGCCAAGCTCTTGCTCAGTCGTTTCACGCGGATCTAATGTATCGACAATTTGCCCATCATAAATAACGGCAATGCGGTCCGATACATTCATGACCTCATCTAATTCAAATGAAATTAATAAAACTGCTTTTCCTTTATCACGTTGCTCGATTAAACGACGGTGAATAAATTCAATCGCTCCTACATCAAGACCGCGTGTCGGTAGCGCTGCGATTAATAGCTCAGGATTTCGGTCTACCTCACGTCCAATAATCGCTTTTTGTTGGTTACCACCTGATAACGCACGTGCGGGTGTTGCTTCCCCATGACCTGTCCGCACGTCAAACTCTTCAATAATTTTATTCGCCTTTTTCGAGATTTTCTTATAATCGATTACGCCAAACTTTGAAAATTCATCTGTGTAGTACGTTTGAAGCGCTATATTATGACCAACTGAAAAATCAAGTACAAGTCCGTGTTTATGACGGTCTTGCGGGATATGTCCTAAACCTGTTTCTGTAATTTCACGCGGCTTTTTATTCGTTACATTGACCCCATTCATGATCACTTGTCCGCTTTTTACTTTACGTAAACCCGTAATCGCTTCGATTAATTCAGATTGACCATTCCCATCAATTCCGGCAATCCCGACAATCTCACCTTTACGAACGGATAAATTTAGCCCCTTCACTTTCTCTGTTCCACGGTAATCAAGTACAACTAAATCTTTCACGTTTAATACTTCATCTGTTGGATTCGCTGAACCTTTTTCTGTTTTGAAAGTGACTTGACGTCCGACCATTAATTCGGCAAGTTGGTCTGGATTTGTTTCAGCTGTGACCACTGTTCCAATCCCTTCCCCTTTACGAATAATCGTGACACGATCAGAAACTTCCATAATCTCTTTTAATTTGTGTGTTATTAAAATAATAGATTTACCTTCTTTAATAAGACGCTTCATGATCTGGATCAGCTCCGTGATTTCTTGAGGCGTTAAAGAAGCAGTAGGTTCGTCAAATATTAAAATTTCAGCTCCACGGTAAAGTGTTTTTAAAATTTCCACACGTTGCTGCATTCCTACTGAAATATCTTCAATTTTTGCATATGGATCTACATCTAAACCATATTTTTCAGATAGCTTGGCAATATCTTTGGCAGCGTCTTTAATATTCACGACACCTACTTTTGTCGGCTCGCTACCTAAAATAATATTTTCAGTAACTGTAAAGTTTTCCACTAACATAAAATGTTGGTGAACCATCCCAATCCCAAGATCGTTCGCTACATTTGGGTCTGTAATCTTTACCGATTCCCCGCGCACTTTAATATCACCAGCTTCTGGCTGATAAAGTCCGAAAAGTACGTTCATTAAAGTCGATTTACCTGCACCGTTTTCACCTAGTAGTGCATGAATTTCGCCTTTTTTCAGTTGGAGAGTGATGTTGTTATTTGCTACGAATCCGCCAAATTCCTTACGAATGCCGAGCATTTCAATCACGTATTCCACTCGATTCACTCCTTTAGGCTCATTTATATGAAAGTAATAAAATTAACACAAGAAAGGTTTTTTACATAAAAACCTTTCATCTATTAATTTTCGCCAAACACTACTAAAATCCTGCTCTAACGCCTAAGTAGAACGCTTACATTTAAATTCACAGAATTATCGAACGGCATTCTTTAATTACAAAATCATCATAGAGATTACCGAGAATCTCTATGATGATGGACAAAACATATTGATTATTTAGCTTCCTTTGGTTTTTCTGGTACTACGATTTCACCAGAAGCAATCTTTGCTTTGTAGTCTTCTACTGTTTTTAATACGTCCTCTGGGATGGCACCGCGAGAGTCAGCTAAACCAACACCATCTTCCGCTAAACCGTAAACAATTGTTTCACCGCCTGGGAATTTACCTTCTTTTGCACGGTTTGCAATATCAATTACCGCATGCCCTACGCCTTTTAGCATAGAAGTTAATGTGATGTTTTGGTCACCTACTTGACCTTCTGCGTATTGGTCAGCGTCTACACCGATTACCCATACGTTCGCATTTGGATCTTTTTCTTTACGCTCTTTTGCTTCTGTGAATACACCATTACCCGTACCGCCTGCAGCGTGGAAGATAATGTCTACACCTGAAGAGTACATACGATTTGCAGCTGTTTTACCTAATTCTGCTTTATCGAATGCTTCTGCATAGTACACATCAATCTCGATATCAGGGTTCACAGCTTTTGCACCTTCCACATAACCTGCATGGAAACGTTCGATTACTGGAATGGATTGTCCACCTACGAAACCGATTTTACCTGTCTCAGACATTGTTGCAGCTACGACACCTGCAAGGAATGCCCCTTCTTGCTCTTTAAACAGGACAGATGCTACGTTTGGTGCATCTACGACAGAGTCAATAATGGCAAGTTTTGCATCTGATCGTTGCTCCGCAATTTCAAGCACTGCATCGTTCATTAAATAACCTACGCCAAATACTAAGTCAAAATCGCGACGTAATAATGCAGTTAAGTTTGTATTGTAGTCAGCATCTGATTTTGATTGTAAATAGTCGAAACCACCATCGCCTTTTGTTAGCCCGTTGTCAGTACCCCACTTTTCGATACCTTCCCAAGCAGACTGGTTGAATGATTTATCATCAACACCACCAACGTCTGTTACCATAGCAATAGAAAAGTCCCCAGCGGCTTCTTCTGTTGTGCCGTTATCACCCGTTGTGTCATTATTTGAAGTATCTTTTGCTCCATCGTCATCGCTACCACATGCCGCTAAAATAGCACCAGTTGCTACCACAGATGAGATTAATAAACCAAATTTACGTTTTTTCATAATCTAGTCCCCCCAAATTTTTCATTTTTTAATTAGTAGGAAATAAAAATATGTTCTACACCCTTTTACGAACTACATGGAAACTGAATTTATCAGCTCTAAAATAGTTCTTTGAATATAGCACTACTTTATCATTATCATCGTAGTGCAGTTGTTTTAATACGAGTAAAGCTGTCTCTGGCCCACATTTTAAAATCGGTGAAACGACTTCATGATAGCCTACTGGATCAATATATGTGATGGCATACGCTACACGAATCTGTCCCGACTTTTCAAGGGCAGAGAAAATAGATAAATCTTCATTTTTCAAAAATTGCTTTGGCAAATAGCTTGATGGTACTTTATCTATACAGTACACAACCGGTTCACTATCTGCCGTTCTAACACGTTCAATTGTAATTACATTGTCATCAATGTCGGTTTGGAATCGGTTTAAATCGTTTTCTGTTGGTTCATCTTCCACTGCACTCATAAAAATTGAGCCAGGCTCCATACCTGCCTTTTCAATCATTGATGATATACTCGAAAGCTGTTCAATTCCTGATGTGAAAACTGGTTTCGGATTGACAAATGTTCCTACGCCATGACGACGTACAATAACGTTTTCCTCTTCCAGCAATCTTAGCGCCTCACGTAAAGTTGCACGACTGACTCCAAGCGATTTTGACAGTTCAAATTCAGAAGGAAGTTTTTGGTTTTCTTGATAAATCCCCTTTTCAATATCTGATTTTAAACGATCAATTACTTGTAAGTACAAATGACGATGATCTGTTTTTATTGTCACATTAACCACCACCAAATTAGAGATCAGACATCTGATGTACAACATTCCTACTAATTCGTTGAATAATATAACACTTTTAGCTTCTGATGAAAACACATTTCAGCAAAAAGTATATATTAATTTGTTTATTATGGTGGAATAAGCTCTTTTTAGACATAATTCATAAAAGACGAAATATACTGTCACTTCTCTTTATTCTATCATTGATTTTGTGACTAATACTTGTCTAGGTCTACTTCCATCAGGCGGACTTACTACACCCCTCATCTCCATTTGATCCATAATCCGTGCGGCTCGTGCATAACCGATTCGAAATTTACGTTGTAACATGGACACGGATGCACTTTGCATATCAATGACAAGTTGAACCGCCTCATCATACAAAGCATCTTTTTCATCGGCCATTTCTTGTACCGGTTCATCCGTAGGGATCATCGCCTCCTCATATTGCGCTTTTTGTTGTGAAATGACATAATCGACAACCGCTCGTACTTCTCCATCTGATAAAAAAGCGCCCTGTACACGTACTGGCTTTGAAGCGCCTGCTGGTAAAAACAACATATCGCCTCGGCCAAGTAGCCGTTCAGCACCGCCCATATCTAGTATTGTGCGCGAATCAATCGCACTCGATACGGCAAATGCAATACGCGATGGTATATTCGCTTTAATAATACCAGTAATGACATCAACTGACGGTCGTTGTGTCGCTAAAATTAAATGAATCCCCGCCGCACGTGCCATTTGCGCAAGACGCGTAATCGAATCCTCTACCTCACCTGGCGCAACCATCATTAAATCAGCCAACTCATCTACGATTACTACGATGTATGGAAGTTTCGATTGTTTTTCTTCATGTTCTAAATTATGTTGGTCAATGTATTCATTATACCCTTCGATGTTTCGCGTACTTGTATGGGAAAATAAATCATATCGCCGTTCCATTTCAGACACTACTTTTTGAAGAGCTTGTGCTGCTTTACGAGGATCTGTCACGACAGGCGCAAGCAAATGCGGAATGCCATTATACACATTTAACTCTACCATCTTCGGGTCAATCATCATCATTTTTACTTCATACGGTGCTGCCCGCATTAAAATTGAGATAATAATCCCATTAATACATACGGACTTCCCACTCCCTGTAGAACCTGCAACGAGTAAGTGTGGCATTTTGTTTAGCTCTGCTAACTTGGCTTGCCCTGTAATATCACGCCCAAAACCGATTAATAATTTTGCATCTGGGCGATTATTTTCTTTAGACTCTAGTACCTCTCTTAACGTGACAATCGCAATCTCACTATTCGGCACTTCAATACCGATTGCAGACTTCCCAGGAATCGGTGCTTCAATGCGAATATCTTTTGCTGCTAGAGCTAACGCTAAATCATCCTGCAAACTCACAATTTTACTAACTTTTACACCGACATCGGGCTGTACTTCATATTTGGTCACAGCTGGACCGAGATGTACTTGTGTGACACGCGCTTTTACACCAAAACTATGAAAGGTTTGTTCTAATTTTTTAGCATTCCCTTGAATGACTTTATATTCTCCGCTTTGATCATGTTCTGGTGGTGCATTTAATAATTGTAAGGAAGGCATTTTATAAAAGGCATTTTCAGCATAGTTTGTGACATCGATCGTTTCATCTATTACATGTCCATCATCTTCATCTGCACCAAACTCATCCCGTCCACTTTGCTCCACATTTTCGGTAAAGGCCGAAATCACAGGTTCATAATAGTCAATCGTCTCTACCGTTGCGACTGTCTCTACTGCTGCGACCGCCGCTTCCTCTTCGGTTCGGGTTTTTCGTTTGGTGCGTCCGGTGGGTTTTTCCGCTTTCATTCCTTTAAGCTTATCTTTCACAGTCGGTCCTTTTTCTATAATGAAGGGAACGAGTGCTTTTCCTGTAATTAAAATTAGTCCTACAATCATTAACACCATTGCCGCAATTTTCGCACCCGTTGCATCAAATAACACATGAAACATACTAAAGAGAAAAGCACCAATTAAACCACCACCAAGAGAATCACTACGATTGATTACTCCATCTGAATCAATTAAAATACGCCAAGTCTCACGGAGAACGGAATCACTTAACAATAACTTCCCTTTATGCAGCTGTTCAAAAAGAATAGAATGACTAAATACCATAAAGCTACCTAACATGAGCATGAGACCGATAATAATACGATTATTCAGCTTCACACCGCGTCTTCTAACCATTAACATACCCGCGATAAACACACATAAAAATGGCACAAAGAAATGTAAATTACCTAGCAAAAACAGCGACACCGTATAAACGACTTGCCCAACTAAACCGAGTTCAAAAAATGCAATCATCGCAAAAGCAATGAGCATGATACCTATAATTTCATACGCTAACGGATGCAGCTCTTTACTTGCTTTTGTTTGTCCTGTTTCTCTTTTTTTATTCTTTTTTCTGGCCATCATTTCACCTACTTTCTTGAATCAACATCCTCTACATACCCATTCGAAAAAAAAGGATTTCCTTTCTGCCATGTGAGCGAAAGAAAATCCTTTTTTGCATCTTAATATTCCATAATAATTGGGATAATCATTGGGCGGCGTTTCGTTTTTTGGAATAAGTAAGTATTTAGTTCGTCACGGATCTCTTGTTTAATATTTGTCCATTCAAACGTATCTTTATTTACATACTTTTCAATTACTGTACGCGCGATCTCTGAAGCTTCAATCATAAGTTCTTCTGATTCACGCACATAAACGAATCCGCGTGATAAAATTTCGGGACCTGACGCAATTTTCTTTTGTGCGCGGTTTAACGTCACAACAACGATAAAAATACCGTCTTGCGAAAGCAATTTTCGGTCACGTAATACGATATTGCCCACGTCTCCGACACCGATACCATCAATTAAAACATTGCCAGCTTGTACACGGCCACTCATTCGAATTTTGCCATTTTTACATTCGACAATATCCCCTTTATCCGCGATAAAGATTTGTGATTTTTTCATACCGATTGACTGGGCTAACTTCGAGTGCGCAATGAGCATACGGTACTCGCCTTGGATAGGGATAAAATATTTTGGTCGCATCAGATTTAACATTAACTTCAAATCTTCTTGGCTACCATGACCCGACACATGTACTTTTTTATCGGCTGCTAACACTTGCGCTCCTGCTTTTGCGATTTGGTTCATCGTGTTATACATTTGCACTTCCATCCCTGGTGATGGCGTAAATGTAATGAGTACTGTATCTGTGCCTTTAATTTTAATATCGCGATGATGTTTGCGTACAATTTTATCAAGTGCTTCTAATGGCTCCCCTTGATTACCTGTCGCAATAATGACAATTTCATCATCTTGATATTTATGAATGTCGCTTACAGGAATAAGCATATCTTCATCAAGATCTAAATAACCTAAGTTCACCCCAAGGTCTACAACTTTTTCAAGCGATTTGCCCACTACCGCTACTTTTCGGAATGAGTTTTGCGCTTGCGTAAAAACTTGCTGAATACGAATAAAGTTCGATGCATATACAGCAACTAAAATACGCCCTGGTGCCGCATGAAACGTTTTTGCTAAACGCTCCGCAATAACCGTCTCGCTCGTCGTATAGCCTGGACGTTCTGCTTCTGTCGAATCAGACAATAACATAAATACGCCTTCTTCACCAAGCTGTGCCATTTTCGCTAAATCTGGACGGAACTTGCCTTGTGCCGATTGATCGAATTTAAATTCGCCCGTATGCACAATCGCTCCTTCTGACGTATGGAATACAACACCTAATGAGTCCGGAATTGAATGTGTTGTATGGAAGAAAGTTACATATGTCGAATGAAAATTCATGCGACTTTTATTTGTTACTTCAAAGAATTTTACTTGATGCGGTGCAGGTAATTCTTTTAAATGCTCCTTTGCAAGCGCAATCGTTAGTTTTGAACCGTATACTGGTGCTTTTATTTTTTGTAATACGTATGCAAGTGAACCAATTGCATCTTCATGTCCGTGTGTTAAGAAAATCCCTTTTACACGTTCTTTATTTTCTTCTAAGTACGTAATATCTGGAATGACAATATCAATCCCTAGCATTTCGTCTTCAGGGAACATTAACCCACTGTCTACAACGAAAAGCTCCTCGTCGATTTCAACTACATACATCGCTTTTCCGATTTCCCCTACTCCACCAAGCGGAATAATTCGGATTACTTCATTTTTCGTTTTATTCACTATATTTCCTCCTAAGAAAAGCGCATTCATGCTCGCTCATCTGTGAGTAGCACAAGCACTCCAACAAATAGCATGAACACCTAGACATTTCTCTATATAAAAATTTTATTTATGATGAAATTATCCCGAACAGCAACCACTTAAATCTCATTATACGTGGAGTTGAGCATTAGCACAAATTAAAAAAACAATGAACTTGATAATTTTTCAAAATATCAATAGGATGAAATTAGTTCACCATGTATTTTATAGAAGGAACCTTCATTTTATATTTTTCTTCCGCAATATAAAAGCCAGCATGAATACTCTTCACGCTGGCTTGTAAAATTTTATTATTGTACCGCTAATTCGCGGAAGTGCTTTGCTTTTTCTTGGTACGTATCCCAAATTTGATCGAATGCTGCTTTTTCTTCAGGTAGCATTTCCATCATTGGCATGCGCACGTCTAACGTATCAAATCCAAGTTTTGTCATTGCATATTTAATCGGTGATGGGTTTGGCTGTGCGAATAGTGCACGCACAAGTGGAAGCAATGCTCGATGAATTTTTGCAGCTAATTCATGGTTGCCTTCATCAAACGCTTTTAACATTAATTGCATATCACTACCTATAACATGTGATGCGACAGAAATAACACCTGCACCACCAATGGCATATAGCGGTAATGTTAAACCATCATCCCCACTGTATACTTTGAAATCCGGTTCTACATTTTCAATAATGTCACCCATTTGATCTAAGTTACCACTTGCTTCTTTAATGCATGTAATATTTTCGACATCGCGACTTAAAGCGATGGCCGTTTCGGCTGCAATGTTAGCCCCTGTACGACCAGGGACATTATAAAGCATAACCGGTAGCGACGTTTCTTTCGCGATTGTTTTAAAGTGAGCATACATACCACGTTGGTTTGGCTTATTATAGTACGGCGTTACGAGCATAATGCCGTCAGCACCATTTTTTTCCGCGTTATGTGTCATCATAATCGAGTAAGCTGTTTCATTATCGCCAGTACCTGCAATGACCGGAATACGACCTGCAACCTTTTCGACTGTAAAACGAACTACTTCAATTTTCTCTTCAGTAGACATCGTTGGGTTTTCTGATGTTGTACCACATGCAATAATCGCATCTGTCCCATTGTCTATTAAATGATTAATAATGCGTTCTAATTCTGGATAGTTAATCGTGCCATCTTTTTTGAACGGTGTAATCATTGCCGTTCCGATACGACCTATATTCATACTCCGCACTCCTTTATAATAAGTTATCCTCAATCATCGCTTCTGCAATTTGAATTGAATTTAGTGCCGCACCTTTTAATAAGTTGTCAGCAACAATCCATAAGTGGAAGCCTTTTGGATTATCTAAATCACGACGGATACGACCTACGTATGTTGGTTCTTCACCTTCCGCATAAATTGGCATTGGGTATTCTTGGTTCGTGATATCATCTTGTAATACGATACCTGGCGCATCTTTTAATGCAGCAAAAATCTCTTCAACTGTTGCTTCTTTCTCAAGCTCGATATAGACTGATTCAGAGTGACCTGACACAACTGGTACACGTACGCAAGTTGCAGCAACATGAAGAGCCGGTAGCTCCATAATCTTTTTCGTTTCGTTAATCATTTTCATTTCTTCATATGTGTAACCATTGTCTGTAAATTTATCGATTTGCGGAATAACATTGCGTGCGATTGGATAATGTTTTTTATCTGCTTTAGCAGGTAAAACATTTGCCTCTACATCCTTGCCTTTTTCCCACTGTTCAGATTGCGCTTTTAGTTCTTCAATTGCGGCAATACCTGAGCCAGAAACTGCTTGGTATGTAGATACAACTACTTTTGTTAAACCAAATGTTTCACGAATTGGTTGAAGTGCTGCGACCATTTGAATTGTTGAACAGTTTGGATTGGCGATAATGCCTTTCGGAATATCTTTTAATACATGACGATTTACTTCAGGTACAACAAGCGGTACTTCTGGATCCATACGGAAATGACTCGTATTATCGATTACAATTGCACCACGTTTTGCTGCTTCTGGCGCTAATGCTGCTGATACAGAACCACCTGCTGAAAATAAAGCGATATCCACACCTTCAAAAGCTTCTGGTGTTGCTTCTTCAATTGTATATGTTGTGCCATTAAAGTCCATTGGCTTACCAGCTGAACGTGCTGATGCTAAAAATTTGATAGAACCGATTGGGAAATTACGTTTCACTAATTGCTCCATCATTTTCGAACCAACTGCGCCAGTTGCACCAACTACAGCGACATTATATTGCTTTGTCATTATTTCATCTCTCCTATAAAAATCTAGTTACATAATGTTGGATATTGTATCATAAAAAACGTGAGTTGTGTACGGTTATTTGATTATTTCAAAAACTGTATAATTATAGGTTGCAATTGTTTTTTATAAGCGAGCGCATAGTGAACAGTATCGAGCATTTTACTGAAATCAGCGATCATTGACGTAGGTTTATTGATAGGGTCATCTTGCCCAAATGGTATAAAATATACATTTTTAGCATTCATCAACTTCGCTATATTCATAAAGTTTAAACCAAGTGCATCATTCGTCGATATCCCTAATACGACCGGGCTTCCATTGCGCAATGTTGCTTTGGCAGCCATTAGTACGGGGGAATCGGTTGCTGCGTTGGCAAACTTACTAATCGAGTTACCTGTCATTGGTGCAATCACCATACAATCAAGTGGATTTCTTGGTCCAAAAGGTTCCGCCTCTACGATGGATGAAACGACTTTTTCCCCCGCCACTGCTTCTATTTTTTGAATCCACTCTTCACCTGTGCCAAAACGTGTTGCTGCGTGCAAAACGGATGGCGTAATAATCGGCACGACCGTTGCACCGGCGTCTGTAAAGTATTTGATTTTGGGCACGACATCTTCGTATGTGCAATGTGAAGCTGTAATACCGAGCCCAATTCGTTTTCCCTCTAACATTCACACCCCTCCACAATTGAGTCATATAAGAGCTGTGCTGCATCATCAGGGAAGTACTTCCCAGGTAATGCAAGCAGTAACTCATAGTCACTACGTGTCACATAATATAAACACCCTGGTGCTGAAGCTAAATCATAAATCGGCATCTTAATCACTTCGCTAAATGACTGTGTTAGCCATTGTGCAGGTATTGTATTGATCAGTGCTGTCGCTTCTTTTATATATTGAGGCTGTAAATAGATTGCCTCATATCCGAGCATCGCTGCTTCATATTTTTGTGTGTGAGAACGTACAGCAATTGTAACGTTGGCATGTAAGCCTGTTAATGCTTGCGCAAGCAACTTCGCGACACGTCCGAAACCTGTCACAATAAAATGTTTACCGCGAATCGTTTGCCTTTTTTCATAAAGATACGAAATAAAGCTCTCTGCTGTTAGTCCCGCGTTTTTCCAAATAAATGATTCATTTTCTAAATACGGAACGACTTTTTCTTGCTTGAGCATTCCGCGCCAATCATCTGTTAAACGACCTGTAAAAAATGTGACATGTTTTGTACCAAGAAGAAGTGGCACATCCAGTGTTAATGGCTGAATTGGGAGTACAACCTTATCTGGGCAAAAATCAAGTACTGTTGCATTGACCCCTGCATCCCAACCTGTCGCCTTTTTATAAAAAATTGTTCGATTTGGTGATGACATTTTCTTGGCAAGTTCCTTCATCCGAGCGTCCATACCGATTACTAACCAACGCTCTGTCATTTTCGATCATACTTTTTGATTCGAATTTTTTGAAATAAAATGCGGTCCTCACCAATCAGTAAAATTTCATCCCATGGGATAAATACATGTTCTTGTTTCTTTTTGGCAAACGGTAAACGCATTGGTGCTGTTAATTCAAAACCATGAATTTTTCCTGTTTTTGTATCAAATAAACATTCCGATTCAGCTAAATAACCGTATCTTACGCCATTTTCCACTTCGATTAGTTCTTTTTCTGCCAACTCAGATAATCGCATTATTTCCCTCCTCAGTAACGAGCTTAACACTACTATATGCATACGATTTCCTATTGTGTGACGAGAACTATAATTCTTTTCCCTAGACCGAAACCCCAATATCTGTATATACTGTATATATACAGTTAGGCTGAAGGAGGATAGATCCGTGATCATTAAACTAAGTAATGCGAGCGAAAAGCCAATTTATGAACAAATTACCGAACAAATGAAGCAGGCTATTTTAAGTGGGGCATTGCTTCCTGGTGATGCACTCCCTTCCATTCGCATGCTTGCAAAAGAATTAAAGATTAGCGTGATGACAACAAAGCGGGCGTATGCAGACTTAGAGCGAGATGGTTTTATCGAAACAGTTGCGGGGAAAGGGAGCTTTGTTGCGGAGCGTAATCAAGATTTTTTACGAGAAGCATTAATTCGACAATTAGAAGAACATTTGATGAAAGCTGCGGGACTTGCGCGTACGGCGGGCATGTCGCACGCCGAATTACTCGAACTGATGACATTGTTATTGGAGGATGAGGGGAAATGAATGCGATTGAAGTAAAACATGTTTATAAAAAAATAGGGGAATTCGAGCTACGTGATCTATCGTTTAGCTTGGAGCAAGGAACTGTCATGGGTTTTATCGGCCAAAACGGGGCGGGTAAATCGACAACGATTAAGTGTATATTGAATTTGTTGAAAATTACGACCGGAGAAATCTCTGTATTTGGTAAAAATCATATACAGCATGAAGTCGAAATGAAGGAAGACATTGGTGTTGTGTTTGATGAACTCCATATTCCAGATAGCTTAACTAGTATTGATTTAAATAAATTTTACGGCAACGTCTATAAAAATTGGGATAGCACATATTTTTTTAACTTGCTTGAAAAGTTGGATGTATCAAAATATACAAAAGTAAAAGATTTATCACGAGGAATGAAGATGAAGCTATCGCTTGCACTTGCCTTATCCCATCATCCGAAATTGCTCATTTTAGATGAACCGACAAGCGGCCTCGACCCGATTGTACGAGATGAAGTGCTTGATATGTTGCTTGTCTTTATGGAAGATGAATCGCATTCCATTTTATTTTCCTCGCATATTACAAGTGATTTAGAGAAAATTGCGGATACCATTACATTTATTCATAAAGGGGAAATTGTGTTTAGTGAAAGCAAGGATGTATTGCTCTACGATTACGGCCTTTGGAAAGGAACAGTGGCGCAAGCGACAGAAATCTCGGAGCATGCGATTTTAGGGAAGCGAAAATCGGCATTTGGTATAGAGCTACTTGTTAAACGTACACTTGTCAGCCCTGCATTTACATTGGAAAAGCCAACGATTGATGATGTGATGGTGTTTTTCGTTAAAGGAGCGTGATCGAGGATGGCAAATATGTTAACTCGTTACTTTTTCGCCCTAACACAAACACAGCTTATTTTAGCTGCAACCATAAGTGCGATCATCGCGACTGTTTTGACCATCATTTCGGATACAGGCACCGTAATGTTAACTGGCTATTTCTTTGCAGTTGGTTATATCACGTTAGACTTTTTTAGTATACAGGAAAAATACCGTCCGATGTTACATACGATGCCGATTAGCGCCCAGACCATTGTAAAAATGCAGCTTTCCTATATGCTTCAAGTATGTATCATTTATGGCGGCATCTTTTTATCCTTATTTTTACTGTATACCGCTATGCGAGCAGACGTCAGTACTACACTTGTCTTCACAACGATTTCCGTATTAATTGGTGGGTCGCTATTATTTTTTAATGTATTATTCCTACTCGAATATACATTAAAATCTGGATCCGGACTTTTTTTAATGGTGATTGTCCTTCTTATCATGCTAGGTGGGGATCGATTCATTATTCCTGTCTTTAAACATTTACCGTCTATAGCAGACTATGCTATTGCCCTGATTCTTTTTATAGTTGCGATGATTGGGGTGACGGTTATTAATTTCCGCTTGTTCGTGCGGCTATATGAGCGCCGCGACTTTGTATAGGAGGGATCTGTATGTATGCTTTAGTACGATTACAGTTCGAATTACATAAGAAACCATTATTATTTTTAATCGTATTACTACTTATTATTAGCTTTCTATTTCCTGCATCAAATATTCCGATTTTTACTTATATTATGGCAATAAATGCAATCACAAGTTCAACCTTTTTATCCAACAATGCCTTTTACCGCACACTTCATACGATGCCGGTTAAAAGGGAATCGATTGTCAAAAGTAGCTATACTTTCTCTTTCCTATTTGTCTCCATCATTTTTATGATTTTGGCACTATTTCAGGTGAACACAGGGATGTCATATGAAAATCCACAAGAGCATTGGGGATTTTTTACTGGCTTTTTTGGTAGCGCCATTGTAGCAATTGCCTTACAACAGTATTTTATTTTTACAAATGAGAAAGTCATGAAAAGTTCAGTGGACCATGCATTAGCTACATTTGGTTCACTATTTGTCATCATGGCTCCACATGCAGCATTTTGCTTAATCGGACCTGAGGAAACATTTTATATACGAATGATGATTATGCCAATCATTAGTTGTGCATTTTACGTTATTATTTTAAAAATATCCATTCGAGCATATAAAAAGAGAGAGCTTTTCTAAATGAATGATGCAGAAAGAACAAGGGAGCCAGAAAGTAACAACTTTTCGGCTCCCTTCTCTCTTATTTATTACGGTCCAATAATCGCAATGGCCGGCTCCGCTTTTAAAATATGCTCAATCAGTTCATCCACCGATTGCATTGAAATGGCATCGATACGAGCCAATATGTCATCAACAGATCGGTGCTGCCCGTGTACAAGCTCGTTCATACCGTTGCGATTCATATGTGCTTCTGTCCCTTCTAAACCGAGTACGAAGCTCCCTTTTAGCTGCTCTTTCGCATTTTCTAACTCTTCTTCCGTCACACCACCTGTGACAACGTCAAATAATGTTTTATCAATTTGATGTTGCAAGGCGTCTAAGTTTTGCTTAGACGTACTGGCGTAAATCGTAAATGCGCCCACATCGGCGTAGCTGGATTGATAGCTAAATACCGAGTATGCAAGACCACGCTCTTCACGTACTTCTTGAAATAGCCGTGAACTCATATTGCCCCCAATAATATTATTTAGCGCAATAAAGCTATACATATTCGGGTTTTTCACGCCAATTGCAGGGAAAGAGATTGCAATATGTGCTTGTTCTGTATCACGCGTTTTGACAACCTCTCCCGCATGAAACATCGGATGCGTTAACATCGCTTCTTCTGCTAAAGGTGATGCTTCAAACGAGCCAAATAACGCCTCAATTGTTGCAAGTAAACCTTCTTCAATATTGCCTGCTACAGAAATGACGATGTTTTGTGGTATGTAATGCTTAGCCATATAATTTCGTATCATCTGTGCATCAAATGTTGCCAATGTGTGCGCTGTCCCTAAAATCGGTCGACCAAGTGCATCATCTGGATACATCACGCCCCAAAGAATTTCATGCACATCATCATCCGGTGCATCTTCACTCATATAAATTTCTTCAAGTACCACTTGTCGCTCACGTTCAATTTCTTCTGGAAGAAATGCTGAATTAAAAAACATATCTGCTAAAATCGTCACTGCTAGTTCACCGTGATGGTCTAGCACTTTCGCATAATAACATGTATGCTCTTTGGACGTAAACGCATTTATTTCCCCACCAATGCGGTCGAATTCTTCAGCAATTTGACGAGCAGAACGCGTTTTTGTCCCTTTAAACAGCATATGTTCAATAAAATGTGTAATGCCATTCTCTTCTGGACGCTCATAACGAGAGCCGACATTCACCCAAACCCCAACAGATAGCGAACGAACATGATCAATTTGCTCCGATACAATTTTTACACCATTTTTACATGAAGTTACTGTTATCATATTTCCCTCTCTTATTTAAAAAGAGGCTGTACCGAAGTACACCCTCTCTTTTCTCTATTACGCTTGTTCAGCGCGTTCTTTTTCTTCCTTAATAACTACTTTACGCGATAAATTTACACGACCTTGTGCATCGATTTCGATACATTTTACAAGTAACTGATCGCCCAGTTTTAATACGTCTTCTACTTGTTTCGTACGTTCTTCTTGAATTTCTGAAATGTGTAGTAAACCGTCTTTACCTGGGAAGATTTCACAGAATGCACCGAATTTTTCGATACGTTTCACTGTAGCCATGTAGTACTCGCCTACTTTAGCTTCACGTACGATCGACTCAATGATTTCTTTCGCGCGTTGGTTCATCGCTTCGTCCGCTGAAGAGATGTAAATTGTACCGTCTTGTTCTGTATCAATTTTAACGCCTGTCTCTTCAATGATTTTGTTGATTTGTTTACCACCAGGTCCGATGACATCACGGATTTTATCTGGATTAATGTGAATCATCACAATTTTCGGTGCGTATTTAGAAAGCTGCTCACGCGGCTGATTAATTGTTTCTATCATATGTTCTAAAATTTGCATACGACCAATTTTTGCTTGCGTTAACGCTTCTTCTAAAATATTGCGTGACAATCCATCAATTTTAATGTCCATTTGAAGTGCTGTTACACCTTTCGCTGTACCTGCTACTTTAAAGTCCATATCACCAAGGTGGTCTTCCATCCCTTGAATATCCGTTAATACTGTGTAGTGCTCGCCTTTTTTCACAAGCCCCATCGCAATACCTGCTACTGGCGCTTTTAGCGGTACACCTGCATCCATCATTGCCATTGTACTTGCACAAATAGAAGCCTGTGATGTTGAACCATTTGATTCAAGTACTTCCGATACACAGCGGATTGCATACGGGAAATCTTTTTCATCTGGAATCACCGCAAGTAGTGCACGCTCACCAAGAGCACCGTGACCAATCTCACGACGACCAGGACCACGCATTGGACCTGTCTCCCCTACTGAGAATTGCGGGAAGTTGTAGTGGTGCATCCAACGTTTTGACTCTTCTACACCAAGACCATCAATAATTTGTACATCGCCTAAAGCACCTAATGTACAAATGGATAACGCTTGTGTTTGACCACGTGTGAAAAGACCAGAACCATGTGTACGTGGTAATAAACCAACTTCAGATGATAACGGACGGATTTCGTCTTGTTTACGACCATCTGGACGGATTTTTTCTTCTGTAATTAAACGGCGAACTTCATCTTTCACCATCTTATCTAAAATCATCTTTACTTGCTTTAATGTTTCTTCGTCTACTTCTTCTGCCTCATACGCCTCGATGATGCGTTGTTTTACGGCAGTGATATTTTCTTCACGCTCTTGCTTATCTACTGTTTGAATCGCAGCATTCAAATCTGCTTCGCAAGCGTCTTTAATTTTAGCAGTTAATTCTTCATCTAGCTCATATAATTCAATCGGTCGTTTTTCTTTTCCAACCTCAGCGACAATTTGTTCTTGGAACGTAATTAATTTTTTAATTTCTTCGTGACCGAACATAATGGCCTCAAGCATGATTTCTTCAGGTACTTCTAGTGCGCCTGCCTCTACCATGTTGATTGCATCTTTATTCCCCGCTACTGTCAGGTGAATTGTACTTTGTGCCGCTTGCTCCACCGTTGGATTGACAACGAACTCGCCATCAATATACCCAACATGTACACCCGCAATTGGGCCGTCAAATGGAATATCAGAAACAGCAATAGCTAAAGATGAACCAAACATTGCTGCCACATCAGATGGACAATCTTGGTCATTTGACATAACCATTGAAATCACTTGTACTTCGTTACGGAAGCCATCTGGGAACATTGGTCGGATTGGACGGTCGATTAAACGACTTGTTAAAACTGCTTGCTCAGAAGGACGACCTTCACGTTTAATAAAGCCACCTGGAATCTTCCCTGCTGCATATAGACGCTCCTCATAATTCACTGTTAATGGGAAGAAATCTAATGGTTTTGGTGATTTTGACATCGTTGCAGTAGCAAGTACTGCCGTTTCGCCATAGCGCACTAAAGCGGCGCCATTTGCTTGTTTTGCTAACTGTCCTACTTCTATTACTAAAGGACGGCCAGCCCATTCGTATGAATAGACTTTTTTGTCGTTCATCTAATGAACCCCTTTCTACTTTGAGACACACTACGTTACTTTTATTATGTACCATAGTTAGTGTATCAAAAAAGCTTTCTCTATGCTAAATATTTTCAATAAATTACTTGAATTTTAATGTTGACAATTTAGGAGACGATTATATCACTAAAACATAAAGAAAAAGCGGGAAAATTCCCGCTTTTTGTCATGTCTAGCTGTCACATGCTCACAATTTACCCATTTCAGAGCTAAATGAGCACGCTGAAGCCTTTCGAATAGATTAGCGACGTAATCCAAGTTTGTTGATTAGTTCACGGTAACGTTGTACGTCATTTTCACGTAAATATTTTAATAAGTGACGACGACGACCTACCATTTTTAAAAGACCACGCTCAGAGTGGAAGTCTTTTTTGTGAGTACGTAAGTGAGTGTTTAATGCGTTGATTTCTGCAGTTAATACAGCGATTTGTACTTCTGGAGAACCAGTGTCGCCCTCATGAGTGCGGTACTCAGCGATGATTTCGTTTTTGCGTTCTTTTGTAATTGCCATGTGAATGGACCTCCTAAATAGTAAAATATCCCCACTAGCACAGCAATCGTCGGAGAATCGGAAAGCCGAGCTAAGGTTCGTACGCTTTTCGTACTAATGAATCTTAACATATTTTGTATAGCCAAGCAACTATTATGCTTGCTTATTTAAATAATCCATCGCAGCTTGTTTATCTTTTTCAATTTGAGCGACAAGTGCTTCAATGCCATTAAATTTTTGTTCGCTACGAATACGGTGATACCAACCAACAATTACCTCTTCACCGTAAATGTTTTTGTCGAAGTTGAAAATATGTACTTCGATTGTTAATTGTTTGTTATTTGGATCTTTAAATGTTGGTTTATAGCCAACATTACACACCCCGTCTAGCCATTCATTTTGCACTAAAATTTTGACTGCATATACCCCTGTGGCTGGAATGAAGCAACCTTCCATATGCTGCACATTGGCCGTTGGAAACCCAAGTGTACGCCCGCGCTTATCCCCATGTACAACAATACCTGGTACTTCAAAAGCACGGCCAAGTAACATACGCGCTTCTTCCATATTGCCTTCTTGCAACGCTCTACGAATACGCGTGGAACTAATTTTTTCCGTTGTATCCGCACACTTCTCAACAATCGTTACATCGAAATCATGCCCGCCTAGTTCGCACATCAGCTCCATATTCCCTTTACCAAATGCACCAAATGAAAAATCAAATCCCGCTGTTACATGTTTGACATTTAAATCACGAATAAAGTATTGGATGAAATCCTCTGGTGAAAGCTTCGCAAAATCAGATGTAAAGTTGACAACAAATACAGTGTCAATGGCCAGTTTACTTAATGTATCTAGCTTTTGCTGAAGCGGTGTAATATAAAATACTTTTTCATTGCGTCCACCTAGTACGATTGATGGATGTGGGTCAAACGTCATGACTGCGCTTTTTAACCCTTTTTCTTTCGCCGTATCAATAGCAGACTGAATGACTACTTGATGTCCACGATGTACACCATCAAAAAATCCAACAGCTAACGAGTACGGTCCTTCTGTTGCTTTCAATTGATGTGGATATTTTAAATGAATAACGTCCATAATTTCCTCCTACTCGATTTCAGGGAACATTTTGTCTGGCTTCATTTGACCGTCCTTTGTCGGATGCTTGATATACACCGCGAATGCCTTCCCTTCAACCCCAAACACAATTTTTTCATTTACTTTTAATAATGGATGAATTGGTAGGACTTGTCCATTAAAAATTTGTTTGCGATTGGAATTGTCGATTTCAACATATGGGTAATCACTCAGTGCATATTCAACAGGTAAAATGAAGCTTTGATCGTCTAGTTCCATCTTGGCTGCTACTTCAGCTAGCGTGAGACAATGTTCTTTCGTAAATGTGCCAGATGAAGTACGAACGAGTTCATGCATATGTGCCGGATACCCTAACGCCTCACCAATTTGAACAGCCAGTGTACGGATATATGTGCCTTTACTACATTGAATGCGAATCGCAAACCGGACTTCTTCTCCTTCAAAAATTTCGTCTTCACTTAACAATTCTAACGTATAAATCGTTACTTGGCGTGTTGGCCGTTCAACAGTTTGACCAGCGCGTGCATATTCATATAGCTTTTTACCGTTTACTTTGACAGCTGAAAACATGGGTGGTGTTTGCTGAATGTCACCTGTTAATGTTTGCAGTGCTTGCAAAATTTGAGCACGTGTGAAAGATTTATAGGCCGTATGTTGTTCGACTGTTTCTCCTTCTGCATCTTCTGTTGTTGTAGTGCGCCCAATCGATATGATAGCTTCATATGTTTTCCCAGCATCCGTTAAATATTCCGCGATACGCGTAGCTTGACCGATACAAATGGGTAAAACGCCTTCCACACCTGGGTCAAGCGTCCCCGTATGTCCGACTTTTTTTGTTTTTAAAATTTTCCGCAGTTTAAATACGCAATCATGACTTGTCATGCCGCGCTCTTTCCATAAAGGTAAAATCCCGTTCATCTTTCGGCTCCTTTTGCAATGAATAAAAAAGCCTGCGCAATATTGCGACAGGCTTTTAATAGTTGATGCTTTGCGCTAAAGCAAGTACAATTTCACTTCTCTTCATGTAGAGAACGTAACAATTCATCGATTTTGTTACCATACTCAATTGAAGCATCAAATGTGAAGGAAATTTCCGGTGTACGACGTAAACGAATACGAGAACCGATTTCTGAGCGAATAAAGCCTGATGCTTTTTCTAATGCTTTCAACGTTTCTGCACGCTCACGTTCATTTCCTAATGAAGTAATATACACCGTTGCTTGTTGTAAGTCTCCTGTTACATCAACGTCTGTTACTGTTACAAAACCTACGCGAGGGTCTTTAATTTTACGACCAATAATCTCACCAAGCTCTTTTTTCATTTGCTCAGCTACGCGGTTAGAACGTAGAGACATACGTGTCACCACCTTTATCTATATCTCATGAAGATTCATACCACATCTTACACATGGTATGAACCTATTGCTTTATAAGTATTCACGCCAACGATCAAGCATTTCCCATTGTGGATTTGACTCCAAATAATGCAATGCATGATTCATCTCACGATCAGCCGCCTCTTTGGAAGAAGCAACGGTTACAACTGCAAGACGTGTACGTTGCCAAACATCTTGATGATCTATTTCCGCAACAGATACATTAAATTTTTGCTTCGTACGCATCGTCATACGTTGCAAAACGGCACGCTTTTCTTTTAACGAATGGGCAGTGTGAATAATGAATTCAACTTCTGCGTAGACAATCATTAGACGCGTTTAATTTCTTCCATAATGAAGGCTTCAATAATGTCGCCCTCTTTAATGTCGTTGTAGTTTTTAATTGTGATACCACATTCGTAACCTCTTGCCACTTCTTTTGCATCGTCTTTGAAGCGTTTTAATGAGTCTAGCTCGCCTTCAAATACAACGATACCTTCGCGGATAATACGTACACCTGCATCACGTACAATTTTACCTTCTGTTACATAAGAACCAGCAATTGTACCTACTTTTGATACTTTGATTGTTTGACGAACTTCTGCTTGACCAACAATTTTTTCTTCATATTCAGGGTCTAACATACCTTTCATCGCTGCTTCGATTTCTTCGATTACTTTGTAAATAATACGATGTAAACGAATGTCTACCCCTTCAGCTTCTGCTGCACGTTTTGCATTGACATCAGGACGAACGTTGAAACCAATCACAATGGCATTTGAAGCCGCAGCAAGTGTAACATCCGATTCTGTAATCGCACCTGCACCCGTATGAATAATTTTCACGTTCACGCCTTCTACATCAATTTTCATTAATGATGCAGCCATCGCTTCTACTGTACCTTGTACGTCTGCTTTAACGATTAAGTTTAATTCTTTTACGTCACCTTGGCTCATTTGTTCGAATAAGTTATCAAGCGTTACGCGTTGCTTTTCAGAACGCTGTGCTTGGATTGCTGTCATCGCACGAGATTCACCTACTTGACGAGCTGTTTTCTCATCTTCGAACACTACAAAACGGTCACCTGCTTGTGGTACATCGTTCAGACCTGTAATTTCAACTGGTGTAGATGGACCCGCCTCTTTTACGCGGCGACCTATGTCATTAACCATCGCACGAACACGACCGTAAGCATGACCTACTACGATTGGATCCCCAACACGTAATGTCCCGTCTTGTACTAGTAATGTTGCCACAGAACCGCGACCTTTATCCAATTGTGCTTCAATAACTGTACCGATTGCTGAACGGTTAGGATTTGCTTTTAATTCTGCTACTTCAGAAACTAATAAAATCATTTCTAACAATTGCTCAATACCTTCTCCTTTTAATGCAGAGATTGGTACGAAAATTGTGTCGCCGCCCCAGTCTTCAGGTACTAAGCCATGCTCTGTTAACTCTTGCATAACACGGTCTGGGTTTGCTGAAGGTTTATCCATTTTGTTTACCGCAACGATAATTGGCACTTCTGCTGCTTTTGCGTGGTTAATCGCTTCCACTGTTTGAGGCATCACACCATCATCTGCTGCTACTACAATAATCGCTAAATCCGTTACTTTGGCACCACGTGCACGCATCGTTGTAAACGCAGCGTGACCAGGTGTATCTAAGAATGAAATTTTCTTATCTTGTACTTCTACTTGGTAAGCACCGATATGTTGTGTAATCCCACCTGCTTCTCCAGCAGTTACTTTTGTATTACGAATCGAATCAAGTAATGTTGTTTTACCATGGTCTACGTGACCCATAATCGTTACAACTGGTGGACGCTCTTCTAATAATGCTTCATCCATTTCAGTTGTTTGTTCAAAGTGCGTTTCTAAATCGGTAATATCTACACGTACTTCTTCTTCTACTTCTACACCATAGTCTGCACAAATTAACTCAATGGCATCTTTATCTAGCTCTTGGTTAATTGTGGCCATTACACCTAGCATGAATAACTTTTTGATTAATTCAGATGGTTCGCGGTGTAATTTTTTCGCTAACTCCGCTACTGTTAGACTTTCATAGAATGTAATTTTTTCTGGTAATTCTTTTTGTACTACTTGCACCGGCTGTTGTGGCTTGTGTGTACGACGCTTCCCACCATGAATTCCTGGCTTACGGCGTTGTTGATTGCCACCTTTATTACGATTGTTATGATTTTGATTATTATTTTGTGTCATATTTCTATTTTGGCTACCTTTATTCTTTTGTTTTTCGCCCGTAGACGATGATTGACTTGCTTGAGAAGATTGTTGCTTTACTGCTTTTGGTTGTTGTGATGCTTGTGAACGCGTGTCTTGTTTATTCACCTGCTCTTTTACAGGTTGTTTAGAAGGAGTTGCTTTTATTCGTTCTACTGTTTGCTTAAAGACTGCATCAAGTTTTGAAACAGTATCAGCTTCTAGTACAGCCATATGATTTTTCACAGGCATGTCAAGCTTTCCTAGCTGTTCAATTACTTCTTTACTCGTTTTATTTACCTTTTTCGCATATTCATGAACTCTTACTTTGCTCATCTGCTCACCCCCGATTATTTTTCGTTGAGTAGACTAGACATTTTCTTTGCAAACCCGCTATCTGTAATCGCTAACGCGACACGAGCTTCTTTTCCTGTAGCATGTCCGAGATCATAACGATCGCCAAACACATGTAACTCAACATTGTAATACGTACATTTATCTGTCAATTTTTTACTAGTATTCGCTGATGCATCAGATGCTAAGAGTACGATTTTGGCATTGCCACTACGAATTTCTTTAATGACTAATTCTTCACCAGAAATTACTTTACGCGCTCTTGCTGCTAATCCTAACAGTTGCAGAATCGCTTGGTTTGTCATAAAATCGACTCCCTGCGAATTAGCGTGATGAGTTGCTCATAAATTTCATCAGGAATTTTCGCTTCTAATTGACGTTCTAAAATATTTTTTTTACGCGCTAAATTTACTGCTTCCTCTGATTTTGATACGTAAGCACCGCGACCAGATCTTTTACCTGTTACATCGACGGACACTTCACCCTCTTTGGAACGAACAACACGAATCATCGCTTTTTTTGGAAGCATTTCGCCTGTTGCGATACATTTACGTAAAGGAATCTTCCTATTCGTCGTCATCAGAATTCACCTCACTAAAGTAACAACTTATAATATGCTGTCGAATTTTTATGCTAGTTGTGTATGTTCCAAATCCAATGTCTACACTAGCACAGCGCTCTTGTTATTTACTCACTATTCTTCGTCATCCGCATATAAATCGTACTCAAGTTCTTCATCATCTAGTTGCGGAACAAATGTGCTTGCTTCGTTAGGATAAAGCCCTAATTCGCGCGCTTCTGTTTCACTCTTAATATCAATTTTCCACCCTGTTAATTTTGCTGCAAGACGTGCGTTTTGACCACGTTTACCAATCGCAAGTGACAGTTGATAATCTGGCACAACAACCGTTGTCGATTTTTCTTCTTCGTTCACTTGAACATCAAGTACCTTTGATGGACTTAACGCATTTGCGACGAATACGACTGGATCTTCTGACCATTCTACGATGTCAATTTTCTCTCCGTTTAATTCGTTAACAATTGTTTGTACGCGCGCTCCCTTTGCCCCTACACATGAGCCGACTGGGTCTACTTCCTCATTATGAGCGTAAACAGAAATCTTCGAGCGATCACCGGCTTCACGAGCGATTGACTTAATTTCTACTGTACCATCGTAAATTTCAGGAACTTCCATTTCGAATAAGCGACGTAATAAGCCTGGGTGTGTACGAGAAACGATAATCTGAGGACCTTTTGTCGTACGCTCTACTTTCGTGATATACATACGAAGGCGACTTTGTGGCTTATATACTTCACCTTGAATTTGTTCATTCGTCGGTAAAGCTGCCTCTACTTTACCAAGTGACACATAAATATTACGCTGATCTTGACGTTCAATTGTACCAACGACAATGTCATCTACTGAATCTACGTATTCTTCGTAGATGCGGCCACGCTCTGCTTCGCGTACACGTTGTGTGACAACTTGCTTCGCTGTTTGTGCCGCAATACGTCCAAAGTTGCGTGGTGTCACTTCTTGCTCTAACACATCGCCTACTTCATATACAGGATTAATTGCTTTGGCATCTTCCAATGAAATTTGCAGACGATCATCCTCTACCTCTTCTACAACATCTTTGCGAGAGTAAACGACCATCGAACCTGTATTTAAGTTCAGATCAACGCGTACATTTTGTGCTTGGTTAAAGTTACGCTTATAAGCAGTTACTAATGCTGCCTCAATTGCCTCAATTAGTACCTCTCTTGAAATGCCCTTCTGCTCCTCCAGTGCCGTTAAAGCATCTAGTAACTCACTATTCATTTTTATTTTCACTCCTAAATTTGCTTATCTGAAAAATCAATCGCATAACGAGCTTGTGCGACTTTTTCTTTTGGAATTTCTACATTTACTTTACGTGTTTTAATACGAACGGTCATCGATAAATCTTCACCATTATATGCCATTAAGTATCCTTCGAATTCTTTCATGTCCTTGATTGGCTCATACGTTTTCACATAAATATATTTGCCAACCGCTTTTTCAAAGTCGGATTCTTTTTTCAGTGGACGCTCAGCACCAGGCGAAGACACTTCTAAATAATAGTTTTGCTCAATTGGGTCTTTTTCATCTAATATTAAGCTTAAACGTTCACTTACTAATGCACATTGATCAATATCAATTCCACCTTCTGGTGTATCAACATAGACACGTAAAAACCAATTGCGACCTTCCTTCACGAACTCGACATCTACAAGTTCTAAGTTTAACTCTGTTGTAATCGGTGTTACTAGTTCTTCAATAATTGACGTAACTTTGCTCATCGTATCCTCCTTACGTCACGTTTTTTCATCCGTAAAACACAGTTGGTCCATTTAGGACGCGATAATATTCTTTTTATGCGGATATTTGTCTACTTTTATACGGGCGTATCCGCTAATAAAACACAAATTCCACCAGCAAGTGGTGAAATTTGAGGTCTCAACAGCTGTTGTTTATGAGTAAAAAACTTGTATGTAGGCATAAACAATAGAAAAGAGCGGGAGAAACCCACTCTTTTGCTGCAATGCTATCAACAAATTATTACCATTAGAATAACATACCTCATAGCGTAATGCAAACGAACATGCTTTAAACAGGATTTCTCTGCTTAGAATAGCGATAATTGGTTGGCGTCTGGCATCCCTTCCAAACAACCCAGTTGATCCATATATTCAATTAACGTTTTAGATACGCGTCCACGGCGCTGCAAGTCTTCTTTTGATAAAAACTCACCTTCTACACGTGCTGCAACAATTTGCTTCGCTACGTTTGTGCCTAGACCCGGAATCGCATCAAATGGTGGGATCAGCGTATTCCCCTCGATAATAAATTCACTCGCTTCCGAACGATATAAATCTGGCTTCTGCATACTTATCCCGCGCTCACTCATTTCTAGCGCAATCTCAAGGACCGTCATTAAGTTTTTCTCTTTTGTCGATGCCTCCAACCCTTTAATCGCAATTTCATCAATTTTTTGGCGGATCATTGCTGAACCTTGTGTCATCGCAATCAAATCAAAATCATCCGCACGCACTGTAAAATAGGCCGCGTAATAAAGAATCGGATAATGTACTTTAAACCATGCAATACGCACTGCCATTAATACATAAGCAGCAGCGTGTGCCTTAGGGAACATATACTTAATTTTTTTACAAGAATCAATATACCAATCCGGTACTTTTTTATCCTTCATTTCGGCTTCCATTTCCTCAGTTAAGCCTTTCCCTTTACGTACCGACTCCATAATTTTGAATGCAAAGGATGGTTCAAGTCCCTGGTAAATTAAATACACCATAATGTCATCACGACAGCCGATTACTTCAGATAAGACGCATATCCCGTTATGAATTAGCTCTTGCGCATTCCCCAGCCATACGTCTGTACCGTGGGATAGTCCTGAAATTTGGACAAGTTCACTAAATGTAGATGGCTTCGTATCTTCAAGCATTTGACGCACAAACTTTGTACCAAACTCAGGAATACCAAGTGTCCCTGTTTTTGTACCGATTTGTTCCGCCGTTACACCTAGCGACTCAGGAGAGCTAAATATTTTCATGACTTCCGGATCATCTGTCGGAATCGTTTTCGGATCAATCCCTGATAAATCCTGCAACATACGAATTACTGTCGGATCATCGTGTCCAAGAATATCTAATTTCAATACGTTATCGTGGATAGAATGGAAATCAAAATGTGTCGTTTTCCATTCCGCATCTTGTGCATCTGCAGGATATTGTACTGGTGTAAAATCATATACCTCCATATAATCAGGGATTACAATAATCCCACCCGGGTGCTGACCTGTTGTACGTTTAACCCCCGTACATCCTTGTACAAGCCGGTCTACTTCCGCATTTCTAAAGGTCATATTGTGATCATTAGCGTACCCTTTTACATATCCATATGCGGTTTTTTCTGCAACTGTACCAATCGTACCTGCACGATAAACATAGTCCTCACCGAACAATACTTTCGTATAATTATGGGCCTGTGGCTGATATTCACCAGAGAAGTTTAAATCGATGTCGGGTACCTTATCCCCTTTAAATCCAAGGAATGTTTCAAACGGAATGTCTTGTCCATCTTTTTTGTAGGCACTGCCACAGTTCACACAATCTTTGTTCGGTAAATCGTAGCCTGACGCAACGGAACCATCTGCGATAAACTCAGAATGCTTACAGTTCGGGCACACATAATGCGGTGGTAATGGATTGACTTCGGTAATTTCCATAAATGTCGCAACGAGCGATGACCCTACCGAACCACGGGAACCAACTAAATAGCCATCTGCGAGTGATTTTTTTACGAGCTTGGCGGAGATTAAGTAAATAACACCGAATCCGTGCCCTAAAATCGATTTTAATTCCTTTTCTATACGAGCTTGTACAATTTCCGGTAGCTCCTCACCATAAATACGATGCGCCATTTCATACGTTAAATTGGTTACTTCTTCATCGGAGCCTTCAATTTTCGGTGTATATAAATCATCTTTAATTGGTTTAACATCACCGATCATGGCCGCTACTTTTTGTGTATTTGTTACAACAACTTCTTTCGCTAATTCTGGTCCTAAAAAATCAAATTCCTTAAGCATTTCATCTGTTGTGCGGAAATGCACCTTTGGCAAGGGATTACGGTTTAGTGGATTCGCTCCCCCCATAGAACCAATTAAAATTTGACGGAATTTATAATCTGTCTCATCTAAGTAATGCACATTGCCTGTTGCACAAACGGGTATATCTAGCTTTTTGCCAAGCTTAACAAGACGACGAATAATATCTTCTAAATTCCACTCATCATGCACGACACCACCGTCAATTAATGGTGAATAAACCGGCTTAGGTTGTACTTCAATATAATCATAAAACTTCGCTACTTTTTCAGCCTCTTCGGGTGTCTTGTTCATAATCGTTTCAAACAACTCACCATTAGAACAACCTGAACCAACAATTAAGCCTTGTCGTAACTTTGTTAAGTCCGAGCGACGAATGCGTGGTACACGGTAAAACGTTTGCGTGTGAGCAATCGACACAAGCTTAAATAAATTTTTAAGTCCATCATTATCAACAGCTAAAATCGTACAATGACTTGGACGTGCTTGCTTATATCCATCCGTCCCGCCTACATGCTCATTAAATTCATCGTGATAAGCAATGCCCATATCAAACGCTTGTTTTAATAGATGCAGTAATAATTCTCCTGTTGCTTCTGTATCGTAAATGGCACGGTGATGTTGCGATAACTCGATATTGTATTTTCTTGTTAATGCTTTTAAATTATGCGCTTTTTGGCCTGGATTCACGAGACGTGACAGTTCAACTGTATCAATTGCAGGATGCTCTACCCCTTCAATTCCAGCTTTTTTATAGGCGACATATAAGAAACCAAGGTCAAACGATGCGTTATGGGCAACAACAATGGCATCACCAATAAATTCATAAAACTCCTGCACAACTTGTTCAATCTCTGGTTGACCGACGAGCATATCATCTGTAATATGCGTGAGTTCAATAATTTTAGCCGTCAACGGACGATGAGGATTGGCAAATCGTTCAAACCGTTCAATGACTTGACCATTTTTTATTTTGACTGCAGCAAGCTCAATAATCGTATCATACACATTGGAGAAACCTGTTGTTTCGACGTCAAATACGACAAATGTCGCTTCTTCTAGTTGAATATGCTGTTCAGCGTAAGCAATTGGCGCGCCATCATCCACAAGATTAGCCTCTAACCCATAAATGACTTTAATGCCGTTCTTTTTCCCTGCGGCATAAGCATCTGGAAATGCCTGTACAACCGCGTGATCCGTTACAGCAACAGCCGAATGCCCCCATTTTGCTGCTTGTGCAATTAAACGATCTACCGACGTGACAGCATCCATTTGACTCATCGGCGTATGCATATGAAGCTCTACACGCTTTTCACCCTCAGGTGCTAAATCTTTGCGTGACGCTCGATGAATTTCATTGATATCACGCGCCATCATCACCATATCACGCGCAAAATTATCCCATTGCACCGAGCCACGTACACGTACCCACATTCCTTTTTTCAATTGTTCCATCATCCCGACGTCGTCATCACCGCGCGAAAACATTTTAATAAGCATGGAGTCTGTATAGTCGGTCATTTTAAATTCGAGTAATGCACGACCGCTCTTTAAAATTTTTATTTCAGTTGCGAAAACAAAACCTTCTAAAATGATTGAGCTTTCTTCTTCAACAACAGAACGAATTTCTGCTACTTCTGGATTTTTAATCATACCGCCCAGTTGGAACGGACGGTCTTGGGCAACAGCTGCTGGATTAGCCGCTTTTTCTTTTTCACGGCGTTGGAAATCTTCCAGCGCTTGTTGTGAAAGTCGTTCTTCTTCTTGTCTACGTTGTTCATAAAATGCTTCTTGCATTGCAAGCATTTCTTCACTTGGATCCACTAACTGAAAGTCTATTGGCATATGTGGAAAGCCTAACGATTTATATTCCGTTGATATGCGCTCTACATATTTCGCCTTTAACTGCATGAGTTGAATATCTTGCTCTACATTCGCAACGATTTTATTGCCTGTCCAAACAGGAATTTGCTTTGCTAACTGTTGACGTAATGGCGGCGACATATCATCAATCGCTTCAATGACCGTCAGCCAGTATTCGTGAACTAGTTGTTCCGTTATTTGTGGTGCACGTGTTTCAATAGCCAATGACACTTGGGCAATATGTGCAAATTTCTCGACCATTCGCATCCGCATTACTTGATACACTTGGTAAGGTAAAATTTGCTCTAACGTAATTTCAAATTGCCAAACGCGCTTTTTTTTATGAACCGTCATGCGTGATAATTCTCCGCGCTCAAAAAATGACATATACACATCATCCGTTAATTCAAGCTGCTGAAGTAAAAGTCGAAAGCGCTCTGTAGCTTGTTGTGTCACCTTTTTCCCTCCTTGTTCCTGAAAAAGAAAGGAAAGCGACAAATTTAGACGCTTCCCCCTTCTTTTGATTATATATTTGTACGGAAGAATTCATTCAGACGATCAATTACTTCTTCCTTTGCCCACTCAAATGTTTCACCTGATTCACGGAATTTTACTTCCACTAAACCTTCTGCTGCCTTTTTACCAACTGTGACACGTACTGGTAAACCGATTAAGTCAGCGTCAGCAAATTTAACACCCGCACGTTCTGCACGATCATCATATAGCACATCATAACGATATGATTTTAGTAACCCATATAATTCATCAGCAAGCTGTACTTGTGCCTCGTCTTTCGTATTGATCGGTACTAAGTGTACATCATAAGGCGCTAATTGTTTTGGCCATACAAAACCTTTTTCATCTTGGCATTGCTCAGCAACTGCTGCTAGGATACGTGAAACACCAATACCGTAGCATCCCATAATAAATGGTTGTGTTTTGCCTTGCTCATCTAAGTATAATGCATTCATTTTAGCAGAATACGTCGTTCCAAGTTTGAAAATATGACCTACTTCGATACCTTCAGCAAATTTGATAATGCCTTGTCCATCTGGAGACGGGTCGCCCTCTTGGATAAAGCGAATATCCGCATAAGCATTAATAGCGAAGTCACGCTCTGGATTAACATTTACATAGTGGAAACCATCTTCGTTTGCTCCTGCGACACCATTGCGAATTGATTTAATCGCATTATCCGCAATAACTTTCACATTTACTGGTAATTTCATAGGCCCAATTGAACCAACTGTGCAACCTAAAAGCGCTTGAATCTCTGCTTCTTCTGCTAGTTCAACAGAACCTGCATCTAAAGCATTTTTTAATTTAATATCATTGATTTCGTGATCCCCACGTGCGAGCACAACGACTAACTCATCATCAATTTTAAATACTAAAGATTTAATACAATTTGACGCAGGTACGTTTAAGAAGTTTGAAACTTCTTCAATTGTTTTCGCATCTGGTGTCGCTACTTTTTCAAGCTCAACCATTGCTTCATCAGATAGCTTATAATCTACTAACACTTCTGCCATTTCGATATTTGCTGCGTAATCTGAAGAATCAGAGTAAGCAATTGTATCTTCCCCGATTTCAGAAAGTACCATAAACTCATGTGTACCTTTCCCACCGATTGAACCTGCATCAGCGATTACAGCACGGAAGTTCAAGCCAAGGCGCGTGAAAATATTAGAGTATGCACGGTACATATCTTCATATGTAGCATCTAAGCTTTCACGAGACGCATGGAATGAATAGGCATCTTTCATAATAAACTCGCGACCACGTAGCAGTCCAAAACGAGGACGCTTCTCATCACGGAATTTTGTTTGAATTTGATACAGCGTTAATGGTAATTTTTTATACGATTTAATCTCATCACGTACAAGTGTTGTAATCACTTCTTCGTGTGTTGGCCCTAACGCAAAGTCACGGTTATGACGGTCTTTAAAACGCATTAATTCTGGACCATATTTTTCCCAGCGCCCTGATTCTTGCCAAAGCTCTGCTGATTGCATTGCTGGCATTAATAACTCTTGCGCGTTAATCGCTTCTAGTTCTTCGCGAATGACTTGCTCAATTTTCGATAATACTTTGCGTGCAAGTGGTAAGTACGAATAAATACCTGATGCATTTTGACGAATGAATCCAGCACGTAGAAGAACTTGATGCGATTTTACTTCCGCATCAGAAGGTACTTCACGAAGTGTTGGAATGAAAGTTAAACTTTGTTTCATAAAGTTGCTCCACCTTTTAAATTAAAAATATAACATAAGCATAATCAAATTTAGCTTTGAGCGCCACTAAATATAATAGAATGCGCCCAAAGCTTTTATTTTAGAAGAAGAATTTTTGAATATCGTTCCAAGTAACTACGACCATTAATACCATTAATAGTACGATACCTACGAAATGTACAAGCCCTTCTTTTTCACGATTAATCGGTTTGCCGCGTACCGCTTCAAAAGCAAAGAATAATAAACGCCCACCGTCAAGCGCAGGTAATGGCAATAAATTCATAATCCCTAAGTTAATACTTAATACGGCAGCCCAACGCATTAATTGATATACACCGTCTTCTGCTACAACTTCTGTATATTTATAAATCCCTACTGGACCCGATAAATCATCAATAGAAAACTGTCCTGTTACAAGCATACCTAGCATTTTGAAAATTTGTACCGTAACGTCATACGTATTGACAGCTGCGTTTGGAATAGCTTCTAATGGCGCTGATTTAAATGGCGTTTGATAGATTACACCAATGCGCCCAAACGTCTGTCCTTTTTCCGTTACAGCATCAGGGGTTACCGTTAAATGAACGGGTGCCCCGTCCCGCTCCACAACAAACGCTAATGGTTTGCCTGGATTTTCTTGAATAGCAGCTGATAATTCCTGCCACTGTGTAATTTGAACACCATTAATACCTGTGACTAAATCGCCATCTTGCATGCCCGCTTCCATCGCTGGTCCATTATCAGTCACTTCTGTAATAATAGGCTCATATGTTGGCTTTCCTTGCAGTAAACCAATCGCTAGAAAAATAAAGAACGCTAAAATAAAGTTAAAAAGTGGCCCGGCAAAAATCGCCATTGCCCGTTGCCTAACCGTTTTTGAATTAAACTGACGATCATAAGGGGCAATCATCGTTTCATTGCCATTTTCTGAAATGACTGCATTTCGAGCTACTTTATAACGGACAATGCGCGGGTACTCGCTGTCATCATCCTCATCGTATCCTTCAATCCATAAGCCTTTATTTAAATCAGCACGCTCTACTTCCAAAAAGACAACATTTGGATGATTGTTTTTCTGATTTAAAATAATCTTCTGCACGACATTGTCTTCATTTGTCACTAAGGCCACACGGTAACCCGGCTGTAATTCAATACTATCTAAATCGTCACCCGCCATACGTACATAGCCGCCGATTGGTAACAGACGAATTGTGTACAGTGTCTCGCCTTTTGTCATGCCGAAAATTTTCGGCCCCATCCCAATGGCAAACTCACGCACCATAATACCAGCACGCTTCGCAAAAATAAAGTGACCGAGCTCATGGAAGAATACGAGCGCGCCAAAAATGATTATAAATGCAATTACTGTTTGCATACTATCCCACCTTCACGAGCAAATTTACATACATCTTTTATCCCGCACTAACAGGCAGTAATTTAGCTGTACCAAAAGTAAAGCGACAGGTACAAGACTCCATAAAAACACAACTGGAGATGGAAAGATTAACTGCCCGGAAAAGCCAAATTCGTTCAACTCACAATCAACAGCGTAGAGAAGAACTACCATTGATTGAAGTTGCGCTTCATTTTACCATGTTTTGTACCATTTTTCTCGTCTCACTATCGACGTGTAAAATCGTCTGTAAATCTGGCAGCGATATATTGTCATGTGCATCCATTACACGCTCAATACAGTCCTCAATTTGTAGGAATGTAATTTTTTCTTGTAAAAATAACGCAACGGCTGCTTCATTAGCAGCATTCATTGCTGTTAACATCGTCCCGCCTGTACGCCCTGCTTCATAAGCTAACTTTAAAGCGCGGTAACGATCAAAATCAACCTCTTGGAAATGCAACTTTCCAATTTCAGCTAAATTTAAACGCTTCCCGCCTACTAGTGGAATACGGTCTGGATACGTAAGAGCATATTGAATGGGCACACGCATGTCCGGTGTACCAAGTTGCGCCATTACACTCGTATCATGGTATTCCACCATCGAGTGAATAATGCTTTCTCGGTGCAATAACACATCGATGTGGTCGTATGGCATATCAAATAATACATGTGCCTCAATCACCTCTAACCCTTTATTCATCATTGTAGCCGAGTCAATTGTAATTTTTGCCCCCATTGACCAGTTTGGATGATTCAGTGCATCTTTAACCGTCACACCCTCTAACTGCGCACGTGTTTTATCGCGGAACGAACCACCTGAGGCCGTTAAAATTAATCGTTCAATCGCTTTCGGATTCTCGCCATTCATCGATTGATAAAGCGCAGAATGCTCACTATCTACCGGCAAAATCGGTGCATTATATTTTTTAGCTTCCGCCATCACTAAGTGCCCCGCTGTAACAAGCGTCTCTTTATTGGCAATGGCAATTGTTTTCCCCATACGAATAGCCGCTAGTGTAGATTCTAGCCCTACGCTCCCAAGCACAGCATTCACTAATACGGTCGTTTCAGGATGTGTTGCTACATCAATTAACCCTTTCGTACCGTATGTAAATTGTACGTTTGGAAATTCTTTTACAAGTGCTAATGCATCTGACTCTTCTTGTACGGAAACAATTTCTGGTTTTAATTGTCGTATGATTTCTCGCGTTTTTTCAATATTTCTTCCTGATGAAAACGCAACAAGTTGAAATTCTTGCTGGTTTGCTAAAATAATATCAATCGTTTGCAAACCAATGGAACCTGTTGCACCAAGCAAACTAATTTTCTTCATGATGTGCTCCTTTATTAACTAACAAAATGCAGTAAGTTTAACAATGGCAAAACGAATAATAAACTATCAAAGCGGTCTAAAATACCACCATGACCAGGCAAAATCGCACCTGAATCCTTTACATCATAGTGACGTTTAATCGCTGACTCTACAAGATCGCCCATTTGCCCAAAGATAGAACTCACAATAGCTACAAGTATTAAGGCAACCCACGATACGTCAAACGGCGCAATAAGTTGCATAATAATGACCGCAATGACGGCAATGACAATCCCACCGACAAATCCTTCAATCGTTTTATTTGGCGAAATTTCCGGCCATAGCTTATTTTTCCCAAAGCTACGCCCCGTAAAATATGCACCTGAATCGGTCGTCCAAACAATGAGCAACGCAAAAATAATATACGCTAGTCCAGCTTCACGTGTGGCAATTAAATAATAGAAGCCAATCCCAACATATAGCGTACTTAACACAACAAATGCGACATCATCAAATGTAAAACGATTTTTCATTAAAACAGAATAAATTAATAGTAAAATTGCTGCGATAAATAGTAATTCTAATTTTGAATAACTTGTCCATACTTGTACTTGTTGTTCCCAGTGAGTGGGCATTAACATAGCAAATGTAGCTAGTAAACCTAACATGCCTGGCACTGAGAATAGCGTCATTTTTTTCATGCGTAGTATTTCATATAGACCTACAGCTGCTATTGCATAAACTAAAACCGTAAACGGCAATTCCCCATAAATAACAAACGGGATAAAAAGCGCCGCCGCTACGATTCCAGTTATAATTCTTGTCTTCACTTTGTTTCTTCTCCTTTCAGCCCGCCATACCGTCGATTTCGGTTTTGATATGCTTCAATGGCTTCCTGGAAGCAGGCCTCGTCAAAATCAGGCCAAAGCGTATCTGTAAACCAAAATTCTGTATAGGCTAGCTGCCAAAGCATAAAATTACTGAGGCGAACTTCTCCGCTCGTACGAATGAGTAGATCTGGTTCTGGTAGGTGTGCTGTCATTAAATAGTTTGTGACACGTTCTTCCGTAATATCCTCAATTACGAGTTTCCCCTCTTGTACTTCTGTCATCATGGCTTTCATCGCGCGTACGATTTCATCACGGCTACCATAATTCATGGCAAAGTTTAAAATCAGTCCTGTGTTTTCTTTCGTAGCTTCCATGGCCGCGTCTAACGCTTTTTGCGTGTGCATCGGCAATTCCGCTTTATCCCCAATCATTTGTACTTTAATATTTAGTTCCATGAGTTCTGGTAAAAATGATTGTAAAAACTGCCCTGGTAAACTCATTAAAAATTCCACTTCTGTTTTTGGTCTTCGCCAATTTTCAGTAGAAAACGCATAAAGCGTTAGCACCTTTACACCGCATTTACTCGCATAGCGTGCAATTTTTTTCACCGTATTCATACCTTCATGGTGACCTTTAATACGGGGCATAGCACGCTTCTTTGCCCACCGACCGTTCCCGTCCATAATAATCGCAATATGTGAAGGGATACATTCATCCTTAACTAAGCCCTTTTGCTCATTCATCTTATCTTCCTTATTTATTTTTTTGCCAAATAGCTTGTTAAACATCGTAATTCCTCCAACTGCTTTACATTAGGACCGCATGTCTATCATATCAAAAACGGCTATGCATGTCTTTTTTTCTTAAAAATAAAACCCAGTCTTTTTATGTATATGTTTCAACTTCATCTTTTTTGCGTAAAAGATAGAAAAGACGTCCTGAGTTTAGGACGTCTTAATCCACATTTAGTTCGCTTTCAATTCAATATTTTAAATTGATAAAATTTCTTGCTCTTTTTCTTTTGCTGCGTCGTCCACTTTTGCAATGAACTCGTCCGTTAGCTTTTGTACATCTTCACCGTAGCTACGTAACTCGTCCTCTGTAATTTCACTAGTTTTCTCTAGTTTCTTTAAATCATCGTTGGCGTCACGACGTACGTTACGAACAGCCACTTTCGCTTCCTCAGCTTCTTTTTTCACGACTTTAACAAGTTCTTTACGACGTTCTTCTGTTAAAGCTGGAATCATTAAACGAATCACATTACCATCATTTGTCGGTGTAATACCGATATCTGATTTCATAATCGCTTTTTCGATTTCGCCTAAAATAGATTTATCATAAGGTGTAATCACTAATAGACGCGCTTCAGGTATAGATACCCCTGCAAGTTGGTTAATAGGTGTTGGTGCCCCGTAATAATCAACTGTAATACGGTCTAAAAGGGCCGCATTTGCACGACCAGCACGAATAGATGCTAATTCACGACTGAAAGCAGCAAGCGATTTCGTCATTCTTTCTTTTGCTTGATCTAAAACTTGTTTCGCCATTACGAATTCCTCCTAACAACAGTTCCAATTTTTTCGCCCATCACTGCGCGTTTAATATTACCTTTTTCCATAATTGAGAATACAACTAATGGAATATCATTGTCCATACATAAAGTGGAAGCAGTTGAATCCATTACTTGCAACCCTTGTTGAATAACGTCTAAATAAGTGAGTGTGTCGTACTTCACTGCAGAAGTATCTACTTTTGGATCTGCTGAGTATACACCGTCTACATTATTTTTCGCCATTAAAATGGCATCTGCGTTAATTTCTGCAGCGCGTAATGCAGCCGTTGTATCTGTTGAGAAGAATGGGTTACCTGTTCCCGCGGCAAAAATAACAACACGCTTTTTCTCCAGGTGACGTACTGCTTTACGACGAATATAAGGCTCGGCCACTTGCGTCATCACGATTGATGATTGTACACGTGTTTCGATGTCTAATTTTTCTAGCGCATCTTGTAGTGCTAAAGAGTTCATAACCGTTGCAAGCATTCCCATATAGTCAGCTGAGGCACGTTCCATCCCCATTTCGCTACCAACTTTACCGCGCCAAATATTACCGCCGCCTACAACAACAGCAACTTCCACGCCTAGCTCTACAACTTCTTTTACTTCTTCAGCAACAGATTTAATAATGTCAGGCGATAAACCAAAACCTGCATCCCCAGCTAATGCTTCGCCACTTAGTTTAATTACTACTCGTTTGTATTGTGCCACACTCATAGTAAACCTCCGTTACTCATTAATTTAAAAGGAAATAGCTGACTATTTCATTGTATTTTTCTTTTATTTGCTTGAAAAATAGGGAACACGAAAGATGTGTTCCCTACTCGTAAACACACAGATGTGTGTACAGTATTTAAATTAGTTACCTTTAACTTGGCTCATTACTTCTTCAGCGAAGTTATCTTCACGTTTCTCGATACCTTCACCTACTGCGTAACGAGTGAAACCATCTACTGTACCACCAGTAGATTTTACGAAGTCACGTACTTTTTGGTCTGAGTTTTTAACGAAAGTTTGGTCAAGTAAACAAACGTCTTCGAAATATTTACCAAGACGACCTTCAACCATTTTCGCCACGATGTTTTCTGGCTTACCTTCGTTTAAAGCTTGCTCAGTTAATACTTTACGCTCGCGCTCTACTTCTTCAGCAGATACTTCATCACGAGATACGTAAGTTGGGTTGATTGCAGCGATGTGCATTGCAACGTCTTTCGCAGCATCTGTGTCTGTAGTACCGTTTAATTGAACTAATACGCCGATTCTACCGCCCATGTGTAAGTAAGCACCGAAAGCATCCGCATCTGTTTTTGTTTTGATTTCAAAACGACGAAGCGTGATTTTTTCACCGATTGTCGCGATAGCTGTAGAAATTTGATCAGCGATTTTTACGCCGTCTTTTTCTAATTCTAAAGCAGCTTCTACAGATGCTGGTTTAGCAGCTAATAATTGCTCAGCTAAAGAAGCAACTAAAACTTGGAATTTATCGTTTTTCGCAACGAAATCCGTTTCAGCATTTACTTCTAAAATAATCGCTTCGTTACCTTGTTCTAAAATGTAAGTTGTACCTTCAGCAGCGATACGATCCGCTTTCTTACCAGCAGCAGCTAAGCCTTTTTCACGTAAGAAATCGATAGCAGCTTCTAAGTTACCCTCAGTTTGTACTAACGCTTTCTTACAGTCCATCATACCTGCGCCAGTTTTTTCGCGTAGTTCTTTTACTAATTGTGCAGTAATTGCCATTTGAGTTTCCTCCTTGAGTTTTGAAAATCATATATTTAGGAGCATTGTGCTCTAAATCTCACACCTTAAAAAAAGGTGATAAGAGGGATCATCCACTTATCACCATTTGTGTACGGGTAAAATTACTCAGCTGCTACTACTTCTTCTACAGCTGGAGCGTCTGATTCACCTTGTTTAGCTTCTAATAATGCATCAGCCATTTTCGCAGTTAATAATTTAACAGCACGGATAGCATCATCGTTTGCTGGGATTACGTAATCGATTTCATCTGGATCACAGTTTGTATCAACAATACCAACGATCGGGATGTTTAATTTACGAGCTTCAGCAACAGCGATACGCTCTTTACGTGGGTCAACTACGAACATTACGTCTGGAATACCAGCCATGTCACGAATACCACCTAAGAATTTCACTAAACGCTCGTGCTCTTTTTTAAGTTGAATAACTTCTTTTTTAGGAAGAACTGCAAAAGTTCCATCTTCTTCCATTTTTTCGATTTGTTTCATACGTGCAACACGTTTTTGAATTGTACCGAAGTTTGTTAAAGTACCACCTAACCAACGTTGGTTGATGTAGTAGTTACCTGAACGTTCTGCTTCTTCTTTAATAGCTTCTTGAGCTTGTTTTTTCGTACCAACGAAAAGAACTTTACCACCATCTTGGCCAACTTGGCGCATGAAGTCGTAAGCTTCTTCTAATTTCTTAACTGTTTTTTGTAAATCGATAATGTAGATACCGTTACGCTCAACGAAGATATATTTCTTCATTTTTGGGTTCCAACGGCGAGTTTGGTGACCGAAATGTACACCAGCTTCAAGTAATTGTTTCATTGAAATTACTGACATGAGTGTTTCCTCCTAGTATGTTTGGTTTTTTTCCTCCGCATTTTTCATCTATAACAAGCAACCCATGCGCACATGAGCACCACTTACTACATCGAAATGCGTGTGTAATGTTAACACCGTTAGATAATATATCATATACCCCTGTCAAGTGCAACTATTTTACATATAGTTTTTAACAGGCGCTATGCATGAAACTTAATTAATAGCTCAATCTCCGTTTTTCCTTTTTGTGTTTCTTTTGCAATTTCTTCAATCGATTTCCCTGCTACGTACATCTGGACGATTTGTTGCTCAAGGGAGGTTACGTGGGCAACTGGGGCTTGATCGACTGCTGGTGGTACTTCCTGTTGTTGACTAGCCTTTGTCGTAACAGGCACTGCTTCACTATGTAGTTGCTTTTTTTGTTTATTATAAGCATTTGTCGCAAAAGGAAGAGGAATCACCTGTTTTAGTTGTGTCATCTGTACTTTTTGCTCGCTTATTTGCTCATCTGGTGTCAATAAAGGGGGTATTCCATCTACCTTTACGGCTTCCTGTATGTGCTTCATTTTTTCTTGAGGTTGTTGCGTCATATACTCAATGTCATCTTTTACAGTATGTCCCTGCTTTACCGTCTTCAATTCCTGAATGAGACGATCATTTTCTTCTTTCATTTCCATTAAGTACACACCGATTGCATCATCCATTTCACGAATGATTTTCTCTTGTCGCGCTTCTAAATCTTTAAATTTCGCCAACTTGCTATTTAATAGCACGATGAAGAAAAAGCTAAGAAGCTGACCAATAAATAATACAATTAAGATAATTGAAACCATGATGTCTCCTATCCACTAAAATCTATAAAGTTCCCCTTAAATGGGTGTTGCGCTTTAGGTGCTTCTGGTACTTTCTTTTTCTTTTTTGCCAACATAGATGGATTTTCCGCGTCTCCTTGACGCTCTTCCTCATCTGTAATCGCATCTGTACTGTCCGTCTCATTAACCGTCGTTTGCTTACGATCAAGCTCTTTTTTTAATGCTTCGTTTGCATGTATTTGTTGGTTAATAGTGTTTTGTTGATGTTGCTCTACCATTTTCCCTGCATCAAATGTTTTGGGAATCGCAATTTGTAATTCTACCCCTTTTAAACTCATGCCTACCCCTCCTAGACATTCATCATTTCAGCAGATAAAAGCTTACGCAATTTAAATAATGCTTTCGAATGGATTTGAGAAATACGTGAGGTCGACAAATTGAGCATTTCACCGATTTCTGTTAATGTCATTTCCTCCGTATAAAAAAGGCTTAATACAAGCTTTTCCTTTTCATTTAAGTGTTGAATATTTGCCGCTAAATCTGCTAACAACTCTGCACGAATCACTTCTTGTTCTGGCGTTCTCGTATGATCATCCCGAATGACAAACGCTTTTCCTTCCAGTTCCTCATTATCTTGCTGTTGCTCATGAATCGATAGTACATTGGAAAAGAAATGTTCCTGGACGATTTGATAGACTTCTTGTACAGATAAATTCATATGTTCAGCTAATTCCTCAGGTGTCGCATGGCGCATAAGCTTTTGCTCTAAATATTCTACCTGCGTCTCTAACTTTTTTGCCTTTTCTCGTGCAGATCGTGGTAGCCAATCTTCTTTGCGAAGTCCGTCAATAATCGCGCCGCGCACACGGAAAGAAGCATATGTATCAAACTTTAAATCTCGATTTATATCAAATTTATTTAATGCATCAAATAGTCCCATCATGCCGAGACTCACTAAATCATCCCGTGATACATTTTTCGGTAATCCAGCACCGATACGCTGTACATGGTAGGAAACAAGAGGCTTATACTTTTTGATGAGTAAATCTCCTGCTTGTGGATCTCGATTGTTAATCCAGCTATTCCAAAGTTTTTGTTCATCATTACTTGGTTGCGTCATTCGTATCCACCTCTCTACAAAACAAGACTTCTACTAGACATTATATCAAATTTGGCGTTATTTTACACACGCTTCCTAAGCACTAAATCTAGTCCCATTAGCTCAAAAAAATCTTTTTTTGACAATATAAAGACACAATTTCAGCTAAAAACTATGTGTATATTGACGGATGACTATCCTCTAGCAACTAAAAAAAGAGCCGATTTCTCGACTCTTTCACTAATGTATTCATGGTTTATAAACGTCCAAGCATTGATTGGTCATCTTTATGCATCATTGTGCGTACAACTTTTGCAATTTCTTCTGTATTGTCTTCTTCAAATTCAACCGTTGACGATTGTTCCCTTAAAGGGACTTGAACGTCTTCGGTCATGTTTTGTTGTGCATCCACTTCTTTCGCTTCCTGTAGCGCCACCTCTTGCGGTGTAAATAACACATACCCTAAAAACAGTCGCACGAGAAAAGTACAGACAAACACAATCAATGCAGCAATGAAGGAACTAATTAGTATACTTACTGGTAGTGCATAGGGCTCCTGTAGTGCAATGAAAAAATACACAGTAAACCCTAATAATGCCGCCCAGCAATTGTATAAAATGGAGCCGTACATCATATTTCACTCACTCCTTGATTCACTGTGCGAATATTCAACTTACATGTGATCGGGTTAAACTCAATCGTCCGTCCACTATTACCACCTGTGTCTTCTGCTACTAACGGAATGCTATTTTTCCGTAGCTGTTCTTTCACTGCTTCCACATTACGTGGTCCAATCCGCATGGAGTCTTTATGCGATGTGAATTGAAACATCTGTGCACCACCTGCAATTTTGGCTTTTAACCTAAACGGCTGCACACCTTCAGCTTTTAATAAATCAATGAGGGCAACGATCCCTGTATCGGCAAATTTCGCTATATTGATTGCATCTGAACGACCTAAACTCGAATCTGGCAACATGATATGAATTAAACCTGCAATTTTTTTGGATTCATCATACAAAACAACCCCTACACACGAGCCTAATCCTGATGTGCGAATCGTATCAGGCGTTTTTACTACATCCATTTGAGCAATTCCTACTTTAATAACCTGGCCTGTATTTAACATCGTTACGCCACTCCAAGTGCTTTAAAAATAGCCTGAAATGAATCGGGATTTGGTAACAGGAAGAAATGCCCTCGCACAGATTCGTTGTCTTGCAATTCGTCATCAATAATAGACGTATTGATCACAATGACGTGGTCACTTACATGGGATAGCTCAATTAACCCGATACTAATAATCGCACCAAACATATCAACACTTAAACCTGGTACAGTTGGATATATTTTCAATCCCGTAAAATCTGATAAAGCAGATAAATACGAACCTGATAAAATATTTCCCATCTCTTGCATTGCCGATAACCCTAGCTCTGGTACAGGCGGATTAGCAAAATCAAATGTCTCATCGTGAATCAGTCCACGAATAAAACGGTTTGCTTGTTCGATGGGTAAGACAAAAAACATACTGCCTTCCACATCCCCTTCAATCCGAAGAAAAATACCCACGATGACATTTTCAGATCCACCTACGAGCTCCATCATATCGCTAAACGACACCATTTCAACTTTTGGTACATGCATATCAATCTTTTTATTTAGTAAATCTGATAAAGCCGTTGCCGCATGCGCTGCACCTATATTACCTATTTCTTTTAACACATCTAAATGTAATGAAGTAATTTTTTGATCAAAGTTCATATACATCCCTACTTTAGTCCATTCTATCGATGCCCATGCCAGCTAGACATGAGCATCCTTAGAATGTTGATTATTTATGATAATGGATTTAGTACTTTATCTAAGTGCAGTAAAATTAATAATCGTTTATCTAACTTTGCAACACCTGAAATAAATTCTTCTTCTGAAGAACCGACTACTTCTGGTTGTTGCTCAATTGTAGAAGATTGAATATCTAACACGTCATTAGCAGAATCTACTACAAAGCCAACTTCCATATCTTCTAGTTGAATAATAATGATACGTACGTTTTCTTCATTTTCAGAAGCTAGTAACCCAAAACGTTCACGCAAATCAATAATCGGTGTAACAACCCCACGAAGATTAATTACGCCTTTGACATAACGTGGTGTTTTTGGGACGCGTGTAATATGCATTAATTTTTCAATACCACGCACATACGATACAGGAATTGCGTATTCTTTATCTGCTAATTGAAAGACAATTACTTTAATGTAAGCTTGCTCAACAGCATTTGTCATATTTTACACCTCTTTATTCATCCTATTTACATTAGCGCATTACAGTCTACGATTAACGCTACTTTACCATTACCTAAAATTGTTGCACCTGAAATCGCAAAGATATTTGTTAAGTAGTTTCCTAATGATTTCAGTACAATTTCTTGTTGACCGATGAATGAATCTACAACTAAACCAGCTAATTTCTCGCCTTTACGAACGATAACTACGGAATGGAACTCATCTTCTTGTGACTCTTTACGCGGTACTTCGAATACTTCTTCTAAGAACACTAACGGCACTACTTTCCCGCGGAAATCTATCACCTTTTGATTGTGCGCATTTAAAATATCCGAGTTACGGATAATCGACGTTTCAATAATAGATGATAGTGGAATTGCATAAATTTCTTTTTCAATTTCAACTAACATGACTGAAATAATCGATAATGTTAACGGTAGCTGCACCGAGAATACAGACCCTACATTGGGTGTAGATTCAATTGAAATATTCCCACCTAAAGATTCAATTGTTGTTTTTACAACATCAAGCCCAACACCGCGACCCGATACATCAGAAATGACATCTGCTGTTGAGAAGCCTGATGCTAAAATTAACTCATTAATTTGCTTGTCCGATAAAGAGCTTGCTACTTCTGGTGACACAACGCCCTTTGAAATTGCTTTTGCCAATACTTTTTCACGGTTGATTCCTGCGCCATCGTCTTCAATTTCAATAAACACATAGTTTCCACTATGGTATGCTCGAAGCTGTACAGTTCCTTCTTCTGGCTTTCCTTTTTGGCGACGTACTTCTGGACTTTCAATTCCATGATCAAGCGAGTTGCGAATTAAATGAACAAGTGGATCACCAATCTCGTCAATTACAGTACGGTCCAGTTCTGTTTCAGCACCAATAATTTCAAGATTGATCTTCTTGTTTAAATCACGTGATAATTGACGCACCATTTTCGGGAAACGATTGAATACCGTTTCTACTGGAACCATACGCATCGTAAGAATGATGTTCTGTAAATCACCCATCGTACGACTCATACGTTCTACTGTTTCACTTAATTCACCGTGATTGACTTCTGAAGCAATGGATAATAAACGTCCGCGATCAATAACTAACTCTTCAAATAGATTCATTAATACGTCTAAACGTTCAATGTTGACACGAATCGTTTTACTTGTCGTTGGTGCATGTGATTTATTATTCGTCGCAGCTGACTTTTTCTCAGTAGATTTTTCTTCTACGGGCTGCGTTACTACTTGTGTTGCAGCCACTTCCTGCACTTGTTCTTGAGGAATTTCCTCGCCCTTTACTTCTTTAAATAAAGATCTATCAATTGATGTTACTTCTACCGTTTCTACTTCTGACACTTTCAGTAGTTTCTTTTGTAAATCTTCTGCTGCTTCTTTTGTAATATAAGCAACATAGAACAAGCTATCAAACTGTTCTTCTTCTAATTTATCTACGGTTGGTGAAGATTTAATGACATCACCGTTTTTCTCTAAAATCTCAAACACCATAAACACACGTGCTGCTTTTAATAAACAATCTTCTCGTAACGACACGGCAATTTCATACGTATTAAACCCTTGCTCTACGGATTGTTGTAAAATGGTTTTTTCAAAATCATCGTATGTTAAATTTAACTGCGCTGTACTAGTTGTTGCCGCTTGCTCATTTAAAGCTGTAGAAATCATGGCTACTTCATTTGGCTGTTCACCTAATTCAATCCGTTTTAACATTTCTACCGTTGCTTGAACATCACGCTTTCCGTCTCCACCGCTAGCAATGTCTTGTACCATTTCTTCTAGGTGATCGACCGATTCAAATACAACGTCTAAAATTTCTGGCGTGACTTTGATTTTTTCATTCCGAATGGCGTCTAGGACATTTTCCATCTTATGTGTTAAATCTGCTAAATCTTCAAAGCCCATTGTTGCAGACATACCTTTTAATGTGTGAGCAGAACGGAAAATTTCACCTACAATAGCCAAATCTTCTGGATTTTTTTCAAGTTCTAGTAAATGTTCACTACAAGCTTGTAAATGTTCTTTACTTTCATCTATAAACATCTCTAAATATTGGTTTACTTCCATCAGAGGACACCCCTTTAAAGCATATATTTCATAATACTTTGTGCAATATCATCAACATCGACTATTTCATCTACAAGCTGCGTTTCCACCGCAGCTTTTGGCATGCCATATACGATACATGTATCAGCTGACTCTGCAATAGCGATGACGTTACCAGTTTGCTTTAATGCGACTAAGCCTTTTGAACCATCATGCCCCATACCAGTCATAATGACAGCAATCTTATCAAAATCGCTATATTTACTTACATCTTCAAACATTACGTCTACAGATGGGCGATGACCAGAGCGTGGCGGTTCGGTTTGATCGAGAACGATACCAAATGCCATCCCTACTTTACGTATTTTTAGGTGATAGCCTCCAGGTGCAATATAGGCTACCCCATTTTGCAGAATATCTCCTTGTTCAGCCTCTTTTACTTGAATTTGGCTTAGTTGATTCAGTCGATTCGCTAACGACTTTGTAAAGCCCGCAGGCATATGCTGAACAATCAAAATAGGTGCTTGAATATTGGCTGGAATTTTTGTAATGACTTCTTGTAGCGCACGCGGACCACCCGTTGATGTACCAATTAGCACTACTTTTTTTGATGTTTTACTCCATTCTGGCTTTGCCGGCCAAGTAACCATTTTAGTTAATGTCGATTGCTTACTAAATAGCGGCTTCTTTGTTCCCATTGATACTGGAGTTTGCATTGTTTCGTGTATTTTCATTTTTTCTATGCGCTTTGTACCAATTGCTTTTTTTAAATTAGCGACTGATACTTGTGCTGCTTGCTCTACTTTGCGCACCAAATCGACTTGGATTTTATGTAAATCAAGAGATATTGTACCACTTGGTTTGGTAACAAAATCAACAGCACCATTTTCCATAGCAATTAATGTGTTTTCTGTTCCGCGGTCTGTTGTACTAGAAAGCATAACAACTGGGACGGGACAAATTGTCATAATTTCTTTTAATGCATCTAGACCATTCATCTCAGGCATTTCAACATCCATTGTTACGACATTTGGCTGTAATTGTTGAATTTTTTTTATAGCATCTTTCCCGTTACGAGCTGTCCCGACAACTTCTACTTTCGGATTTCCGACAAAAAAGTCGCTAATTAGCTTTCTCATAAAAGCAGAGTCATCAACAACTAATAGCTTGCTTTTGTTTGAGAAGTCCAATTAATCACGTCCTTTCGAAAATATGCTTTTTAGCTTGGATAAAAATTTGTTCGATTCTGGTTGTCCATGTACCTCTTCCACACGATGATGCATAAATTTACTAACAATCAATTTCATTGTTTTCGAAATCGGTGCATCTGGATAAGCTAGCGTAAAAGGAATTTGCTCTCTTACTGCTTTTCGAACGACCGGGTCCTCTGGTAAAGACCCGAGAGCCGTTACTTCTTTTGAAAGAAACTTTTGCATTGCACCAGACAAGCGATTTAGCGTATCTCGCCCTTCTTCTCGTGTAAAAGATCGGTTACATAAAATATAAAATTGCTTTTGACTATCTTTTATATGAATATACTTCATCATGGAATAGGCATCCATAATCGCTGTTGGTTCAGCCGTTGAAATGACAATAACTTCATCAATTGATGTTAATAAATCTAGTGACCAACTCGTAGCGCCTGCACCCATATCAAATAAAATATAATCAAAAGATTTTTGAAGGTACTCAAAGGCTTCAACTAATCGGTTAAACATATCTTCTGACCATTCTAATATAGAGGACATTCCTGAACCGCCTGAAATATACTGTAGATTATTCGGTCCTTCAAATAGCACTTTTTCAATCGATACATCACCTTCAAGGTAGTCCTTCAAATTCAATTGTACACTTTTTCCAATTAAAATGTGAATATTCCCCATACCGATATCCATATCTACAATGACTACTTTTTTTCCTTCTTTTGCAAGTAATGTGGCGAAGTTCATGGAAAAATTACTTTTTCCTACGCCCCCTTTACCACTTACAACCGCGATGGATCGCCCTAAAGCACCTTCACTCTCAAGCATTTTCAATCTTAATTTCTCAGCTTGATCCCTCATTCAAATTCTCCTTGAAAGAACAGTTCAAATAATTTTTCTAGGTCTGGTTGCTCAATATCTTCCGGTACTTCTTGACCATTCGTATAGTAAGCAAGTCCCTTTTTATATTTAATCATTAAATTGAACATAGTGCCAATAGAATTTGTTTCATCCATCTTTGTAAAAATAAATTTATTAATTGGTATTTGTTCAAACTGCTCCACAATGGCTTCAACATCACGCTCTTTAGCCGTTAAGGACACAACTAAAAAGGACTCTGATCGATCGCTAAAATCAATTAATGTTTGTAAATCGTTCACATACTTTGCTTCTTTATAATTTCGCCCAGCTGTATCAATAAAGATTAAATCAAGATAATCCAATTTTTTGATTGCATTTTTATAATCTTCACGGCTATATACAATTTCCACTGGTGCCTGTAATAAACCCGCATATATTTTTAATTGCTCAATAGCAGCGATACGATATGTATCCGTTGTAATAAAACCAATCTTTTTCTTTTTTTCTAATACGGACCGAGCTGCCATTTTTGCAATGGTTGTTGTTTTCCCTACACCAGTCGGTCCTAGCACATTAATATATTTTTTGTCATATGTTAATCCACCAATTTCAACATGTAACAGCTGTTGACGTAAGTAATTCTCTACAAACTCTCGCATCTCATGAAAAGAAATTGCATGATCGCTATTTTTAAAATGCTTAAAGAGCTCATCACCGATAGCTGTGATGAGCTCTATGCTTAGCTCTTGACTTTTCAAATAATCAATGAAAGGTAAGAGTTCATCTGGGTATTGAGATTGAATCGATTGTCGTTGTACAGATTGCATAATGGACTTTAAATCTGCAATTTCTTTCTTTAATTCCTCATTAACGAATGACTCATCTTTTCGTTGTTCATTAGGAGCTACTCGTATAACCTCTTCTTGTTGAACTGTAGCTGAAATTGAAGGTAGCTCAGGTAGCGGTGGAACAAGTGATTTTTTCTCCACTCGATCTACCCCTGCTACTACTTCAAAACTTCTTTTCTTCACTAAGCCTAAAAACTTCTTTGTGACAACTACTTTTGAATTTAAAATGACTGCGTCTTCTCCTAAATCAGCACGAATAAGTTTCATTGCCTCAGCAATAGAAGGCGCATTGTATTTTTTCATTTTCATTCTACGTTTACCACCCCGACACTTTGAATTTCAACGGCTGCATCTAACTCATTGTACGATAAAATTGGAACTTGCGGGAAATAACGTTCTGTCAGTTGTCTCAAATACATTCGTACACCTGGTGAGCATAAAATTAATGGTGATTGCTCCATAAAGGACACACGCTCTACTTCTTTTGCAATGGCTTCTAACACGAATTGAGATTCTTGCGGATCCATCGCTAAATAATTGCCATGATCCGTTTGTTGAATGCTATCTGCAACCATTTTCTCGACCTTGCCAGACACTGTAATGACTTTTAACGCAGGTTGCACACCGACAAACTGCGACGTAATTTGACGGGCTAATGCTTGACGCACATATTCTGTCAAAATATCTGTATCACTTGTTAGCTTTGCATAGTCTGCAAGCGTTTCAAAAATAATTGGTAAATTTCGAATCGATACATTTTCACGCAGTAGTTTTGCTAGCACTTTTTGAATTTCACCAATTGACAGCGGTGTAGGTGTTAATTCATCCACTAAAATAGCATGTGTTTCTCGTAAATGATCGATGAGCTGTTTCGTTTCTTGTCGACCTAGCAATTCATGCGCGTTTCCACGAATCATCTCGGTTAAATGTGTGGAAACAACACTTGGTGGATCTACTACCGTATAACCAAACATTTCAGCATCTTCTTTTACTTGCTCTGTAATCCACTTTGCCGGCAACCCAAATGAAGGCTCAATCGTATCAATCCCATCAATAGAATTATCGTCGCCAGGGCTCATGGCTAAATAGTGGTCAAGTAATAATTCGCCTCTTGCCATTTCATTTCCTTTAATTTTAATACGATATTCATTCGGCTGTAGTTGAATATTGTCACGAATACGTACAACAGGAATAACAATCCCTAATTCTAGCGCAAGTTGTCGACGAATCATGACAACGCGGTCAAGTAAGTCACCGCCCTGCGCTGCATCTACTAACGGAATGAGACCGTAACCAAATTCAAATTCAATCGGGTCAACACTTAATAAATTCACAACATTTTCAGGGCTTTTCATCGTATCGGCTGCAACCTCTTGTTCCATTTCCAATATTTCTTCCGGATCTTCTTCTTTCTCACGGTCCATTAAGAACGCACCGATTGCAAGCGCTGCAGCAATTGGCAATGTAATCCAAGCCGGAATAGGGGTGAACATCCCTAATAATAAAATTGTGGCGCCTGCTACATAAAGTAGCTTTGACTGTGCAAATAATTGCTTTGTAATATCGACACCTAAATTTCCATCCGAAGCTGCACGCGTTACAACAATACCTGTAGCAGTGGAGATTAACAGCGCCGGAATTTGTGATACGAGACCGTCACCAACTGTTAATATTGAAAAGTGGTTTGCTGCATCGCCAAAACTCATCTCCATTTGCACAATACCAATAATCATCCCAACAAGTAAGTTGATAAATACCATAATAATAGATGCAATGGCATCCCCTTTTACGAATTTCGTCGCACCGTCCATGGCACCATAAAAGTCAGCCTCACCCGCTACTTTATCACGGCGTTCACGCGCTTCTTTTTCCGAGATCATACCGGCATTTAAATCGGCATCAATACTCATTTGTTTACCAGGCATCGCATCTAATGTGAAACGTGCTGCAACTTCAGCGACACGCTCAGAACCTTTTGTAATAACGATAAACTGGATAATAACTAATAATAAGAAGATCACAAGACCGACTAAAATATTACCACCCGTTACGAAACTACCAAATGTATGTACAACATCTCCCGCATCTCCTTGTGCTAAAATCGCACGTGTCGTTGAAACGGATAAAGCAAGTCGAAATAATGTCAATAGTAAGATCACGGTTGGGAAAATCGAGAAGTCTAATGCTTCTTTCATATTCATCGATGTTAATAGCACTAATAATGCTAATGTAATATTAATAATAATTAAGAAACTTAGTAACCACGTTGGTAGAGGGATGATGAGCATCGCTACGATTAAAATAACCGCACCTAAAACCCCTAAATCGCGAACTTGCATGGTTTTCCCTCCTAATGTTTCGTGTTTTAAATTTTACGTTTCATTCGGTAAACGTACGCTAAAATTTCTGCTACTGCTTTAAAAAATTCTTCAGGAACTTGCTCGCCAATCTCGACTTGGTCATACATTGCACGTGCTAGTGGCCTGTTTTCCACCATAATGACATCGTGTTCCTTGGCGATTAATTTAATTTTTTGTGCTACAAAATCGGTTCCCTTTGCTACTACACGTGGTGCATCCATACTATTTTCATCATATTTCAGCGCAATCGCATAGTGGGTTGGGTTCGTAATAACCACATCTGCATGAGGTACTTCTTGCATCATACGACGCATTGCCATCTCACGCTGACGTTGTTTAATTTTAGATTTAATTAATGGGTCACCCTCCGAATTTTTATGCTCATCTTTAATATCTTGCTTCGACATCTTTAAATTTTTCTCATATTCATAGCGCTCATACACATAATCCAAAATCGAGATTAATAACAGCATAATCGCTGCGGCCACGCCCATTAAACCCGATAAGTAAGCAACCGTCGTAAGCGATTCCCATGGACTTTTAAAAGCCAGCGCAAGCACTTCTTCAAGATAAATCCAAATAATCGCAAATGTTACTACCCCTAATAAAGTTACTTTCAATAAAGATTTGATTAAATTAATAATCGCCCGTACTGAAATGATTTTTTTTATCCCTTTAATAGGATCCATTTTTTTTAAATCAAACTTCAAAGTCTCTGTTGTAAAGAGGAATCCAAACTGCAAATAGTTTGCTCCAATACCTGCAACCATCGCAATAACCATAATCGGCAGCACAATCCACGCCATTTCCTGTATTGCATCTGCATACATTTCCATGACCGTTTCAATTGAAACCGTTTCAATTAGCATATCTCGATATAAGGCTTGCATTAAAAAGGAACGCATGCCTTGAAACATACTAGGCGCTATAAAAAATAAAAACAAAAATACAATCAATAACAAAATAGCCGCTGAAACATCTTGACTTTTTAATACCTGCCCTTTTTTTCGCGAATCCTGACGTTTTTTAGGTGTTGCTTTTTCTGTTTTTTCACCAGCGAAAAACTGTAAGTCTAACTGTATAATAAGCTTCATATTTACGAACCACCTAAAACAATCATTAAATTGCGCATGCCGATTATCGCCATTTCAATCACACGTTCCATTACCTCTACCATTACCCCCATCATAATAATGAGCAGGATAAAACCTACCGCAATTTTAATCGGGAAGCCGACAACGAAAATATTTAACTGTGGCACTGTTTTTCCTGTAATACCTAAAGCTAATGTAACTAAAAATAAGGTTGCAATTATTGGAGCCGACATTTGAAAAGCAACTGCAAACACCGCAACAAATAACTTCATAATGTATTCCACTGATTCAACATCTCCAAAACTCGGAAAAAACTGATCTAGTGGTAAAAATTGATAACTATAAAAAATGCCATCTAGCACTAAGTGATGGCCGTTAATTGCTAAAAATACGAGTAACAATAAGAAATTAAAAAACTGCCCCATGAGCGGACTTTGGGCCCCTGTTTGCGGGTCTACAATATTCGCCATTGCAAATCCCATCTGGAAATCAATAAACCCACCAGCTATTTGTACAGCCGAAAAAACAATATATACGACTAAACCAAGTGTTAAACCTACAATCGCCTCTTTAATAACAAGTAATATGTACTCCCCATTAATCGTAAAAGCCTCAATTGAAAACGTATAATACATCATCCACGATAAAACAAATGCAAGGACGATTTTCAATTGAGGGGGAATTGTTTTATAAGAAAATAGCGGAATCGATACAAAAAATGCAGCTACTCTCACAAAAATCAATAATAACACGGATATTTTTGGTACTAGTTCTACCATCTATATCACCCTATGTAACGTACTAAATTATTTAAAATGTCATGCACATAACTTGTGATTTGTGATAACATCCACGGACCGAAAAAGACGATCGCTACGAGTACGGCAACAATTTTAGGTACAAACGCTAATGTCTGTTCTTGGATTGACGTTGTCGCTTGAAAAATACTCACTGCTAAACCAGATACTAATGCTACCAACAGGAGCGGTCCTGAAGCAGCAAGGACGATAAAGATGGCGCGCTCTGCAATTGAAATGACCATTTCTTGTGTCATACTATATCATCCCCTAATAAAAACTCTGTAATAGCGATTTCATTACTAAATACCATCCATCCACAAGAACGAATAATAAAATTTTAAATGGCAATGAAATCATAACAGGTGGTAACATCATCATCCCCATTGCCATTAATGTAGACGCTACAATCATGTCAATCACTAAAAACGGAATGAAAATCATAAAGCCCATTTGAAAAGCGGTTTTTATTTCACTTAGCGCAAAGGCTGGAATTAACGTTGTTAGTGGAATAGCCTCAACGGATTCTGGTCGTTCTGCTTGATTGTATTCTAAAAACAACTCTAAATCTTTTTGTCTCGTATGCTTTGCCATAAATTCCTTAAATGGTAAAGAGGCTCGGTCATATGCTTCTTCTAGACCAATTTCCTCATCAAATAACGGCTGTAACGCTTGTTCATTCACTTGTTGAAAAGTTGGTGCCATAATAAAGAACGTTAAAAACAATGCAAGACCAATAATCACCTGATTCGGTGGCATTTGCTGTGTGGCAAGTGCTGTTCGTGTAAACGACAACACAATGACAATACGCGCAAATGAAGTCATCAAAATTAATATACTCGGTGCTAAAGAAAGAACTGTTAACAGAATTAACAGCTTTACCGATGTAGAGACATTGGTTGGATCGGTGTCAGAAAAGATCGATATGAAATCTGTCATTGCTTATCGTTCCCCTTTTCCTTCCATCTTTCCAATTCATCACTACGTTCTTTTTTGATTTCAGATAAACGCTTATCTAAAATACTATTGAATTCCTCTGTCTGAACTTTGGCAGAACGCTGTGGTTTGAATTTTGTAAAAAGCTCAGCAATATACGGAGCAGTAGATGTATTCGTATACTTTTCATTGTATAATGCTACAATTTGCTCAATCTCTTGCGGGTCAGTAATTGTTTGAAGTAATCGTACATCTTCGCCAACACCCACAACATAAATTTGATTGCCAATTTGCAACAATTGAACAGATTTTTGTGGTCCGACAGAATGCCCGCCAAGATTACGCACGATGCTGTTTTGCTGATAATTTTGATTACGTTTATTTAAAAAGCGTAAAACATAAATTAATAAACCTAGTACGAATACTAGTGATAGCAAAATTCTTATGTATTCCCATGCGCCCATACGAACAGACGCCGAATCACTGTTCTCTGTGTCGGCATCTGTTTCACCACTATCTACGCAAAGGCTTGGATTTTTTAAGCATTCATCACTCACCATTGCGTAGGAAGTAGCGGTTACATGGGTTAATGCTACAAACATAAGTAATACTACAAAAACCATCCTTACATAAAATGATTTCTTTACTTGCATGTTATTAACCTAAAGCTTTTTGAATTGCTTCAATAACGCGATCTGCTTGGAATGGTTTTACAATAAAGTCTTTAGCACCCGCTTGAATTGCATCGATAACCATTGCTTGTTGTCCCATTGCTGAACACATAATGACTACTGCATTTGGATCAGAGGCTTTAATGGCTTTTAACGCTGCGATGCCATCCATTTCAGGCATTGTAATATCCATTGTTACTAAATCTGGACGCACCTCATTATACTTCTCTACTGCTTGTGCACCATCTGCGGCTTCACCGACTACATCAAAGCCATTTTTCGTTAAAATATCTTTGATCATCATACGCATGAACGCTGCGTCGTCAACAATTAAAATCTTTTTAGACATAGTAAGATTCCTCCAATTTAGTACTATCTTAAATTATTTAAGCGCTCCGTTTGACTTAAAATATCTGTAATACGAACACCGAAGTTTTCATCAATTACCACTACTTCACCTTTTGCAATTAAACGGTTATTAACTAGAATGTCAACAGGCTCACCAGCAAGCTTATCTAATTCAATAATGGAGCCACTGGATAACTCTAAAATTTCTTTCACGGAACGCTTTGTACGTCCTAGTTCTACCGATACTTGCAATGGAATATCTAACAGCATATTTAAATTACGCGCTTCAGCTTGCGAAATATTTGGTGGTTGGAAGCTCGCAAACTGTGCTGGTTGAACATTCACTGGCTGCTGTGGTGGCGCATACATCGGCTGTTGATATACAGGTGCAGCTGATGGCTGAGCATACATTGGCTGCTGTGGTACTTGCTGCATCATTGGTTGCTCATACATTGGTTGCGGCGGTACTTGCTGCATCATTGGTTGCTCATACATTGGCTGCTGTACAGGAGATGCTTGAGGTGTTGGCTGTGGCTGGCTAGTTGCAGCCGGTTGAGGTGCCGGTTCAGCAATAGCGGTCGGCGCTAACTCTTCCTCACTCTCCCCCAATAATGACTTTACTATTTTTTTACTAAAGTTTAAAGGTAATAATTGCATTAAATTTGAATCGATTAACTCACCGATACGTAATCTAAATGAAATCTTCACGAGTAAATCGTCATCAGGGATATTGTCTCGCCCTTCATTTTTAGAAATATTCATTAAATCAATCGTTGGTGGAGAAATATCGACCTTTTGATTAAATACAGTAGACATTGATGTTGCCGCAGAGCCCATCATTTGGTTCATTGCCTCTTGTACCGCACTCAATTGAATTTCGCCTAGTTCCGGTTTTGGATTTAAACCGTCCCCACCGAGCATTAAGTCTGCGATAATCGCAGCATCGGATTGCTTGATTACTAGCAGATTCATACCTGTTAATCCGACCGTATATTCCACCTGTATCGCTACGTACGGATGAGGGAACTCCTCTTCTAGTTTATTACGATTGATCATGCTAAGGCTAGGTGTTGTAATATCTACTTTTTGCCCTAGTAGAGCTGATAGTGCAGTTGCTGAGCTACCAAAAGAAATATTGCCCACTTCTCCAAGTGCATCCTGTTCCAGTGGACTTAAATAATCCTCCATGATAATTATACTATCTTCAGCCGTTTCATTTGTCACTGTATCTGTTAATCTATCTTCTAATGTTTCGCCTCTTAATAAGGCTTCGATTTCTTCTTGGGAGAGCATTTCATCACTCATCATCGTCGTCTCCTCCTTTTACCGGGTCGATTACTTGAATGGCCATTTTTTTATTTAACTTACCTGGCTGCACAGTAAATTTGGGTAAAGTTCCTACTTTAAGAATAAGTGGATCTGTTATTTTTTGATCTAATTCAATAACATCCCCTATATTCATTGTAAGAAAATCCTCAACTGAAATAGAAGTAGTTCCCAACTCCGCCACTACCGGTAATGTAGACTGTTTCACTCTATTTTCAAGCATCTTGACTTGCTCAGGTGACATTTCTTTCGTATTCGTTTGCATCCAGTAGCGTACCGATAAATTTGGTACAATCGGCTCTAGTACTACGTGTGGTAAACAAATATTAATCATCCCCGTCGTCTCACCAATAATTGTATTAAGTGAAATGACAACAACCGTTTCATTCGGTGAGATCATTTGTAAGAATTGTGGATTTACTTCCAGCTCAATTAACATCGGATCAATTTCCACTATATTTTCCCATGCTTCTCGTAAGTTATCAAATGAGCGCTCAAATAAATTTGTCATAATCTTCGTTTCAATTTCAGTTAAGTTGTCAACGTTACTATGACTTGCGCCTGTTCCTCCCATTAATCGATCTAACATCGAATAGGCAATATTCGGGTTAATCTCCATTAAAATATTACCATCTAACGGCGGTACTTCAAATACATTTATTAATGTCATATTCGGAATCGATCGAACAAATTCTTCAAATGGAATTTGGTCAACCGAAGCAACTGTAATTTGGACATATGTTCTAAGCTGCGCCGAGAAAAATGTCGTAAGTAACCGTGCGAAGTTTTCGTGAATACGAGTTAAACTTCGAATTTGATCTTTTGAAAAACGAAGAGCGCGTTTAAAATCATATACTTTGACCTTTTTTACTTCATCTTCTTTTTTCATTTCATCAGCTGACATTTCCCCAGTCGATATCGCTGACAGCAGCGCATCAATTTCGGATTGGGAAAGCACATCTCCTGCCATTTGCCCACCTCCTCTTTCAACCTATTTCTAGTTATTGAATGATGAAGGAGGTAATGTAAACTTGTTGTACTTCCCCTTCTTGCATCAATTCATTCATTTTTGCCTTAATGGCCTTTTCAAATAAGATTTTCCCTTGCTTACCTTGTAAATCCTCTTGTGTCATTTCAGATAGCTCTTGAATAACAATATTATTTACTTGGAAGATGCGTTGTGTTAATTCCGTTGCTGCATCTTCACTTTCTGTTTGAATTTTGAGTTGTAAAACCGCATAGTGGCCATCTGCTAAATTTGTTCTAATTTCAGGAATATCAACAGATGCGAGTAAAACTTCTTCAATTGAAGTTTCCTTCACTTCTGGTTCCTTATTTAACTGTGTTAACAGAACAAAGGCAATCACACCAACTAAAGCAAGTGCCGCTATAATGATGAGCATAATTGTCAACAGTTTATTCTTCTTCATCTTCTTCACCTCGTAGATGCGGATTTGATAGAATTTGTATTTGTCTGTAAAACGATTTTATCCGCTCACGCACCTCTGTTTCAGATTCTAACACGATAAACTTACGCCCAGTCGTTAGCGTTATCGTTGTGTCCGGAAAAGCTTCGACTGTTTCTATGTATAAAGCATTTAACGAAAACGCTTTGCCATTAAGGCGAGTAACTTCAATCATTGTAAGGGGCCGGACCTGCCACGAGAGCCGGCCCGACCCTCCTTTGCAATGAATTTATAAATCTATAAAATTAACGTTTTAAGTTAACAAGCTCTTGTAAAATTTCATCTGAAGTTGTAATGATACGAGAGTTTGCCTGGAACCCACGTTGCGCAACGATCATTTCTGTGAATTCTTCAGAAAGGTCTACGTTGGACATTTCAAGTGTACTTGATACTGACTTCCCAATACCTTCTTCTGATGGAATGCTAGCTAAAGGCGTACCTGAGTTTGCTGTTTCGCTATAATAATTGTTCCCTGTTTTCTCTAAACCACCAGCGTTCGGGAATTTTGCTAATACTAACTGTCCTGCCCATCTTAAAACACCTTCTGAGTCAGTAAATGTTACTGTACCATCTTCACCAATACTCATACTTTGTGCAGTTGTAGGGATATGAATTGGCTGAGCAGCACCACTACTCGAACCTGCAATTGCTAAATCTACAACACCCGTTGCTGGATCAATTGTCATAATTGACTGGCCAGCATTTGTTGGATCGTAAATATTATACGTATCCCCTGCTTGTAAATCTGGATAAGCAGGATAAGCATCATTTGCTGCTGAAGGATTACCATCCGCAGCAGATGCCCCAACCAAATAGTAGCCGTCCCCGTTTACCAAATATCCGTTTTTATCCATATAAAAATTACCTGCACGAGTATATTTAACATTACTAAATTCAGCTTTCGTAGTTGCGTCTGTACCTTCAGATTCAGCAACCATGAAGAAGCCCTCACCTTGAATCGCTACATCCAATGTACGACCTGTGTATTGCATTGAACCTGTACCATGTACAGTGTCAATGGCCGCTAATGTAGTACCAAGACCTACTTGTTTGGCATTAACACCACCGACTGATAATGTTGGACCTGTTGCACCTGATTGTGTTTGAGAAATTAAATCTTTAAAAATAACACGCCCCTTTTTAAATCCGTGTGTATTCACATTGGAAATATTGTTACCAATTACATCTAATTTTGTTTGAAAGTTTTTTAAACCTGAAATACCTGAGTACATTGAACGTAACATAAATGTCGTTCTCCCTTCTAATTTGAAAATATCGCGTCAATCAGTCAGCGATATGAGGCATCCTTTTAAGGTCCTGCCTTAGAGTACGATTGTTCCATCAATATTTGTAAATAATTGCGATTTCGTTTCGTAACGATCCATAGCCGTAATAACGGTTGCATTTTTTGCACTCACAATCAGTGCGGCTTGCTCCATTAATACTAACGGTTGCTTGACACCTTTATCTCGCGCTTCAAACACTCTATCCGTTACTTCTTGCCACTCTGCTTCCGAAATCTCAATATTCCGCTCCTGCATCCGTTCAGAAGCATGCTTGCTAATTTTCAGCTCTTGCTGTGCCTGTCTAAAATGTTCATGAAATGACTTAATTTGCGTTTCCTGGACATTGTGCTTCGGCGTTAACGCTGGACGAAACGGAACATGTTGAATAGTAATTTTATTCATCATAAGCGTCCCTACCCTATTCCTGTGTTTGCTCAGTTGAATCTGTTGTATCTTCTACATCTTCATCTTGCTCTGTTTCCGTATTTTCTGTTTCTGATACGACTTCAAATTGCTCTTTTGTTAATCGAGTACCGTTGTTTAAAATATACTCAATCACGCCATTCTTCGTTGTAATCGCTTCAATCATAGCTTGGACTGACTCACCATTTGAATTGTATTGCACGGTCTTTCCAATTAATTGACTAGCTTGCACAAAAGGATTTTCCCCTGTAGAGGAACCCGTTTCTTTTTCACCTAAAATAGCTGAAATATGTCCAGCAGAAATTTCTTTTCCACTATCTAAGACGAAAATAGGTGCACCATCTTTAAATTTAACTTCCGTTATAACACCTGTTCCTTCTACTACTATTGGATCCCCTTTTTCATCTACTTCTTCTTCTGATAACTCATGCCATTTTACTTCTTTTCCAACAAAAGATGTATAGGACATTAATTGCGTTTCTCTTTGCGACATTAATAGCGCTTCCATTGCTTTTGTCATATTCTGCATTTGCTCTAAAGAAGAGAACTGTGCCATTTGGGCGATAAACTCACGGTCATCCATTGGATTTGTTGGATCTTGATTTTGTAATTGGGCAATTAGAATGTGTAAAAATGCATCTTTTCCCAAAGTGCTATTATCAGATTCTGTTGTATACTTATATTTTGATGTATTTAAATAATAATCATTTGTAATGCCCTTTGTCGTTTTAGTTACATCTGCATTCGAACTTAAAGTTGAACCTGAAGTCATTGTTACACCTCCTCAGCGAAAAATTCTTCGGTTAAAAATTCGCTAAATGACTGCTTCTCTTCATCGTTATCTTTCTGTTCTTCTTGTTCCTCCTGTTGCTGGCGGAAGAAATTATTAAAGAAGTTTTGGTCGCGTGTGTTGCGCTCTGCATCTTGAAGGGACTGTGCTACATCAATCCGCTCCATTTGGATGTTTTGAGCGACAAAAGCTGATTTTAATTGATTTAAATTCGAGTCAAGTAGCTCTTTTCCTACAGCAGTCGTTGCAAGTAAACGCGCGTGCATTAAGCCATCTTTTTGTACTAACTCAATACGAATTTGCCCTAAATTCTCAGGGAATAATTTTAAGACAAGACGCATCGTTCCTTGATTATTTGACAGTTGGCTACGGTTAAGTAAGTTTTGAATTTCCTTTGCTAATGCTTCGGACTGTGCTGAACGCTCTGCTGGTAGTGTCACCGTCACGGTTTTTGTTGTGACCGTTGCCGTTTGTTGATTACCATTTACTTGTGCTGTATCTGTTTCCTGCTTGACAACTGTTTGAGACAATTGTTGTGCGACTTGTTGGGATGTTGCTGTCTTTCCTGTTTCTTGCTTTACGACTTGTTGGAATGTTGTCGTCTTTCCTGTTTCTTGCTGTGTTGCAAGCTGTAATTGCGCTACTAATGATTGTAATACATCTTTCGTTTGGCTTAATTGAAATTCCTGCTGATACACTGTATCTGATTTCATGCCAATCATTTGTGCCAGCTTTAAAAACTCCACTATTTTTGTTGCTTCTTTAGGTGTCACACTGTGATTTTCACCTTGTAAAACCGACGATACTTGGGCCAGTAATGCTGGTGATTGTTCGAGTATTGCCCATACATCATCCATTGGCATTTCTTCGCCAAGAAGTTGTTGGATGATGGCTTCTAACTCCTCTGTCGTGATTCCTAATGCAGCGGTCAAATCTTCTACATTCATCATTTCTTCAATCGGAATTAGCTGACCATCAATTTCCGCAAACATTCCCCCTTCATCGTGTACAATACCTAGTGCTGCAAACACTTCTTCTAGTGTCTCTGCTTCCACAACTTCTGTTACCTCTTTCGTTGCTTCTTCAACAGGCTCTGTTTGCTTTTGCTGTGATGGGGCTTGTGTTGCTGACATTGTGTCATTAAACACCTTGTCAAAAGAGTTCGATTTTTGTTTATTACTAGCGCTTGATGTCATTTCAGTTTGCTTCGTATTATTTATACGTGTTTGTGCCATTTGTAATAGTGCGATATCCATTATTTTGTTTCACCTCCTTTTACTCCTGTGATAATAATTCCGTAAAACGAGCAGCGTCTGCCGGATCCATTTTTTCAAAAATAGCCATTAACGTATCCGACTTCATATTGGACATAATACGTAACGCTTCGGATTCACTCATCTGCGTTAAAATAGGGGCAGCTTTCTTCGCTGACATATTCTCATACGTCTTTAAAATTTCTTTAAATTCTAATGCTGCTTCTTCTTGCACACGTTTTAATTGTTCAATTTCAGCAAGAAGACGTTCTTGTTCAATTAACAATTCCTCATTCGTTGCTGTAGCCGACTCGATTTCTGATTGCAACTGTACAATCTCCGCCTCTTTTTCTTGAATTTCTGCTTGTAGTGTCACAATTTTTTCTTCATTTAATGACGGATTTTCTACAATTTCTTCTTTTGAAGAAATAAACGGAATTTTATCTTTCATGCTATCAGCTATTTGAAACACATTTGTATTCGTAAAATGTGCGATGATTAAGAAAATTGCTAGTGCAAACACTAACGGAATTAGAAACCAGAAAAATAACTTTTGAAAAAAACCTGGGTTCTTCTCTTGTACCTCGACTTCTTCTATTTTCTCGACATCGTTCTTCGCCATGCCATCACCTAATTTCTCTTTTGTTGTACGTAAGGGTGGCCATTTCATCTAATTGAATCGTTTCTAAACGATTTTGTTCTTCCCTAAATGCTTCGAAATCTTTTTCACGCATTTTTTCATATTTACGTACTTCCAAGTTTTTTTCTAATAATTTTTGCTCATGCCAATTCATTTTTGCTCGTGCTTGCCCGACCTTTTGTTGCACATCTTCAATCGTTTTCTCCATGCTATCGATAAACCGCGCATAATGACTAATTTCATCAATGGAAGAGCCCACTTGCAAGCGCTCTTGTTGAAACGCCACTAAATCTTCTTTTTTCTTCAATAATTCATAAAGTTTTGTTGCAATTTCTTCAAAAGAGCGAACAGATTCTTTATAAGCCATTTCTGTTTCATTTTTTTCTTGTTCGCGAACAGTTAAAATTTGCTCAAATCGATAACTATATCGTAGCATTATTTCGCACCACCATTCGATAATGCAATGATCTCATCGACTGTTTGTTCAAAAGAAACTTTATCTTTAAACCCTTGCTTTAAAAAGTTTGTAATGAGTGGTTCATAATGCATTGCTTCATCAATTTCTCTAGACGTTCCACGTTTGTATGCACCAATATTAATTAAGTCCTCCGACTTTGAATATGTATAGTACATTTCACGTAAACGAGCGGCTGCCGTTGTATGCTCAGGCGTTGCAATATGATTCATGAGACGACTAACGCTTTTGAGGATATTAATGGCTGGATATTGCCCCTTATTTGCGAGTGTACGGTCGAGTACGATATGCCCATCCAAAATCCCCCGTACAGCGTCAGCAATTGGTTCATTCATATCATCTCCATCGACAAGAACGGTATAAAAGGCGGTAATGGCCCCTTCTAAGTTTGTCCCCGTACGTTCAAGTAGCGTTGGTAAAATAGCAAATACAGATGGCGTATACCCTCTAGTAGCAGGTGGTTCCCCTACTGCTAGGCCAATTTCTCGTTGGGCCATTGCAACACGTGTTACAGAGTCCATCATTAGCATGACATTCATGCCTCGATCACGAAAATATTCAGCAATGGCAGTGGCAGTAAAGGCAGCTTTAATCCGCATTAAAGCCGGCTGATCACTCGTAGCCGCTACAACAATTGACCGACTTAGGCCTTCTGGACCGAGGTCGCGCTCGATAAACTCACGTACCTCACGCCCACGCTCTCCAACAAGTGCGATCACATTAATATCCGCTTTTGTATTGCGAGCAATCATGCCTAAAAGTGTACTTTTCCCGACACCTGAACCGGCAAATATCCCGACACGTTGACCGCTCCCTACTGTCAGCATCCCATCAATCGCTTTGACACCGACCTCTAGTTGCGCTGTAATAGGCGGGCGTGTCATTGGATTAGGTGGGTCTTTTTCAGTCGGGACTGAAACAAGTCCGCGAGGTAATGCATACCCATCAAACGGCTCACCCATTGAGTCTAACACTTTCCCAATTAGTTCAGGTCCAACTTTTATTTCTAAAGGCTTCCCTGTTCCTTCCACTAAACAACCGATTGAAATTTCTCGCAAAGACGAATAGGGCATTAGCACAACAATCTCATCTTTAAAGCCAACAACTTCAGCTAAAATAATTTGATGACCATTTGTTGATGAATTGACGTGTATTTTACACACATCGCCAATAGAGCTCTCAGGGCCTTGTGATTCAATCATCAAGCCAACAACGCGGGTAACTTTACCAAATTTTTTAAAGGTCGATATATTGGGAATATGTTCGATTAATTGGGCCGCTCGCATGCGATCATTCCTTACTATCTAAAATTTCTCGAAGCTTTAGTCGAAGTTCGTTTAATTGCGTATCAAGCGATACAACGATACGTCCATGATTTGTTTCAATATAGCTCTCTGTACTTGATAAGTCCTCATTGACAAAAATCATAAACGGTACATCTGTTGGGAACATTTCAGCAAGTTCATCACGATTTTTCGAGACAATGCTGTGATAGTGTGGCGCTACATAAATTTTAATTTCTTTCATTTCACGCGCTTCTTTCAAACCACATTTTACAATGGAGACAAATGCTTCATCATCGCGCTCCAGCACCGTATTTAAAATGCGCTCTGCTGCCGTTAAACCTAACTCTAAAATAACTGCCTCTTGCGATTCAATATATTTATCCGCATTTATCTGTGCGTTTGCCATCGCTTCATTTGCCGTTTGTAACGCTTGCTGCATATCCGCATTTGCTTTTCGGATGCCTTCCTCATATCCTTGTGCGAAGCTCTCCTCATATGCTTGTTGTTGCAATACCAACTTTTCCTCTTCCCACATTTGCTTCAATTCTTCAATTGTCTGCAACTGCTCTTGGCGAAACTGTTCAAACTGTTGCTGCTCTAATTCAAGTTGCTGACGCCCATCAGCTAATAACTGATCGCGTTCAGCTAAAATTTGTTCACGTGTCACTTCAAGCTCTTCTTCTATATGCTCAAATTCCTCTACACGTTCAGGTTGAAAAAAGTGAAATGATTGAATTTGTATTTCCTTTTCTTCAACCTGTTTTGCTTGCATGCTGCGGATGATTCTAGACAATGACGTCATCTCCTCCACCACGCGCGATAATAATCTCTCCTGCATCCTCTAGACGTCGAATAACCGCTACAATACGAGATTGGGCTTCTTCCACATCGCGCAGTCGAACCGGTCCCATAATTTCCATCTCTTCACGGAATGTTTCTGCCATTCGTTGTGACATGTTACGGAAAATAATTTCTTTTACTTCATCACTAGAAACTTTCATTGATAATAATAAGTCTTCATTTTCACAATCGCGAATAACACGTTGAATGGAACGATTATCCAGTGTAACAATATCTTCGAATACGAACATACGCTTTTTGATTTCTTCTGCTAGCTCTGGATCTTGAATTTCGAGTGCATCGAGAATCGTTTTTTCCGTTTGACGATCTACACCATTTAACACTTCCACGACTGCATCGATACCACCTGTTTCTGTGTAATCTTGCGTTACAGTAGAAGAGAGTTTTCGTTCTAATACGGATTCGATTTCACTAATCACTTCTGGCGATGTTGAATCCATTACTGCAATACGCTTCGCAATATCTGCTTGCACCTCTTGCGGAAGCGAGGATAAAATAATCCCCGCTTGAGTTGGATCTAAATACGATAAAATAAGCGCAATCGTTTGTGGGTGTTCATTTTGAATAAAGTTAAAAATTTGTGATGGATCTGCTTTACGTGCAAAATCAAATGGACGCACTTGTAAAGAAGATGTTAAACGATTTAAAATTGCTTGTGCTTGATCTGTACCAAGCGCTTTTTCTAAAACGGTTTTCGCATAGCCGATACCGCCCTGTGTAATATAATCTTGCGCCAAGGCAATATTATGAAATTCTTCAATAATGTTCTCCTTGACGGTAGATTCGACTTTTTTAACACTTGAAATTTCAAGTGTTAAGCGCTCAATTTCTTCTTCGCTTAAGTGTTTGTACACAGAAGCCGAAACTTCCGGTCCTAGAGAAATTAACAGCAAAGCTGCTTTTTGCTTTCCTGATAACTCTTTATCTTTCTTGGACACAGGCGAACCTCCTATTAATCTTCTGCAATCCAACTACGCAATAGCTTCGCGAAATCTTCTGGCTTGTCCTTTGCCATTTTTTCAAGCTGTTTACGGCGTACGGTTGCTTCAGTCTCTTTTTCCTCTGAAATATCGTCTACTTCAATTAATTCTTGTTGTTGTTCGATAATATTTAACTCTTCTTCTTCTTTTTTACGTTTACGAGAACGTACAATGAAGAATACTAGAAGTCCAATGGCTACAAGTAAAATACCACCTACTACCCAAGCCCACCATGGAATAGCAGATTCTGGTGTAGCATCTGCTCCTTCTTTTCCGTAAAACGGTTGAACAGAAACAACGATATTATTATTAATGTCTTCATCTGTTAAATCACTCGCTGCTTCTTTATCAATGGAAGTACGTACGATTGTGGCTAAAATTTGTTCAATTTCTTCTTGCACTGTTGCATCTAAAGACGCTGGATCATCCGCAACAGGTGGTTCTACCATTACTTGAATCCCAATATTACGAATTTTATACGGACTTTCTTGAATTTCACGACGGATACGATTGACGTCATTGTTGATCGTTTCTTCAACGCGCTCATATTCCCCATCTCCAGTAGTGCCTTCTTGGTAATCTGTAAAATTATCTGTTACATTTTCAGCTTCTGGTACACCAGACGCTGTTGCACCTGTTCCCGAATAGGTTTCTGTAATGCGTTGCGCACTAATGGCAATCCCTTCATTGTTTTCTTCGTCTACTGGCTGAACTAAATTTTCTTCTCTATTTTCTTGCTTGAAATCAACATCTGTTGTGACGGAGACAACTACTTTATCTTGTCCCATCATCGTCCCAAGCATATTTTGGACTTGTCGTTGAATATCGCGCTCAATTTGCTTTTTAATAGCCATTTGTCCTTCAGGCGTTGCTGAACTACTGCCTGTTTGCGCTGAATTCAAATCAAAGTATTCAGCATATTGATTGGAAATCTCAATATTTTCGGTACTTAAGTTCGGAACACTTTTAGCTACTAAACTATACAGTGTTTTGATTTGATCATCTGTAAACTTCACACCCGGTTCTGTCGTTAGCATAACAGAGGCCGTTGCTTCCTGTGTAGCATCTTTTATAAAGAGTCCTTCATCCGGTACAGTAATCAGTACTTTAGCATCTTGTACACCTTGCACTCGCTTTATTAAATTTGCGATTTCTGTTTCTGTTGCTGCCTGTTTAATGACATTGAATTCGTTATCTGTCATACCAAATCCAGCATTTTCTGTGAAGAAAGATGTACTGATAGCACCCGTTTCTGGATATCCTTGTGATGCTAGTGACACTGTTAGAGGGTCCACTTGCTCTTCTGGTACTAAAACCGTAGTGCCTCCATTTGCTAATTCGTACACTATTCCTTGTGAACCTAATACCTCCGTAATTTGACCTGCTTCACTAGGCGATAATCCAGTAAATAATGGCGCCATCGTTGTTCTTGTTGAAAAGTATGTAAGTATCCCTGCCAATGCAACAATCGCTACTAACGTACCAATTATTGCACCTTTTTGATTTCGCGTTCGACTCGACCAAAAATTGGTCGAATCCGTTTTTATTCTCGTTAAACGTTCATTCATTATGAATCCTCCGGTTATAGTGAATGCTCTAGCAATTTACAATTCGCTTTAACCGCCTTATTATACATTCATTCGCATAATCTCTTGGTAGGCTTCAATCACCTTATTGCGAACTTCCATTGTTGCATTAAGTGTAATGCTCGCTTTTTGGGAAGCAATCATTACCTCATGTAACTCTACATCTCCACCATTAATCAATTTTTCTGTCATCATATCCGATTGAATTTGCTTGTCATTGACATTAGTAATCGCTTCTTTTAACGTATTGGCAAACGTTTTTTGCGCTTCGGCTGAAGTTACCACCGCATTGATTTTTGTTGATTCGTTTGACACTGTTGGTACTGTCAGTGATACCGGATTAATTGCCATTTTTATTTACCCCCTAATCTTAGAGTTACCCTTTTCCGATTTCTAAAGCTTTCGTTAACATGGCTTTATTCGCATTAAACATTGTAACATTAGCCTCATATGAACGAGAAGCGGATATTAAATCTACCATTTCAGATAATAAATCTACATTTGATGTTTGAACGTACCCTGCTTCGTCCGCATCAGGATGCGTTGGATCATATGTAAGTTTAAACGGCGTTTCTGTATCTTCTTTAATCTCTTTTATGCGTACGCCATTTCCAACAGCTTGTTTGGACGTTTTACCCATGGCAACGTTTAAAAAATTACTAAAACGATTCCCATCTTGCTCTGTTAATACAATTTGCTTTTTACGATAAGGCTCCCATTCTCCATTTACTTGACGAGCACGCGTCGTATCAACATTTGCAATATTAGAAGAAATAACGTCCATACGAAGTCGCTGCGCAGTTAGAGCGGAAGCCGTCGTATTCATGCTATGAAAAATTGTCATTGCTATCTCCCACCTTTAATCACATTATTGAGTGAGCTTAATTTACCACTTACACGATCAATTAGGGCATTATAGTAAATTTGATTTTCCGCAAGACTCGCTTGCTCTGCATCCATATTAACACCATTCCCATTATGGCGTGCTCTAAAGTTCTCATAGGTATACACACCTGGTGTTGATTGCTCCATCTTAAATTCATAGTGTCTCGTATCCGTACGATAAGCATTAACCCCTAATTGTTTCGCTTGTGTGAGCATTTGTTTAAAACTAACATCCTGCGCTTTGTAATTAGGTGTGTCGACATTGGCGATATTTTGAGCGATTGTTTTATTTTTTAATGTTGCATAGGAAAGTCCTTTTTCCAAGCTACTAATAGTTCCACCAAATAAATCCAAAACTTTTCACCTCATTTATATAGAATCATTTCAATTATATACACTTAACCAATCAATACTATAATTGTAAAGAATATAATCCTTAGTGTCTATTGCCTTTTGTCGCTTTTCATTGGTAAATTAAGACCATTTTTTTCGAAATATTTTTCGACTAAATAATATAATGTACGATATTTTTCACTTTTTTTTTGCAAATTTCTGCTATGTATTTGCACTAAATTTCACCTCCCCATCAAAGAGAGCATTAACAAAGACACATTCTAGTTACACTATTTCCCTTTTAAACATTTAATGCCCTACTCAAAACCCGAGGGAAATTGTCACAAAAGATACACACAAAGTGAATCCCCCTATTAGATAAGTTTCACTTTTAAAAATTAACCTCTAAATTTCACCTGTACTTAACCATCCACACACCTTTATTTTTAACCAAAATAAAAGTGTAGATGACGTTCAAGTTGAACTCATCTACACTTTTATCATTCAAAACGAAATATCTTAAATGAAGTCATTACTTCATTTTAATTTCTGCTAACGCTACTAAGAACTTATCATTTAATACTTTAATATACGTTCCTTTCATACCTAAAGAACGAGATTCAATCACACCAGCAGATTCTAATTTACGTAATGCGTTTACGATAACAGAACGTGTAATTCCTACACGATCCGCAATTTTAGAAGCTACTAATAGACCTTCATTACCGTCTAATTCTTCAAAAATATGCTCAATTGCTTCTAATTCAGAATACGATAATGAGTTAATCGCCATTTGTACAACTGCTTTTGAACGTGCTTCTTCTTCGATTTCTTCCGATTTTTCACGTAAGATTTCCATTCCTACTACCGTCGCACCGTATTCAGCTAAAATTAAGTCATCGTCTTCAAACGGAGCGTTAATGCGAGCTAAGATTAATGTTCCTAAGCGTTCACCACCACCGATAATTGGTACAATCGTCGTTAAGCCTGATGCAAACAAATCTTTATTTTCAATAGGGAACGCCGTGTAATCACTGTTAATATCAATATTCGGTGAAGTTTCTGTAATGTTAAACAGTTTTTGTGTATATTCTTCTGGGAATTGTCGTTCTTCAAACATTTTTTTAATACGATCATTTTCAATTTGTTGATGAATAGATAAACCTAAAAGCTTCCCTTTTCGGCTCACGATAAATACATTTGAATCAATAATATCCCCTAAAGTATCGGCCATTTCCTTGAAGTTTACCGGTTTACCCGCAGACGCTTGGAGCATTGCATTAATTTTACGAGTTTTAGCTAATAAGTTCATTTTATATTTCCTCCTAAATTATCTGTAACGATTAATTCACTAAATATTCTAAAGGTTTTCACAATTCAAAGAAACTAATTCGACTTTTTACAAGATAAATTGTGACAAATCTTTGTTTTTTACGATATTACCAAGCTTTTGATCGACATACGCCGGTGTAATGTCGATATGTGCCGGTGCAATTTCAGAAGCTTCGAATGACACTTCTTCTAGTAGACGTTCTAAAATGGTATGCAAACGACGCGCACCAATATTATCTGTTTCTTGATTTACTTCTGTCGCAATCTCCGCAATACGTTCAATTGCATCCTCCGTAAATTCTATCGTCACACCTTCTGTTTCTAACAGTGCTTTATATTGTAAAACAAGCGATTGATCCGGCTCTTTTAAAATGCGCACAAAATCTTCTTTCGTTAATTTTTCAAGTTCTACACGAATAGGGAAGCGCCCTTGTAGCTCAGGAATTAAGTCACTTGGTTTCGATACATGAAATGCCCCAGCAGCAACAAACAGCATATAATCTGTTTTGACCGGACCATATTTCGTCGTGACCGTCGACCCTTCTACAATCGGTAAAATATCACGTTGTACACCTTCACGCGAAACTTCTGCAGAAGATGTCCCTTTACTTGCGATTTTATCAATTTCATCAATAAAAATGATGCCTGCTTGTTCCGCACGTGTAATGGCTTCTTGTGCAAGTTCATCGGAATCAATTAACTTATTTGCCTCTTCCATTGTCAACAAGCGACGCGCATCCTTCACCTTTACTTTACGCTTTTTCGTTTTCTTCGGCATTAAATTAGATAACATATCTTGCATGCCCATATTGGCGTCCATCCCCGGCATCATATCGAACATGGATGGTGCTTGTTCCGTTACTTCGATCGTGACCCATTGTTCTTCTAATTTACCAGCTTTTAAATCTTCCGCAACTTGTGTACGACGAGAACGAATCTCCGCTTCCTCGGTCGGTGTTTCTTTTGTCTGTTCTTCCTGTTGCCCACCAAAAAACATCGCAAATGGATTTTGTGGCATTTTAGACTTTAACTTCGAGGGTACAAGAAGCTTTACGAGCGCTTCATTCGCCAGCTTTTCTGCTTGTTCTTGTACCCCTTCCATCATTTCTTCTTTTACTAATCGTCTTGATGCTTCTACTAAATCACGTACCATCGATTCTACATCTCGACCAACATAACCTACCTCTGTAAATTTCGTTGCTTCCACCTTAATAAACGGTGCATTCGTCAATTTTGCAATGCGACGTGCAATTTCCGTTTTACCAACACCTGTAGGACCAATCATTAAAATGTTTTTAGGGATAATTTCCGTTTTCATTTCGTCCGATAATAAAGAACGACGATAACGATTACGAAGTGCAACTGCTACAGCACGCTTTGCTTCATTTTGTCCTACAATATGACGATTTAAACTTTCCGTAATTTGTCTTGGCGTTAAATTTAAGTTTTTCATTAAAGCGCCTCCACGATAATATTATGGTTCGTAAATACACAAATGTCAGCAGCTGTTTTCAAAGCAGCCTCAGCAATCTCTTTCGCCTTTAAATGCTCCCCTGCATGCATTTTCAGCGCTCGCCCTGCCGCTAATGCATAATTGCCACCAGAACCAATAGCTAAAATCCCATCTTCAGGTTCAATAACTTCGCCAGTCCCTGAAACTAATAAGAGCGTGTTTTTATCCATCACGAGCAACATCGCCTCTAGTTGACGAAGCATTTTATCACCGCGCCATTGTTTTGCTACTTCAACAGATGCACGCATAAGATTGCCATTATATTCATTTAGTTTTGATTCAAACATTTCAAATAGTGTAAATGCATCTGCTACTGAACCAGCAAAGCCAGCAAGCACATTTCCATTAAACAGACGTCTGACCTTCCGCGCTGTATGCTTCATCACGACTGCATTGCCTAGTGTCACTTGACCATCACCAGCCATAGCACACTCGCCATTGTGGTGAATGGCAAAAATTGTAGTTGCATGAATTTGTCCCATACACGTTCCTCCTAAACTATGCTCTCGGATGAGCATTCATATACGTATTGCGAAGATGCTCCTTCGTGACATGCGTATACACTTGCGTAGAAGATAAGTGCGCATGCCCAAGTAATTCTTGAACTGTACGTAAGTCTGCACCATTATTTAATAAATGTGTTGCAAATGTATGACGTAACATATGTGGATAAATTTTCGAATGCAAGGATGCTTCTTCCATCATCTCACTTAAAATATGACGTACGCCCCGCGCAGTAAGTTCGCCTCCGCGCATATTGACAAATAAGCGTTGATGTTCTTTCGTTTTCATAAGCTTCGGTCGAACTTCATTGATATAACGGAGCAAAGCATTATGCGCATATTGACCAAACGGTACGATGCGCTCTTTACGCCCTTTTCCCATTACCCGTAAGATAGAATAGTAAAAATCCAGTTGATTTAACTCAATGGATACACACTCACTCACACGAATACCCGTTGCATATAACAACTCTAAAATAGCCATATTACGAATGGATTTTTCATCATCTCCACTCGAGGCGAGAAATAGCTGTTGCAATTCTTCCTCATAAAAAAAGCTCGGAAGTCTTTCCTCTTTTTTCGGATGATAAAGTGAGCGAAACGGTGCATCATCTAAATCAACTTCTCGGTTCAAGTAACGGAAAAACGACCTAACGGATGAAATCTTTCTAGAAATTGTTGTTCGTGCCATGTTGTCATCATACAGCTTTGTTACATACAACCTCGCATGTAAATACTCTACCTCTGCTAAACTCATAACCCCTTCTTGTTTAAGAAAGGCTAAAAACTGCTGAATGTCTGCCTCATATTCTCGTACAGTATGTACTGAAAAATTTCTCTCTAGTTGTACATATTTAATAAATTGACTTAAAGCTTGTTGTGGATTATTTAACATGTTCCCTACCCCCATCGGTAGCACTTTACTGAACTATATTTAAAGAAGATAGCTGGCTTTAAAACATCCATAATGACACTATACCTATATACGGAATAGTGCAAGTGAAATATACTTAAATATTTTAAATTTTATTTGTTTGTTCACAAATTCACAATTCTTTATCCAATTAGTACCACAAAAAAGACCGTAATATAAAAAGCCTCTAAAAGTATATCAATCTTTAGAGGCTTTTGGCAATTATATTGTTTGTTTATTCGTAAAATTCCGAATTGTTTCTAAAGCGCGATTAGCATGGCGTTCTGCACGTTCTACTTTCGATTTAATCCGTTCACCTAAATCAGGGAATAATCCAAAGTTTACATTCATCGGCTGGAAGTTTTTAGCATCTGCTTCTGTAATATAACGTGCCATAGAACCAAGTGCCGTTTCATGCGGGAAGTACAATAATTCCTCCCCTTTAGCTAGGCGAGCTGCATTAATGCCTGCGATTAAGCCACTACCCGCTGATTCTACATACCCTTCAACACCTGTCATTTGACCAGCAAAGAAAATATTGGGGTTCGAGCGTAGTTGATATGTGCTATTCAACACTTTCGGTGAGTTAATGAACGTATTTCGATGCATAACCCCATAGCGTACAATTTCTAAGTTTTCCAGCCCTGGAATCATCGAGAACACGCGCTTTTGTTCTGGCCATTTTAAATGCGTTTGGAAGCCAACAATATTGTAAAGCGTACCTGCTGCATCATCTTGACGTAGCTGTACAACGGCGTACGGACGCTTACCTGTTTTCGGATCTTCTAGTCCTACTGGCTTCATTGGACCAAATAGCATTGTTTTCTCACCGCGAGTTGCCATTACTTCAATTGGCATACAGCCTTCGAAATACTTTTCTTTTTCGAATTCTTTTAACGGTGCACATTCCGCTGTAATTAATGCTTCACGAAATGCATCGAACTCTTCTTTCGTCATCGGACAGTTTAAGTAGGCCGCTTCGCCTTTATCATAGCGTGACTTTAAGTATACTTTCTCCATATCGATGCTATCTTTTTCAAGAATTGGTGCAGCCGCATCATAAAAGTATAAATACTCTTCCCCTGTCAGCTCTTTAATTTTATTCGCTAAGCTTTCAGATGTTAAAGGACCCGTTGCAATGACTGTAATACCTTCTGGGATTTCTGTCACTTCTTCATGAATGACTTCCACCAGCGGATGGTTTTTGACAGCCTCTGTCACATATCCTGCAAATTCATGACGGTCTACTGCAAGTGCTCCCCCTGCAGGAACCGCACATTTATCCGCTGCTGCCATAATTACCGAATCTAACATGCGCATTTCTTCTTTAATTACACCAACTGCATTGGTTAAATTATTTGCACGCAATGAGTTTGAGCAGACAAGCTCTGCAAATTGATCTGTATGATGTGCTGGCGTCTGTTTTACAGGGCGCATTTCATAAAGGCGTACCTTTATACCCCGTTTAGCAATTTGCCAAGCTGCTTCACTACCTGCTAAGCCAGCACCAATTACGTTTACTACCTGTTGTGTCATTTAACTTTACCTCTTTATTCTGATGGTGTTTCCTCGTAGTCACACTCTGCGTTCGTACATTGGATTTGAACACCTTTTTTCAATTTCTTCTCTACTAATAATGCACTACATTTCGGACAAGGTCTATTAATTGGCTTATCCCATGAGACAAATTCACATTCTGGATATTGATTACATCCGTAGAAAATCCGTTTTGTTTTGCTTTTTCGTTCAACAACTTCGCCTTCTTCACAGGATGGACATTTCACACCGATTGGCTTCATAATGGCTTTTGTATTACGGCAATCTGGGAAATTCGAACAAGCCATAAACTTGCCATAACGGCCGAGTTTATACACCATTGGCGCGCCACATTTTTCACAGTCTTCACCAGCTGGCTCATCTTTAATCTCGATTTTCTCCATTACTTCATCTGCATGCTTCACACGCGGCTCAAAGTCTTTGTAAAACGCATCAATGACTTCTACCCACCTCGTAATGCCTTCTTCAATACCATCTAGGTTTTGTTCCATCTGTGCCGTAAACTCGATGTTAATGATTTCAGGGAAGAATTCTAACGTTGCTTGATGAACGATTTCGCCAAGCTCTGTTGGGACAAAACGCTTTGCATCTAGCTGTACATACCCGCGCTTTTGAATTGTATCTAAAGTAGGTGCGTATGTCGATGGACGCCCGATCCCTAGTTCCTCTAACGCTTTCACTAAACGCGCTTCCGAATAGCGTGGTGGTGGTTGCGTAAAATGTTGTTTTGGTTCAATATTGACCGTTTTTACTTTATCCCCTATCGCCATTTCTGGTAATAGCTTCGTCGTTTCTTCGGTTTGATCGTCTGTTCCTTCAATGTAGAGCTTCATAAACCCTGGAAACTTTACATGTGAACCGTTAGCACGGAACTGAACGCCTTCATTTTGTAAATCAACTGTTACCGTATCTAAAATGGCTGGTGCCATTTGACTCGCGATAAAGCGCTCCCAAATTAAACGATATAGTCTTAGTTGATCTCGGCTAAGTACCGTTTTCAATTCATCCGGTGTGCGCATCACACTTGTTGGACGAATGGCTTCGTGCGCATCTTGAGCATTCGCTTGCTTTTTCCCTTGCTTTACTTCACCAACAACATAATCTTTCCCGTATTTCTGTTCGATATAACCGACTACTTCTGTTTTCGCCGTATCGGAAATACGTGTCGAATCTGTACGCATGTACGTAATTAAGCCGACCGTTCCTTCTTTTTTGCCGATATCGATGCCTTCATACAGTTGCTGTGCGAGCATCATCGTCTTTTTTGCACGGAAGTTTAGTTTACGCGCTGCTTCTTGTTGTAAGGATGATGTCGTAAAAGCAGGTGCTGCATTACGCTTACGCTCTTTTTTGACAACATTGCGTACTTCAAATTCATCGCCTTTTAACTGTGCTAATACAGCTTTCACTTGCTGTTCATTTGTCAGTTTTACCTTTTCTTCATTTGTACCATAAAACAAAGCATCGAATTGTTTTTTCCCTTTTTCAAAAAGTCCTTCAATAGACCAATATTCTTCTGGTACAAAGTTTTTAATTTCATTTTCGCGATCAATAATTAGACGAAGTGCCACCGATTGTACTCGACCTGCCGATAATCCCTTTTTCACCTTTTTCCACAATATCGGACTAATATTATAACCAACAAGACGGTCTAAAATTCGACGAGCTTGTTGTGCATCAACTAAGTCCATATTAATTGCACGTGGATGCTTAAAGCTTTCTAAAATTGCATCCTTTGTAATTTCATTAAATACAACACGGCAATCGGATGTTGTATCGATATTTAAAGCAGTCGCTAAGTGCCAAGCAATTGCTTCCCCTTCTCGGTCAGGATCGGCTGCAAGATATATTTTCTTCACTTTTTTTGCCGCTGTTTTTAATTCCTGCAATACAGGTCCTTTTCCGCGGATTGTTATATATTTAGGTTCATAATTATTTTCTGTATTAATCCCCATCTGACTACGCGGTAAATCGCGTACATGTCCGATAGATGCCTTCACTTTATATTTTTTCCCTAAATAGCGTTCAATCGTTTTCGCCTTTGCAGGTGATTCCACTATTACTAAATAATCTGCCATTCATCTTCCCCCTTATAGAGGTTACTTGTTGTTTTTTACAAATCAATTCCTGTTGCAAAATGTATAACAGATTTACATAGAATGCAACTTTTTTTCAATTTTTCATTTGAAACATTTGTAATTCCTCAATAATTTGATACCCGTTCCATATCGGAATGGCACCTTCTCTGATTAAATTATTTGTACCAGCAGATTGTAGCGATGTAATGGGGCCAGGTACTGCAAATACATCTTTCCCTTGCTCTAAAGCAAGCTCTGTTGTAATGAGTGTACCACTGCGAAGTGCTGCTTCTGTTACGACTAATGCATTCGAAAGCCCACTAATAATTCGATTGCGCATTGGGAAATGATGTTTTTTTGCTCCGACATGTGGTGGGTACTCGGTTACTAATAAATGATGTTGACTTAAATGATTTGCAAGTTGCTCATTACTTCTCGGATAGATTGTTTCGAGGCCGTGTCCTAGTACAGCAATTGTTTTTCCACCATAATGCACCGCTGCTCGATGTGCCAGTGTATCTGCACCTTTTGCAAGACCACTGACAATTACATAATGATGTTGAATAAGTGGCGGGATAATTTGTTTAAACGCTTCTGCTGAGTAAGCAGTCGCTTCCCTTGAACCAATACAGGCAATTTTGTTTTGGGCTGTAAGCAGGTTGCTATCTCCTTTGCAATATAACACTGCTGGTGGATCACTAAGTTGGAATAATTGTTTTGGGTATAAATCACTTGTATACGGAATAATTTCAATGTCTTTTGATGCATAAAATTCTAGTAAATCTGTTTGACATAGAGAAACATATGTCCTTTTTAGTGTATATGCAGTTTCCTTTTTTATATTAATCATTTGAGCTAAATTTGAGACTGAAACCGTTTCCAATTCGTTGAGTGTTTGAATATTACGCAATAAGTAATGTAGTTTATTTAATGTTAGCGGATATGCATAATGAAGTGCTAATAATTTATGCAAGGTTGTCATTTTATCACTCCTTTTATAATAGAAGAAAAAATGACTGTACAAGAAAAGATGTAGCGCGAACCCCCACCCGCGCTACATCTTCATTTTAATGCGTCTTACATTTTTCGTATAGACCTTTTTCTTTAATAACTTTAATTAACGTTTCGCCAATAACTGATGGTGTTGGTGCTACCTCAATACCTGCTGCATTCATCGCTTTGATTTTTTCCGCTGCCGTACCTTTACCACCAGAAATAATCGCGCCTGCGTGTCCCATACGCTTTCCTGGAGGTGCTGTTTGACCACCGATAAAGCCTACAACTGGTTTTGTCATATTTGCTTTAATCCATTCAGCAGCTTCTTCTTCCGCTGTACCACCGATTTCACCAATCATAACAACCGCATACGTTTCAGGATCTTCGTTGAATGCTTTTAATACGTCGATGAAGTTTGTCCCATTTACAGGGTCTCCACCAATCCCAACCGCTGTTGTTTGACCGATACCTTCTTGTGTTAATTGGTGTACTGCCTCGTAAGTTAGTGTACCAGAGCGTGATACAACTCCTACATGACCTTTTGTATGAATGTAACCTGGCATAATACCGATTTTACACTCATCTGCTGTAATAACACCTGGACAGTTTGGACCGACTAAGCGTGTCTTTTTCCCTTCCATATAGCGCTTTACTTTGACCATATCAAGTACAGGAATATGCTCTGTAATACAAATTGTTAAATCAAGCTCTGCATCCACTGCTTCCATAATAGCATCTGCTGCAAAAGGAGCTGGCACATAAATTACAGATACGTTGGCACCAGTAGCTTCTACCGCTGCTTGCACCGTATTAAATACCGGTACGCCTTCGATTTCCTGTCCACCTTTTCCAGGTGTTACACCTGCAACAACTTTTGTACCATACTCAATCATTTGCTTTGTATGGAAAAGTGCTGTATCCCCTGTAATCCCTTGTACAATTACTTTAGTATCTTTATTAATAAATACGCTCATTACTTCTCCCCGCCTTCCTTTAGCTCACAAGTCCTACGATTTTTTGAGCGCCGTCTGCCATTGAATCAGCAGCGACAATATTTAAACCGGATTCATTTAATAATTGTTTACCACGTTCTACATTCGTTCCTTCTAGACGAACAACTAACGGTACTTTAAGACCTACTTGTTTTGCTGCTGTAATAACCCCTTCAGCAATAACGTCACACTTCATAATACCGCCAAAGATATTAACGAAAATACCTTTTACGTTCGCATCTGAAAGAATAATTTTAAACGCTTCTGTTACTTTTTCTGCTGTCGCACCGCCCCCAACATCCAGGAAGTTAGCAGGGCTTCCGCCGTAGTAACTAATCGTATCCATTGTTGCCATTGCAAGACCTGCACCATTTACCATACAACCAATGTTACCGTCTAACGAAATATAACTTAAGTCATACTTAGATGCTTCAATTTCCTTTGGATCTTCCTCATCAAAGTCGCGAAGTTCCACAATATCTTTTTGACGATACAATGCATTGCTATCAAAATTAAACTTCGCATCTAACGCCATAACCTCATCATCACCTGTTACAACTAACGGGTTAATTTCAACGATTGAGGCATCTTTATCAATAAACGCTTCATATAAGCCTAACATTAGCTTTGCAGCTTTATTTACTAATTTTGCTGGAATATTCATATTGAACGCCATACGACGCGCTTGGAATGCTGTTAGACCAATAACAGGGTCTACTACTTCCTTGAATATTTTTTCAGGATTTGTTTCTGCTACTTCTTCAATATCCATACCGCCTTCTTCTGACCCCATTAATGTTACACGAGAAGTGGCACGGTCTAATATATAACTTAAATAATATTCTTTACGAATATCTGATCCTTCCTCAATGTAAAGGCGTTTCACCTCTTTACCTTCTGGACCTGTTTGGTGTGTTACTAACACCTTTCCAAGTAATTCTTTTGCGTACGTGCGTACTTCATCAAGATTTTTCGCAATCTTAACACCGCCCGCTTTACCGCGACCCCCTGCATGAATTTGAGCTTTTACGACAGTCACGTTACTCCCCAATTCTTTCGCGACTTTCACAGCCTCATCTGGCGAGAAAGCAACTCGGCCATTTGGTACTGCTACCCCATATTTTCTCAAGATCTCTTTCCCTTGATATTCATGGATATTCATAATACATCCTCCCATCAGACAATTAAAAAAATTTTTAACAAGGTCTATTTTATACAAAGATTCTGATAATGTCTATATTAGTCTTCATGTGTATTTTTTTGGCTTTTTATGCGATTTTATCGTACTTCATTCAAAGAAAACGCAAAAAGCCGTGTAAATCAGTCTAATTTACACGACTTTTTTAAGTGTTTTATGTCACCATGTCTACGATCTAAATGATAAATAAAAGCAAAGACTTCCGCCACTGCTTGGTACAATTCCTCTGGGATTGATTCATTTAAATCCAACTGTCCTAGCAATTGTACAAGATTGGAATCTTCATGAATAGGCACATCATGAAGCATCGCTTGCTCTAAAATATTTTCAGCAATTTTCCCTTTCCCTTTCGCCACCACGTTAGGTCCAGATGATTTCGATGGATTATAAGATAACGCAATTGCCTCTTTTCGTGCATATTTCTTGTCGTTCATACGCGAATATCCACTCCATTATGTGATTCGGAGTCTAAATTTGACATTTTTGTGACTTTTCCGACTATTCCCTTCTCAAACTGTTTAATAAACACACCCGATAAACGATATTCCTTATCCGCAAGCCCTGCTTTTAAGGATTGTTTAAGGGATTCTGCCAGTAGATTTAATTGTGGATCATCATTAAACACGGTAATCGTTACAATACGGTTTTGCACTTGCATATCAATGACCGTCTCTTGCAAAGATTCCATGTTTAAATAAAAGAGCACGCGTGCGAAATCGGCATCAATTTTTCCGTCATCTCCCATTCTACCATTCCACTGTAATGTCGCATCCATTTGCTTGCCAAAAAAATCAAGCGGCACTTGCATGACAAGCTGGTGTTGATGACCATTTTCTCCCGACAGCAATTGCATACCGTTCATACGCGCCATGAACAGTTCAGCAGAATCTCGCAATGCCGCAGGGATTTGTGCATCTTGTAACAGCGCTAAAAGTTGCGGTTTCACTTGTTGAGCCAGTGCTTGCATATCGTTTGCTTTATTCGCTAACGCAGCTTCATAACTAATCCCCAATCCTTTTAACACCGTTTTCATTGCTTGCTCCATCGCCTTACTATCTACTGCATTTTGTACCTGTGCCTCCGCTTGAGTAACAGCCGCTTGCATAGCAGGTTGGGTCGATTCCACACTAGCACGTACTAATGCTTGAAACATAGTATCGTAACGTGCAACTGCTGCATCAGGCTTTAAAAGAGAGAGCATTTGATCTTTCGTTGACAAACCCTGTTTATTTTGTGTAAATAAGTGATGGTCATTATTTGCCGAAAATACTTTTAACAATTGTTCTTGTAATTGACGGGCAAATATTTCGATTGCCTGCTTCGTTTGCGGTAGTTGTGTAAAGCGGTCCATGAGTTGCTGAAGTTGCCCTTTTTGCTCAGTTGTTAATAGCGTTTCATTTTGAACAAATGTCCGCACATTTTGTAGCATTTGTGCGCTTTCTTCCTGCTTTGCCATCATCACTTGTTGAATAAGTTGCCCGGCTTGTACAGGTTGTGTCGAGAGTGGTTGCGACTGCCCTTGTTGCGATTGCCAGTTTGCTAGTGTTGCATTTTGTGGTAAGATGCCGGCTTCTTTTAACATATTCAATGCTTGCAGGCGGTTCGTCATTGATACGGTATTGTCGGTTAACCTTTGAACAGCGCGCGCCAATAGCACGCCGCCCGTTTCGGCATCCAACGGTTTTGCAATAGTTTGCAATTGTGTCATTAAATTGGTTTTTAATTGATTGTTTATATTGGTTGCATTCTCTAGTTGATTCATAAAATTTTGTAGCGTTGCACTCATACCATCTAATTTCGCCCCTTGTACGAGCGATTGAAATACTTGTGTTGTGAAGGGCATCTTCAGCTCAACCATACGCTGGATTGCCACTAGTGCATCTTGTTTTGTGACGCCCTCAGGTAAAGTTTTCATCCAACTTTCAGCTGCAAGTAACTGCTCACGTGAAATCGGCATTTGCTCTTTCATAAAATGGCTCATTACTTGCTGCAACTCTTTCGTTGGTGGCAAGTTCATGTTTTGAAGCAGTTGATTCATTTGCTGCTGTGGTGTCATCGCCTGTGTCATCGGTCCTGTTACCACTTTTAGTTCCGTTTGTGCGCCAGTACTTGATACTTGAAAAAAGTGCGAATCGCCAACTTTTAAAGGCGTTTCAAGTGTTGCCACTAATTTTTGTTGACCTACTTGTACTTCTGCGGTTTGGTCAGGATATAACTTATTGATTGTGCCATGAAAAATTTGTCCTTCACGTAATACTAAAGGCTTATTTGCCTGCATCGTTTGCGGTTGTGATTGAACTGGATTGAATGACGTAAATGTCAAAATCCTCACCTCTTTATCATCGATTTAATCGGTTCAAAACTTTTACGGTGATGCTCGGTTGGTCCAAATTGCTCAAGCGCCGCTAAATGTTGTTTTGTACCATACCCTGCATGTTGATTAAAACCGTATTGCGGAAATTGAACATGTAGTTGTTCCATGTATTGATCACGTGCTGTTTTCGCTAAAATAGAAGCCGCCGCAATGGCTAAACTTTTGGCATCTCCTTTAATCACAGCATGCTGTGGAATATGAATCGGCAATGTCATCGCATCCGCTAATACGACATCTGGTGTAACAGCAAGTCCTTTCACACTTTCAACCATCGACTGCTTCGTTGCCTCATATATATTTAATGTATCAATCATTTCAGCTGATTGAAAATGAATAGAATAGCTAATTGCGTGCTCTTTAATACGGGCTACGTAATTTTCACGCATTTCTTTTGATAGTTGCTTCGAGTCATTGATGCCAACGAGTGCCTCACAATGATTAGGTAGCACTACAGCAGCTGTCACAACAGGTCCTGCAAGCGGCCCACGCCCGGCCTCATCTACCCCCGCAATACATGCTTCTGGATAGGGCAAAAATGATGCATCAAACGCACACTTCTCACGATGAGCATCTAATATGGCCTGTTTTTTTGCCATGCGCTTTTCAAATTGTAGCCATGCTTTTTGTACGCTTGCTCGCTCATCCTGTTGCAATTCCTTCATCCATGGTTCTAATTGTTCTGCCTGTTTTAAAGCAGCTGTAATTTCTTTAATCGTCCGCATTGCTAATCTCCTTGCTCGTTCTATATTATATATCGGTTTATTTTTATGTTTGTAAAAGAAAAGAGTGTCTGGAAAGTTTTCACTTTCTGGACACTCCCCTTGATTATTGCTCTAATAACTCTTTTTCCATTTGTTCATCGACAAAATCAAACGTTAATTTTCCTAAATGTAAGGACCGAATATCGCGAACGACTAACTCTGATACTTGATCATAATCGATTTCTCCACCTTGTCCAAATACACGACGAAGCTTACCGATATGATCAAATGTCTGTACTAAGTCCTCGTGCACAAACTGTAATTGATAACGTTCTTCCATACGTTGTGGGTAATGTGTTGCAAGAAAGCGCAGACCATACACTGCTAAATCTTCCATATTCGTAATTTGATCTTTAATAGCACCTGTTAAAGCTAATTTATAGCCCACTTCTTGATCCTCAAATTTAGGCCAAAGAATACCGGGTGTATCAAGTAGTTCTAATTCTTTCCCTACTTTAATCCACTGTTGTGCTTTTGTAACCCCCGGTGTATTTCCTGTCTTCGCAATATTTTTTTTCGCTAAACGGTTAATTAGCGTCGATTTGCCAACATTCGGGATACCAACAATCATCGCACGAATGGCACGTGGCTTCATCCCTTTTGCTTTCATCCGCGCCCATTTTTCTGCTAGCATTTCTTGCGCTGCCTTTGTTACCGTCTGCAAACCTTTTCCTTCAAGTGAATTGATTGCGACTGCTTTATGACCACGTTCCTCAAAATACGCAATCCATTTACGTGTCTCTGCCTCGTCCGCCATATCTTGCTTGTTTAAAATCAGGAGGCGTGGCTTTTGATTGATGACTTGGTCAATCATAGGATTACGCGAGGAAAGAGGGAGGCGTGCATCAACTAGCTCAAAAATAATATCGACTAATTTTAGCTTTTCTGATACTTCACGGCGTGCTTTCGCCATATGCCCCGGGAACCATTGAATTGTCATCTGAAACATCCTTTCTCAAACATGTCCCTACTCAGTTAACATTAAAGAGAGGGACGTGTCACTATCCAATAATGAAAAGAGGAGATATTACATCCCCTCTCGTACATTATTTTACAATTTTAATATCACTTATTGGCCAAAAGATTAAATTCGTATTGCCAATCATTTCATCAATACTTACAATCCCAATATGGCGACTATCTTTACTAAAGCGGCGGTTATCTCCCATCACAAACACATAACCTTCCGGAATAACATCTAAATTCGGCTCAATATCCTGTAATGTAAAATCACCCGTTAAATTGCCTTCTGTGATTTCTGCTTTATATTGGTTTAAATAAGGCTCATCAATTGGTTCACCATTAATGTATAACTGATCATCAATATACTCTACGTGATCACCTGGTACACCAATGACACGTTTAATATAGTCTTTTCCTTCTGGTGCATGAAACACGACGATATCGAAACGATCTGGATTTCCAATTTTATAACCAATTTTATTGACAATCATTCGATCGCCATCTTCAAGGGTTGGCATCATGGAATCTCCATCTACCACAATTGGTGTAAACAAAAAATAACGAATGAATGCCGCTATTGCAAAAGCAATAAGTAATGCTTTAATCCATTCCCATAACTCATTTTTTTCTTTCTCGACTTTTTCCACACAAATGTCCCCCTCGTCTATCCACCTATATTGTAAAGGAAATATGTATTTGAAGCAAAAAAATTGTCTATTGCATGCCTTTCCCTATTGCTAAATCCCTATAAAAACCTACATGCAAACATCCATAAATACTACTGATTTTATATTCGCCAAAAGAAATGGAGCCTGCATATCACAAGCTCCATTCTCAAAAAATTATTAGCGAATTTCTTTAATACGTGCAGCTTTACCACGTAGGTTACGTAAGTAGTAAAGTTTAGCGCGACGTACTTTACCGCGACGAGTAACTTCTAATTTAGCGATTTTTGGTGTGTGTACAGGGAATGTACGCTCAACACCAACACCGTAAGAAATTTTACGCACAGTGAAAGTTTCACTGATGCCGCCACCGCGACGTTTGATTACTACGCCTTCGAATAACTGGATACGCTCACGAGTACCCTCAACAACTTTAACGTGTACCTTTACAGTGTCACCAGGACGGAATGAAGGTAAATCAGTACGAAGTTGTTCTTTAGTGATTTCTGTGATAATGTTAGACATTTCGTTTCTCTCCTTAGACAGATGCTCTTGCACGCTCATAGTTGGCCACAGCGGAACACCGTAATTCAGTGCATTTTGCACAAATTGAAGTCTATCACACTGCATTATAAGTGTCAAGTAGTTTTGCTTACATTTTTTCTTGCTGTAATTTCTCTAAAACCTTCAGTTGCTTCGGCGTTAATTGTAACGCCTCGAATAAATCCGGACGACGCTCAAACGTACGTTTTAACGATTGCTCTTGGCGCCATTCTTCAATTTTTGCATGGTTACCACTCGTTAATACGTCTGGCACCTTCATGCCACGGAAATCCGCAGGACGTGTATAATGCGGGTGCTCTAGTAAACCCGTCGAGAATGAATCTTGAATATGCGAATCTGCCTGGCCTAATACGCCCGGCAATAAGCGTACGACCGCGTCAATCACCGTCATCGCAGGTAATTCTCCACCTGTTAAGACAAAATCGCCAATCGAAATCTCATCCGTCACAAGGTGCTGACGAATGCGCTCGTCATAGCCTTCGTAATGTCCGCATAGGAACACTAAATCTTCCTCTTGCGCGAGCTCCTCGGCCTTCTTCTGCGTAAAGCGTTCTCCTTGTGGACACATTAAAATAACACGCGGTGTGCGCCCTTCCGTAATCGTCTCGACGGCATTAAACATCGGTTCTGGCTTTAATACCATCCCCGCACCACCACCGTACGGGTAATCGTCCACTTGCTTATGCTTATTGCCACTAAACTCACGAATATCCGTTACCGCTAACTCAACTGCTCCTTTTTCCTGCGCCTTCTTTAAAATGGATGCACCGAAAACGCCCTCAAACATGTCCGGAAATAAACTTAATACGTGAATTTTCATCATTATAGTAAGCCTTCCATTACATGAATAATGATTTTTTTCTCTTCTACATCAATCTCTTTTACAACATCTTCAATATACGGGATGTAATGCTTTTTGCCGCCTTTTGCTTTAATCTCCCATACATCATTAGCACCTGTTTGTAAAATATCTGTGACAACACCGATGAGTTCGCCCTCTTCTGAGTACACTTCACAGTCCATAATTTCAAAATGGTAATATTCATTTTCTGCTAGCTCATCTTCTTCTAGTTGGTCCATCGTCACTTTTAAAAGACCTTCTTTAAAAGGCTCCACTAAATTAATGTTATTTAAGCCTTCAAACGTTAATAAAATAAAGTTTTTATGACGACGTGCACTTGCTACTGTTACCCAAATCGGACGCTTTTCATCCTTTTTAAAGACCGCTAGTTTACTGCCTGGTGCAAATCGTACTTCCTCAAAATCGGTTGAAGATAATACACGCACCTCACCGCGAATGCCATGCGTATTCACAATACGTCCTACGTTAAACCATTCCATCATATCACCTCTTGTATAGAAAAAGAGAAGAAAGCATACGCGCCTCCTCCTCTTTTTATTGTGCGGATATTCGCTTCGGAATATCCTTTTTTTAATCCAATATATCGACGTAAGTCTTTTTCTTATGGTATCCGCTCGATGCTGAGTAAACAATTGTGCGAATCGCTTTTGCGACACGACCTTGCTTGCCTATGACTTTCCCTCGATCCTCTGGATGAACAAAAAGCTTATAAACAATTCGATTATCATTTTCGTCCGTCTCAATACGAACATCATCGGGATAATCGACTAACGGTTTCACGATTGCTTCAATCAGCTGTTGCATACAGATACCTCCGATTATTTACTGAATTTTTGGTTATGGAATTTCTCCATGATACCTTGTTCTGAGAACAGGTTACGAACAGTATCAGATGGTTTTGCACCATCAGCTAACCATTTAAGAGCTTTCTCTTCATCGATTTGTACTGTAGCAGGAACTGTAAGTGGGTTGTAAGTACCTACTGTTTCGATTTGACGACCGTCACGTGGTGAACGAGCATCAGCTACTACGATACGATAGAAAGGAGATTTTTTAGCTCCCATACGTTTTAAGCGAATTTTAACTGCCATTTATAAGCACCTCCGAATAAGTTTCACACAAGATATTATATTAGCAATGTCTCTTGAGTTTGTAAAGTGTTTTTTCTTAACACCTAAATTTTTATTTAAACAATGAATCAAAGCCAGGTAATTTCATCTTTTTCTTGCCTTTTCCTTGTGCCATACCTGTCATTTGTTTCATCATTTTTTTCATTTCTTCAAACTGCTTTAATAAGCGGTTTACTTCTTGAATCGTCGTACCTGAACCATTTGCAATACGCTTTTTACGACTTGCATTAATTAAATCAGGGTTTGTTTTTTCAGCAGGTGTCATCGAGTAAATAATGGCCTCAATGCGCCCCATTTGCTTTTCATCTACTTTAACATTATCTAAACCTTTAATTTTGTTTGCGCCTGGAAGCATTTTTAACAACTCATCTAAAGGTCCCATCTTTTTCACAGCTTGTAGCTGCTCGACAAAGTCATCAAACGTAAAGGTTTGTGTCATGAACTTTTCTTCCAGCTCTTTCGCTTTATCCATGTCCACTTGTGCTTGTGCTTTTTCGATTAATGAAAGCACATCACCCATCCCAAGAATACGAGAGGCCATACGTTCTGGGTGGAACGGCTCCAGCGCGTCCATTTTCTCTCCCATACCGACGAATTTAATTGGCTTCTCCGTCACGGAACGAATCGATAATGCAGCACCACCACGTGTATCACCGTCAAGTTTCGTCAACACAACGCCCGTAATACCGACTGCCTCATTGAAGCTTTGCGCTACGTTTACCGCATCTTGACCTGTCATCGCATCGACAACAAGGAATACTTCATCGGGCTCTTTTAATGCACGAATATCTTTTAACTCTTGCATGAGTGCCTCATCGATATGTAAACGACCTGCTGTATCGATGATAACCACATCGTGATGTTCTTCCTTTGCATGCTCAATGGCTTGACGTGCAATTTCGACTGGCGAAATATCTGTTCCAAGAGCAAATACAGGGATAGAAAGCTGCTTCCCAAGTGTTTGAAGCTGGTTTACAGCCGCTGGACGGTATACGTCAGCAGCTACTAACAGCGGCTTTTTATTGTATTTTCTACGTAATACGTTCGCTAGCTTACCTGTTGTTGTCGTTTTACCAGCACCTTGTAAGCCGACCATCATAATGACTGTCGGTGGTCGATTATTAAATTTAATCGGGCTTTGTTCTCCACCCATTAAGGCTGTCAGCTCATCTTGTACGATTTTAATGACTTGTTGACCTGGTGTTAACGATTTCATCACATCGATACCAACTGCACGTTCACTTACTTTTTTGACGAATTCTTTTACGACTTTTAAGTTAACATCGGCCTCAATTAAAGCAAACCGTACTTCACGCATCATTTCTTTTACGTCTTGTTCAGTTACTTTCCCTTTACCTTTAATTTTTTGAATGGTTCCTTGGAGTCGCTCTGCTAAACCTTCAAATGCCAAATTGTTCGCCTCCTAATCCGATTCCTTCAGTTGTTCAATTAACGCAAGACGCGCTTCTAACGTCGCATCATCGTCTTGAATGGCTACCGTCAGCTGCTGTAACATACGCTGGCGTTGCTGAAATTTTTCTAATAAGCGTAATTTATCTTCATATTCCTCAAGCATAGCTTCTGTACGGCGAATGTTATCATACACCGCTTGGCGAGATATTTCATAAGATTCCGCAATTTCACCGAGTGAATGATCATCTAAGTAATAAAGCTCCATATAACTACGCTGCTTTTCTGTTAATAACGCTTGATAAAAGTCGAAGAGAAAATTCATGCGTGTTGTCTTTTCAAGTAGCATTTTCATCTCTCCATTCATATTTATTCTACTGTATCATATAGCTTTTTAAGGGGAAGTGTCAAGGGAATTTACTTGCAGATTATAGTAGAATTTTTGCAATTTGATTTTGCTGTTAAGCGCTTGGTTTATGTTTATACTAGTAACTCATAATGAGTAAACACATAAATATATTACCATTTGAGTAACCGTTGCTTTCCGCTCCGGCACTCGCTTTCCACGGGCGAGATCAAGCCTCCTCGTCGCTCATCCTTCGCGCCTGCGGGGTCTTGATTGTCTCGCTTTTCCCGTAGGAGTCTCGTGCCTCCGCTACAAGCAACTGTTGTTCAATAAAAAATGTGTTGCTAAAAAGCAATAAATCTCCCCATAGATTACAGGGGCTAGGCAACGATATGTGCAAATAGAAAGAAAATGATTTCTTTTAGAGAAGGAGAATACTTTTTAGCATATTGAGAAGTATTCACTTTTTGCCGTAGCGCGCCATAGCCACAGGAGCCAAGATTCTCTTTGCGACGAAAGCGTAGCGTCAGGAGCAGAAACAGGAGATCCAAACAGGCCACGCCTGTTTTAGCTCCTGTGTAGGCTGTGGCAAAGCGCGGAGGCTATAATAAACACCTTTTACCATTTAAATGGTATTTTTAAAATAGACTTTTGCTTATTATGAAGCTAGTAAATGAAAAAAGTGACCCAGAATTATTTCTGAGCCACTTTTGATTAGTCTTCTATTTTTTCTAGTTCTTTTTCTAAGCCTTCTGCAAATAAACCGTATACATAGCGTTCTGCATCAAATGGTTGTAGGTCGTCCATTTTCTCCCCGAGACCGACAAATTTCACTGGAATGTGTAATTTGTTACGAATCGCAAGAACGATACCACCTTTTGCTGTGCCGTCTAGCTTCGTTAAGACAATACCTGTTACGTTCGTTGCCTCTTTGAACATTTGCGCCTGTACTAATGCATTTTGACCTGTTGTGGCATCAAGTGCTAATAATACTTCATGTGGTGCATTTGGTACTTCACGTGAAATGACACGGTGTACTTTTTCAAGCTCGTTCATTAAGTTGACCTTATTTTGTAATCGTCCTGCTGTATCACAAATTAACACATCCGCATTACGATTTTTCGCCGCGCGAATCGCATCGTACATCACTGCCGCCGGATCTGACCCTTCTGATTGTTTAATCACTTCACAACCTACTCGGTCGCCCCATACTTGAAGCTGATCAATTGCACCTGCACGGAATGTATCACCTGCAGCAAGCATCACGGTTTTACCTTCTGATTTTAGGCGGTGTGCGAGCTTACCAATGGTTGTCGTTTTACCAACGCCATTCACCCCAACGAATAAAATAACCGTGAGTTCCCCGTTTGGTTGTACATTTAATTCAGTTAAATTTTCTTCGCCCGCCTCATAAATTTCCACAAGCTTTTCTGAAATAATCGTTTGAATGCCTTCTGTATCTTTAATATTTTTACGTTGTACTTCAAAACGCAACTTGTCCATTAACTCCATGACCGTTTCAAAGCCAACGTCCGCTTGTAACAATACGTCTTCTAGTTCCTCGAAGAAGTCTTCATCTACTTTGCGGTAACGCGCCACAAGATCGTTTACTTTTGATGTAAATGAGTCACGTGTTTTCGCTAAACCCGCTTTAAACTTTTGTGTAATAGACCAAGCGGAAGGTTTTTTCTGTTCTTCTGTTACTTCTTCCGTTATTTCTGCAATCGGTTCTGCTACTGGTGGTAGCTCTTCTTCTACAGTTGGCTGCTCTACTTCCTCAACTGTTACAGGTTCCTCTACTTTTGCGTCATCTTGTAGCGTTGTTTCTTTCACATCGACTAGATCATCCTGCTTAGCCTCTTCCTGTTCAGCGAGTTCATCTTTTACCTTTTCTTCTTCTGATGAACCGATTAACTTTTCTTTTAAACGTTTAAAAAAGCTCATTTCCTACACTCCTTCACCTACTGGCACTTCTTCCTCTTCAAGCTTGACCGAAACAAGCTTCGATACACCTGATTCTTGCATTGTAATGCCATATAAAACATCTGCACCTTCCATCGTCCCTTTACGATGTGTAATGACGATGAATTGTGTTTCTTTACTAAATTTCTTTAAATATTGACTATAACGAATGACATTGGATTCATCCAGCGCTGCCTCTACTTCGTCTAAAATACAGAACGGTACTGGACGTGTATTTAAAATCGCAAATAATAAGGCAATCGCCGTTAAAGCGCGTTCCCCACCTGATAGTAAACTCAAGCTTTGCAATTTCTTCCCAGGGGGTTGTGCAACAATCTCAATGCCCGTTTCTAGTAAATTGTCAGGGTCAACTAATACTAAATCCGCCTGCCCTCCCCCAAACAATTCACGGAACACCGCTTTAAATTGCACTTTTACATTTGTAAATGTTTCACTAAAGCGAGCAGTCATTTCTGCATCCATTTCTTTAATGGCTTCATGCAGTGTTTCTTTCGCTGCTAATAAATCACTACGTTGCTCAGATAAAAAGGCATGCCGCTCCTGCACACGCTCAAATTCATCGATCGCGGTTAAGTTAACAGGGCCTAACTCCTCGATCGATTGCTTCAGTAATTTGACTTTTCGGCGGACTTGCGCGACATCGTCAATTGCTTCTGCCAGTTCCTTCGCCGCCTCAAAATCAAGTTCATAGTTTTCTTTGAGCTGCGCGATGAAGTTCCCTTGCTCATATTGTAGTCGACTTCGTTTAATCGATAACGTATTAATCGCTTCCATAAAGCTTTTGTGAATACGTTGCTTCTCTTTTAAATCTTCTTCGATAGCAGCAAGCTTTCGCTGTAATTCGTCCTTTTGTTCTTTCTTTTCCGTAATCATTGTCAGTAATGATTCACGTTTTGCTCCCCAATCGATGATCGCTTGCTCAATTTCTTCCATTGTAGGACCATTGGCGTCAGCATCTGAATGGAACCACTCGATTTCCTGGGAAATCTTTTCGATTGTTTCATTTGTTTTAGCCATTTGAAGATCCATATCCGCGATTGCAATCTGAACTTGTGAAAGCTGTTCTTGTGCTACGGCAAGTTGCGAGCGCTTTTCTCCTATTTCATCACGGAGTACATCCTTTTGCGTATCGCCTTGCGCTTTGGCCAATGTTAATTGCTCTACTAATTCATTAATTTCAGTAAGCTCTGTTGCTAATTCAGCAAGACGTACCTCTGCTTGTGCTTTTTGTTCAGCAAGCGTTTGCCCACGCGTGACCATAGACGTTTGCTCACTTGTAGCAAGTGTAACACTCGTAGTTAAGTTCTTTTCTTGCATATCTAGCTCAAATAAGATTGTGTTGTGCTTCTGCTCTTGTGCCCGTAACTCTTCTACAAGTAAACGTACTTCTTCTAAATCTTGGCGTAAGTTTGCTACCTTTTCTTTTTCAACGGTTACTGTACGCTCAGCCGATTGAATGGAATGCTCCAGTTCAGCAATTTTTGCCGATAATGTATCTAGTTCTGCCTTCCGTGTAAATAAGGATGTTTGCTGTTTGACTGATCCACCTGTTAATGAACCACCTGCATTTACAATATCGCCATCAAGTGTCACGACACGATACTTAAAGCCAAGTAATCGCGCCATTTGGCTAGCACCTTCTAAATGCGAAGCAACCAGTACATTCCCAAGTAAATTTTCAACAATCGAGCGATTCGATTCATCAAAAGTCACAAGATTATACGCCATATTGACAAAGGCAGGATGACTGGAGACAGCAGAAATTTGTGCATCGCTTAAGCGGCGTGATTTCATCACCGTTTTTGGTAAGAAAGTAGCTCGCCCTGCACGTTTTTGTTTTAACCAATTAATTGCTTGCTGTGCATATTGTTCGTTTTGCGTTACAATATGTTGGCTCGCTGCGCCTAGTGCTGTTTCAATTGCTTGCGAATATTGTCCTGTTACTTGAACAAGTTCCGCCACAGCACCTTCAATCCCTAACAGCTCTCCTCTATCTCGTGCCAGCAGTACTTCTTTTACACCTTGGAAGAAGCCCGAGAAATCCGCTTCTAATTCTTCTAATGTTTCACGACGCGCTTTTAACTGTTGCTGATGCTGATACGCTTTATACAGTAAATCTTGCTTCTCATCCAGTTGAACTGTTAGCTGCTGTAACGAACCTTGCATCCCTTCATGTAACGCAAGCTTGTCTTTTAACTGTTGTTGAAGATTCACTAATCGCTCAGCAATCACTTCCTTTTCAGCCATGACACGCGTTAACTCTTTTTGCATTTCCGCTGAGCGATCTGTCATACGTTCAGCTGTTTCTTGTTGTTGTTGTAATTGCTGATTTATATGCTTTAATTCATTTTTAATCGTGGCTTCTTCATTTAACAAATCGATATATTGATGTTTATATACGTCAATTTCTTCTTCGATTTCAGAAGCTGAGCGTGTTAATGCTTGTTCCAACTGTTTAATCGCTTGACGAAGTGAACTAACCTCTTTTTGCTTTTCCGCAAATAGCACCATTTTCTCTGATTTGTTTAACGCTTGCTTCTTTGCTTCCTGTTGCGATACAACGAATTGTGCTTCCAATTGTTTCAAATGCTTTTCTGCATTTGAACGTTTTTCATGCATGAGCGCTTTTCGTCCATCCCAGCGTTCCACTTCAGCCGTTGCTTCTACTAAATTTTCCTGAGACGTATCTAAATGACTGTCAAGCGTTTTTAACTCTGCTCGTACTTGGCGCAAACTTTTTTCAAGCATTGTCATTTCACCAGCATGTAGTAATTCATTTGCTTCAAGGTCAGCTAATTCATCTTGTAAAGCTTTTAATTGTGCTTCACATGCCGTTAAGTCATGGACAATAAGCGAAATATCGAAATCTTTCAGCTCTGACTTCATACGGACATAATCTTTAGCAGCAGAAGCTTGGATTTGAAGCGGCTCTAAACGATTATCGAGTTCATGTAAAATATCTAAGACGCGATGTAAATTTTCTTCTGTTTCAGCAAGCTTGAGCTCGGCTTTTTTCTTGCGCTGTTTATATTTTAAAACACCTGCTGCTTCTTCAAAAATAAGGCGTCGATCATCTGGTCGGCTATTTAAAATAGAATCTACACGACCTTGGGAAATAATTGAAAACGCCTCTTTACCCAGTCCCGAATCCATAAACAAGTCCGTAATATCCTTCAGGCGACAATGTTGATTGTTGAGTAGATACTCACTATCACCTGAACGATACACACGTCTTGTCACACTAATTTCCGTGTAAGGTATCGGGATTCGTTCATCTGTATTATCTAAAATTAGCGCTACTTCCGCAAAATTGAGTGGTTTGCGAGACTCACTACCAGCAAAAATAACATCTTCCATTTTTGAACCACGCAATGATTTTGCCGATTGCTCGCCTAAAACCCAACGAATTGCATCTGTTACATTACTTTTCCCACTACCATTCGGACCTACAACAGCCGTAACACCGGGGACGAAATCAATACCAATACGCTCCGCAAAAGATTTGAAGCCAACTACTTCAAGTCGTTTTAAGAACATGTTACTCCTCCTTTTGTGCCTGCTGTCTTAGCCTTTGCATCGCACTTTGCGCTGCTTGTTGCTCAGCCTCTTTCTTAGACTTTCCTCGCCCAATACCGAGCTCTTCATCATTTAATAGCACACGTGATACAAATGTCCGATTATGTGCTGGACCTTTTTCATCAACAATTTCATAATGTAATAGCCCATTATTCGATTGTTGCACCATTTCCTGTAGTTGACTTTTGAAATCCATCACATGCGAAAAAGCACCGTTCTCTACTTTCGGGAACACAATTTTCTCTAGGAATGTGACGACCGTTTCAAGCCCTTGATCTAAATAAAGCGCACCGACAAATGATTCAAATACGTCTGCTAGTAATGCTGGGCGCTCTCGACCACCTGTCAGTTCTTCACCTTTTCCAAGTAATACATATTGTCCAAATTTTAATTCATTCGCAAAAATAACTAATGACGGCTCGCAAACAATAGACGCACGCAGCTTTGTTAGCTCACCCTCACTCATTTGTGGATATTTTTCGAATAAAAATTTCGACACCGATAGCTCTAATACAGCATCTCCTAGAAACTCAAGTCGTTCATTGTCCGTAAATAGCTTGCGACGATGTTCATTCACATAGGATGAATGTGTAAATGCTTGATACAATAAATTTTTGTTGCTAAATACTACGTTCAACTCTTGCTGCAACTGTTCAAAATGAGTGCGAACTTTTTCTGGCAATATACCAGTTTTCTGATGATTCCCTTTTTTTCTTATCGTCATGGACAAATCTGCCTTCCTACTCAGTTTCTATCGTTTAGTTTACATCGTTAAAACCTTTTGCGCAAAGGGATTCTCATAAAATGCGCTGTTTATCCTTCGTTTTTTGCACATTCACGAAAATTATGAGTAAAAAGAGACACATAAACACGATTTCCCGCATTTATGTGTCTCTTTATAATTAGTTCTGTTTGTTTTCGATGTAAGTGATTGCATCCCCAACTGTTGCGATTTTTTCTGCATCTTCATCAGAAATTTCCATATCGAACTCATCTTCAAGTTCCATAACAAGCTCTACAACATCTAATGAATCAGCACCTAAATCTTCACGGAATGAAGCTTCTGGTTTTACTTCGCTTTCATCAACACCTAAACGGTCGATAATTACTTTCGTTACACGCTCTATTACTGTAGCCAAATCAGTCACCTCCCCTCAATGAATCAGTTGTTACATCACTAGGCCGCCATCAATATGTAATGTCTGCCCTGTAATATAATTCGCATTTTCGGATGCAAAAAATACAACCGCTTTTGCAATATCTTCTGGTTGTCCTAATTTCGCTAACGGAATTTGCTTTAACATTGATTCCTTTAACTCTTCTGGTAAACTATCTGTCATTTCTGTTGTGATAAAGCCCGGTGCAATAGCATTCACTAAAATGTTGCGACTTGCTAACTCTTGTGCACATGTTTTTGTTAAACCAATGACACCAGCTTTCGCCGCCACGTAATTCGCTTGCCCTGGGTTACCTGCGACACCAACAATGGACGAAATATTAATAATACGGCCTGCACGTTGTTTCATCATTTGACGCGTGACAGCCTTTGTACAAAGGAATACACCTTTCAAATTCGTATCAATAACGTCATCCCATTCTTGTTCTTTCATACGCATTAGTAAATTATCACGTGTAATACCGGCATTGTTTACTAAAATATCAAGTGAACCAAACGCTTCTACCGCCTGTTTCATCATAGCCTCTACCGCATCGCTATCTGCTACATTCGCTTGTACAGCCATTGCTTTTGCACCAAGCGCTTCTACTTCTGCAACAACTGCTTTTGCTTTTTCTTCACTGCCGCTAAAGTTCACAACAACATTTACGCCTTGTTTCGCAAGCTCGATACAAATTGCGCGACCAATACCACGCGAACCACCTGTTACGACTGCTGTTTTACCTGTTAAACTCATTGTGTATTCCACCCTTTCGACGCTTCAATCACTTGCGCCATTGTTGCTTCATCATAGACACCGTATACTGTTGCGCCTCGGTCAATTTTTTTCACAAGCCCTGATAGCACTTTTCCTGGACCACATTCAACAAATACGGTTACACCTAAATCCATTAATGTACGCACATTTTGCTCCCATTGTACGGGACTTGATACTTGATCAATCATTTCCTGTTTAATCGCCTGTACATCTTCAAGTAGCGTCGATGTAACATTACTTACAACAGGGATAGAAGGCACTTTAAAATCGACTTGCTCAATGGCATCAGCCAATTTTTCCGCTGCTGGTTGCATCAATGTACTATGGAACGGTCCACTAACCGTTAGCGGAATTGCTCGTTTTGCGCCACGTTCTTTCGCTAGCGCACAAGCTTGTTCAATCCCTGCTTTCGTACCCGAAATCACGATTTGTCCTGGACAGTTTAAGTTAGCCAATTGTGCGACTTCTCCTGTTGCACTCACATCTTCACAAACTTGTTGTAATTCAGTGGACTCCATGCCTAAAATAGCGGCCATTGCACCCTCACCTGCAGGCACTGCCTCATCCATATATAAACCACGTTTATGAACAACTTGTACGGCCTCTTCAAACGTCAATACATTTGACGTAACAAATGCACTATACTCTCCTAAGGAATGACCGGCTGTATAATCCGGTTTCACCCCAGCATCCATTAATTGACGAGCAATCATGACACCTGTTGTTAGTAATGCTGGCTGCGCATTATACGTTAAAGTAAGCTCCTCTTGTGGCCCTTCAAACATCAATTTTGATAATGAAAAACCAAGTACAGCATCTGCTTGCGTGTAAAACGCCTTACTATTTTCATTTACTGCGACAAGCTCTGCCCCCATACCTACTTGTTGTGAGCCTTGCCCCGGAAAAATAAAAGCTATTTTTGTCATGTTTAATTCCCCTTTGCAAAATGTGATTACTCTACCGTAATCGTTGCTTGAATTGTCGCACATACATCATGTTCAACCATTGTACGCGCTTGTTTAATGGCACTATAAATCGCCCGAGCATTCGATGAACCATGTGCTTTAATAACCGGTGCTTTTAGCCCGAATAACGCAGCCCCACCGTATTCTGTATAATCCATTTTTGTTTTTAAATCTTTTAAGCCATTTTTAGCTAACACAGCCCCAATTTTGGCTTTTGTTGAAGAAGTAAATGCGCCTTTTAACATCGCAAATAGTGTACCTGCTGTACCTTCGATTGTCTTTAACACCATATTTCCTGTAAAGCCATCTGTTACAACCACATCCGCTACGCCGTTTAATAGCTCACGCGCCTCTACGTTGCCTTCAAAATTCATATTCGCTTCTTTCAGTAAATCAAAGCTTGCTTTTGTCAGCTCATTACCCTTTTTCTCTTCCGTGCCAATATTTAATAAACCTACACGAGGTGCAGCGTAACCACGGACTTTTTTCGCGTAAATATCACCCATAATGGCATACTGTAACAAATTCTCCGGCTTAGCATCCGCATTTGCCCCAAGGTCTAGCATAAGGAAACCTTTGCCATCAATTGTCGGTAATGTTGTCGCAAGTGCTGGGCGTCCTACTCCCTCAATTCTTCCTACTTTAAACAATCCGCCTGCCATCAATGCACCCGTATTACCTGCTGAAAGACAAGCATCCGCTGTTCCGTCTGCTACCGCTTCGAGCATACGTGCCATAGACGAATCTTTTTTCCGACGAACGGCGCGTGCTGGATCATCGTCTGCTTCTACCACTTCTTCACAGTGAATGACTGTTAAGCGCGGATGTTCCTTTAAATAAGGTGTCATCGCCTCTTGACGACCGTATAATAAAATTTCGATATCTGTAAAATCCTCAAGTGCTTGCATAACACCTTCCACAATTGCTTGTGGAGCATTATCGCCACCCATACCATCTACTGCTAATTTCATGTTTCGTTTCCACCTTTCGTGCGATACATCTCAAATTCTCCTATGAACACAACTTCATTATTGACTGTCGACGTGACATCAACAATTGTTCGATTTTTCTCTGATTGTTGCGTGCGCACGACCGCTTTCGTTATGACTCTGTCACCTGCTTTGACAGGTTTAACGAAAGCAACGTTGGATTTTACTGTTAACGCTAATTCATCGTTAATAACAGCTACTGCTAGAGAGTTTGCTTGCGCAAATAAATGATGCCCTCGTGCAATACCATTTCGTTGAAACACATGCTCCTCTCCTACATCAAAGATAGAAAAAGCACGTTTATCTAATTCAATATCAATAATTTCTCCAATTACTTCGTCTAATGGGAGCGATTTAATTTCATTTTCATAATTTCTTGCTGCTACGTCTTTAATACGTTCACGCAATTCAGGAATGGACAATTCCATGCGGTCCAAGCGAATCGTTTGAACGCTTACACCAAATTGCTGCGCTAACTGTTCATCAGTGACGAATGGATTATCTGCAATTGTTTCTGTTAGCAATTGTTGGCGTTCTTTTTTTGTCCGTTTCATAACCTTCGTCACCTTCTTATTAAGTATTAGCACTTGGTACTAACACCAATATACATAAAGTAAAAAAAGAACGCAACAACTTTTTGTTATTGCGTCCGTAAAAAAGTATAATTTGCATACGATTGAAAGATTATTCACTAAAAAGAGATTTTTACTAAAATATGTACTTGACCGCACATTCCGTTACGGGCGGACGCTTTCCGCGGGCTTGGCTTCAATCTCCTCGTCACTACGTTCCTGCGGGGCTTTCCGCTCAAGCTTATCCCGCAGGAGTCGCCGCCCTTCACTCCATGTGCTTTTATAACAATTCTTCTGTTATCAAGAATAGATTTTAGTATCGAATCTTAGAGGTCTTATCCAATCATCCTTCATAACTGACTTGCCATTCAATACCGAAGCGGTCAGTTACACTACCGTAACATTTGCTCCAAAACGTTTCTTGAGGCGACATCATCACTTTGCCCTCTTGCGCAAAAAAGTTAAACACACGGCGTAGTTCCTGCTCATCATCTAAAACATACGCTAGCGTTATTTGATTGCCTTTCTTCACTTGCTCCTGCCCTGGGAACGTATCAGAAAACATTAATTTTGCTGTTGGTAATTGCAGCATGGCGTGCATAACACGGCCCTTAGCTTCTTGTGGAATTGGATGATCTGGATGTTGTGGCGCCTCACCGAATGTCATCACTTGGTAATCCTTCACCCCAAAAGCCTCTGCATAATATGCTACTGCTTCTTTTGCTTCTCCATCAAATACAAAGTACGGATTAATTGCCATCGTTCTCTCTCCTTATTCATTAAAATTTATTTGCCACGATACACCAAAACGGTCTTGATACCAGCCAAACAACGTTGAAAATCCATATTGCCCAAGCGGCATTAAAGCTTGCCCACCATCATTCATCTTTTCCGCTAATGCATGCACTTCTTGTTCAGACTCACACTCAATGAAAAACGAAAAAGATGGTGTAAAATCAAATGCATGCTGTTGTTGTGTATCATTTAGCAAAATTCTTTGACCATGTATACAAATTTCTGCCAATGCAATAAGCTCTGTTTGTGGAATTAATTGCTTGGATATAACTTCAAAATCAGTAAACCATGATGCATATGTATCGATTACTTGCGAGGCATCGCCTTTAAACATTAAAAACGGATGAATTGATTTCATATGTCTCCCCCTTATATACGAACGAGTGTACGGTATTTATTTGAAATTTGCAAGAAAAAAACATATGTTGCTTATATTCCTAAAAATATCTTTCTAGAAACATGCAACATATGTTTTTAATCAATACGCTCTCCTTCTAAAACGCCTGAACGCTCCAGCATTCGGCGTAATGGCTCATACTCATCCGCGCGCCAAAATTCTTCACTTTCAATTAACCGTATAGCATCTTGCCGCGCTATATCTAGCGCACGATAATCATGCACAAGATCAGCCATTTTAAACTCGGGCAACCCGCTCTGTTTTTTCCCAAAGAAATCGCCTGGACCACGTAGCTCTAAATCTTTTTCCGCTAACCGGAAACCATCATTTGTCTCTGTCATGGACATCATGCGCTCTTTTCCTTCATCTGTTTTAGGATCAGCCAAAAGCACACAATGCGATTGATGTTCACCACGTCCAACGCGTCCACGTAATTGATGAAGTTGAGCTAATCCGAAACGTTCCGCATCATAAATAAGCATAAATGTGGCATTCGGCACATTTACCCCTACTTCAACTACAGTTGTTGACACAAGTATATGCAATTCCCCTTCACTAAACGCTCGCATCACTTGATCTTTTTCATCCGCTGACAAGCGCCCATGCATTAACCCCACCTTAAAGCGTCCTAGAAAATAAGTCGTCAATTGCTCGTATACTTCAACCGCATTTTGAACATCTAGCTTATCCGATTCTTCAATCAGCGGGCAAATTACGTACGCTTGTCGCCCTGCTTTTAACTCCGCCTCCATTTTTGTTAACACAGCACCTAGTTGCTCATGTTTCATCCAATGCGTTTCAATTTGCTTACGTCCCGCGGGCAGTTCGTCAATAATGGATACATCCATTTCTCCAAATGCTGTAATCGCAAGCGTTCTCGGAATCGGTGTAGCCGTCATAAATAAGACGTCAGGATTTTCCCCTTTATCGCGCAAAATACGACGTTGCTCCACGCCGAAACGATGCTGCTCATCCGTAATCACAAATCCGAGATTTTTAAATGCTACATCCGGCTGAATAAGCGCATGTGTCCCAATTAAAATATCAATTTCACCATTTGCTAATCGTTCTAAAATGTCTCTTCGGGCTTTTGTTTTCGTGGAACCAGATAATAAAGCAACACGTACCCCAATTGGTTCAAACCAAGCATATAAGTTTTCTGCATGCTGCTCTGCTAAAATTTCTGTCGGTGCCATTAATGCACCTTGATAGCCCGCTGTGACAGCCGCATATAACCCAATTGCCGCCACAACCGTTTTCCCAGAACCAACATCCCCTTGCAGCAGTCGATTCATACGGTGCGGCGTTTTTAAGTCTTTACAAATCTCGTTTACGACTCTCTTTTGCGCCCCCGTCAATTCATACGGCAACGTGGCAATAAAATCACGAAGCTTTTCTAAATTATAGGTAATGGATAACCCTTTTTCATTGTCTCGACGCGCTTTACGTAACGCTTGAATACGCAGTTGAAAGACGAGTAACTCTTCAAACACAAAACGGCGCCTCGCTTGCTTCACATGCTCTGTATCTTTTGGGAAATGTACCCCTTCAAGTGCTTCCTGCATCGGCAATAACTTATACTGTTCCCGCATGGAAGTTGGCAAGGTTTCAGAAATGATATGCCCCGCCTCATCAAGGGCTTGCCGCATTAATTTTCGAAAGCGATTTAAATGAATTGTATTACGTAAACTATACACAGGTTCAAAATCCCCTTGATCTTGCTTCGGTCCAAATTTAACGGATGAACCGACGACGACTTGACGACCTCGATCCCATTTCCCTGATACTGTAATAATGGCGCCTGGTACTAGTTTTTGCTTTAAATAATGTTGATTGAACATAACAACTTTCACTAAGTGACGACCTGCTAAAACGGTTACTGTTAGACGCGATTTTTTCCCCATAAACGTCACCGCCGGTACACTTTCCACGCGTGCTTCAATCGTTACTTTCTCGTTGTGTGGTGTTTCAGCTAAATTCTTTAATGTAAAATCTTCATGGCGGTATGGAAACATCCAAATGAGGTCCTCAATTGTATGAACACCGAGCGATGCTAATTGTTCAGCCGTTTCCTTGCCGACACCTTTTAAGTTGGATACGGGTTCTGTAATAACCAATTTCCCACTTCCTTTATGTACTTTTCTTTAGCATAACATAAAAACACGCGTTCTCATAATGAGGACACGTGTTTCATTTAGTTCGTAGCACCGCCAAATATTTTTTGCGCTAGCGCTTTCCCTGTTGGTGTCGCTGCTAAGCCACCTCTTGCCGTTTCTTTTAAGTTCGGGCTCATGGCTTGACCAATGCGATACATCGCACCGATCACTTCATCACATGGAATACGGCTTGTTACACCTGCAAGTGCCATATCTGCTGCGACTAGCGCATTGGCTGCCCCCATCGCGTTTCGTTTAACACACGGTACCTCTACTAAACCAGCAACAGGATCACATACAAGTCCTAGCATATTTTTCAATGTAATCGCAAAGCCCTCTGCACATTGTTGCGGCGTACCACCAGCCATTTCAACAATGGCTGCTGCTGCCATGGCTGCCGCTGAACCAACTTCTGCTTGGCAACCACCGGCCGCACCAGAAATGGACGCATTATTAGCGACAACAAAACCAAATGCACCCGATGTAAAGAGATAACGAATCATTTGTTCACGTGTTGGCTTTAATTTATGCTTTACTGCAAACAATGTCCCTGGTACAACACCCGCTGAACCCGCTGTTGGCGTAGCACAAATTGTGCCCATTGCCGCATTTACTTCATTTGTTGCCACCGCCTTGCTGACAGCATCTAATAGCAATTCACCACATAGTGATTTGCCCGTCGCAATATAGTTTTGTAACAGCACAGCATCCCCACCTGTTAAACCTGTGACAGATTGCACTCCTTTTAAACCACGTTCAATCGCTTCTTCCATGACTGTTAAGTTGCGGTCCATCTGCTCTAGAATGGTCTCTCGCGTGCGCCCACTAATTTTTATTTCTTGTTCAATCATAATTTCCGATATTAATTTGTTTTCTTTTTCTGCCAGTGCTACTAATTCTCTTACATTTTGAAATAATACGTCCATCATGCGCCCTCCCTTACGTATTCATTTTCGATACTTTCGTAATATGCGGAATATAAGCGATTTGCTGTAAAATGCGATCGTCAATATTTTGATCCACTTCAATGACCATCAATGCCGTATGCCCCCGCTCAATACGAGATACTTCCATATGCCCGATATTGACATTGTGCATCGCAAGACAGTTCGCAACATTGGCGATACATCCCGTACGGTCATTGTGCACAACGAGAATGGCTGGCATGCCACCTGTTAAACGCAGCTTAAAGCCATTGACTTCGCTAATTTCGATTTTACCGCCACCTATTGAAATGCCTTCCACACTCATTTCACCGACCTCATCGCCCATTACAAGACGTGCTGTATTCGGGTGTTCTTTATGCGCTTCTTCTGGGATAAATTCAAAGCTCATGCCTACTTCCTTTGCATCAGAAAATGCGGTTTTAATACGCTCATCATACGTATCGTAATCTAATAGCCCGCCAATAATGGCAATATCTGTACCATGCCCACGATATGTTTCTGCAAACGATCCATATAAATGCACTTTTACCCATTTCGGCTGGCGACCAAATAAATCACGCGCGATACGTCCAATGCGAGCAGCCCCCGCGGTATGCGAGCTCGATGGACCAATCATCACCGGGCCGATAATATCAAATACAGATGTAAATTTCATAAAGTCACCTCTTCACTTCAATATTCTCACAATTTAACTCATATTTTAAGTGTATCAATGTCTATACATCGACACAAATTATTCATACTTTCAATAATCTATAAACGTATAACGCGCATCTAAATAGGCCTAGACGCTATTGAACCTCTGCGCACAGCGACGAAACCTATCCAAAAAGAGTGCAGGCAAATGCCTACACTCCCAATTTAATCATTTTGGATAGGAACCCCCAACTTCAAGCATTAACTCAGTGGGCCTAGCTCCATTATTCAACTGATAAAATAAACGGATATAGCGATTGCTTTCCTTCAACGATTTCTACTTCTGCATCTTCAAAGTTTTCTTCGATAAAGCTTGCTAACTCATTTGCCTGTGCTGCAGTTGTATCTTCACCGTAAATCACTGTAATAATTTCGCTGTCTTCATCTACTAACTTATTGATGACCTCTTGTGCTGCGTCCATCATCTCAGGTGTTGATAAAATAATTTTACCTTCTGCAAGCGCCATATAATCATCTTTACGGATTTCTACCCCATCGATTGATGTATCACGCACTGCATAGGTTACTTGACCTGTTTTCACATGCGCAAAGCCTGCTGTCATATTTTCTTTATTGTCGTTCACACTGACCTCTGGGTTGAACGCTAAAATAGCTGCCATCCCTTGAGGTATTGTTTTTGTCGGCACGACAGCGGCTTCGATATCCAGAAGCTCTGCTGCTTGTTCTGCTGCCATAATGATATTTTTGTTATTCGGTAAAATAAGTACACGCTCTGCACCAATTTCTTTTACCGCTTTTACGATATCTTCCGTTGATGGATTCATCGTTTGTCCGCCTTCAATCACGTAAGATGCACCGATTGACTTTAACAAGTTGGCAATTCCTTCACCCATCGCGATTGTCACGATAGCGTACGGAATTTTTTCTTGTTTTTTCGCAGGAGCAGCTGATGTATCGCCCACAATAGCAGAATGCTGTTCACGCATATTATCGACTTTAATTTTCATAAGGCTACCGTATTTTTGACCTGCACTTAACACATTACCAGGTGTTTCTGTATGGATATGTACTTTCGCAATCTCATCATCAGAAATAACAAGTAATGAGTCGCCCATTGGATTCAACTCATTGCGGAACGCTTCTTCGTTAAATGGCTCTTTTCCTTCTTCAAAGCGCACCATAATTTCCGTACAGTAACCGAATTCAATATCTTCTGTATTCATGAAATCTTGTACACGATGATGCTCTGCATTAATTAAGTCATCTAAAGAAGCATCGTTCTTCTCAGGTAGTGCTTCACCTTTTAATGCCGCAAGGAAACCTTCATACACAAATAGCAATCCTTGTCCGCCACTGTCCACTACGCCTACTTCTTTTAATACAGGTAGCATATCTGGTGTACGATTGAGTGAGGCCTTTGCTTCTGCCACAAATGCTGCCATTAACTCAATTAAATCGTCTGTGTTTTCTGCTACTTCGACACCTTTTGCCGCTGCCTCCCGAGCAACGGTTAAAATGGTACCTTCCACCGGCTTCATCACCGCTTTATATGCCGTATCAACGCCACCTTGGAACGCTGCCGCTAATCCTTTTGCATCAATTGTCGCGTCTTTTTCAATCGTTTTACTAAAGCCACGAAATAGCTGCGATAAAATAACACCTGAATTTCCGCGTGCGCCCATGAGTAAGCCCTTTGCTAACGCTTGTGCCGTTTTACCGATATGCTCACTCGTGTTGCTTTCTGTTTCTTTTGCACCTGATGTCATTGATAAGTTCATGTTCGTCCCTGTATCTCCGTCCGGTACTGGGAATACGTTTAACGAATCTACATAACTTGCATTTTGGTATAGGTGATGCGCCCCAATTTGTACCATTTCTGCAAATTTAATTCCGTCTAATGACTTCATTCGATTTGAATCCTCCTCTTACACGTTCATTACACGAACGCCTTGAACGAAAATATTCACTGATTTTACGCTCATACCTAATGTTTTATTTACTGTATATTTTACTTTTGATTGTACTTGATAAGCAATTTCAGAAATTTTTGTACCGTAGCTTACGATAATATACATATCGATATGTAAATCTTCGCCCTCTTGACGAATGATTACACCTTTTGCAAAGTTTTCTTTACGTAAAATATCTGTTAGTCCATCACGAATTTGGTGCTTGGAAGCCATCCCTACAATGCCGTAGCATTCGATCGCTGCGCCACCTGCAATTTGTGCAATAACATCATTTGAAATATCAATTTGGCCGAATTCGTTTTTTAATTCTACTGACATAAGTATGCCTCCTTGGCTCTTTTTGACTGTTTATATTGTACTACACAAAGCTTAATTATAAAAGAAAACGTTCACATAAGTCTACCCGTTAAAATGAAAACTAGTATGAACTGCTATTAATTTATATAGCTTTTAGGTGTAAAGGTTTTTTTCTTGAAAGGATGTACGAAATATGTTGCAAGGTCTTTCAGTCTATGTTAAATTATTATGGTATGTGAAATATCGAACTGAAAAACAAGCTTTCAGATTCATCTGTAAGGAGGGAATTTACATGCCAAAACAATGTGTTATTACTGGCCGTAAAGCTCGTACAGGCAACAACCGTTCACACGCTATGAACGCTTCTAAACGTACTTGGGGCGCTAACTTACAAAAAGTTCGTATCCTAGTTGACGGTAAGCCAAAACGCGTATGGGTTTCTGCTCGTGCATTAAAATCAGGTAAAATCGAGCGCGTTTAATCGCGTACCGAGCATCAGCCTCTTGCGTTGATGCTCTTTTTTTTCATTTTATCTAAAAAATAAGGGAGTGAGTAGCCATCACTAAATGGTTACTCACCCCCTTTTTATTTTTTCTCACGACGAAATAATCGAATGCAAGCTCTTGTCATATTACTCAAAAACTTTGGTAACTGAAATGTATATACTTTCAAAATAGCTCCCTCCTAGTCCATGCTTCTTACAACTAAACATATGCCGGAAGAGAACGTGATATACGCATCATCTAATAGGATTTCATTACTTGTAAATCTCGAAGTCGCTTGTGTAATGGTTTCATTCGTCGTTTCATATTTAACACCGCGCAATGTCACCTCGCCAACATCTTCCCCATAAGCAAAAAACGACACATATGGATGTACTGTTTTTTCCAGTTTGTGACGACCTGGCATTAAAAAATGTAACTCATTGTGTGTATTCAGCATTTTAAACTGAATATGTGGATAAGCAAGCTGCATGCGATATAGGGAGCGTAGTGCTGCTTCCTGATGATCTAAACGCCCCCCTGTCACACCAGTTAGAAGCACCTCACTCGGCGTAAATTCAATCGCACGCATTAAGGCTAAATCTGTATCCGTCTCATCTTTTTCGGACTGAAAGGTTTCAACATGTGCAACTACTGCTGAAATACGCGCAAATTCCCCTTCACTGACGGAATCGAAATCTCCCACAATGGCATCTGGCACAATCCCCTGCTCTATTAAATAATAAGCGCCCCGGTCTACACCAATCCATTTATCTACGTTTATATGAAAGGCGACCTCACGAATGGGGCCGCCCGCACAAATGGCTACAATCATTGAATGGCATTAAGACCTGCTTGCTTAATTTCTTGCAATGCAGCCGCACGATCTTCTTTTCCGTAAATAGCAGAGCCTGCAACGAAAATATTGGCGCCTGCTTTTGCACAAGGGACGATTGTTTCCGCTGTAATGCCGCCATCAATTTCGATATCAATCGCTAAACCGCGTTCTTTAATAATAGTTGATAACGCTTCAATTTTCGGTAACACAGAAGAGATGAATTTTTGACCACCAAAGCCTGGATTGACGGTCATAAATAGGACCATATCTATATCCTCTAGAATGTGTAAAATCGATTCGATTGGCGTATGTGGATTTAATACAACGCCTGGTTTCACACCAAATGAACGAATCAATTGAATCGTACGATGCAAGTGGCGACAAGCTTCCACATGCACTGTAATATAATCCGCGCCCGCTTTTGCAAACTGTTCGATGTATTGATCTGGATTTTCAATCATTAAATGAACGTCCATCGGTAATGTAGATAATGGACGAATCGCTTCTAGTGCAATCGCACCAAACGAAATATTTGGCACAAAATGTCCATCCATGACATCAATGTGAATCAGCTCTGCTCCTGCAGCTTCTACTTCTTTTACTTCTTCGCCTAATTTTGCGAAGTTTGCAGCTAAAATCGATGGTGCAATTTTAATCATGTTTAGTACCTCGGCTTTCGATCAAATATTTCTTGTAAAAATTGTTCATAATGTGCATAGCGATACTCTTTAATATCACCTGTTTCTAGCGCACTCTTAACCGCGCATTTTGGCTCCTTCATATGTAAGCAACCTCGGAATTTACATCCTTCTGAAATGCGTAAAAACTCTGGGAAACACGCCGTGAGTTCTTCTTTTTCAATCGTATCAAAATCAAAGGAACTAAAGCCCGGCGTATCCGCCAGTAATCCCCCACACACTTCGATTAACTCCACATGGCGTGTTGTATGTTTTCCGCGGCCTAAGCTTTGTGAAATGATGCCTGTTTTTAAATTTAGTTCAGGGAGTAATGTGTTTAATAATGTGGATTTCCCAACACCTGATTGTCCAGCTAATACGGTCGTTTTCCCCGCTAACATCGGTTGAATACGCTCCATTAGAGAGGCGTCTTCTTTAAAGGTAGTCATCACTTCATAGCCTATCTTTTGGTAGTCTTCGATATAAGCGGTTAGCTGTACGAGCTCTTCATCTGTTAGCAAATCCATTTTTGTTAAACAAATAATCGGTTCGATATGGAATGACTCCAATACAACTAAAAAACGGTCAAGCAAAATCGTATTAAAGTCTGGTTCTTTCACAGAAAATACAAGGATTGCTTGATCAACATTCGCGATCGGTGGTCGAACAAGTTCGTTTTTACGCGGATGAATTTTCATTACATAGCCATCTGACTCACCCTCACGTGTAAAATCAACTACATCACCCACAAGTGGCGATTCGCCGCGGTTGCGAAATACCCCGCGCCCACGGCATTGAATTAACTCCCCATCTTGCTCTACATAATAATATCCACTTAATGCTTTTCGAATTTGGCCTTGCGCCATGAAAACCCTCCCTTAGAAATCATTGTATTATTTCATCATATGAAATCGTTTCTTTTGCAAAATCAGCTGAATCACGCGCAATACGGTATGCCGCTTTTTCACCTTCTACAATTTCAAGTTGAATTTGATATGTTGTATCTTCAGTAATCGTAAATTCATCTATCGGGTCAGCCATTGTATGCAATTTATCTTGAATATACACTTGTATCGTTTGTGGGATCGGCTCGCCGTTTTCATCTATTCCACCTTCATACGGAATATCAACCGTTTTGTAATACCACTTAACATTTTTTTCTGCTGGACCTTTGGAAAGAACAACTTTTATAGTTGCCCCTACCTCTAGTGGCGTATTAGCTTTCGGTGTTTGTGACATCACACTACCAGCTGCAACAGTTTCTGAATGCTCAGGTGTACCAAATTGAATGTTAAAACCTGAATTACGAGCGTATTCTTTCGCTGCCGCTTCAGTAAAGTTCCTTAAATCGGAGACAATAACCGTATTTTTCCCTTTACTAACTTGTAATTTTAATACGGTATCTTTTGCTACCACTTCGGTATTCGCCGCAGGTTCTTGACTAATGATTTCTCCTGGAGGCTGCTTGCTATCGAACACTTCTACAATGTCAACATCTTTAAATCCGCCTTTTTCGATAATCGGCAACACTTGTGTCAGTTGAACACCTACATAATTATCCAGCGTAATTGTTTCACTTCCAAGACTCACGACTAACTGAATTTCCGCTCCCTTTGCCCGTAACAACCCCGCTTTCGGATTTGTTTCAATAACAATGCCTTTTTCTACTTCATCGTGACGTTCAATTGGTTCACCTAGTACAAAACCAGCATCTTCTAACATAGTCGTCGCTTCCTCGACCGTTAAAGTAGAAACGTCTGGGATTTCCTTTTTGTTCGGTGTTACTGTAAACATGAATACGAGAAATAATAACGCCAGTGTTACGAGTGCGCCAACAATAAGCGGCCATTTTTTCTTCTTAGGTTTAGTCAGTGATTCCTTTGGCACTTCTGTTGATAATTGGCTCTGAGGTCTTACAGGCTCTACTTTTTTTGTCTGTAAGATATCATTCGTCGAAATTTTTTCTTTAATAATCGGAATTGCTTTCGTTGCGTCATCATCTAATGGCGGTATAAATTTTGGCTCGTGTTGACGTGCTACCGATAAACACGTTTGTAAATCTTCTTCTATTTCATCGACACTGGCATAACGGTGATTTGGATCCTTCGCCGTTGCCTTTAACACAACATTTTCCAGCGTTTGTGGAATCGATGCATCGATTGCCCGAATAGAGGGTGTCTCTGATTGTAAATGTTTTAATGCAATCGATACAGCAGATTCCCCTGAAAATGGCAACTCTCCTGTTAGTAGTTCATATAACACGATACCTAAGGAATAAATATCTGATTTTTTTGTCGCAATACCACCACGCGCTTGCTCAGGTGATAAATAATGAACCGTGCCCATAACAGAATTAGTTTGTGTATAGCTTGTTGCATTTAATGTCGTCGCTATACCAAAATCTGTTATTTTAACATTCCCTTCCATATCAACTAAAATATTTTGAGGTTTGATATCACGGTGAATAATCCCATTTTCATGGGCATGTGCAATCGCGGATGTCAGCTGCTTCATAATTTGCACACTTTTAGCAGCCGATACTGGTGAAAACTCCTGTATGTATTGCTTTAAAGTTTTGCCTTTAATATGCTCCATCACAATATAGTGCATATCTCCGTCTTCCCCAACGTCGTATACACTGACAATGTTCGGATGTGTTAGGCTTGTAGCAGACAATGCTTCACGCTGAAAACGACGATGCAGTTCTTCTTCATTTGTAAAATCATAACGTAAAATTTTAATCGCTACATCACGGCCTAAAATGATATCGTGAGCAAGATATACATTGCTCATTCCACCACCACCGATGAGCGATAAAATTTCATAACGCTCACTTACCCGTTTTCCAATCAACATGCCTACACCTCCTCATTTCTAGTCATCAGTACAAGGGAAATATTATCTTCGCCACCACAATCATTTGCTAGTTGAATTAATTTTTTTCCTTTTTCCTGCAGCGGCATCGGAAGCGTAATAATGGCGATCATTTCATCAACCGATAACTTATTACTTAATCCATCTGAACAAATTAGTAAATAGGAACTTTCCTCTAGTGTTACATCATAGAAGTCAGGTTGAATGGAACTTTCCGTACCAAGTGCTTTTAAAATAAAATTCTTTTGCGGGTGATTTTGTGCTTCCTCTTCACTAATTTCACCGCTCTCTACCAAAATATTGACATACGAATGATCGCGTGTAACAAGCGCAGCAGTGTCATCTGTAAAATGATATACCCGGCTATCGCCCACATGACTTATTGTGCAATGCTTTTCGTCAATGAGTACCGCAATGAGTGTAGTCCCCATACCTTGACAGCCTTCATGTGATAATGAATATTGATAAATTTGATGATTAATCTCAGATACAGCATCGTGAAGCCATTCCTTACAGCTTTCTTCGGAAGAAAGCTGCTCGGCTGTTGCTTGCAAAAATAGTGCTTGCATTTGCTCAATTGCCATTTCACTTGCTACGTCGCCTGCATTATGTCCACCCATACCGTCCGCTAAAATCGCCAGCTTCAATTGATCAGGCCGTTCAACAAATGCGACCCGATCTTCATTCACTGTACGTTTTAATCCAACATCACTTTCGACTGTAAAGTTCACAATGACCACCTACTTTGTTTCTTCTGATCGTTCTTGTGCACGTAATTGACCACACGCTGCGGCAATATCCGCACCTTGTTCACGGCGAATCGTAACGTTAATCCCATTGTTCTTTAACGTTTTTTCAAATTCAAAAATTTTACTACGCGATGTACGTACATAATCGCGCTCTGGTACGTAGTTAATCGGAATTAAGTTGACGTGACACTTAATATTTTTAATTAATGCCGCTAACTCTTCTGCTACTTCCACAGAATCATTTTCTCCCGACATTAGACCATATTCAAATGTGACACGGCGTCCTGTTTTCTTCGTATAATAACGAACAGCTTCAAGCAATTCATCAATTTTATATGCACGTGCAATCGGCATCAACTTTTGGCGCGCTTCTTGATTTGGTGCATGCAAGGAGACCGCAAAGTTAATTTGTAATTGCTCGTCTGCAAACTGATAAATTTTCGGTACGATCCCTGATGTCGAAACGGTAATATGACGTGCACCGATGTTTAATCCTTTATCATTATTCACAATTTTCAAGAAGTTCATCATCGCATCATAGTTATCAAACGGTTCACCAATTCCCATGATTACGATAGAGCTTACACGTTCATTTGTTTCGTCTAACTGTTGCTGTACTTTGACAACCTGCTCTACGATTTCCCCCGCCATTAAGTGACGCTTTAAACCACCTAATGTGGATGCACAGAACGTACAGCCAATACGACATCCTACCTGTGTTGTCACACAAATGGAGTTCCCATAATCATGACGCATTAAAACCGTTTCAATTGAATAGCCGTCCTGTAATTGGAATAAAAATTTAATCGTGCCATCTGTTGATTCTTGTTTAATAATGGTTGACAGTGTTGTTAAGGCAAAGTTTGCTTCTAATTTTTCACGTAGCCCTTTTGATAGGTTTGACATTTCTTCAAACGTTTTTACGCGCTTATTGTATAGCCAATCAAAAATCTGTCCCGCACGGAATGGTTTTTCTCCATGTTCCTTTAACCATTCCTGTAACTCCTCTGGACGAAGAGAATAAATCGATTCTTTTAACTGCGGCTTCTCTTTTTTCTCACGACGAACTGGTTTGTCTTCCGCCTCTTCCACTAAATCTTGAATACGTTCATCAAATTTATGTTGATCCATTAGTTAAATTGTTTCTCCTTTTTTACGAAAAGCAGCAACAAAAAAGCCATCACTGCCAAAATCTTGCGGAAATACTTGTAGCATACCGCTGTTTTGTTTCGCTAATAGTTTTTCCGGTAAATTGGTTAAGGCTTCACTTTCCATCTCTGGATGTGCGGTTAAAAACGCTTCTACCGTGCCTTCGTTTTCTCGTTTATCTACTGTACATGTACTATATACTAAACGTCCACCTGGCTTTAATACTTGTACCGCATTGTCTAAAATCGCAAGCTGAATTGTTTGAAGACTTTCTAGGTCTTCCTCACGCTTCGTATATTTAATATCTGGCTTGCGACGCATGACACCAAGTCCTGAGCACGGAGCATCGACTAATACCGCATCAAAGCTCTCTTTTGCTAAGAAGCTTGCCGCCTTACGCCCATCAATTGGCGCAGTTTGTACAATCTCCAGCCCAAGTCGCGCTGTATTTTCATCGATTAAATCCAGCTTATGCGGATGCAAATCCATTGCCAAAATCGAGCCTTCGTTTTGCATTTTCTCCGCCAAATGTGTCGTCTTCCCACCTGGTGCCGCACACATATCGAGCACTTTCATGCCAGGCTGAGGATTTAATACATTCGCTGGTAGCATGGAGCTTTCATCTTGAATCGTTATCAAGCCCTCTTTAAACGCAGTTGTACGAGCAGCTGTACCATTTGTTAAATGAATACATTCAGGCATAACATCACTTTGGTGCGCCTTTATTCCTTCTGCTTCAAGAGACGCTAATACTTGTTCGACCGTTGCACGTGTTGTATTCACACGTACAGTTTGTACCGGTGGAATATTATTTTCACGTAACATATTTGCCGTATTCTCATAACCGTAGCTTTCCACCCAACGGTCGACTAACCACTTCGGATGACTCGTTTCAATTGAAAGACGCTCTACTGGGTCTGTAATATCCGCAGTTGCTCGTAAACCCTCACGAAGAATCGTACGGAGAATACCGTTCACCATGGATGCAATGCCTTTATGTCCACGACGTTTCGCAATTTCTACTGCCTCATTCACTGCAGCGTGTGGGGGAATACGCGATAAATATTCCATTTGATACAGCGACATACGCAGTAGCCAACGTACCCATAAATCGACTTTCCCACGAATAAATGGTTCTAAATAGTAATCCAGCGTGAATTTATGCTGTAATGTCCCATACGTAATTTCTGTTAATAAACTACGGTCTTTCGCATCAATCTTGTATTTTTCAATCGTTTGATGTAACAAAAGATTGCTATATGCTTGATTTTTATCAACGGCTAGCAAAATGGTTAATGCCGCATCACGCACATTTCCATCCCAAATTTGTTGCTTCTTTTTACTCATTCAAAGCGGTCCCCTATCTGTAGTTTTGAACCAGTGCCACGTAAATATTCTTCTGCTGTCATACGTTTTTTCCCGGCTGGTTGTAAGTCTAGTACCGCTAACGTACCGCCTGCACCTGTTGCGACCTCAAAACGATCTTTATGAATCGCTACAACTTCTCCCGGCTCGCGGTCATGCGCTGTAGCGCCCACCTGCGCCCACCAAATTTTTACGTTTGCCGCTTCGAATGTTGTATAAGCAACTGGCCATGGATGCAGACCACGTACTTGGTTGTAAATCGTACGCGCATCTTTTGTCCAGTCAATGCGCTCTTGCTCACGACTAATATTGCTTGCATATGTTACGAGTGACTCATCTTGTACAATGCGGGCATTCGTTCCATCAATAATTGCAGGCAATGTCTCTTTTAATAGCTCGCGACCTACTTCGCTTAATTTTTCGAACATGCTCCCTGTATGGTCTGCATCTTCAATCATGATGTCGCGTTGGGAAATAATATCACCTGCATCCAGCTTTTCTGCCATATACATAATCGTAACCCCTGTTGTCTTTTGTCCATCAATGATTGCTTGATGGATTGGGGCACCGCCACGGTATTGCGGCAATAAAGAGGCATGCACATTAATACACCCTAAGCGCGGAGCATCTAGTAGCTCTTTCGGTAAAATTTGACCAAATGCGGCTGTAATAATAATATCTGCACCTAATCCAATAATTTGCTGTAGTTCCTCTGAACCGCGTAATTTCTCGGGCTGAATCACTGGTAAACCAAGGCGTACCGCTTCTTCCTTTACTGGTGGTGGTGTAAGTATTTTTTTGCGCCCTACTGGACGGTCTGGTTGCGTAACAACCGCTAAAATATGATAGCCCTCTTCATGCAACATACGTAAAATTGGTGCTGAGAAAGCGGGCGTTCCCATAAATACGACCTTTGTCATATTATTCCTCCTCAACATCTGCGTACAGTTCATCTAGTTCTTCTTGCGTTAACACACGCGTCATTTTGGCGTCGAATAATACACCATCTAAATGATCGATTTCATGTAAAATACAACGTGCTTCGAAATCTTCTGCTTCTAACTCATAAATCTGTCCTTCACGGTCTGCCGCTTCAATTTTTACGTATGTCGGGCGCTTTACTAAACCGAAAAGATCCGGAAAGCTTAAGCAACCTTCAATATCTTCCGCTTCGCCACGTGTTTCCAGCACAACTGGGTTAATCATTTCTAAAATATCTTCCCCTAGTTCAACAATCGCTACACGTAAATCAACATTTACTTGTGGTGCTGCAATGCCAACGCCGTCATGCTCTACCATCGTGTCATATAAATCATCTAAAAGCGCAATGATGTTCTCATCGATTACTTCTACTTCTCTTGTTTTTGAAGATAAAACCTTTGCAGGTGCTTTTACTACTTCTCTAATTGCCATACATTTTTACCTCTTTCACAAGCTCAAATCATTGATGGGTCTAAATCAATGGTGAGCAGGATTCCTTTTTTTATCCATTCCGAGCGATACAGTTTTATAAGCTGTAATAGTACTGGAATGAGGTTTGGTTCTATTTTGTATTTTATCAAACATTGATAGCGATATCTATTTTGGAGACGGCTAATACTTGCTGTTGTGGGCCCGATAATAGACACGTTAAATGGTAAGTTCGACCGTAAATATTCAGCTGCTCTCGCTGCATACTCAGCCGCCATCATAACATCTTCATGCGATACTTGTACAAGCGCTAAATAATAATAAGGCGGATAGCCTGCTTGACGGCGCATATGCATTTCACGCTCATAAAACGGTTCGTATAACTGTTCTTTTGACAATTCAATTGTATAATGTTCGGGTGTGTACGTTTGCACGATAACCTCTCCCGATTTTTCATGTCTACCCGCTCGTCCACTTACTTGTGTTAACAGTTGAAACGTACGCTCTGCGGAACGATAATCTGGAAGATGCAAGCTCGTATCCGCACTTAATACACCAACAAGCGTAATATTCGGAAAATCAAGTCCCTTTGCAATCATTTGCGTACCAAGTAAAATATCGGCTTCCCCTCGCCCAAAAGCATCTAAAATTTCCTCGTGTGCACCTTTTTTACTTGTTGTATCGACATCCATCCGAAGGACACGTGCTTCCGGAAATAGCTTATATATCTCTTCCTCGACTTTTTGCGTCCCTGTACCGAAGAAACGAATATGCTCACTCTGACATTGTGGGCAAGACTGTGGCACATACTCTTCATATCCACAATAATGACATTTTAATTTCTCACTGGAGCGATGATACGTTAACGAAATATCACAATTTGGACATTCTACTACCGTCCCACAATCACGACATAAGACAAAGGAAGAGTAACCACGACGGTTTAAAAAGAGCACCGTTTGCTCTTTTTTCATTAGACGTTCCCGAATCGCTTCTACTAAGCTAATTGAAAACATGGAGCGATTCCCTAACTTTAATTCTTCACGCATATCGACAACATGTACTGTCGGTAAAGCTTGCCTCATCGCGCGATTTTTTAACGTTAATAATGTATACACATTTTTTTTTGCTCGAGCAAATGATTCAAGACTTGGCGTTGCACTACCTAAAATAACGGGGCATCCATGATACTGACCACGCCAAATCGCAACATCCCGTGCATGATAACGAGGGGCATCCTCTTGTTTATACGTGGATTCATGTTCTTCATCTAAAATGATGAGTCCGACATTTTCAAATGGGGCAAAAATCGCAGAACGAGCACCGACAACAACTTTTACTTTTCCTTGCTGGATTTTCCGCCACTCATCATACTTTTCACCGACTGAAAGCCCGCTATGAAGAACGGCTACGAGTTCTCCAAAACGCGAACGGAAACGCTCCGTCATTTGGGGTGTTAATGAAATCTCAGGTACAAGTACAATCGATTCCTTCCCTTCTCTCAGCGTATGTTGAATGGCTTGTAAATACACTTCCGTTTTCCCACTACCTGTGACACCTTGCAGTAAAAATGTTTCTGCACGTTGCGCATCCATTGCTTGCGTAATAGCCGTTAAAGCCGTCGCTTGCTCATCCGTTAGTGTTAAAAAATCGGTTTTTGCTACTTCTTTTGTGAATGGGTCGCGGTATACTTCCTCTTTCATAAAAAAAGCGGCGCCTTTTTCTATCACAGATTGCAATACGCCCATTGTTACACCGGCTTCACGACACAAATCATCTGGTAAAAACATTTGGCCTGGGTGCTTCATCATCCACTGGACAAGCTGTTTTTGCTTAGCTGCCCGCTTAGCAATAGAAGCTTCTATTTCTGTTAACTTCACTAAATCCGATTCGATTTGTACTTTCCGGATTTCTTTCACTGCACCTTGCTGTTTCACACTATTTTCAACTGTAACCAGACCATCTTTTAGCGCCTGCTTTACTTCCCGAAGCAATCCTTCTTTTTCGAAATTTTTCAAGTTTGCTTTACCGTTCTTATTAAAATGAGCCTGTAAGATGTCAGGTAGCGCGGCTACTTCCCCTGTCACATGCACAATTTTTTCATACTTTGCACGCAAGGCAGATGGGAGCATGGCTTGCAATGCATCAATTTCATAGCAAATCGTTTGTTGCTTCAGCCATTTTGATAATTTCAGCATTTCTTCTGTTAGCACAGGTTCAATATCTAATATTTGTGCAACAGGCTTCATTTTATCCATTGGCACATCTGTTTCGTGTTGTAACGCGACAACAAAACCGAGTACATTACGCGGGCCAAAAGGGACTTTCACACGACTCCCCACTTCGATTAATGAATGCCACGCATCTGGAACAACATAATCAAACGGTCGATCCACTGGATAGGCGGCTACATCGACAATGACTTGTGCAACGACTAATGTCATTTAAAATCTTCTCTTTCTGCAATTGTTTCAAGCAACTGTCGTGCTAACTCTTTTTTAGGAAGTTGCGCAAATTTTTGCTTGTAGTCATGTCCGATTAAAATTACACTATTCGTGTCTGTACCAAAACCAGAGCCAGCTTCTGTCACGTCATTTGCGACAATATAATCCGCATTTTTCTTTTGTAATTTTTGTGCCCCGTAGCTTTCTACATCATTCGTTTCTGCAGCAAATCCAATTAACAACTGGTGTGTTTTGTTGGCTCCAAGCGTTGCTAAAATATCGGTTGTACGTTCTAGTTCTAAAACAGCATCGCCTGGTTGCTTTTTCATTTTCTGACCATGCACATTTTTCGGGCGATAATCTGCTACAGCAGCTGTTTTAATGACGATATCAGCTGATTCGTATTGTGCCCAAATCGCATCAAACATATTTTGAGCACTCTCCACATCGATTACTGTCATACCCATTGGCTTAGGTAAATTCGTTGGACCAGAAACAAGCACAACATCTGCGCCTAAATCACGTGCTGCTTCGGCCATTGAGTACCCCATCTTCCCTGTTGAGAAGTTCGTTAAAAAGCGGACTGGGTCAACGCGCTCACGGGTTGGGCCAGCTGATACAACCACTTTTTTTCCTTTAAGCGGCTGTTTTTGTGGTGCAAAATGCTGCATGACTAACGCTGTCATTTTTTCGGGCTCTTCTAGACGCCCCTTCCCTACATAGCCACATGCTAAATAGCCTTCGGAAGGTTCGACAAAACGGTACCCATCTGTATGTAGCTGTGCAATATTACGTCTTACTGCTGGATGATCATACATATGTACATTCATCGCGGGCGCTAGCCATACCGGCGCCGTCGTTGCCAGTAATGTCGTTGTCACCATATCATCTGCAATGCCATTCGCCAGTTTACCAATGACATTCGCTGTAGCTGGTGCGACTAAAATAAGATCCGCCCAATCTGCTAAATCAATATGTGCGATCACACTTGAATCTTTTTCGTCAAATGTATCGAAAAACACATCATTTTTTGACATCACCTGAAAGCTTAAAGGGTTCACAAATTTTTGTGCAGATGCTGTCATCATTACTTTTACATGAAAACCCGCTTGCGTTAATTTACTCGTCAGTGCCACTGCTTTATAGACAGCAATACCGCCCGTTACGCAAAGTAAAATATTTTTGTTTTGCATTTAGTTTGCCCCCTTCAAATGATAAGCTCCCAAAGAGTTTTCTCCGGGAGCTACTAAATACTTTACATATAATTAGGACTACTTAGATGACCAAAGTACGGATGAATGAGCTAAACTTACACTTCATCCTCGTAAATTGTTGATTCATCTTGCTGTTCTTTCTCTAATACGCCGGCCGCTACTTCTTCTAACGCTTTTCCTACAGGCTTGTAAGAAACGTATCTATGAAGGCGCTCGCCACCTTCCTCTTGCATTTGGCGCGCTCGCTTAGAAGCTAAGCTTACTAAAGAGTATTTTGAATCGATTTCCTTTTTTAAAGCATCTACTGATGGATATAACATGGATTTATTCTCCCTTCAACATTGATAAATAAATTTTTTCTACACGCTCGCGACGACAATGTTCCGCTTTAATAATGGCGTTAATTTTATCACATGCATTGTGTACTTCGTCGTTTTCTACAACGTAATCGTATAGGCTCATCATTTCAAGCTCTTCTTCCGCTGTTGCAATACGTTTTGCAATAACGTCTTCTGTCTCCGTACCACGCCCTACTAAACGTGATTTTAACTCAGAAAGACTCGGCGGTGCTAAGAAAATAAATAATGCATCTGGTGCTTTTTCTCGAATTTGCTTGGCACCTTGTACTTCAATCTCTAAAAATACATCGCGCCCTGCATCTAATGTTTCATTTACATAAGCAAGCGGTGTACCGTAGTAATTACCGACAAACTGTGCATGCTCAAGTAAACCACCTTGTTCAATTAATACTTCAAATTCCTCACGTGTCTTAAAGAAATAGTCTACACCATCTACTTCTCCTTCGCGAGGATTACGTGTTGTCATTGAAATAGAATATTCATAATTCGTATTGGACTGTGAGAATAGCTCTTTTCGAACAGTTCCTTTTCCCACACCAGATGGACCTGATAATACGATTAATAAGCCACGTTGTTTCTTCATCTATAACTCCTTCTAACTATTCAATATTTTGAACTTGCTCGCGCATTTTTTCTAAAATCGTTTTCGCTTGCACGACTGCTATCGAGCTTTCCGATGACTGATTTTTCGAACCAATCGTATTAATTTCACGATGCATTTCCTGCATTAAAAAGTCAAGTTTACGACCAATCGGAATATCTTCTTCCAGCGTTTCTTCTAACTGATGGAAATGACTTTCCAAACGGTCCAGCTCTTCGCTAATATCAACGCGCTCTGCAAATAATGCTACTTCTGTTAATAAGCGGTCCTCTAATAGTTGTCCACTCGTAAATTCTTCTACACGTTGCTTTAATCGCTCACGATACTTCAGTACGGCATCGCCTGATGTTGTACGAATACATTGAACTTGCGCTTGCAATTGTTCCTTATATTGTAACATCACTGCTTTTAACTCTGCGCCCTCTCTTTCACGCATCTGGATTAATTGCGTGATTGCTTGCTGTAATGCCTGTTCGATAGCTGTTAGCACTTCCTCTTGTACAAGTTCTTCCTCCTGTACAACAAGCACTTGATCGAGCATAGCAATTTCTTGCATCGTCCATTTTTCTTCCATCAACATATTGAGCGAAAGTTCTTCTTTCGCTTTACGATATGCCTCTAAAAGGGGCCAATTAATTTGAATTTTTTGCTCAGCTGTTTGGAGCTCCTTTAGAAAAATAATAACATCAAGCTTTCCACGTGATAAAGCTTGGGATAGCATTTTCTTCGCTAACACTTCAGACTCCATCCACTCTTTCGGAAACTTTGTATTAATTTCTAAAAAACGATGATTCACAGCACGAACTTCAACAGTCAATTGATGAGATTTCGTCGTTGTGACACCCCTGCCAAAGCCCGTCATACTACGCACCAAGGTTCGTCACATCCTTTTTTGCATACTGCAATAATTATAGCATATGTTTAACCCGTTATGATGTTTGTTTTATAGAAATATGTAAACATCCGCACACACAAGAAAAAATGCTATCATAAGAGAGAGTAGATGAGCAATGACTTATTACTCGCAACGAGCAAAATACATCCTAAAAACACCAGGTAAATAGTAAAAGATATTAAATGAAAGCGTAATCGTAGCCTCCGCGCTTTGCCACAGCCTACACAGGAGCTAAAACAGGCGTGGCCTGTTTGGATCTCCTGTTCCTGCTCCTGACGTTGCACTTTCGTCGCAAAGAGAATCTTGGCTCCTGTGGCGATGGCGCGCTACGGCAAAAGTGAATACTTCTCGATATCCTAGAAGAATATTTCTCTTCTTTAAAAGAAATTATTTTCTTTCTGTTTGCATGTATAATCGCTCAGCCTTTACTTTCATCAATGAGAATTTTTCATTATTTTTGAGCAGCTAATTATTGTATTGAACACTAGTTGCTTGTAGCGGAGGCACGAGACTCCTACGGGAAAAGCGAGACAATCAAGACCCCGCAGGAGCGAAGGATGAGCGACGAGGAGGCTTGATCTCGCCCGTGGAAAGCGAGTGTCGGAGCGGAAAGCAGCGGTTACTCAAATGGTAATGTATGTTTTAGGATTTACTGATTATAAGTTTTTACAAAAATATAGCAACAAGCTATAAATGAAAGAGGAATGAACAATGGCATTTGACGGATTATTTACAAGCGCGATGGCGAAAGAATTATCGCAGCTTTTATCAGGACGTATTACAAAAATTCATCAGCCGAATGCACTCGAAGTCATCTTACATATTCGTGCAAAAGGCGGAAATCATAAATTACTAATTTCCATCCACCCTTCCTATGCACGTGTCCATCTCACGGAACAAACCGTCGAAAATCCAGCAGAGCCACCCATGTTTTGCATGCTTTTACGTAAACATATAGAAGGCGGTTTTATTACAGCGTTGCAGCATACGAGCGGAGAGCGCGTCCTCACACTCGGTATTGAAAGTAAAAACGAAATTGGTGATACCGTTTATCGTAAGCTGATTATTGAAGTGATGGGGCGTCATAGTAACCTGATTTTAGTGGATACGGAGAACGATAAAATTATCGATAGTTTAAAACACCTCTCTCCTTCGATGAATAGCTATCGTACTGTTTTACCAGGGCAACAATATATCGCGCCACCCGCACAAAATAAGCAACATATGAACGAAGTAACAGACGATGAGCTGCGCACCTTTTTTGCCAACGATGTAACGGCAAAAGATATTATGAATCGCTTTATCGGCTTCTCCCCTCTGCATGCGAATGAATTATGTCACCGCATCCAACAAGGAGCGTTAGTAGAGACGATTCGTACATTTATGGAAGAAATTTATGTGGCAAAGCACCCAACCTATAAAGAAGTAGAAGGGAAAGCATATTTTTCACCAACAAGTCTAACCCATTTAAATGGAAAAGAAACAGATTATCCCAATTTAAGTACATTACTCGACCGTGTTTTCTTCGCTCGTGCTGAACGCGACCGAGTAAAACAACAAGCCGGTGATTTAGAGCGTTGGCTGACAAACGAACTCGATAAATTAAAATTAAAGCTAAAAAAGCTCGATAAAGATTACGAGCGTGCAAGTAAACTGCATGAGTTTCAACTATACGGTGAACTGCTAATGGCAAACCTTTATCAATTTGAAAAAGGGGTAGAGCATGTAACAGTGGATAATTACTATACAGGCGAAAAAGTAACTATTACTGTAAGCCCACGAAAAACACCGATTGAAAATGCACAAAGCTATTACACAAAATACAATAAGGCAAAAAATGCGCTCATTATGATCGAAGAACAGAAGCAAAAAACAGAGGATGACATTTCATATTTTGACATGCTCGCTCAGCAAGTACAGCAAGCCGCCCCTGCTGATATTGAAGAAATTCGTGAGGAATTAGCAGAGCAAGGCTATCTTCGCCTACGTGCTTCAAAGAAAAAGAAAAAACCGACAAAGCCAGCACCGGAGAAATTTATATCTTCTACAGGCATTGCGATTTCCGTCGGTAAAAACAATAAACAAAATGATTATTTAACATTTAAATTGGCAAAGAAAACAGACATTTGGCTGCATACGAAAGATATCCCTGGTTCACACGTCGTCATTCATTGTGATACACCGGACGAAACGACATTACATGAAGCAGCGATGTTAAGTGCGTATTTCAGTAAAGCACGCGAATCATCCTCCGTGCCAGTCGATTATACTGAAATTCGCCAAGTGAAAAAGCCAAATGGATCTAAACCTGGATTCGTCATTTACTTCGAACAAAAAACATTGTTTGTCACACCAGATGAAAACCTGATTTTACAATTGAAAAACAAGTAACAACGCATATACAGGTTCCGTCTCAACATATTTTGTAGACGGAACCTTCTTAGTTTATGCTTGTAGGCATTGCTCTAATGAACAAGTTGTAGCTATCTACTTTAATAATCTGATAATTCGTTCAAATATTCAAATTAGATTGAAAATCGGAGAAAATAAGCTATACTTAATAGAAAAATCCAGATGTTATTTTTTGTATTAATGGGGGACATTTATAATGAAAATCAAAATTGAATTAACGCAAAATAAAAAGGAAAAACCGGCTACATCTGCCCTTGGATTTGGTAAATTTTTTACAGACCATATGTTTATTTTAGATTATACAGAAGGTAAGGGGTGGCATGATCCACGTATTGTTCCTTATCAACCGATTACGTTAGACCCTTCTAGTAAAGTATTCCACTACGGGCAAACCGTATTTGAAGGGTTAAAAGCTTATGTAACAGAAACAAATGACGTGCTATTATTCCGTCCTCAAAACAACTTTAAACGATTAAATTTATCGAGTGCGCGACTATGTATTCCACCTGTAGATGAAGAACTGGCATTAGAAGCATTAAAACAGTTGCTAACAATTGAGCGTGAATGGATTCCAAATGCGCCAGGTACGTCGTTATACATTCGTCCATTTGTAATTGCGACAGATTCCTATTTAAGTGTAGCCCCATCTCAAACATATCAATTTATGATTATCCTATCACCAGTAGGCTCATATTATGCAAATGGTATAAACCCTGTCAAAATTTTAGTGGAACAGCAATATGTACGCGCTGTCGCTGGTGGTACTGGAGAAGCAAAAACAGGTGGTAACTATGCAAGTAGCTTAAAAGGGCAAGAATTGGCAAATGAAGATGGATACGATCAAACATTATGGTTAGATGGCAAAGAGCATAGATTCGTAGAAGAAGTAGGAAGTATGAATATTTTCTTCAAGATTAACGGGACTGTAATCACTCCTGCTTTAAATGGCAGTATTTTAGCTGGTATTACACGGGATTCAATCATCAACATTTTAAACTATAAACAAATTCCAGTTGAAGAACGCCAAATTTCTATCGATGAAATTATAGAAGCACATAAAAATGGGCAATTAGAAGAAGCATTCGGAACAGGGACAGCTGCTGTTATTTCACCAATTGGCGAGTTAAAATATTTAGACGAAAAGTTTGTCCTGAACAACGGTGAAATCGGACAACTCTCACAATTATTATATGATACATTAACAGGGATACAGACTGGTAAGCTAGAAGATCCTTTTGGCTGGATTGTTAAACTATAATGAATTTAAAAGACACAACTCGCTCTATTTTAGCGCAAGTTGTGTCTTTGCTTTATTGACTAGCTAGTTTGATAATTTAAAAACTCATATGCTTAAATCGCTAATTATAGCACTCATCTTTTCTAGTTGATCTATAATCTTCACCTACTAATTCCTTTATCTTTTCAAGAAGATTGCATAATGTTTTCATTTTTACTCTTAAAATGGGAAATATTAAAACTAAAAATCCTCTTAATATTTATGCGAAGGTAGTGAGAACATGTGTATTTTTAGAATATATATGCAAGACTTATAAACAACATATAGCTGAACCCTTTTTCATCATTTTGACGAATAATAGTTGATCTATAAGCTAAAGAAAGGATGATTATGAGTAACACTAATCTAGCTAACGGATTGCTAGAGTTTTTTCTGAATCACAAATAAGGGTGAAGGAATATTTTTTAGGGAAATAAAATGATAATTAACAAATTAGGTTAATTATTTATACACTTTCTCTCTATTAAATCTGTCAAGATAGGCTACCAAACGATCATATTCTACGGAAAACACATCCTTTATACCGAACTGATCTTCTGCTTCTCCTATAACTTTAGCAAATTTATTATATAAACGATGGACATATTTATGATGTCGATGCGCATGAAATTGAATTTCCTCTGGCTTTTCATCCTCTCTTTCAAGATATTTTATCCATTGTTGAAAATAACGAACGAATACTAAGCTACCTTGATACTGCTTTTCTATAATGGCACAATCTACAAATACGATATGTTTGTCCTCAAAATTATTTTCACGTGTCCCATATGAATAGCAAATTGCCGCGATTATCTCACCTTCGTCATTGATAAAATTAACAATATTTGTTTCACCCATCATAATATAAAGACTGCCAACAGCTTCTAGTAATGAATAATCATTAGAGAATATATTTCGATTACGCAAAAAGAATAGGATGAACTTCTCATAATCTTCTTCCTTCTTACATAGAACCAATTCCATATCTTCACCCTCCATCACTATGAACGAATGTCACCCAATTTCCATTAATGAAAATAGATGTATGTATATGTGAAATGACCACTATAATTTTAATTATTTTGATCAAGAATATTCATGCTTCATTCATAAAATAGAATCTTGAATCTTTTAGCATAGTTCATTCACTACAATGATTTCTAAATGCACTCTTTGGCCTATCTCACTCTTAATGTTTCAACATGAGCCATCACCGTGATTAATATCTACCACTTAATATATAAATTCTAATAGTAGGACATTACAGGGTTTGACCTTAATAGGTCAAACCCTTCTTTCTAGCCTTATTATTTACCAAAACCACGTCCTTTTCCTGGTTTGTTTATGGGCGGTGATGGTAGAATTTGTATAGTTACCATAGACTTTCACCTCCTTCTAAAAAAGCTTTAACATCGTTAGAAATGAAGCTTCCTATCAATGCAAGGTGGTAAGTTTTGAATATTCACGGAAATTACATAAGCTCCATTAGCTTCTACTATAGATTATAAAGGTTAAAATTAGGTTAAATTTTACTTAAATTTTTTATGTAGAGACACGATACACTCTTAACTTTTCCTTTTTAAACTGCTGCTCCGCCAACCCTATATAGAACCACAATAATTCCAATTATTTTTTGTAAATTCCCCGCTTTACGCAAAGAAGCCCGGCTCATGCCGGGCTTCCATTCATTGTGCTCATGCGGTTGTCATTGCTGGGCAATCACAATCCTCGTCGCAGAGTAAACTTAAAGCGTTCCCGCCTTAAGTTTACTGGTGTGGCTGTCGCTACGCTTTCGCCACAGCTCTACCTATATAATTAGTGTTTCATTCACTTTAAAATAAACTCAATTATTTTTGTAGATTGCCTGCTTTAAGCAAAGAAGCCCAGCTCATGCTGGGCTTCCATCCATTGTGCTCCTGCGGTTGTCATTGCTACGCAATCACAATCCTCGTCGCATGCAAAACTTAAAGCTCTCCAGCTTTAAGTTTTGCATGCCACTCTTTCAAGAACGGGATTTGATCTGCTTGAATTGCACCTGATTCGTTTGCTGCTTCTACTAAGTAGTCGAAGTTTGTTAAGGATACATATTTTACGCCGATTTCATCGAATGCTTTTTCTGCTTTTGGTAAGTTGTATGTATATACACATACGACGCCTACTACTTCACAGCCTGCTGCGCGTAATGCTTCAACTGCTGTAATCGAAGAGCCGCCTGTTGATACGATGTCTTCTACTACGACTACTTTTTGACCTGGTGCGTACTTACCTTCAATTTGGTTACCGCGGCCGTGCTCTTTTGCTTTTGAGCGTACGTATACCATTGGTAACTCTAAAATATCCGATACCCAAGCAGCGTGCGGGATACCTGCTGTGGCAGTTCCTGCTACTACTTCTGTTTCAGGGAAAAATTCTTTAATGTTTTGGGCTAATCCATTTGCTAGCTGTTTACGAATAACAGGATCTGAAATCGTTAAACGTGTGTCACAGTAAATTGGTGATTTAATACCTGAAGCCCAAGTAAATAAATCTGTTGGGTTTAATTCTACTGCCCCAACCTTTAGCATAGCGTGTGCGATTTCGTTTTGTAATGTCATAATTATTTTGCCTCCCATAATTCACAAACTTCTTTATATGCAGCTACTGGATTAGCTGCGCCTGTAATGGCACGTCCTACTACGATTAATGACGAACCATCTTGACGTGCCCCGTCTGGTGTTGCAATACGTTTTTGGTCATGTGTCTCGCCGCCCGCCATGCGAATACCTGGCGTTACGCGAAGGAAGTCTTCACCGCATACTTCTGCAATGGCACGTGCTTCATGCACCGAACAAACAACCCCATTTAAACCAGCCGATTTTGTGAGCTGTGCATAATGTAGCACAGCATCAATCAATGGCAGATCAATGCGTTGTTCATTGCGCATTTGTTCTTCTGTCGTTGATGTTAGTTGTGTTACTGCGATTAAAGCTGCACGCTTTTTCCCGACAGGCGTACCTGCCTCTAAGCCTTCCAGTGCACCTTCCATCATATTTTTGCCACCTGCTGCATGAACATTAACTAAATCCACACCTAATCGTGCTAAACCTTTCATTGCAGACTTTACCGTATTTGGAATGTCATGAAGTTTTAAATCTAGGAAAATGTCGTGGCCTTGTTCTTTAATTTTGCGCACGATATCTGGCCCTTCCTGCATATATAACTCCATGCCCACTTTGACAAAAAGTTGCTCTTCAAACTGGCTTAAAAATTGAAACACTTCTTTCTCTCCTGGAAAGTCTAGTGCAATAATCGGTTTATCGTTCATGTTAACGGTGACTCCTTCCAATAAGTTCTGTAATATGCTCTACACCTAGCTCGTCTAACTTTGCTGGTAGCGCATCAATGATTGTCGGGCATACGAAATGATCGACAAAGTTTGCCGTACCAACCGCGACAGCTGAAGCACCTGCTGACATAAAGTCGACTACGTCTTGTGCGTTCATGACACCGCCCATTCCAATAATAGGAATATTTATATTTTTATATACTTCATAAACCATGCGAATCGCTACTGGTTTAACCGCTGGACCTGATAAACCACCCGTGCCATTGGCAATCACTGGCTTTCCTGTTTTTTCGTGTAGACGCATACCAATCAGTGTATTAATCATCGTAATACCGTCTGCACCACCTGCTTCTACCGCTTTTGCGATATCCACAATATTTGTTACGTTCGGTGAAAGTTTTACGTAGACTGGCACACTCGATACCGCTTTAACGGCCTCTACTAATTCACGCGCAGTCGCTGGATCTGTACCGAATTGAATGCCTCCACATTTAACGTTCGGGCATGAAATATTTAATTCTAATGCATGAACGTTCGGTGCTTTCGAAATACGCTCCGCTACTTCTACATAGTCTGCCACTTCAGTCCCCGCAACGTTTGCGATAATTGGCACATCATACCCTTCTAAGAAAGGAAGCTCTTCTGCCATTACTTTCTCGATTCCTGGGTTTTGAAGCCCAATCGCATTTAACATACCCGCTGAAGTTTCTGCTACACGTGGCGTTGGATTTCCGCTACGTGTTTCTACTGTCGTCGCTTTAATCATAATTGCACCTAGCTTTGATAAATCATACAGTTGTGCGTATTCACGACCGAAGCCAAAACAGCCTGACGCTGGCATAATTGGGTTCTTTAGTTCTAATCCTGGTAACGAAATATTGATACGGCTCATAGTGCCACAACTCCTTTCGGGAATACTGGCCCATCTGAGCATACTTTTACATAATCTTTTTCAACATTTTCTGTTGTGTTGCATACACAAGCGAAACATGCACCAATCCCACAAGCCATACGTTCTTCAAAGGATAAATAACCTGGTTTATCTGGGAATTGTGCTTCTAATGCTTTTAACATTGGCAGCGGTCCACAAGAATAGAACACATCAAACTCAGGCTGTAACTCATCTAATAAGTTTGTCACAAACCCCTTTGTTCCTTTTGTTCCATCCGCTGTGACATAATGTGTATCGCCTAAATGGCTAAACTGTTCTTCATAAAAACAAACATTTTCCGATTGGAATCCTAATACATGAATTGTCCGTATACCACGTGCATTTAATTGCTTAGCTAATTCATATAATGGGGGTACACCGATACCACCTCCGACAAGCAATGCCGTACCGCCCTCTGGTACTGCATCAACCGGGAAGCCATTACCGATTGGCCCTAAAATATCTATCGTATCACCTACTTGCTTTAACGATAAAATTTCAGTTCCACGACCCTCTGCACGATAGATCATCGTAAATTCATTTGTTTCCTTATTAATATTGGCAATACTAATTGGACGTCGTAATAGCGGTTCGAACATATCAGCTACACGTACATGCACGAACTGCCCAGGAGTCATTTCCTGGACAAGCTCGCCTTGTACTGTAAGCTCAAAAATATTATGAGCAATTTTCGATTGCTGAACGACCGTCATTCGTTCTTGGCGAATCATATTAGTGTACTACCTCCGCTTTTGGCATTTCTTCAGCAGTGAATGTCATCGACTCGATTACACGTAGCATCGCTTCAGCAGTATCAAGTGATGTTAAACATGGTACACCGTTTTCTACTGACTCACGACGAATACGGAAGCCGTCACGCGCTGGTTGCTTGCCTTTTGTTAATGTGTTCACAACAAGTTGTGCTTCACCGTTTTGAATGACATCGATTAATGTTTTACCTTTTGCACCGATTTTTTCAACAACATCTGTACGTATACCTGCTGCTTCAAAGCTTCGTGCTGTACCTTCTGTTGCCATAATACGGTAGCCTACTGTTGAGAAGCGTTTTGCAATCGCAATTGCTTCTTCTTTATCTTTATCCGATACAGTAAATAACACAGTACCGTGCGTTTTAATTTCCATACCTGCTGCTACTAAGCCTTTGTAAAGTGCTTTTTCAAGTGTAGAATCTTTCCCCATTACCTCACCCGTTGACTTCATTTCAGGTCCTAATGTAATGTCAACACGGCGTAATTTTGCAAATGAGAACACTGGCACTTTTACGAATACACCTGTTTGTTCTGGCGCTAAGCCTGGTTTGTAACCTTGCGCTACAATCGATTGACCAAGAATCGCTTTTGTTGCGATATTTGCCATCGGGATATTCGTAATTTTTGATAAGAATGGTACTGTACGAGAAGAGCGTGGGTTTACTTCGATTACGTAAATTTCGCCTTCGCTCATTACATATTGAATGTTCATCAGACCAACGATGCCTAAGCCTTTTGCTAAACGTGTTGTGTAGTCTACAAGCGTTTCTTTTTGTGCCTCTGTTAATTTTTGCGGTGGATATACAGAGATTGAGTCACCAGAGTGCACCCCTGCACGCTCAATGTGCTCCATAATACCTGGAATTAATACATTTTCACCATCACAAATTGCATCTACTTCAATTTCTTGACCTGTTAAATAACGGTCAACTAATACTGGGTGATCTGGAGAAGCTTCTACCGCATGCTCCATATAGTGTGCTAACTCATCCATATTGTATACAATTTCCATTGCACGTCCGCCAAGTACGTATGATGGGCGTACTAATACTGGGAAGCCTAACTTTTCAGCAATTGCCATTGCGCCTTCTGCTGAAGTAGCTGTATCACCAGGAGGTTGTGGAATGTTTAATTGTTGTAATGCTTGCTCGAACTTATCACGGTTTTCTGCACGGTCGATGTCTTCTAACGTTGTCCCTAGAATTTTCACGCCATTTGCTTCCAATTTATCTGCTAAGTTAATCGCCGTTTGACCACCGAATTGCACGACTACCCCAATCGGTTGTTCTAAATCGATGATGTGCATGACGTCTTCGATTGTTAATGGCTCGAAGTATAACTTATCTGAAATCGAGAAGTCCGTCGATACAGTTTCAGGATTTGAGTTAATAATAATCGCTTCATAGCCTGCTTCTTGAATTGCCCATACAGAGTGTACTGTCGCATAGTCAAACTCTACCCCTTGACCGATACGAATCGGACCAGAGCCTAGTACCACAACAGATGGCTTGTCAGATTTAATTGACTCATTTTCTTCTTCGTATGTGCCATAGAAGTATGGTGTTTGCGATTCAAATTCAGCTGCACATGTATCAACCATTTTATACACTGGGATGATGCCGTGTTCTTTACGGAATGCATACACTGCTTCTGCCGTTGTTTCCCAAAGCTCTGCGATTTTACGATCTGCAAAGCCTAAACGTTTTGCTGTACGTAATACATCTTTATCGTTTTTATTGTCTGCAAGTGTCGCTTCCATATCGACGATTTTCTTTAATTTGTGTAAGAAGAATAAGTCGATTGCTGACCACTCGTGAATTTGCTCGATTGTTACACCGCGGCGTAATGCTTCACCGATGAAGAATAAACGCTCGTCGCCCGCTTTACGAATACGTTTTTCGATCCAAGAATCTGTTAACTCTTCTGGGTGTTTCATCTCAATATGGTAGTGACCTGTTTCAAGTGAACGAACTGCTTTTAACATCGCTTCTTCGAACGTACGGCCAAGTGCCATTACTTCACCCGTTGCTTTCATTTGTGTACCTAAGTTACGTTTCGCTGATTCGAATTTATCGAATGGCCAGCGCGGGATTTTCGCTACGATGTAGTCAAGTGCTGGCTCGAAGCAAGCAAATGTTGAACCTGTCACTGGGTTTTTAATTTCATCTAACGTTAAACCGACAGCGATTTTTGCTGCTAACTTTGCAATTGGGTAACCCGTTGCTTTTGAAGCGAGCGCCGATGAACGTGATACACGTGGGTTAACTTCGATTACATAGTATTGGAAGCTGTATGGATCAAGTGCTAATTGCACGTTACAGCCACCTTCAATTTTTAATGCACGAATAATATCTAAAGAGATATTACGTAACATTTGATTTTCACGGTCCGATAATGTTTGCGTTGGTGCCACTACGATTGAGTCACCCGTATGAATACCAACTGGGTCAAAGTTTTCCATATTACATACAACGATCGCGTTGTCTGCTGAGTCACGCATTACTTCGTATTCAATCTCTTTATAACCAGCGATTGATTTTTCAAGTAAACATTGTGTTACAGGTGAATATTTTAAACCTGATGTAACGATTTCCTCTAAGTCTTGGTCGTTGTAACAAATACCGCCGCCAGTACCGCCAAGTGTAAACGCTGGACGTACGATTACTGGATAGCCGATACGTGCTACTAATGCTTTCGCTTCTTCCATGTTATGGATGATGTCTGACTCAGGTACTGGAGCACCTAATTCGTACATTAAGTTACGGAATAAATCGCGGTCCTCTGCTTTATGAATCGCATCTAATTTTGTCCCAAGAATTTCGATTCCTAGCTCATCTAAAATACCTGATTCATCTAACTCGATCGCCATATTTAAACCTGTTTGACCACCAAGTGTTGGTAGGATTGCATCTGGACGTTCTTTACGCAAGATACGTGACACAAACTCTAACGAAATTGGTTCGATATATACTTTGTCAGCGATTTCTGTATCTGTCATAATTGTCGCTGGATTTGAATTGATTAGGATAACACGGTAACCTTCTTCTTTTAATGAAAGACACGCTTGTGTTCCTGCATAGTCAAACTCTGCTGCTTGACCGATTACGATTGGACCTGATCCAATTACTAAAATAGTGTTAATATCTGTACGTTTAGGCATGTTGTTTCTCCTTTGCTGCTTCATTTTCCATCATTTCAATGAATTCATCGAATAAGTGATTTGAATCTTCTGGACCTGGTGAAGCTTCTGGGTGATATTGAACTGTGAAGATTGGGTATTTTTTATGACGAACCCCTTCACAAGTACCGTCGTTTAATGCAACGTGTGTTAATTCTAAATCTGTCTCTTTTAATGACTCGATATCGATCGCATAGCCATGGTTTTGAGATGTTAAATCTGTACGGCCTGTGCGTAAATCTTTTACTGGGTGGTTCCCTCCGCGGTGACCGAATGGTAATTTGAATGATTTTGCGCCACACGCTAATGAGAAGATTTGGTGACCTAAGCAAATCCCGAACATCGGTACTTTACCGATTAAGTTTTTCACTGTTTCAATACCTTCTGCTACGTCCATTGGGTTACCTGGGCCATTTGATAACATAATACCGTCTGGATGCCACGCTAAAATGCGCTCTGCTGGTGTGTTATAAGGCACGACTAATACGTCACAGTCGCGTTTATTTAATTCTCGTAAAATGCCATGCTTCATACCGAAATCAATTAATACAACACGTTTTCCACGTCCTGGTGACGGATAAGCTGCTTTTGGTGATACTTCTTTTACATGATGTGTAATAAGCGGTGTTGCTTGTAATTGCGCTACTACTTCTTCTACATTTACGTCTGCATCTGCTTCTGTTAAAATCGCACGCACCGCACCTTTTGTACGGATAATACGTGTTAATTTACGTGTATCAATTCCTTCGATACCAGGAATATCTTGTGCTTTTAAATAGTCATTCAATGTCATATCTGAACGCCAATTCGATGGCTGATCTGCAAGCTCACGTACAACAAATCCACGGATAACTGGTGCAATCGCTTCGAAATCATCACGGTTAATGCCGTAGTTCCCGATGAGTGGATATGTTAATGTAACAATTTGACCGTAAAATGATGGATCCGATAATGTTTCTTGGTAACCTGTCATTCCTGTTGTAAATACAACTTCACCTTGTGATGCTTTGTCACTACCGAATGCTGTACCGTGAAATACAGTACCGTCTTCTAAAATTAATAAACGTTTTTTCATTATTCTGCCTCCTGATATACGATATTACCTTCAAATATTGTTAGTACTGGCCAGCCTTGCGTCTTCCATCCTGTAAATGGTGTGTTACGCCCTTTTGACTTAAACTCTTCTGGATTTACTTCCATCTCTTTTTCAAGATCGATAATCGTAAAGTCTGCTGAAGCCCCTACTTCAATTTTACCGTATGGTAAGTCGAAAATTTCTGCTGGCTTTGTTGCCATCCACTCAACTAATTGCTTTAATGTCCATTTACCCGTTTTTACAAAATGTGTGTATAAAAGTGGGAATGCTGTTTCAAAGCCGACAATGCCGAATGGTGCACCAACCATACCACAGCATTTTTCCTCTACTGTGTGTGGTGCATGGTCTGTTGCGATACAGTCGATTGTGCCGTCAAGTAATGCTGCGTGTAATGAATCTTGGTCGTCCTTTGCACGTAGTGGCGGGTTCATTTTCCAGTTTGCATCGTCTGATGGGATGTCCATTTCTTCAAGTAAAAGATGGTGTGGACAAACTTCAGCTGTTACCTTAATGCCTGCTGCTTTTGCATCGCGTACTGCACGTACAGATTCTTTCGTTGATACGTGACATACGTGGTAGCGCGCACCTGCTGCTTCAGCTAGTAATACGTCGCGCGCAATTTGGACAGATTCACAAATCGATGGGATCCCCGGTAAACCTAGCTCTTTATTACGTTTCCCCTCATGCATGACACCTTCATAAATAAGTGAGTTATCTTCACAGTGTGCAACAACGATCGTATCTAAACGTGCAGCCTCTTTCATTTGTTCATACATTGTAGAGGCTAATTGAATACCTACACCATCATCTGAGAAAGCTACAGCACCATTTGCTTTTAGTTCTTCCATATTTGTGCGTTCTTCACCTGAAATATCTTTTGTTAGTGAGCCATATGGCAATACACGAACGAGGGCACTTTCCTTAATCAGACCATTAATTAACTGCATGTTTTCGACTGAATCTGGTACTGGCTTTGTGTTTGGCATCGCACAAATTGTTGTGAAACCGCCACGTGCTGCAGCTAAAGAGCCTGTTGCAATCGTTTCTTTATGTTCAAAGCCTGGCTCACGAAGATGTACGTGTACATCTACAAAACCTGGCGAAAGGAAGTTGCCTTGTCCATCGATTACTTGAATGACACCTTTTCCTTCTGGCATCACACCGCCAATTTCTGTTACTTTGCCATCTTCAACTGTTACTGTTGCGTCGATTAATTCACCTTGTTCATTTAACATTTTTACGTTTTGAATAAATGTCATTGTCATCTTATTATCGTCCCTTCAAAATCGTTTCTAGTATGGCCATACGTGCATATACACCATTTCGCACTTGCTGGAAAATACGAGAACGTTCACATTCTACTAATTCGTCTGCGATTTCTACATCGCGGTTCACCGGTGCTGGATGCATAATAATGGCACTTTTTTTCATGCGTTTTTCACGTTCTACCGTTAAACCAAACTCCTCGTGATAACTATCTTTGGAAAAGTTTTTACTTACCGCGTGTCGCTCATGTTGAATGCGAAGTAGCATCACAACATCACTATCTTCTAATACTGCATCCCATGAGTGTACAGCTTCAAAATCGCCTGCCCATTCTTCTGGGCAAAGGAAACGAATATTCGCCCCTAGTCTTGTGAGTGCCACCGCATTGGATTTTGCTACTCGGCTATGTGAAATATCACCTACAATCGTAATATTTAAGCCTTCAAAGTTGCCGAATTCTTTTTTGATTGTGTATAGATCCAGTAAGCTTTGCGATGGATGTTGCCCTGCCCCGTCACCTGCATTAATGACAGCACAATCAATACCTTCTAGCAGTTCATTGTAGTATTCATCTTCTTTCGCACGAATCACGACGGCATCCAGACCAATCATTTCAAGTGTTTTTACTGTGTCATACATCGTTTCACCTTTTAATGCACTTGAAAACCCTGCATCAAACGGAATGACTGTACAGCCAATGCGGCGCTCTGCCATTTCAAAGCTTGTTTTTGTACGTGTACTTGGCTCGAAGAAAAGATTTGCCACATTGTATGCTCGATCAAGCTGTGGCTGTTCGCCATTTTCAAACGCCTGTGCTCGTTCTAAAATGTGTAAAATTTCCTCATTTGATAAATGCTCCATTGACAATAAATTTTTCATACATTGCGCCTCCGATTTGATTCGCTACTTACTAGTATAGAACTATTTTGACTATTCTCATTTGACAGATTGATGAAATATTCTTCATTTTCTTTTTTAAAAAAACCTCACTATACAAGATAGCGAGGCTTTGAGGGTGTGACAAGCTAAGACATCGTTCATAGACGTGCCTTCGTGTCGTTCCCCTTCCTTGCCTCTCTGGACAAATCTTAAAAGGTACTACTATTTAATTATTCATGTTCGTACAAGTCTCCAGCGCCTTTATCGCGTCCTGGTAAGATTAAGTTTAATGCCACACCAATTAATGCGGATAACGCCATACCACCGATGGCAAAATCGCCAAATACAATTTGTGCATTGCCGATACCGATGATTAAAATAACTGATGCGATCACCATGTTGCGGTTATTTCCAAAATCTACGCGACTTTCAACGAACATACGTAAACCGCTCGATGCAATGATCCCGAATAATAAAATCGAAATACCGCCCAGTACTGCTGTTGGGATTGTTGAAATTAATGCCATTACTTTCCCGAAGAATGCGATTAACATTGCCGCTACTGCTGCACCGAAGATAACATAGATGGAGTACACTCTTGTAATCGCTAATACCCCGATATTTTCACCATACGTTGTTTTCGGTGGACCACCGATTAACGCACTAACAAATGTTCCTAAGCCATCACCTAATAATGAGCGATGAAGACCCGGATCTTTAATGTAATTTCGTTCTACGACTTTCCCTAATACTAATTGGTGACCAATATGTTCCGAAATGGTCACAATGACTACTGGTAACATTGCAGCTAAAATCGTTGTTGTTACGTTCAATTCATAATCTACGCCCGGTATTAAGAAGGTTGGCATCGCAAACCATGCTGCCTCTTTTACTGGCTCAAAGTTTACAATTCCGATGGCTACAGAATAAATATATCCGATGATTAACCCTAATAAAATCGGCATGGCACTTAAAATATTTTTAAAATATACATTAAATACGATCGCTGCCAACAACGTGACAAGCGCTGCTGAGAAATGTTTAAAGCTATACACTTTTACATCCATCATTTGACCTGTTGCTTCATCTAACTGCTGAACCGTAATATTCATTGCCATGTCAACAGCTGTTCCTGCTAACCCTAAACCGATTACGATAATTACAGGTGCTACTACAATGGGTGGTAGTAAGGCCATTAACCATTTATAGCCTGTCTTCCAAATAACTAAAGCGACAATCCCGTAAATAATCCCAACGCCCATTGCCCCTATCATTGCGTTCCCTGGGTTAATGGCTACGCCTGCGTTATCAAGCCCTGCTACCGTAATAATCGGTGTAATAAAGGCGAATGATGAGCCTAAGTATGCTGGCACTTTAAATTGTGTAATTAATAGGAAGATAATCGTGGCAATCCCACTTGTTAACAGGGCAATCCCTGGATCAAGACCTACTAATTTTGGTACTAAAATAGTTGAACCAAACATGGCAAATAAATGTTGGAAACTTAATGTAATTAACTGTACAATACTTGGTTTTTCGTTGATATCTAATACTGGTTTTGTAGACACCGTTTGTTCCTCTTTTCTACTCTGCTTCTTTATGAATCGTCACGATATCCTGACCGTCAACTTCTTCTAAATTGACTACAATTCGCTCATGTCCGGCTGTCGGAATGTTTTTACCGACGTAATCGGCACGAATTGGTAGTTCCCGATGTCCTCTGTCTACTAATACTGCTAATTGGATTTGAGAAGGTCTTCCTAAATCCATCACGGCATCTAGTGCTGCACGCACTGTACGTCCCGTATATAACACATCATCGACTAGCACAATTTTTTGGTCGTTCACTTGATAATCAATGTCTACTTGTTGTACTTGGGCTTGGTCGTTTACTTGCTTTGTCGATAAATCATCCCGGTAAAGCGTAATATCTAGCTCCCCCGTACGAATCGCTTTTCCTTCTATACTTTCAATTCGCTCTGCTAAGCGCTTCGCTAAAAATGCCCCACGCGTCTTAATCCCAACTAAAATGACTTCATCAATCCCTTTATTGCGCTCGATGATTTCATGGGCGATACGCGTAATGGCTCTGTTCATTGATGGCCCATCTAATAGCTCTGTTATATGTGCCATAACGATTCTCCTTTCATTGATGTATTTGTTATGGTATGTTGTGTTTCAACGAAAATAAAAAACCCTCTAGTCACCTAGAGGGTTGGAAAGTGCATGTTGAAATAAACGCATCCGAAAAATCTGCCTACAGATATCCCGATGGTTCTCACATTATACCTTCTCAGCCTCTCTGGACTGCCATTAAAGGTGACATTATTTAAAGTAATTTGTGCTATACGGCTCGCTCTCGTCAAGCTCGTTTTTTTCACTGTTGTCAGTATATGCTTGTTTATGTAGCCTGTCAATAAAACATTACAAGGTCAGACAACTAAAACAAAATGTTCTACAAGCGTGAATTGTCTGTTAATTATATGTGTTATTTTATAGGTGATATTTCTCCTTTTAGTAGCCTTTCAATTGTACAAAAATACAAAAAGGAACTACCATTTCGGTAGTTCCTTCATGTCATATCATTTTCTCAGCTCGGCTAATAAATCAACAAAATCCTGTGGCAGTGGTGCTTCGAATTCTAAGTATTCACCTGTTACAGGCTGTATAAAGCCTAACACTCCCGCATGTAACACTTGTCCACCAAAGTCGATTGTTTTCTTCGGTCCGTATTTTGGATCGCCAACTAATGGGAAACCGATATAATTCATGTGTATACGAATTTGGTGTGTACGTCCTGTTTCTAAACGGCACTCTACTAGCGTATAATCACCGAAGCGTTCTAGTACTTGGAAGTGCGTCACGGCATGCTTACCACCATCTACAATCGCTTGCTTTTGACGGTCTTTAGGGTCACGTGCAATCGGGGCATCAATTGTTCCTTTATCGTGCGCAATATGACCATGTACAAGTGCTGTATATTTTCGTGTGACCGTTTTCTGTACAAGTTGGTTTACTAATCCTTCATGTGCGACATCATTTTTGGCCACCATAAGTAAACCGGATGTATCTTTATCGATACGGTGCACAATACCTGGGCGCATCACCCCATTAATACCCGATAAATCTTTACAATGATACATTAAGCCGTTCACAAGCGTTCCTGTTGTATGCCCTGGTGCCGGATGCACAACCATGCCGCGTGGCTTATTCACTACTAATACATCTTTATCCTCATAAACGATTTCTAACTGTAAATCTTCTGCTACAATTTCTAACGGCTCTGCTTCTGGTACCTCAATCTCAATGACATCGCCTGCTTTAACTTTGTACTTTGCTTTGACTTCCGTACCGTTTACTTTGATACGATTTTCATCAATCCAATTCCCAATTTGCGTGCGTGACCATTCTGATTGCAGGCTCGATAATGCTTTATCTAGACGCTCTCCTGCATGTTGTTCTTCCATTGTATATGTTACGTTCATTTTTTCACCTTTTTCTTTTCTACTCGATCTTCTATCAAAATTGCAATTAATAACATGACGACAGCAATTGTTAATGCGGCATCCGCAATATTAAAAATTGGGAAATGGTAGTTAATGACTGGAATCAATACATCCACAAAATCGACCACTTCTCCTAACAATAAACGGTCAATAAAGTTCCCAATTGCCCCACCTAACAGCAGCATTAAACTCACTTGGAAAAATGGTTTTCCCTTTGCCTCCGTATGATAAAAATAAATAATCGCGATAATAACGCCGATCGTCACAATCGTAAAGAGCCACATTTGCCCTTGTAGCATGCCCCATGCTGCGCCGCGATTTCGATGCGAAAGCAAACCAAACCACGGATCCCAAATAGCAATTCGCTCACCAAGCTCCATATTTTTAACAACCATCCACTTTGTTAGTTGGTCGAGTAAAATGACAATGATGGCAATTCCATAAAACCTTTTCACCTAGACGCCCCCTATATGCATATCTATCCCATTCTAACACAAAGCAATCACTTTCGAATAATGATGACAATAATATTTTTTTGCTACCCTATTCTTTTCGCCCACAAAAAAGCGCACAAAGCTCCGCGAAGCTTTTGTGCACTTTTTATGAATGTTTACGTTGTTTCCATGAGACAAACGCCCAAATAAACAATAAAATCGCTTGCCCAAGTATCGTTTCCACGGTTGGATAAAAACCGATTGCACTCATAACAGGTAAAACATCCACAACATTTGTTGAGACAACATCTGTTAATTGCAGTGTATGGATACTTGTTCCGATAATTTTAAAGGCTAATATATAAATCATGATGGTCGCGACAAAGAAAAACTTATGAATCGGAATTTTGCCACTGAGCTTTGTTAATGCCAAAGCCACGATGATTAAAATAATAATGGCGATCACAATGCCTAAAACAAAGTCAAAAATTTCTATTTTCGGAATAATACCCGCATAAAATAAAATGGTCTCTGCCCCTTCTCGGAATACCGATAAGAAACTAATAAAAGCCATCGCCAGTACGGATCCTTTCGAAATCGCATGTCCCATTTGCTTGGACAAATAAGTATTCCATGATTGCACAGTCGATTTACTATGAAGCCACACACCGACACCAATCATCATAATCGCCGCTGCAAGCCCTACCCAGCCTTCAATCATTTCACGGTTTGTACCTGATGTTAAAGAATCAAATACAATCGCCAGTAAAATCGCCATTCCAGCAGATAATAGAACACCTGCTACTGCCCCTGAATAAATCCATTTCACCATCCGTTCTTGATTAGAGCGCTTTAAGAAGGAAACGAGGACCATGATAATTAAAATCGCCTCTAACCCTTCACGTAATAAGATTAATGCTGAATCCCAAAACGAATAGCTATCATCACTTTGTATTAGCTGAATCTCTTTTTTAAATGTTTCTAATTGTGCTACAACTTCCTCTACTTTCGGTGTCGTTTGTGATAAACGACTGACTAAAATCGGAATATCGCTTTCTAACTTATTATACAGTGAGCTATTGCGTGTCGATATTTCGATTTCTACATTTGGCCAAACGATGATAAATTGTGTTAAAGCATCTGCCGCCACCTCATAGTCTGTTTGTTCAATCGCTTTTAACGCATCATCCATTAAATCGACCAGCGTTTGCAAAGAATAGCCTTTATCTTCAACGACAATATCTTCACCGGCCATAAACTGCTCGATATGCGATTTTAACGTCGTAAAATAAGAGTTCGCTAACGCTATATCGGGTGTTTCATTCGATAACGCAATGCGCATAAATGCTAATTGACTTTCAATTTGTCCATATAACCCAATACTTTGCGCACGTACCGGCTTTTCGTATTGGTTCCATTTTGCATCGAGCATTTTATAGGCTTCTTGGATTTTCTCCGTGTCATTTGTTACGTAAGCCTCTTCCCATTGGGTCATAAACGGACTAAACTTCGAATAAAACGATTCACGCTCCGCTTTTTCATCAATCGGATTTTCTGCTAAGTCAAGGGCTGATAGTGCTTTTGACAGCTGCGAAAGTGCCTTTACTCGCGATGCTGCATCACTTGCATTCATGACAGCCTTAATAGCGTGATCCACCTCTGCCTTTGCTTCTACTTGCTCTGAGCTATACGTAGCCCACAATTGCTCAATTTCTTGAAGCGCCTGTTGAGCTTGCTCTTCATTTTGCTGATTCGTATTAATGATCGCATCGGTAATTAACACGTATAGTTCGCTATAATCAGATGCTTTTGTAATAGGTGTGAAAAGGAGCAAGCTCATTACGACGATACTACAAACTTGTAAAAAGCGCTTCACCTAAATAACTCCCTTTTTTAACACCAGGCAGACAAGCAAATAATGCACTTCCCCGATGTGTAATATATTCATTTAATTTATCCATACGCCCTAAGCTGTTTTGAATATCGATGAACTGCTTCGGATGTTTTTGGAATGAGATAAACAGCAAGCCACTATCATAAGCTCCTGTTTCTGTTACAGTACCTGATGCATAAGAGAATGGACGACGATAAATCGTTTGTTTTGCAAGACGTGATAAGTACACATGAGAGTTTTCAGGAACCACAGACTCCCCTTCCACATCTTTTGCGAACACATCTGTTTCAGCAAACTCATCTGCCTGCCCGAATAATGCCCCATTATGTCGGTAACGCCCAAACGTCATTTCTTGTTGATGAAGCGATGTACGATCCCATGTTTCTAAATGCATTTGTATTCTTCTAACGATTAAATACGTGCCATTATTCAACCAAGACTGTTCGTGATTCGATACCCATACATGCTCATCAAATTCACTCGTTGTTTTCGGATTAACCGTCCCGTCCTTAAAAGAAAATAAATTTCTCGGCGTACCACCATCTGCAGGCATCGACATAAAGCCAGCTTGAGACCAATGCAGCTGTACAACCCCACTACCGACACGTAGTAAATTGCGCACCGCATGAAATGCCACTTGCGGATCATCGGCACATGCTTGAATACATAGATCCCCACCTGTCCATTGCTTTTGTAGTTGGTCTTTCGGGAAATGAGGTAAATCCATTAATTCAGCTGGCTTTTTATTTTTTAATCCGAGTGAGGCATGTTCAAATAATGACGGTCCTACTCCAAACGTTAACGTTAAATTCGCTGCATCTAAATTGAATGCCTCACCTGTATCAACAGGTGGTACATGTTTAGTGGCATCCTCATCCTCAACGGATTGTCCTTGCATCATACGCTCGCTATAGCGCGTCCAATCTTGAAACAATTGTTGGAGTTGCGCTTTAGACTGTCCAACAAAATTAAGCGATGCAAAATATACATTGGATTGATGAGGCGTCGTAATGCCTGGTTGGTGCTTCCCATAAAACGCGACGGCATGAGTAGAAGCTTTGGGCGCTTCATCCTCTAGCATTTTCATCACACCACCAAGACCTGAGGCGCCAATTGCTGCGCCTGCAATCGCAAATCCAGAAAGCTTCAACATTTCTCGTCTCGTAATTTTTTCTGCCATATGAAAGCTCCTATACTATTCGATGACAATACCCATTTGACTTAAGGGCTCACCTAATTCGTTTACTGCTGTTGCCAGTGCTTTTGTATCATCTTCTGTTAGTACTTCGTATGACACATAACCACCTTTTCCGTCTTCATATTTCGCTAATAAATCATTCATTGCACTAAATTTCTCATCTAATGTTGCTACTAAATTTGCATCTTTCGCTTCTAAATTCGCACGTAAAATCTCAAAAATTTTCTCTGCCCCTTCAATATTGGCTTTAAAATCATAAAGGTCCGTATGCGAGTAAATTTCCTCTTCCCCTGTAATTTTCGATGTGGACACTTCGTTTAATAGGTCAACAGCCCCTGTCACTAATAGCTCTGGTTCCACTTCCACTGTTTGTACAAGTGCATATAATTGTTTCACATCTGCTAATAATTGATCGGCCACTTGCTCATAACCCGTTGTCGTATTTTCAACCCATAATGCATACTCTAGCTTGTGGTAACCTGACCACTCTTCCTTCCCTTGGCCTTCTTCTTCTAAATCCGCTAAACGCCCGTCGATACGTGGATCTAAATCACCAAAGCTTTCTGCAATAGGCTCTGAACGTTCAAAATACATACGTGCAGGCGCATATGCTGCCTTCGCTGCTTCAATATCACCTGATTTAAATAGGTTAACAAAGTTTTCCGTTTCAATAACAAATTTCTCCATTTGCTCTACCGCAAATTGTTGATATACTTCTACTTCAGCTGACAAACTTACCTTTTCTGTCTCCACTTGCGCTGGCTCTACTGCATTTTCCTGTTCTTTTGTCGCCTCTTCTCCACAAGCTGCCATTAAAATACTACTCGCTACTAATAACGCTGATAATTTTTTGCTCAATTTCATCATGTCATATCCTTTCAATGCCTACTTGGCTATCAAACTATTTCATATTATAGAATGATAATCATTATCACTATATAAATCAAGAAAAAATTAAAATTTTGTTAAAAGTAATGACTCTTCACCAAAACGTGTACTTGACCGCGCATTCCGTTACGGGCGGACGCTTTCCGCTCAAGCTTATCCCGCAGGAAGCTTTGCTCTGTAGCGAAAGGCGAACGCCGTCAGCTACACTCGCCGCCCTTCACTCCATGGGCTTTTAAAGTGCTCCTCTTTTTAATCAAGAACATATTCTGGTGTTGAGCCTTAAAAGAAATCATTTTCTTTCGATTTGCACATATCGTCGCCTAGCCCCTGTAATCTATGAGGATATATATTGTTTTTTAGCCACCCATTTTTTATTGAACACTAGTTGCTTGTAGCGGAGGCACGAGACTCCTACGGGAAAGCGAGACAAGCAAGACCCCGCAGGAAATTTATTTGCGACGAAAGCGCAGCGACAGGAGCACTGAAGGATGAGCGACGAGGAGGCTTGATGCTCGCCCGTGGAAAGCGAGTGCTGGAGCGGAAAGCAACGGTCACTCAAATGGTAATATATGTTTCTTAATTTGCTGGTTATGAGCTAAAATTAAAAAAGCATGTAAATAAACGGAGCAGTCCGCTTATTTACATGCTAAATGATTATTGGTAATACTTCTCTACAACTTCTCCACAACGTGCACATAATGTTGCATGTGCTGCGTTCGAGCCAACTGTTTCCGAAATCGTCCAGCAGCGCTCACATTTTTCACCGTCTGCTTTTTCTACAACAATTGCTGTTTTCTCTAACACTAATGCGTTTTCTGGGGCCGCATCCTTTGTACCAGCAACAACAAATTGTGAAACGATTGATAATTGTGCAAAGTCAATCGTTGCATCTTTTAGAAGTGCTACCGCTTCTTGATCTGCATATACAGATAATTTCGCTTCTAACGATTTCCCGATTACTTTTGCATTACGCGCTTCTTCAAGTGCTTTTAACACTTCATCACGAATCGCAATGACATTGCTCCATTTTGCACGTAACTGTTCAAAGTTCTCTTTTTCATCTACTTCTGGGAAGTCTGTTAATTGAACAGACGCTTCCTCAGCACCTAAGTAACCCCATAATTCTTCCGTTGTATGTGGAATAATTGGTGTTAATACTTTTAATAACATTTGTAGCGTATCGTACATTACCGTTTGCATTGCACGACGATCTTGATTGTCTACGCCTTCAATGTACACAACATCTTTTGCAATATCTAAGTAGAATGAAGATAACTCAATTGCTACAAAGTTATTGATTGTGTGATATACGGCTGAGAATTCATAACGGTCGTATGCAGTACGTACAGCTTTTAATACGTCTTGCATGCGCATGTACATGTATTGATCCATTTCACGTAAATCTTCATACGCTACACGGTCCGTCGCTGGATTAAAGTCTGTCACGTTCCCGTGTAAGAAACGAAGCGTGTTACGGATTTTACGATATACCTCAGAAACTTGCTTTAACATATCCATCGAGATACGCACGTCGCCTGTATAGTCAACAGATGCTACCCATAAACGTAAAATATCTGCACCGTATTGATCCATTACTTTTTGAGGAATGATCACATTCCCTAAAGACTTACTCATTTTACGACCTTCACCGTCTAATACGAAACCATGAGATAATAACCCTTTATATGGTGCGTAACCATTAATTGCAACAGATGTAATTAGTGATGAGTTAAACCAACCACGGTATTGGTCAGAACCTTCTAAGTAAAGATCTGCTGGGTATTTCATGCCGCGCTCTACTAATACACCTTGGTGCGACGAGCCTGAGTCAAACCAAACGTCCATAATGTCGTTTTCTTTTGTGAACTCGCCATTCGGGCTACCAGGATGTGTGAAGCCTTCAGGTAGTAATTCTTTCGCTGTTTTTTGGAACCAAATATTTGAACCATGCTCACGGAATAACTGCACGACATGTGCAATTGTTTCTGACGTAATGATTTCTTCACCATTCTCCGCATAGAATACTGGAATCGGTACCCCCCATGCACGTTGACGCGAAATACACCAGTCACCACGATCACGAATCATATTGTAAAGACGTGTTTCACCCCATGCAGGTGTGAATGTCGTATCTTCAACCGCTTTTAATAATTCATCACGGAATGCTTCAACTGACGCAAACCATTGTGGTGTCGCACGGTAAATAACCGGCTTTTTCGTACGCCAGTCATGCGGATAAGAGTGCGTGAAGAAGTTTAATTTTTCCAACGCATCTACTTCTTGTAATTTTTCTGTAACAAGCTTATTTGCAGCATCATAGAAAATGCCTTCAAAGCCTGGTGCTTCTGCTGTGTAGCAACCGCGGTTATCCACTGGCGATAAAACAGGTAAGCCATATGCTTTTCCGATGTTAAAGTCGTCTTCCCCGTGACCAGGTGCTGTGTGTACACATCCTGTACCAGCTTCAGCTGTGACGTGCTCACCAACCATTACCAGTGAATCGCGATCATAGAATGGGTGTTTCGCTACAACACGGTCAAGCTCTTGCCCTTTTACTTCTTGAAGTACTTCATAAGACGCCCAACCAATTGCATTTGCCACATTTTCAAGTAAATCTTTTGCAATAATGAATTTTTTATCTTCCACTGCTACGACTACATATGTGAACTCTGGGTTTACAGAAATACCGAGGTTTGCTGGTAATGTCCAAGGTGTTGTTGTCCAGATAATAAATTTCGCATCCGCAGGAACGACACCTTTTGCATCTTTAATCGGGAACGATACATAAATAGATGGTGATTTGACATCTTTATATTCAATTTCAGCTTCAGCTAATGCTGATTCAGATGATGGTGACCAGTATACCGGTTTTAAGCCTTTATAAATGTAGCCTTTTTCCGCCATTTTACCGAATACTTCAATTTGACGTGCTTCGAATTCCGGCTTTAATGTGATGTATGGATTTTCCCAATCCCCGCGCACACCTAAACGTTTAAATTGTTCACGCTGATTATCGATTTGCTCATACGCATATTTTTCACAAAGCTCGCGGAATTGTGCAACCGACATTTCTTTACGATTAACACCTTTATTTGTTAATGCTTGCTCAATTGGTAAACCGTGTGTATCCCACCCTGGTACATACGGTACATGAAAACCAGTCATTGAACGATGACGATTAATCATATCTTTAATAACTTTGTTTAATGCATGCCCGATATGGATATCACCGTTTGCATACGGAGGGCCATCATGTAATACAAAATGTGGACGATCCTTTGTACGTTCATTTACTAATTTGTTAATATCCATTTCATTCCACTTTGCTTGGATTTGCGGCTCTTTTGTTGGCAATCCTCCGCGCATTGGGAAATCTGTTTTTGGCATTAATAACGTGTCTTTATACTCTACCATTCGTAATCCTCCTGTTATTTGTTTACATGCAAAATAAAAAGCCCTTCATCCCAAAAAGGGACGAAAAGCTGTCATTTCGTGGTACCACCCTAATTTACAGTAAACATTTACTGCCTCTTAGTCGCTGTAACGTCGCGTATCACGAGCTCATTTACTAAAATTCAATGAACTAGCTCCAGAGTGATTTTCTGTAAAAATTGCTTTTTGTTCGAGCTCCCACCATCCTCGAATCGCTTCACAGCAATTTTAACATACTGTCTCCATCGTAGCTGATTATGCATATAAACATCTTTTGTGTATCAGTATATGAAACTGTTTGCGGCACGTCAAGCTTTTCCGCCTAAATTGAACTTAAGTTCTCATCCTCTGTTTCATACTTTTCACGTGTTTGTATTGGAATTTCTGTCAATGTCACATCGTATTCTAGCAAGTTATCCCAATCATCTGTATTCAATAAATCTAGCTGTGCTTCTACTAACATCTTAAAGCGGTTGCGGAACACTTTTGACTGCTTCTTTAACTCATCAATTTCAATAGTCACTTTACGTGCTTTCGATAAAGCCTCATTCACAATACGATCTGCATTTTTTTCGGCTTCTTTTACAATGAGCTTTGCTTCCTTTTGCGAGTTGCGACGTAACTCTTCCGCTGCCTCTTGTGCAACAATAATCGACTTTTGTAATGTCCCTTCTAAATTGTTATAGTGGTCCATCTGTTCTGTCATTGTTTTGATTTTATCTTCCAGCTCTTTTTTCTCACGTAAAATAATCTCGTAATCTTTAATAATCTGATCTAAAAATTCGTTTACCTCGTCCTCTGCATAGCCACGGAAGCCACGCGTAAACTCCTTATTATGTATATCTAAGGGGGATAATGGCATGTCGCTGCTCTCCTTTGCACGTTACTATTTATTAAACATTATACTTTGTTAGCGTTTAATTGACATCATTTTTTCGTTTTTTTCTGCAGATAGTCATAGTTTTTGCTCTAATCGACCTATTTGTAGGCGAATTTTATCTTTTTTTGTCCGTCCTTCTGTCATGATTACTTTTAAACGACCAAAACCTCGTGCAGAAATAATATCGCCTTCTTGTAATTCAAATGCCACTTGCTCGCGAACGGTCCAATTGACTTTTACGCGACCTGCTGCAATCAGACTTTGCGATTTTTGTCGCGAAAGATTTAATATAGTCGCAAGTACAACGTCAAGACGCATCGAAGAAACGGTACAAGAGCTTTCTTCCCATTGTTCTTCTAGCTGTAAAAGCGAACTTGTCCCTACTTCCTCCATATGTACTTTCACTTTACCAATGCTCGATAAATTCGTACGTACATAATCTGCTACTTCCTTTGCCACTGCAAATTCTACTGTATTTTCAGCCACACGAATATCGCCAAATTTGCCCCGTTCAACACCAAGTGAAAGGAGTGCCCCTAACACATCAGGATGTTTAATTTGTACAAATTTCGAAGGATAGCTTACTGAAAAGATTGTAAGATGGTAGTCATGTTCTTCTGGCACATAATAGGAAGGTGCAATTATCATCCGCATGCGCTCGGATGCTTGAAATCCTCCTTCCATAGAAACAGTTAAATCATCTGACTGACCTATTACAGTACTCACGATAAAACGTTGCCGTGGGTCTAAAAAATCGGTTAAGCGCGGTGCATAACGATCTTCCACTTCGCGCTGCCAACCAACAACTTGTTCAATAAATGGCTGTTCATCTTTTCGAAAGTGCTGAATTAAATGCTCCATTTTCGTAACTCCTTGTTAAATAAAATCCCCTTACAATGAGAAACATTGTACGGGGAAAGACTTAAATAATGTAGCTAATAACATTTAATAAACCTTGTTGAATAAAGCGTAGTGCAAACAATGCAACAATTGGTGAAATATCAATCATGCCAATTGGCGGAATAAACTTGCGGAAAAACCCTAAGTACGGTTCACATACTGTTGCTAAAAAGCGACCTACAGCGGAGTCTTGTGCTGCTGGAATCCACGATAGCAAAATGTATGCAATTAGCATAAACGTGTAAATCGTAAATGCCTGCATAATAATATAATAAATCATCTAAATACCTCTCTAGCTTCTAAATTTCATCAATAATATAATTTGAAATTTCTCCTGATACTTCTACATTCTCTGGTGTACATAGGAAAATATCTGTTCCAATTCGTTGAATATCGCCACCTAATGCATACACTGTACCACTTAAAAAGTCAATAATACGTACACCTTGATCACGCTCAATACGTTGTAAATTCACAATTGTCGCACGTTTATTTTTTAAATTTTCGGCAATATCTTGTGCTTCCGCGTAAACACGAGGCTCTACTAATACGACTTTGGCACCCTTTGTTGTTGTTGCTGCATGGAGGCTTACTACATTATTTTGCGATGGAGCAGACACATGTGGTAACTGTTGCGGAACAACTTTGCGCTCTTTTTTAAATCGTGCATTAATAGCAGGCACTTCAGACTGCTGTTGTTTTACGTTCTTTTCAGTTACTTCATCATGTGTTACATGTTCTTCCTCATCTTCTAAGTAGAAGAAATTTTTTATAATGTTTTTCATACTCATCCACCGTCCCTTCTTTCATCATCCAACAAGAGCCGTGCCAATCCTTACAAAGGTTGCTCCTTCCTCTACAGCAATCTCGTAGTCATTTGACATTCCCATAGAAAGTTCAGTGCACGGAGCATATGGTAATTGCAAGGCAATAACTTCCTGTTGAAGTTTTTTCACTTCACGAAATACATTACGAATGATGTGTTCATCTTCTGTATTTGGAGCCATTGTCATTAACCCGACGACTTCGATTTTTGTGTAAGCAGCTAGTTGTTGAATAAACGAAATGACCTCTTCCTTTGACAACCCATGCTTCGATTCCTCACCTGAAACATTTGCTTGAACAAAGCATTTAATCGGTCGTTCCGCGCGCTTTTCAATTTCTTCTGCTAGGCTAATTCGGTCTAATGAATGTAAAAAGTGAATATCGTTTATTACTTGTTTTACTTTCCGCGTTTGTAATGAGCCTATATAATGCCATTTTACACCAGATTTAATATGTTCAAGCTTTGTATGTAATCCTTCTGGGCGGTTTTCGCCTAGATGTACAAGACCTGCTGCAAGCGCTTCCTGCGTACGTGCTACATCTACTTCTTTTGTTACTGCTACGATATTTACTTGTTGCGATCCATTTGCTCTATGTTGTGCATCTTCTATTTTTTTTTGAATACATTTTAAATTATTAATAATTTCGGTCACTTTTTTCCCAACTTTACAATATTAGTTTATATTATTGTATCAAGCTAAAGGTGATTTATCAATGAATAGGGCGACCTATACGGAAGCCGTTTTTACTAAAATTACATCCTTGCCTACTATGAGAATATCACTAATTGCTACTTTTTTTATACTATCTTCTTTATGAAGAATTTGCGAAATTTTCCTCGGTTGTGCCACAAAAAAGTACTCAATATGTCCACTTTTTTCATTTACTTCTGCATCGACAATATAGCCAATAAACCGTCCACTCCCAGCCTCTATCATCTCTTTCTGTTGCACCGTTGAAAATCTTAACATAGCACTCCACCTTTTGTTTTTTTCAAAATAATCTTTCCCCAATTGTGAAGAAAAGCGCACATGATGTGCGCTCTAGTCAACTTTATAGTCTTTCTGCATGAGTGCAATTGCACTTTTTTCTAAACGTGATATTTGCGCTTGTGATATGCCTAATGTTTTGGCAATTTCCGTTTGCGTTTCCCCGTAATAAAAGCGTTTGGCGACAATGAGCTGCTGACGTTCATCCAGCTTTTGCATACTCTCTTTTACCGATACATATGCAACCCACTGGTCTTCTGACACATCACCTTTTAACTGATCCAGCATGTACACTGGATCCGTGCCATCCGCGTAAATCGGTTCTTGTAGGGACATTGGGTCTTGTATCGCATCTAACGCATATAGTACATCTTCCTGTTTCATTTCAAGCATCTCTGCAATTTGCTGTAATGTTGGTTCATATGAATGCTCCAGTACAAATTGTTCTTTTGCTTGCATCGCTTTATACGCAATGTCTCGCAATGAGCGGGAAACTCTTAGTGCATGATGATCACGTAAATGACGTCGAATTTCTCCGACAATCATTGGTACGGCATATGTGGAAAATCGCACATTATGTTTTAAATCAAAATGATCAATTGCTTTTAATAAACCGATACAGCCTACTTGGAATAAATCATCTGCTTGCTCGCCACGATAAGAAAAACGGCCAACAATACTTAGTACAAGACGTAAATTGCACATGACAAGCTGTTCGCGTACTTCCTCTTCACCAGCTTGCATACGTTCAAATAAAGCTTTCATTTCTTCATGTTTTAAAATAGGTAACGTCGATGTATCGACACCACATAGTTCTACTTTCATACGAACCATCTCTTTTCCTCCGAACCTTTTTATCGTTCAGTTTGTCCGTATGAGGTGAGACTATGCGCATCTATACCACGCCAATTTCAACCAATTTACGCAATCGGTTCATTTAAATATTCACGTAGGTCTAAAATAATCTTCTTCTCAAGGCGCGAAATATACGATTGGGATATGCCTAAATGATCCGCTACTTCCTTTTGTGTCATTTCTGTTTTACCATTTAAACCAAAACGGCATTCCATAATATATTTTTCGCGTGGGTTTAAACAATTAATCGCGTGGAACATATGCTGACGCTGTAGTTTTCGCTCTACATCATCTGAAATAATATGCTCTTCCGTGCCTAAAATATCCGATAATAACAACTCATTTCCATCTGCATCGGAATTCAGTGGTTCATCGAGCGACACTTCACTTTTCATACGACTCGTTTTTCTAAGATGCATTAAAATTTCATTCTCGATACAACGTGAAGCATATGTGGCCAATTTTATATTTTTTTCTGTATTAAACGTTTCAATGGCTTTAATTAATCCAATTGAACCAATACTAATTAAATCTTCAATTGGCGTCGCTGTATTATCAAATCTTCTCGCAATATACACAACAAGACGTAAATTACGCTCAATTAATGTATCACGAGCACCTAAATCTCCATCCATAAATGCTTTGACAACGGTTAATTCTTCTTCTCGAGTTAATGGTACTGGCAATGCATCATGTCCTCCTATATAGTATGTTCCCTGACGTGAAATTTTTCGCCAAATGCGTAAAAAAAGTAAGCGTAGCTTTTGAAGCAATGAGTGTCCCCCTTTTTTATGTGATAGGAAGCATAGACACATGGAGAATAACATCTACTTGTCTTGGAAACTTAGCATCTTTTGCTGTAAAGACAATATAATGATCGTAAAATGTTTGCTCACCCATTGTAAGTGTCTCTAACCGAAAAGCGAGTGCGAGCGTATCCCCTTGTACCGTTTGAATTGGTACTACACGCAATCGTTTCTGTACATCCTTTGAAAACATGTCAAGTTCATATGGCTGATCTTGTTTCCAACTTGTCAGCGCATGTACAAAATCTGTAGCTAATTGTTGCTTAACAGCTGGTAACGATACAAAATGAACAGGCAGTGCACTAATTGGCTCAATACACGTATTTCCCGTATCAATAAAGGCAGGTAGTGTAATAGACTTCCCTAAAAACTGCAATGTGCACGATGTATGGAATGTATTTTGTCGGAAAATCCACTGTAACCTATAGTGTCTAACAAGAAAAAAAAGAATAAGTGCAGCAAACGCAACCCACAACACAAGCATGTTGTATTTACTGCTAGCATATGATTGAATAGCCGTTAAAAGACCTCCAACGACAAGCGTTGCGATAAATAATACAAAAGCCTGCCTAAACAACAATGTTTGTATAGGGAATGCAAGTACTAAAATAAAAAAACTTATAAAGACCCCGATTATGGAAGGAAACAACAATATGCCTATTAAACTACTGAGCGTTGCCATAACCCATAATTTTGTCTTCGTTACCCGAACATTTGTAATCGTTTGTGTAAAGGAGAGCAACAGATAATTATAAATCGTGTTTACAACAAGGAGCCATTCTCCAGCCATGCAAAAAAACCTCCTAGCCATACAGTACCACGAGGGAATTGAGCAATTTGTCAAAACAGTGAATGGTTTTCTAGAAATTACTTTACAAAATCAGTAGTAATGTGACATTTTTAGACAAAGAACAAAAGCGCTAAAGCGCCTGCTCATCCCCGACACGCGCTGGAGAATCCCGACAAGTGTGCTTGCCACACGTAGGAGGGAGTCGAAGCGTCGCGAGGGGATGGCGCTTTCGCCTAGACGTAGCTGCTCTTTTCCACAACCATTATCCACAATGCGAAATTTTATAATTTCCTTAACAAATAAAAAAGCCCACAAGCATAAAATCTTGTAGGCTAGTAAACTATTGATTACGATTACGACGGTTACGTAAAAATGTCGGAATATCTAATTGATCATCTTGAGATGATACTTGGCGAACTGGTTCTTGCTGAACAGGTTCATGACGTACTTGTTGCACTGGTTGAGCAGTAGCTGTACGTCCCCCAAGTCCAAGTGTTTGACGTGGTGATGATGAGCCAGCTGGAATAATATCGTCTGAAAAACCTGTAGCAATGACAGTTACGATAATTTCATCATTTAAGTTCTCATTGATAACAGAACCGAAAATCATGTTTACTTCTTCATCGGAAGCCGAGGCTACGATATCTGCTGCTTCCTGTACTTCGTATAGCGATAAGTTCGAACCACCTGTAATATTCATAATAACGCCTTTAGCACCATCAATTGACGTTTCAAGCAATGGACTTGAAATAGCTTTTTTTGCTGCTTCTGTTGCACGGTTTTCTCCTGTTGCAATACCGATTCCCATTAAAGCAGAACCTTTATCAGACATGATTGTTTTCACATCAGCAAAGTCAAGGTTGATTAAACCAGGTGTTGCGATTAAATCTGAAATCCCTTGTACACCTTGTCGAAGTACGTTATCTGCTTCACGGAATGCTTCAAGCATCGGTGTTGATTTATCAACGATTTGTAATAACTTATCATTCGGAATGACAATTAACGTATCAACCGCTTCTTTTAAGTTAGAAATCCCACCAATCGCTTGCGTTTGGCGTTTACGACCTTCAAATGTGAACGGACGAGTTACAACACCGACCGTTAACGCACCTAAATCACGTGAAATTTGAGCGATTACTGGCGCAGCACCTGTTCCAGTACCACCACCCATACCTGCCGTTACAAACACCATATCTGCACCGCGTAGTACTTCTTCTAATTGCTCCCGACTCTCTTCTGCTGCTTTTTTTCCTACTTCAGGATTTGCACCTGCTCCGAGACCGCGTGTTAATTTACCACCAATTTGCAGTTTATATTGTGCTTTAGAATGCTCTAATGCTTGTGCATCTGTATTTACCGCTATAAAATCGACACCTTGCACGCCATGTTCAATCATTCGGTTAACAGCGTTGTTTCCGCCACCACCAACACCGATTACTTTAATGACCGCGCCTTGGTCATAACTTGTATCAAACTCTAACATTTTGTCTCCTCCTGCTCTATATCTTTATCGTCACTCGAAAAAGTTGTTAAAGAATTTTTTTGCTTTGTCAATAATAGTCGTTGTGGACTTGTGATTGACTTTTTTCTCAGTTGCATTAGATTGTTTTTTAGGAGGAGGTGATTGAGTGGGTCCAGAAACAGGTTGTATTTCTGAGCTCCTACCGTAAAATTCATCATCTGAATGCGCATAACGAATTAATCCTACCGCTGTTGTGAAACCAGGGTCACGCACACCAATATAATCTGGTGTATGTATACGCACACGAAGTTGCATCACTTGGCGAGCAACTTGCCCTACACCTTCTAGTTGCGCTACACCTCCTGTTAATACAACCCCACCTGGTAAATCACGAACACCGAGTCGAGATAGCTCATCTAATACATACTCCAAAATTTCTTCAACACGAGCTCCGATAATTTCTGCAATGTAACGTTGACTATATTGCTCTGTCGCACTTGTCCCATCTACTTGAACTTCAAATAATTGTTCATCTGATGCATCGTCAAAAAACGCATGACCATACTGTTTTTTGATGTTCTCTGCTTGTTCGGTTGATGTTTCCAGTACAATGGATAAATCCTTTGTAATCTGGTCGCCACCCATCCCTACTACTCCGGTATGTGTTAATAATCCATCTTCAAACACAGCGATTGTTGTTGAACCACCACCTAAATCGATATAGGCAGTCCCTTGATTTTTTTCATCTTCTGTTAAAGCATAATAACCTGCCGCTAATGGTTGTAAATAAATTTCTCGCACTTTTAGACCAGCACGCTCTACACATCGCAGTACATTATGGAGCAATGTTTTCGATGTCATAATCATCGTAGCATCTACCTCTAAGCGTGTCCCAATCATACCGCGTGGGTCTTTAATTTCAGATAATAGGTCGACTGTAAACCGTTTTGGAATTAAATTAACGATTTCTTTTTCTGGTGGTGTTACCATACTTTGCGCTGATTCCAGTACACGTGCCAAATCATCATCTGAGATTTCACGACCGTCTCCGTTTACAGCGACTACACCTTTGACTGATTGTAATACCGTCTGATTTGCTGGTACACCGAGTACGACTTCTTCAATCGTTAAACCAGTCATTCTTTCTGCTTGTTCAACTGCTTTTTTTATTGATTGCACTGTTGCATCTATATCTACAATTGCACCCCTACGAATGCCGTTTGATTTTATTTGTCCGACGCCAATTACGTGTAATTGTCTATCACTCATTTCACCTATTAATACTTTAATAGAAGATGAACCAATATCTAGCGAAATATATATATCTTGATGATTCAACTCGCTGCACCTCCTTAAAATACTTCTACTTTTAATTCTATTGTAAAATCTGATTAATGTCTAAGTAAATCACTACTTGTAATCAAATTTTAACGTGATTTTGATGAATTTTCACGCTTTTTTATTCTATATTCTTCCCATTTTGTAATTAAAATCCTACGGATGACTGCGATATTTTGAAACAGCCGTACGCCAAAGGCAAAAATCGCTGCTAAATACAAGTCTACTCCTATATGCACCCCTAAAAAGGCGAGCCCTGCCGCAAGCGCAATATTGAAGAAAAAACCTGAAATAAATACCTTATCATCGTATACTTGCTGCAACTGTGCACGAATGCCACCAAACATTGTATCAAGCGCTGCAAGTACCGCAATGGATAAATAATTTTCATACACAGCAGGAATTTGAATATCGGTTAAGACGCCAAGTGCAATCCCTAAAATTAATCCTAGTAGTGGTAACCACATATTCTAATCCCCTTTATGTTCTGTTAAATAGGTGTTACGAATATCCATATCTGTTGCACGAACTGTCAGTGTAGTCTCTGGTTGCTCTACAGTTAGCATCATATTATCAATGAAAAATTCATCCATAAATGAAGATGCCATTAAGTGGTTATACAATTTTGCAGCTTCTTCTTCCGTTTCTGTAATGACAATCATCTCAACGTTCGTTTTGCCAATAGGTACGCTACCGACCGTTGTTTTTCCGTTAATATCACGAATAGCGGAAGAATGAATAACCCGTTGTCCATTTAATTCGATATAGTGTCCTTTATAACGATAAATATCATTCACAAGACGAATTAACAATGATGGTGAGATTTCATTTATTTCATAACCAAATGCTATTAATTCAGGTGAAGGGGTAATGCTAATCGTTATTCCTGGACCTGTTACTTCTTTAAGGCCTGCCGCTTCTTGTAAATCTTCTACGGTCTGCGCTAAAATGGCCTCGGGATCACCTAGCTCTTTATCCTCATATTTACGAACGATATCCTGAGCTTGTCTAATGTTAGTCAACAACTCTGAATGCAACTTCTTTTCATCTGATAAATCTTGACGAATTTCCCAAACATCTGTCGTTTCTTTTTTTTCAGGGCTTTGAACCGTATTGTATTGAACTGCAAGCATCAATCCGATAATGAAAGAAATAAGCGTAATATGAATATACATTTTCCTCGTCATCCAATACCTCCTAAGAATTCCCTTTTGTAATAGAAGGCATCAAGACTTGTTCTTTCTTTTCCACCGTTACGACGATATGATCGCTTAACAACTGGTCTACTACCCCACCTTCAATTTCAAGCGCCGCAGTCAATGTTTCTCGATTCCCGACTGCTTCCACAACAAACGGCGCTGGATACTGACTTCCATCAATCGTAATAACAGGTCCATTACAACTGATATACGAATTGGTTTTTAAACGGTGTCCATTAATCGCAATCGCTTCTGCACCAGAGATTTTCAACTCGTTAATGACAGAAAATATATGGCTTTCGTGTACAATATAATCATTCGGATTCGTCATGCCTGTATAGGCGTTATCACGTAATGTAATCGCGATTCCTTCACCAACCGCAGGCAGTTCACCTAATAGAATACGTAATCGTTCAGCCTCTTCTACTAACGATTCGTATTGCCCTTCATTTGTTGCAAATTCTTTTTCATAGTTTCGGATTGTTTGAAGTAGTATATTTAATTCTTCTGCAAGCTCTTTATTGCGCTCTTGCTGTGCGATGAGTTCTTCTCGATATGTGTCACCTTGTTGCACATAAAGACTAGAAATCGAACTTGTTTGGCGATCATCTTTTGATAAATTATAGGAGTACCCTATGATAAAGCCCGTAATAATACAGACGACTAAAATCACAAAATATTTTCGATTCCAAAGTACATTCCTTTTATTGTGAGGATTGTTCTTCATCTTCCATCACATCCTGTTCTCCTACATCTTCTTCGAAGTTAATGGCTGTGTATTCTTCTGTATACGGTCGATAGTATGACCCTACTTCGATATCAATAATCCCCTTTTCAAATTGTTCTTCATTTTCAATTTGTGCAATAATAGAAGGATAATAATTTAACTTACTTGCAAGTGATGTAATATCTGCTCGCACTTCATAACCATCATTCATAAATAATGTAATGGCGTAAGGATCTGAAGCAGAAGCAGTCGCATTAATTTGCGAAATGAGTGCGAGCACTTCCGGTTTTAGCTTAGCTAATTCTTTTAATAGTCGCTTACGCAAATCCTCATCATTAAACGCCAAGAAAATGGGGGCATCAATCGGCAATAATTCATTTGCTTCTTCATATAAAACACCATTTTCAAGCATTGGATAAAATGTATTATCTTTCGCTAAATAGGCTACTTTTTTCCATTCCTTAATTTCAATGACGACAGTTGTTAACCATTTCCGTTGTACACTTACTTTTTTCACCCAATCAAGCGCTTCCATTTTAGCTTCGATTTCCTTAGCATCAATCCCCCACATGGAGTCTCCTACTTTTATTTCAGACAATTCCTCATAATATGTACGATCTACTAGTGTATGTCCTGAAATATCAATTGTTTTCACTTCGCTATATGGCGATTGAAAATACAAAAGCAGGAGCAAAAGGAAGAGGAAAATAGTCGTTAATACTATAAATTTAAAGTTCGTTCTTTTTCGCCGCTTTTGCCGAAATGTTGGTATGCGATCTTCCAAGTCAATTACTTTTTCCATGATGCTCCTCTCTCTCCTTCTGTCGTAGCTCCAAATAAGTAGATAATTCCAACTGTAAGCCATAAAATCATTAATGATGTACCACCATAACTAATAAAAGGCAGTGTGACCCCTGTAACAGGTAGCAGTCCAATGACTACCCCTATATTTAAGGACGCCTGTACAGCGATCATTGAAACAAGTGCACTAATGATATAAAAATGGCGTACGTAGATGGCATGAGTAGCTAATTTATACCCACTATATAAAAAGCACGCAAAAATACATACAATACAAAGTCCACCTATGAAACCCGTTTCTTCTAGCAAAATGGAAAAAATGAAATCGTTTTGCGGCTCTGGTAAGTATAAGTATTTTTGTCTACTTTTTAAAAAACCATGTCCGAATAATCCAGCAGGTCCAATAGCCAGTAACGATTGAACTGCCTGAAATCCCTTCCCTAAAGGATCTTGCCACGGATCTAAAAAGGATTGAATGCGGGCAAGTCGGTATGGTGCAGACAAAATTAACGCAACAAGTCCTGTTATGCCTAGCATAATGCACAGTGCATAAAACTTGATTGGATAATTTGCAATAAAAAATAGGATAAATGCAGCTACAATTAAAATAAAGGCTGACCCAAAATCCGGTTGCATCATAATTAGCGCAATCGGTAATAGCAAAACGATAAAATGTTTTAGCTTAATAATGTGTTCGCCACGTTTCCACTTCGCAAGAACGATACTTAAATATACGAGTGTTGTAATTTTGACAAATTCAGCTGGCTGGAATGTCAATGGTCCAATCCCTAACCAGCTTCGTGAGCCATTTCGCCATACACCAATCCCTGGAATCAGTACAGCGATTAATAAAACAATGGAGAGTACATATAGCAGAAACCACCATTTTTCATCCAGTAGCCACTTGCTACGACTCACGATCGTAAAACAAACAAGGGCTAATGCAAAATACATCATCTGCTTGACGTAAAACGGCAAATCATCTGCATAATGTACTTCACTCCAATAGGCACTCGCTGAATAAATAAAGACTATACCAATTAACGTCAGTAACAGCGCACTTCCTACAAACAAACGTCTATATAAAATCAGCGAAAAAATCCTTTCCTACCGTATTAAGTTAACTTCATCACACAATCGATAAATACATCTCCGCGAATCTCAAAGCTATCATATTGATCCCAACTCGCACATGCAGGTGATAATAAAATAACGTCCCCTTCTGCTGAAAGGTTGGCTGCGTAGACAACGGCATCCTCTACATTTGTTGCTGCAACTGTTGCTTTCACACCGCAAGATTTCGCGAATTCGATAAAGCGTAAGCCCGTTTCACCAAATGCTACAACCGCCTTTACATTCCCCATTGATTCTCGTAACTCTTCAAATGAGTGACCGCGATCTAATCCACCTGCAAGCAGTATAGTCGGTTTGTTAAATGCGTCTAATGCACTCTTTGTTGCGAGGCAGTTTGTTGCTTTCGAATCGTTGTAAATTTTACGCCCCTTCCAATCACGTACAAATTGAGAGCGATGACGAACACCAGCGAATGTTGCCAGTACGTCTTTAATTGCTTCTATCTCACAACCATGTAGCAAGCAAGCAGCTACCGCACATAAAATATTTTCTAAATTATGCTTTCCAGGCAACGCAATTTCATCACGGTTTAAAATCGGATTCCCGTTCCAATAAATGACTTGCTCATCGGCACTAATTCCTTCTTCCGCACGCCCATTTGTTGTAAATGGTATTTTCTGTGCGTTTGATTTCGCCGCATATTGGCGCACCACTTCTTGGTCATTATTGAAGATAAAGAAATCTTCCGCCGTTTGATTACGCGTTACACCAAACTTTGCATGCGCATATTCTTCAAACGTACCGTGATAATCCAGATGCGCATCATACAAATTCGTTAAAATCGCAATATGCGGCTTGAATGTACGTGTCCCCATTAGTTGGAATGACGAAAGCTCTGTGACGATGACATTATCTGATGTTGCCTCCTTCGCTACACCACAGGCAACCGTTCCAATATTCCCTGCGATTAACGGATGAAGCTTCCCTTTTTCAAGCATCTCAAAGATTAATGTCGTCGTTGTCGTTTTTCCATTCGTACCTGTAATCCCAATAAACGGTGCTTCACTTACTAAATATGCGAGCTCCATCTCTGTAATTACTGGTAACTCACGACAAATCGCATCGGCAATAATCGGGTTACTATATGGAATACCCGGATTTTTGACAACGAGTTCAAACCCTTCATCTAGTAAATCCTCTGGGTGACGCCCACAAATAACCGTAATCCCTTTTGTTAAAAGTCCTTGTGCTTCAGGGTTTGCATCAAATGGTTTGGCATCATTTACTGTTACAAATGCGCCTAACTCATGTAAAAGCTCCGCTGCTGCAACGCCACTTTTCGCTAAACCAAGTACTAATACTTTTTTATGTTGTAATGCTGTATATTCCTTCATCATAACGCCTCCGATAAGACTGCAATTAATGCCATAATAAGCCCTGTTGACCAAAATACGATTACAACTTTCCATTCAGACCAGCCTGATAATTCAAAATGGTGATGAATAGGACTCATTTTAAAAATTCGCTTTTTACGAAGTTTAAAACTTCCTACCTGCAATATCACGGAAAGTGTTTCGATGACAAACACTAATCCAATTAGCAGCAATAACAACTCTTGGTTTACTAATACCGAAATCATGGCTAATGCGCCACCTAATGCAAGGGAGCCTGTATCGCCCATAAACACTTTTGCTGGGTTCGCATTAAAAACTAAAAACCCGAGTAATGCACCTGTTACGGCAAATGAAAATAACGCAATATCCGTTTGCTCGTTAAATAACGCAATGACACCAAATGCTGCAAAAGCAATGGATGCTGTTCCTGCCACGAGCCCGTCTAGCCCATCGGTTAAGTTAACTGCATTTGAGAAACCAACAAGCCAGAAGATTAAGAAGGCAATATACAATGATCCGAGTTCAAACTGCAACTCCGTAAATGGAATTACAATGGCTGTATCCAATGTACCTAAACGTAATAACAAGAATGCTGCAATCGCAATGGCAATTTGCCCGATTAATTTTTGTAATGACGTGAGTCCTAAATTCCGCTTAAAAATCACTTTAATTCCGTCATCTAAAAATCCTATTAGCCCAAACCCTACAAAAACAAGCAGTAAAACAACTGTGTGTGTCGTAAGTACATTAAATAAAAGCCCACAAGCAATCGTCGTTGTAATGATGGAAAGTAGAAAAATGATGCCCCCCATCGTTGGCGTTCCCGCTTTTTTCATATGCGATTGTGGACCTTCTTCCCGAATGCTTTGACCAAACTTTAGGCGCCGTAGCATCGGAATACCAATCGGCGCTAAAATAACGGTCAAAATAAAAGATGTAGCTAAAATGGTCGCCGTTGTTGCCAAATTCATAAGAAATCTCCTTTAAATATCCTATTAAATGTGTAAACATCCTTCACTATAATAGTTGTTTTACCGCTATTTTGAAAGGACTAATTCGATAAATATAAGTGAATAATCCCGTCTTGTTTAACTAGTTCACCTGCTTTTGGTAATTGTTCAGTGACTTCGTTTCCTTCACCATGCCATTCAATCTTGTAAACATATTGCTGTTCAATTATTTCTTCCATTGTTTGCCCAGTAAAATCAGGCACACGCTCCGTTAGCTCATCACCCCAGACATATTTTTTAGGCAATTGATTTTCTGCATCCGCACTTTCAATTTGCAAAATCGATGCGGCTTCTTCAATGATTTGCCCTACGATTGGTGCTGCAATCACGCTACCGAATTGCAAATGCGATTTTGGTGAATCAACGGCTACATAGACTAAAATTTCTGGGTTGTCTGCTGGCGCAAATCCAATAAACGATACAATATAATCCCCGTCTTTATAACGACCATTTTCAACCTTTTGTGCCGTACCTGTTTTGCCTCCAACACGTAAGCCATCCCGATATGCCTGTCTACCTGAGCCATTTGCGACAACAGATTCAAGCGCTTCACGTACAATTTTCGACGTCTCCTCACTCACTACTTTCCCTTTAGCAGTCGGCTTGTTTTCCAGCAATACATCTCCGCTTGAATCTAGTATTCTCGAGACAATATACGGCGTATACAATGTCCCACCATTAATGGCAGCGGCTACTGCTTGTACTTGCTGAATTGGCGTGACCGAAACACCTTGACCAAATGATGTGGTTGCACTTTCAACAGGACCAAATCCCTCTTTTGAAAACAAAATCCCGCTTGCTTCTCCAGCAATGTTAGATCCTGTTTGTTTACCAAAACCAAATTTATGAATATAATCCAGTAACTTATCTGATCCAATTCGCTGTCCCATTTCAATAAATCCTGGATTACATGAATTTTCTACTACTTCTAAAAATGTTTGATGACCATGTCCTTCTCGTTTCCAACAACGCAGACGTGTATCTTCTACTATTGTAAAACCTCGGTCATAAAAGGTATCCTTTTTTAGGTCCACAACCTTTTCCTCGACCGCAGCACTTAGTGTAATGATTTTAAATGTGGAACCAGGCTCATATGTCATAAATACTGGTAAGTTGCGATTATAAATGGACTTATCTACTTCTTGATAAGCAGTCGGATCATACGTCGGATATGAAGCAATCCCTAAAATTTCCCCTGTATTCGGATTCATCGCTAAGGCAAGCGCTTGATCTGCATTATATTGCTCCATTGCTTGCGATAATTCGCGTTCCATAACTTGCTGCAATGCTACATCAACAGTTAATTCAACGGTTGCGCCGCCGTCTCCTTGCCTCCATTCATCTTGCGTTTGGGGCATGGCATTTCCTTTGGCATCTGTAAATAGTCGAATAGCAGAAGGGTCTCCAGTTAATACACGATTGTACTGATATTCAATGCCGGCTAGTCCTTGCGCATCATACCCCGTAAAACCGAGTAGCCTTGCTAATAGCGTCCCGTACGGATAATGCCTGACATAATCTACACCACTATAAAGCCCATCAATTTGCATTTTTTGAATTTCCTCAGCTTGTTCCGTTGTAATATTTTTTCCTTCAGGTGCAAGCTTCGTTAAATAAGCCCTTTTGGATAGTTTTTCAAGCAATGCCTTTTCATCTGTATTTAGAACTCCTGCCAGTTGCTTAGCAACCAGCTCGATGTCTGGATTTTGGGCATTCATAAAATACAGTGTCGGTGCAAGCTTATTTGTCACAATTACTTCTCCATTACGATCTGTAATCTCACCGCGTTCTTCCTGGAATGGAATCTCCCTATCCCAGTTCGCTTTAGCCAGTTCTGTCAGTTCCTCATGTTGTATAATTTGTACATAAAAAAGCCTCGCTATTACTGCAAACCCATACAACAACAAACAAATAATAATGATTTTTAAACGCCCTCTCGTTTGTTTAAAAATCCATTTCATTCCACAACACGCTCCGTTTTTAATAACAACCTATGTTATAAACGAAGCGTGTATTCAAACTATGCTGTCATTAATCACTTCAACATAGTACTAATCTTGTGGTAACGGCTCTTCCTCTACGGGTAATTCTTGAACCGTATAACTTTCTTTCGGTGTTCGTAGTTTTACGACAATCGGCGAAGAATCTACGATAATCGTATTAGCAGAAGCACTTTGATTATAGACATAGCCTTCACCAACGATTTCAATTGGTACATTCGACATCGTTTTATAGACGAGCATATTACGTAGTGACCAACCCGTAAAGGATGGTAATGTGACCGCACCTTCTGTTTTTAAGAAGACAATGCTACCTTTTAACAACGGTGTATCCGCCTTCGGGTACTGGTCAATAACTGTCCCACCTTCACCAATAATAATCGGTGTTAAACCGTCATTACTTAACTGGAGTTGGAGTGTCTCTGCATTTTGCTCTATCGCGTTTGGCACTGCTACCATTTGTGCTTCGACTGTATTATCAGGGTTAATATTTAAATATTTTAAGCTATTTTCCATCACAGAGTTAAATATTTGTGAAACAGGCTCCGCGCCCGATATAGAGTTACTCATCTGCGGACGTTTCACCGCTACATACATAATGAGTTGTGGATCATCAGCTGGTACCATCCCTAAAAACGAATAAATATATTGATGGTTCCCCCAGTAGTATCCTGTACCCTGTTCTTTTGGAATTTGGGCCGTTCCCGTCTTTCCCGCTACTTCATAGCCTTCAATGGCATAGCGCTTTGCTGTACCATCTTCTGATGTAACTGTTGAGGCTAAAACTTCCCGCACCTGCTTTGCTGTCTCCGCGGAAATCGGTTCCCCTTTTACTACAGGTTCTTGATTATATGTGACTTCACCTGTATTCGAATCAACAATTTTATCTACGACATACGGCTGCATCATTTTTCCGTCATTCGCAATTGCTGTCATCGCTTGAATCAATTGAATCGGTGTTACAGTTGAACCTTGCCCGTATGTTGTTGTCACGCGGTCAATCGGGTTTTTCGTTAAAATGGTACCTGTCGCTTCGTTTGGCAAGTTAATGCCTGTCTTCTGCCCAAATCCAAAGCGATTGACATATTCTAAATACGTCTCACTACCCATAATGTTCAACATATGGGCCATCGCTGTATTAGAAGAGTGTTGGAAGCCTTTTAAATACGTTATGTTGCCCCATCCTACACTATTATGGTCACGAATTGTTCGGTCATAAAGTGTATACGATCCAGATTGAAATGTTGCATTTGGATGCCAATTACCGGAATCTACGGCTGCTGCTAGCGTAAATATTTTCATCGTCGACCCGGGCTCTAATACTTCTTCTACCACATCATTTAACCAGTTTGTGTCAAGCCCTATACGTGTATCTGGATCAAATGTTGGCCGCTCCGTCATCGCTAATATTTCACCTGTTTTCGGATTAGCTACTACTGCTACCATGGATTCAGGATTATATTGTTCGTCCACCCGATTCATCGCGTCTTCCACAAAGTTTTGAATTGTCTTATCCAGTGTCAAATAAACATCACTACCATCTTTTGCTGGTTGGATTGTCTTTTCACTATTGGCTAGTAAATAGCCAAAAACATCACTATCATACACAATTTTACCGTCTTCACCGGTCAATTCTTCGTTATACGTTTTCTCAAGACCCATTCGACCGACCGTTTTAAAAGTACCATCTTTTTGCTCATCTTTTGCTGCGTAACCAATTAAATGGGCTGCAAAGGAACCATTGGGGTAATACCGTTTTTTTTCACTCACAAAAATAATACCAGGCAAACGATGCTCTTCAATCGCCTCTTTGACGTCATGGCTAATGTTTCGTCCAGCTGAACCAAATTCCACTTGATACGGTGGTGGATCACCATCTTTCGTTAATTGTGCATATATTTTCTCTTCATCCCAACCAATATATTGTTTTAAAATCCGTGCTGTTTCACGGGCATCCACTACATGACGCGGGTTTTCTGGATCAGTTGTAGCAGATTCACGCACGACAGCAATTAAACGATAACTAAGCGTATCTTCCGCAATGACATTATCATTGCGATCTAAAATCCGTCCACGTTCTGCCGTTAATATGGTTTCACGTGCATATTTATTTGCTGCCTCGGCTTGTAAATTATGTCCCAGCACTTCGCCCGTTGATTGAATATAAAAGAAACGACAAAACAATAGGAAAAAGAGCCCTCCGTATATACAAAACATTAGAAAGGCTCCTAATTGAAAGCGAAACTTAAGCTTTTTCATTCCCCTGACACAACCTTTACATTTTTCCCATTCAATGTTAAGCCGAGCTCTTTCGCTTTTTCCCAAATGCGTTCATGAGTTGATTGTTCACTTACTTGTACTTTTAACTCTACATTTTGCTTTGTGACTTGTTGAATTTCTGCTTCAAGCTTTTGTATGTCTATCGTCGTTGTTTGAATTTGTCCCTGCTTATGCAAAATGGATACGGCGAACAATGCCACCACAATAACAAAAGTTATGTATAGCACTTTTTCTTTCCCTGTAATCAATGACGGTTTATCAGCTTTTTTCTGCTTTTGAGGCGACGATTGCTGCTGTGGCTGTTCCGGCATTGACGGTTGTTGAATATAAGTTTGTTGTCTAACTCGAACTGCCATTTAGTCACGTCCTTTATCGTTTATTTTTTCAGCAATTCTTAACTTCGCTGAGCGTGAACGATTATTTGCTATTAACTCCTCTTCTGATGGTAAAATCGGCTTTCGCGTTATTAATTTCAATGTTGGTTTCATATGATCTGGAATAATCGGTAAACCTGGTGGAAGCTCTGGTAATGAAGACGCTTCCTTAAAAATCGTTTTACATAAACGATCTTCTAAAGAGTGGAATGTAATGACACTAATGCGTCCTCCCACTTTTAATAATTCAATTGCGTCGATTAGCGACTCTTCCGCTACCCCTAACTCATCATTTACCGCAATACGAATCGCTTGGAAAATACGCTTTGCAGGATGCCCGCCTTTTCTCCGTGCTGCTGCTGGAATGCCTTCTTTTATGAGCTCCACTAATTGCCCTGTCGTTTCGATTGGCGCTTTCTTTCGTGCCTCTTCGATTTTACGCGCTACTTGCTTAGAAAACTTCTCCTCTCCATAACGGAAGAAGATGCGAACCAAATCCTCATATGCCCATTCATTCACAACATGAGCTGCCGTTAACTCCGCAGTTTGATCCATACGCATATCAAGTGGCGCATCATGATGATAACTAAACCCTCGTTCTGGTGTGTCAAGTTGTGGTGATGATACACCAAGATCATATAAAACGCCGTCTATTTTATGAATATTCAGCTTATACAATTCATCCTTCAAATAGCGGAAATTTGAATGTACAAAAGTTACACGATCCAAGTAGTCAGCTAAGCGCATTTGTGCATTTTCAATCGCCGTCGTATCTTGATCAAAACAAATAAGGCGACCTTGTGGTGATAACTGTTTTACTAAATACTCACTATGCCCTGCACCACCTAGTGTACAATCAACATAGATACCATCGGGATTGATGTTCAACCCATCAACAGTTTCCTTTAATAACACGGTTGTATGATCGAACATAAAAACTTACTCCTTTGGGCTTCATTAAAAATCAAAGCCTACCATATTTTCTGCAATTTCATTAAAGGATTCCTCAGATTCCTCAAAGTATTGTTCCCAAGCCTCTTTAGCCCAAATTTCAATGCGCGTCGCCACTCCAATAATGACACATTCCTTTGTAATATTCGCATGTGAAAGAAGTGTTGTCGGGATATTAATACGACCTTGCTTGTCTATTTCTACTTCAGTTGCTCCTGAAAAGAAGAAACGTGTAAAGGCACGTGTATCTTTTTTTGTCATCGGAAGTCCTTTTAATTTTTCTTCGAGCTTTCGCCATTCATCCATAGGGTAGCCAAAAAGACAGTTATCAAGTCCGCGCGTAATGACAAAAGTGTCAACTAACAGCTCACGAAATTTCGCGGGAACAATTAAACGTCCTTTCATATCAACCGAATGTTGATATTCTCCCATGAACATACTACTCACCCCTACTTTAGTTAATAATGTACCACATCCCCCCACTTTCTACCACTAAATTCCCGTCTTTCCCTCGCCATTACAGGGATTCGGGAGTTTAGACCTTATTTCCTTTTACCCAAAATACTAAAATGGTCATAAAAAAAAGTTACCTCATTTTCGAGATAACTGTTTTTTATTAACATATTACTACATAATGTTCAGGCCCTATATTGAGTGGTAATTTCATTAAATCTTCTACAAATGTCGGACCATACTGATTCATTAGCTGATAAGGATTAAATATTCGCTCTTGCAAGCTATCATGCGGAAAAATTTCAGCATTCATGATATTGAATTGGCGAATCGCTACACTATGCTTCTGCAATGTTTGCTCTGAGATTTTATTTTTTAAATAAGCAAATTGTTTAATATGATACGCCTTATTCTTTTCAATTGTTTGATCAAGATGTAATTCATTATTAGCTAACTGAGTATATACTAACTTATATTGCTCAAGCAGCGCCTCTTGCATCTCTTCCACTTGCGCAATGACTTGCTCATCTTGCACACTGGCAATAAATCGCTCTTTTGCTTGAGTCGCTTTCCCCGCTACAACATCTTCAAACGTTAGTTGATGTAAATCGAGTAGCGGTTGAACTTTACGTGTCACAACTGAAATGTTCAAGCGCGGTGCAAAAATAGGCATTTCAAGATTTAATGTGCTAAATGCTCGTCCTAAAGTTGCCCAATAAGCCAATTCACCAGGACCACCCACAAACGCCAAAACAGGGAATACCATCTCTTGCATTAACGGTCTTGTCACGACATTATTGCTTAACTTTTCTGGGGAATGTTTCGCTATGTGCACCAGCTCTTCTTTTGTCAATTTTAGCTGTGCTAAAGCATTGACAAAATACCCATCTTTTCTTTCTAGTAAAAAACGCTCACCGTCTTTTATATAAAATAAATTCGCATTTTGACTAGTTGCCTCAATTGGCTTCCCATAGCCCGCCGCTTGCAGTGCTTGCTCTTGCGCTACTACAACTTGCGCAATTTCTTCATTATGTTCAATTAAGCGCGCAAAATAATCACTTTCTAATTCACGCAACGGCTCATATGCTGCATCAATCATTAACAGCCCATATGCTGCAAATAAACGATTCATTAATGTCGTAAAGAAATCTGTAAATGTTTGGCTACAACGACTCGCTTCCAATACTTCATGAAGTAGCGCCTCTGTATATGCTGTTTCACCATAATCTTCAAAAACAGTTTTAATCAACTGCTCCATTGCCTCATGATCGATTGTCGTTGTTGATGCCATCGTTTTTTTATTGGAACGTTTACTGTATCCACGCTTTTTAAGCGCTCCCTCTACAGCGGTAAATGTATGATTAATCTCTTCTAAATCATGGTCTTCTCCAGCAATCCAAAAAACCGGTACAACTGGTAGCTTCAATGCTTGTCGTTGTTCATGTGCTAACAAAATAACCGTTATCGCTTTATAAACTGAGTATAAAGGCCCTGTGAATACACCTGCCTGTTGCCCACCAACAATAGCAAGCGCTCCTTCTTCCAGCTCCTGCAAATGTTTTTCTGCTTGTTTTGATACACCAAAGGGTTCCATATAAGAACGAATTACTTGTACTAAAGCCTCTCGCTTATAGGACTGTTTATGTATCGTATTTACACGTTTCGCAAACGAATCTTTTTCAAATGGATACGCAAAAAATGAATGAATGTCAGCTTCCTGATTCCAATAATCCGCTAACACTTCATTGTTCACTGGTAATGAAATTTGCTCCAGCTTCATGAAATAAACGCCTCTACTTTCTAACTCAACTATGCATGATTTGCATCGTCTAACGGTTCAGTTTACTATGCTAAGTATATTTTTACTATATATATATGTATTATTGTATATGTTTTACCTGCTCGCGAAAACATTTTTGCCTTATGGTGCCGCTAGATATTCCATAATATTTACTGAGAGGCCAATGACCCAAGCCCCTAAATACATCGCACTTAATAGTATAAAATAAACACGCCATATCTTTTTCAATAAGATGGGCACGTCAATTTCTTTTTTTGTTCGCCAATCGATATATGTAAAGCTAATCGCTATAAGCAATGCAACAATAACGATTGACAAAAACAAAGATTTCTCCCAAATGCTATAAAAAGCGAGCGGAACAGAGAAAAACAAAATAAACGTTGTGACATCTGCAGCAAATCCGACCGCATATATTTTTTTTATACGCATCTTCCTACAAATGATAAATGTTAGTATTAACGCTACAAGCGGGCAAATGAGAATAATGCCACCTACCGCTTCAATAAATATTTTCACATTTTATCACCACACTCCACCTGTTCTAACGCCTTAATCGTTTGATACAACGTATATAACGTTGGAATCCGTTGTTGATTTCGTGCTGCTTTCGCTAAAATTGCCCCTACAATCGTATCGACCTCTGTTTTGCGCCCCGCTAGTCTATCAGCTAGCATTGAAGAAGTATTCATAGCGGTTTTTTCACACAATCCTTTTACACGATCAAACGGAAATTGCGACCGAACGCTTGGAAATGCCGCCATCAATTCCTCATATAGTATTTCAAGCAATGAATAGGCATGCGCATTTGTGAGTAATTCCCCATTTTTTACTTTTAATATAGCGGTTAACGGATTGATAAAGCAATTGAGGAGCGCTTTTTCTAATAACATTTTTTCCGCATCCATTTCATGTTGAATAGGTAACAATGCCCCTTGTAGCTCATCGATATAAGCAAATTTTTCAACTGCTCCACGCGCTACCGCTACCTTTAAAACACCTATCCCTTTATGTATCACCATATAATCATTTTCTCGTTGCGCACCAAATTGAGCGCTACCAAATGCGATATGTAAATGCGGTAAGTGTAACGCTTCTTCGAAATGTGCTAAACCATTTTGAAGAAATAACAAAGGAACTGTTGTCGGCAATTGCATAAGGAGTGGATAAACCTGAGCAAGTGCATTATATTTCGTGGCAATAATAACAAGCTCTGGAGTCTCCGCGATTTGTGTCGTGGCTCCTACCGAAAACTTTTTCTCTTCACCCGCTCTACCTTTTCGAACTAACCCATATGTACATAATGCTTCACACTGTCCACTACGCTGAGAGACGATTTCCACATTTATGTCTTTTTCCGAAAAAAAACTTGCCATCAGCAAGCCAACCGCACCGCCGCCGATAATTTGAACTGTCACCTGCTCCCCCACCTTAAACTGATTAGTTTCATACTTAATATCATACTATAGTAAGTTAAATAACAGTATTGTACAATTTTTCCGACCATACATGTTCTTTTTTCTCTTATTAACAGGAAATAGTTTATCTGTACCGAAAGCGAAGGGATCCCCACCTCAAGGCTTAAGAAAATCAAGAAATGGAGGTGGGATGCCCATTAACGAGAAATAAAAGTAGCGCTCACATCTGTTGAAATCGCTACTTTTTTCACTTATAAAACAGACCTTTTCATCATTATAAGGGATAATTCCTTAACTTTCGAGATATGTGATTGCTGTTCATTATTGTCCAACTTCTTTATTTAAAAAACTAGTCCCTTGATGTAACCATTTTAACATTTTATCATACTCAGCCTGTAATTCACGATATTTTAAATCAAGCGTATTATACGCTTCTGTTAGTTCTTCAAAATTTGTTAGCGCTAGTTTCAAGTGGCTACGCATCATTTGTTTAGGACGTTTACGTACATTATCTAAAACATGTCCATATTGCAACCTAAGCGTCTTATTCCATCTGAAACCACAAGCCTGCTTTGTACGCCCGAGCACTTCTGCAGCACGCGAAAACGCTTCTAATTGTGTCTTGCCATTTTGGACATAACCAATCACAATTTCTGCTAGTTTTTCATCATCCACTGCTGTCCATTGATCTTTACGTCTTTTTTCTCCCAACTTGTTCACCTCGCATTTTTTACTACTATATGCATCGAGTAAAAAATTAGAATAAAAAAATGAATTGCCTCCTTCTTTTTAGAGACAATCCATCTAGTGCATTATTTTTTCGATTTTGTTAGGAAGCTATTAACCGCCTCGTGATGCGCTTCACTCTCCCATAACTTTGCACATGTACGCACTTCCTCCATAATACGACCGTACATATTGCGTTCACGCCATTTACGAAGCTCAATTTCTTTATACGCTTGATGGACAGATGGATGAATTTTACTCATATGTTCGATAAAATCAGCCAGCGCCTCTTCCTTCGTTCCTTCAAAGTAAACACGCATTGCCCAGCCGATTTCATACAATGTTTGCGCATCATATGGTTTAGCATCTACTAACATTTTTAATGCACGGTCATGGCGTAATCCACGTTCAAATAAATACGTACCGCCACCCCAACCAGAGGTAATCGCCAAAGTCCCTTGAATAAATCCAGCTTTCGCATGAGAAGCCATTAAACGGAAGTCACAAGCCGTGGCAATTTCACAACCACCGCCAACCGCTGTACCATTAATTAACGCTACTGTTGGCACTGGCAATGTCGCTAATTCATATAAAATATTTGCCATTTTACTTAACATACCAAATGCTTGCTCTTCTGTTTCTAATTCGTGAAATACAGATAAATCCCCACCGGAACAAAACGATTTATCGCCAGCACCTGTTATCACTAAAAAACGTACATCATTATGTTCTTTTACATATGTAATGACCTCTTTTAAGCCCTCCATCACTTCATCATTAACCGCATTCCGCTTTTCTTCACGATTGATGGTAAATATTAAAATTCCATCGTTTTTTTCAATTAAATACGCCACTTCTGTCATCCCCTTTACAATCTTTGCGCTAGTAAACGTTCTTTAATGGTAGCCTAATTTATACAGATTTGACAACACAACTATGCGAATATTCGCTAAATTTGTTATAAAAAAAGAAAGCTCTGCGATATTTTATTAAAATACAGGACTTCTCTCGCCCTCCATTTACATCCCCAATCGTTACGCCAATATGTACTAAAATTATAATATAACCAAAAGAAAAAAGTGATATAAGAGCCATGGCCTCTTATATCACCTTTATATAGCGTAAATACTGAATTATTTCGCTACTACTTCTTTACCTTTGTATTGTCCGCATGCTTTACAAACGCGGTGAGCTAATTTAGCTTCACCACAGCTTGGGCAAGCTACCATGCCAGGTACAGATAATTTGAAATGCGTACGACGCTTTCTTTTTGCAGTTTTAGAAGTTCTTCTAAATGGTACAGCCATTATTGGCACCTCCTTACAGATTATCTATTCATCTGTTTGATCAAAATACTTAGCTAAAGCAGCCAGTCTTGGATCCAATTTTGGTTCGTCAGATTCACGTTTAATCGCTTCATCTTCGTCTGTTGAATATGACCAGTTTTTCCCGCCTTGCACTTGTCCTTCGGTATCCTCTTTGAATACTTGCATCGGAATCTCTAAAAGTATTAGCTCTTCTAGCACTGGCTTTATGTCAATGACTTCACCATCGATATAATGGATATCACCATCAACATCCCCACGCTTCTCTTCGTCAATCCAACTGAAAACTTCAGTTGTCTCAACGTTGATAGGATATTCAACGTCTTCCCACGTGCGAGCACATGGAAGTGTTAATGTCGCTTCAAGCGTAAATTGACAAGTCATTTGCGATGCACCAAAAGTACAAAGCCCTTTTACATGAACGGGTGAAATGCGGCGAATGTCCTTGTTGCGATCCTTCACTTCATCCAATTGTACTTCAGCATCAATCGGCATCCCATTTTGGCGATACTTCGATAATTGATGAATTGACCACTTCATTCGTTAATCACCTCGAGACAACACTGTAGATTATATAGCTTACAAAAATAGATGTCAAGATAATTTCTTGTCACCAGTTTAAATCGCCCGTATAATCAGTATAAATAGATGCTTTAAAATTATTCGCACTCATTGCATCATTACATAAAGTTTTATTCTACTAGGAGGTGGGCTAATTTGCAAGCGGTTGGACTTGTTGTTGAATATAATCCATTCCATAACGGCCATTTTCACCATGTACAAGAAGCGAAACGAATAACTGGTGCAGAAGTCGCTATCGCAGTAATGAGCGGGCAATTTTTGCAACGCGGTGAACCAGCTCTGGTGGATAAATGGACACGTACAAACATGGCTCTAGCAAACGGTGTAGACGTAGTAATTGAATTGCCCTATGTATATAGTACAGCTCTAGCTCATGATTTTGCAAAAGGGGCCATTACACTGCTGGATGCAATTGGTTGCTCAACATTTGCTTTCGGTAGCGAACAAGGGAGCATCACGCCATTTTTAAACACCGTTGAATTGATTGAATCGAACCGTGCTCAGTATAATACATTCATTCAACAAGCAGTCAAAACAGGCATGAGCTACCCGCAAGCGCTTCATTATGCTTACGAATCATTAAAGTTAACTTACCCTAACCATTATATTGATTTAGCACAACCTAATAATATTTTAGGGTTTCATTATATTGAAGCAGCAAACGCATTAAAAAGTAAGATGCAAGCTGTGACCATTCAGCGGATTGAAGCAGGTTATTATGATGATATCGATTACCAAAAGCATATCGCTAGCGCCACAGGCATTCGAAAAGCTTTATCTGATGGACAAGACGTGTCTCACTTTTTACCAAAAAACTCTTACACGTTGCTACGCGATTGGCAAGCTAAACATGAAAAATTCATGTCTTGGGAAGTACTGTGGCCACTTTTAAAGTATGCCATCCTAAGGCATACACCTGAACAATTAACCGCCTATGCGGACGTACAGGAAGGGATTGAGAACGCTCTTATTAAGCACGCAAAGACGAGCAATACTTACATTGAATTTATGATGAAACTAAAATCTAAGCGTTATACATGGACGCGCCTACAACGGATGCTTACACATATTTATACAGGGGTTACAAAAGAACAATTACACGCTTTTAACACACCAACTTATATCCGTTTACTCGGCATGACGGAAAACGGCCAACGTTATTTATCGACGTATAAAAAACAAATACAATTACCGCTTATTAGCCGTGTCGCTGCTGTAAAAGATGCCATGCTGACACTCGATATTCAAGCAACAGCTATGTATGCGATTGGCATGCAGTTATTTAGCCCACAAAAAATAGACGAGGATATTAAAACCCCGCCTATTCGTGTTTAGTTCTTTGGTTCTAGTTGTTCTAAATACTGCAATGCCTCTTCAATCGTTTTCACCGGTACGATTTTCATTGTCGTACCGATGTCTTTTGCCGTTTTAACAGCAGCCTCATAGTTTGACAAATAGTTTGGATTTCTACTTAACATTTCCTCTGTCACTTGATCATCTGGCGCAAAGAAAATCTCCATTCCCGCCTTATGTGCAGCAACAACTTTTTTCTCTACACCACCAATGCGACCAACGATACCACTTTCTAACATTTCACCTGTACCAGCGATTTTGTAACCTTTTGTCAAGTCTTCATCAAGCAGTTGATTTAATATACCTAGGGTAAACATCAATCCTGCTGATGGACCACCAATGCTCTCTGTATCAATATTGACATTTGGACTCGTTTTTATGGATTTACTTTCTGTAAAAATAATCCCTAAGCCCACTCTGCCTTCACTACCTGGAATTTCTTTCAATGCGAGGACTTTTGTTAATAATTCGTTATTCCGATTAATAACAAGCTCTATTTCATCGTGCCCTTCATCGCGTTGTTCTTCAATGCGCCTTACAAGCATATCTTGACTTTCAATCGTTTCTCCGTTGATTTCTACAATTTCATCACCTGGCTTTAATATACCGTCTGCCGCCCCACCTGTAATGATATTTAGCACATACACACCTTGAAAGGTTACTTCATACTCTAAACCAGCGCGTGAAAAAGCAACATACAATGCATTAAACTGCGAATCGGCCATTAATTTTAACTGGCGTATATTATATTCTTCTTCATCTTCTTCATTTTGACGCACTTGATTCATCGGTAATAGCTCATAATAATCTTTCAACTTTGCATATACATACATTAGTGGCGTCGCTTTTGACATCGATACCGTCATTAAGCTAAAGGTCCCTTCATCATCTTCGTCACCATCTTGAACCATTACGTATTCGGAAACATCATATGCATGACCAGGCTTCATAACGTATACATCTAAAGGATAGAGTAGCAGGACGCCCACCAAAATAATACAAATAAAGGTTACAATTAATGCGGAAATTTTACTATTCTTCAATGTTTGAGCACCTCCTACTTCTTACATACGATAAACAATCATCATAATGCATATATTAGTGTAGCACTTCATACTTTAGATGACAAAATATCGAAAAGAGTGGATTTCTATAATTTTAATTTTCCAATTAATTTGCAGCACTCTTTTATTAGTGTTACTCCTGCTTTTTCCTGGCGTTGCCCATCAAGGAGCAGATTTTGGAATAGCGCTTTTTATGGATGCATTATTTCCCTATTTACTAACCTACTTAATATTGACAAGCTGGCTGTTAAAATTAACTGCACCGCTGCCGCTAAATGGCCCCTTCTATTATTTAAAAATATACATATTAAGTGCACTTGGCGGGTTTCCAACAGGTGCCTCAATCATCGCTCAATTAAAAGAACGAAACGAAATTACAGAAAGGCAGGCTGCATTACTTTTAGGTATTTGCCATTGTCCAAGCCCATTGTTTGTCATTGGTTTTGTAGGACAAGATTTGCTAGGAAATACTCAGTTTAGCTGGCAATATTTAATACTACTTCATACATTTTCACTCATTTTACTATTCTTTTTGCCAGCACATAAAAATAGTGTACATTCTACCACTGTTCCTAAAAATGCGTTTACATCCAGCATTAAAGAAAGTGTGCCTACTGTGCTTGTTGTCGGTTCAACGATTATTTTCTTTGCTACAATTTATACCGTCCTTTATGCGATTGTAGATGATATTTTCGCACCAAAACAATTATTGTTACTTGCAGCTACGCTCGAAATGACGAATGGGCTTCATGCTGCTCACACATTATTAACAGGGAATGTGCTACTACTCGCTATCACTGTATTCTTAACAACACAAAGCTTAAGTATTCATATGCAAGTAGCTGTCATCGCAAAAGCAGCTGCTATTCCACTCTCTACTTATGCATGGATTCGCGTACTTTATTCCATAGCAATCCCAGTTCTATATGCAATAATTTTCATTTAAAAAGGCTACCCCCTTAGGGTAGCCTTTTTATCATTTCGTATTAAATTTCTCTTTTAAAGCCCGTTCAACAATGGACGGCACGAGCTCACTCACTTTGCCCCCATACTTTGCCACTTCTTTTACTATACTGGAGCTTAAAAATGAATATTGGTTTTTCGTCATAATGAAAAACGTCTCAATATGCTCATCTAGTACGCGGTTCATCGATGTAATTTGCATCTCATACTCAAAGTCAGAAACAGCACGTAAACCACGTACGATTGCCTGTGCTTTTTTTTGCTGAGCATAATCAATTAATAACCCCGAAGAACATTCAATTCGAATATTTGGCAAATATTTGGTTACTTCGGCAATTAGTGCGATTCGCTCATCCACAGTAAACAATGGATTCTTCGATGAGTTATTGAGTACCGCCACATATACGACATCAAATACATCTGCAGCACGTTTAATAATATCTAAGTGTCCATTTGTAATTGGATCAAAACTTCCTGGTACTACTGCAACTTTCTCAGACAATTGCTTCTCCCTCTTCCTCTTGTCTACGATAAATCGATACAATCGTTCCACCGTAAGTTTCTTGTCTCATACACGTAAATGCGCCATAATTTGCTGGGAGCTGTATTTCTGTCGAGTGCTCACAAACAATCGTCGCATATTCCGTTAATTTATCCCCTTGTATAAGTGTTTCTACTAAATCATAATATTCTTTTTTATGATAGGGAGGATCGACAAATAAATAATCAATTTGAATATCACGCTTCAACAGTGCTTTTACAGCACGAACAGCATCTGTCCGAAATGCTTCTACATAATCTTCATAACGACATTTTTTAATATTCTCTTGTAATGTACCAAAAGCCTTCCCATCTTTTTCAACGAAGATTGCTCTATCTGCCCCACGGCTTAACGCTTCAATCCCTAAGCCGCCACTTCCTGCAAATAAATCAAGTGCAATCCCACCGTCGAAAAATGGCCCAATCATATTGAAAATAGATTCTTTCACTTTATCTGTTGTCGGTCTTGTTGTCGTACCAGTAATTGCCTTTAGAGGCATACCTTTGCGCTCGCCTGCTACAACGCGCATACTTCTTCACCTAACTTTCTACTGCTGTGCTGTTGTAGTAATCTGAACAGATTGCTCATCCTTTTGCAAATTAATTAAAAATAAACGCTGCAACCACGATTCCTCAATGTAGTAAGTACCGGCCACAACAGAAAGAGGCGATGTCGTCGTATTATAACGACGTTGATTAAATACATAGAAACCATGTTCATTCTCTGGGAAGCGGAAGACACGCGTATCACTATTTACATAATAACCATTTGGACCAAGTGATGTAGTATAACCGATACTATGCAATAATGGATCTGCTGTATATAATACTTTCCCTTCATATAAAACAACATCAATATCTTCTGTTAGCACACTATTTACATACACTTTTCGTTTATCATGGAACATAAATGGATACGTTTGCGCTGCATCTACATTCATCGATAAATATTCGGTATATGTACCAAGAACAGCTGATAATTGCTTATCTAAAACTTCTGGCGAAACGACATTTCCTTCCAATTCTTTTAGACGTTTTTTCCAATCAGCTAGTTGTTCTTCTGTCATTTGATTTGTTAATATTTCCATGATTTTTTGCGCTCGCGGCGTACCAAAAGTCTCGCCTGATAAATACATAGCAACAACATGCTTTAGCCACAATGGTGAATCAACAAATGTATATTGTGATTCGACTTGTGCCATCATAAACTCTTTTTGCAGTGCCGGTACTGATAACTGCGGTAAAAACAACATACGATGTGCTTTCACCTCTATATTATTTCCAGCAATAATGGCAATATGCTCATCACTTAAACGATTTAGTTCGTCTGCAGCCTGGCTTATCTCTGCTGAAATATCGGTATTCGCATAAATGGATAATGCGTCTGTTTTCTTTTGTAGTGCAAGTCCTGTTTGTTGCCAATAAAGATCATAAACTTGTCCATTTCCACTAAACATTGAATAATTAACAAGGGCTAAAGATTGCTGACCAATTAATGGCAATCCCGTCACCCACTGACCAGCCACTGAACTTTCTGTTGAAATATGCACCGTTGAAAATTTTACATCACCGTTTTTTAAAGATGCATATACATTTTTGACTACGTTTTCAGACGTTAATCCGCCTTCAAGCGGAATAATATACGAAACGGATTGAGTACGGTTTTCACCTGCTTCAAATGTCGCCTTATCCTCACTTAAACGTGCACAGCTATATTCTGTTTCTAAAAAACAATTTCGATCGGTTGCTAATGCGGGCCATACAATCTCCAGTGAATCATTCGGTAAATTTTTGAAATGATGGCGGATATCTAGACTTCCTGCTCTATACGTAATTTCAATTTCTTGTGAATACGTAAACGCTTCATTTGTTGGAATGTCTTGATTAGAATACACTTGGTATTGCATAAATAACATAGCGCCGACGATGATTGAGAATGTTGCAAATAAACTCACTGCAAATTTCATGTGCCTGTCCTCCTGCATCGTGATACTATATGGTATGGAAAGGATGTGAAACATAATGATTCAACAATTTATAGAGCTTGGTCAAGGTTACGGAGATGTATATGAATTATGCGAACTCATTCAAGCAAACAAAGTACGTTTCCACGAAGCATTTATCTTTACGTCTACTAAAAATGAACAAACATATTGCTCACTAGCCGTTGCGTTTCAACCTGTAGGAGAAAGCAAATTTATGCCTATTTACATCTGCCGTGAAGGCATTCCTTACAGTGCAGAAAAAACGACAAAACGGATGACATTATTTACAGACGCTTTAGCTTCTATCGATAAAAAAGCAACTACACTTGAAGTGAAACACTCTTCTATCTTTTCAGAAACAAACCAGTTTTATCAATACTTAATTGGTATTTTACGCATGAGCCGTTATATACCTCCAATGCAATAGTTAAAGGCCTATTTTATAGTCATATTCCTTTGCCTTATCTGGTTTCGCATTCTCAAACTCCGTTTTTAATAGCGGACGGAATGACTCAACAACGTCTTTCACAAATGGAAGACGTTGTAGTTTTTGTTTAAGCATTTCAACGTCCTCTTGATTGCAATACATTGCGACGTACTTCATTTTGCGTGAAATATAATGCACATGACCATATTTACGAAGGGACTTGGCGTGCTTTAACTGATGCACATAAACGATGATTCCTTGCCTTTCTATCATATATAAATCCTCCATTTCTTGATATGAGCATACCATACAGTCAAAATTGATAGCAACAGCGTTTAGCTGACAGAAGGTAGTATTTTCCGTTATAATAGAAATAATAGAGTGTTTTTTCCTCACGAGTTTCATGTAAAACAGCGCTCTATTTATGTCTTACATGTATAATTGAAGCTTTACAAAGGAATACGTAATGTATGAGGAGGATAAAGTATGGGAAAAAAAACAAAAATCGCACTTGCCATTGCAGCAGCTAGCGCAGCAGTATGGGCAGGGACAAAAGCAGTAGCAAAACCACAAAAACGTGAAGATAAAGACGTACTAAGCTTTACACGTCCAATTGTATTAGCACATCATGGTGGCGCTCATTTAGCACCCGAACATTCGATGTTGGCATTTGAAAAAGCAGTGCAGTATGGTGTAGATGGATTTAAAGTGGATGTCCGTCTTACAAAAGATGAGGAAATTATTTTATTCCACGATGCATCAACGGAGCGACTAACAGGCGTCTCTAGTTCTGTAAAAGACTTAACACTTGCTGAATTACGCGAGTTAAATATCGGAGAAAACTTTGAATGTTTAGAAGGCAACTATCCATATAAAAACGAACAAGTAGAAGTTGTAACATTGCGTGAATTGCTTGAAACATTCCCTGAGAAGGTTGTATATATCGATATTAAAGATGCTCCTGATACTTATGAAGGTAGCTTAATGCCTTCCAAACTATGGCGCCTACTTGAAGAATTACAGGCAACAAACCGTGTCATTGTCTCTTCAAATTATAGCGAACAAGCTGATCGCTTTAATTTATACGCACAAAATCGCGTAGCATTAGGCGCTGGTGATGCTGATATTACAAAAGCATATACATCATTTACAAGCCAATTTGGACACCTGTTCAATCCAAAAGTAGATGTATTTGAAGTACCATTAAAATCTAATGTCATGAATTTTGATTCACCAAAATTCATCAAATTCTTAAGCGATTTAAATTGCCATGTCTTATATACAGAGATTAACGATTTAGTAACGATGTCTCGCTTAGTTCGCTCCGGCGCAACAGGCATCATTACAGATCGCCCTGATATTGCTGAAACTTTACTAAAGAAATACGTAAATGTATAAAACAAAATGCGAGAGGTATCCAACACCTCTCGCATTTCGTTTAAGGACAACATAAACATTCTCCCCTTTATACGGAACAGCCACAACTACCGCCTGAACCGCAACCTCCCGTACTACACCCGCTTGCTGTGGCAAAAAAGGGATTACTTACAGGTACTTTGACAGCTTCTGATACGGACTTCCCAATCAGTAGACTCACTTCATCTAACAAATCTTGATAGTCATTTTCTGCAATTTTTAGCTGTGCAATTGCATCATTTAAATCTAGCGCACGCTTCTGTTCGCGTATTTTTTTCATGATTGTATGATAATCGGGATGATATTTCCCAAAACGTTGTACGTCTTCATATTGTTCTTTAAGTCGGCTAAATGTATGAATTTGCTCTACAAGCTGGTGATTGTCATATACTGCGCGGTAGGCATCACGTAAATTGTTAGCTTGTTCAGAAGAAAGAATCATCGCACTTAACGCATCAGCTTCATCTAAAATAAAAGCCCACTCTGAAGTCATTATCATCGAAAATTCCTCCAATCTCCCACCTATCATAACAGAAAAGATGTTATATTTGTTATTAGAAAGACACATCTTGCCCCAAATAGTTCGAGATGATGTCCTTGCTTATATGGATCTCCTTCAATATATATACTTTACTAACTACTAAATAATACTCAGGATAAAGGAAGAACATTATGATTGCATCGAAAAAACAGGAAGCGGAGCAACTTTTACAATCGATTTTGGCACATAGTACACCAGAAGATGAAGAAGTACTTATGCATCTGCTTCAAGGATTACACGACAAACAAACAGGTATTCATAACCGCTATATTAACGCTACTTTACATATGATGGGTGAGTTTTATACTGACCATAGCATTGTACGTATACCTGTAACACCTGTTATCCATAATACGATTAAAGTACCGCATGGTGGCATTTTAGCAACGATTGCTGATGCTGCGATGGGCGGACTTGCTTCTCGGTCGGTTGAAGAAGGGAAAAATGTTGTCACAACCAATTTAACAATCAACTATATCGCGACAACGAAAAACAAGGAATTAATTGCGACAGGCTATTTCGTAAATAAGGGGCGTCGAATGATCGTTATGGAGTGTGTGATTGAAGATGAAACAGGTAAAAAATTAGCTACGGCTACTGCATCATTTTTCGTCATGGAGCCGCGTCAGTAAATTCGTTACATAATCAATATCAGAAAATGGGGTTGTAACATCGCCAATTGTTTGCGTACGTTCATGCCCCTTTCCAGCAATGACAATAATATCGCCTTCTGTCGCTTGCCTTAGCGCTGTTTCAATCGCTTCAGCGCGAGATAAAATAACCTCATAGCTTTGAGTCGCAAAAAAGCCTGTGGCAATTTGTTCATTTATCACTTCGGGGTCTTCACTTCGACAATTATCCGTTGTTAAAATAATATGATCTGCATACTTAGATGCTACCGTGCCCATTTCTTTTCGCTTTGCTACATCTCGTTCTCCACCACAACTAAATACGACGACTAGCTTTTGGTCGACTGTATTTTTAACTGCCTGTAATACCGCTTTTAACGCATCGGCTGTATGCGCATAATCGACAATCACTTGAAAACCTTGACTACTATGGAATGTTTGCATTCGACCAATCGGTAAAGTAAGCGTTGGTACTTCTTTCATTACATCCTCAAATGGAAAACCAAGCATATCCATTACAGTGATAGCTGCTGCTACATTTGACCGCTGATAATCACCTATAAACGGAATAGTAATGACCTTTTCATGATTCGCCATTTGGACGCAGCATGTACTTTCTGCTTTTCCTTCCGCCAATAATTGCAATAAAACATCCACTCGACCCTTTATGCCAAAGTAGCGTTTCTCACGCTTCGCCAGTACGCCCACCCCTCGACAAAAAGAATCGTCTCCATTTAATACGATTTTTTTACTCAGTCCTGCTAGGCGCTGCTTCGCCAACTTATACTGTTCAAACGAGCCATGATCTTCTAAATGGTCTTCCCCTAAATTCAGAAAAACACCAATATCAATATCGCATTCATCCAGTCGATGTGTAGCCAAGCCCATTGATGAAGCTTCCATTACAACATACTGTACATTTTTTCGAACAGCTTCAAGTAATATTGGATGTAAATGTTTTGGTTGCAATGTCGTTAACTGTTCTATATTTGTACTAAATAACGTACCATTTAGATAGACGCCATTTGTACCAATTACTAATACACGTTTATTCATTTTTTGCAATAACTGTCCTATCAAGTGACTAACCGTTGTTTTGCCATTCGTACCTGTAATCGCAATGATTGTCAGTGCTTCAGAAGGAAAGCCGCATAGTTTTGCACTGGCATAGGCACTGAATTGTAATATATTAGGCACCCAAACGAATGGGATATCGCTAACACACCCATCAAAAAACACTTCATCGTCCACAACGATCGCCTTTGCACCTGACTCAATCGCCTTTTGGATCCATTTTTTACTATCATGTTTTTTTCCTTTACGTGCGATAAACAAATCCCCTGGTCGCACTTCATCCACGACATCTTCTAAACGAAAAACCTCTTCTCGAATTGAGCCTTTTACAGTGCACGGCCAATCTTTTAATAACTCTGCTAATTGCACGTTACACCCTCCTGCTCTACAGTATGTGGGCGCACAAAATTTGACACAAAAAAGCCATCGCTTTATAACATACATGACGAATGTACAAGACGTTCATATTCATGTTTTATGGTAATTAAAAAAGTGCAAACATGGCGCAAAATGCCCTTGTTTACACTTTCAACAGTTATTCCGTTTCACTTTCTTCTTGTACTACTTGCTTAAGAAATATTTGAGTATAGTAATTATAATACACACCTGTTCCCACATGCGTGTATTCATCATTCAACATTGTTTCGCGATGATTTGGCGAATTTAATAAGCCATGCACCGCTTCAATGGCATCATAATAAGCCATCGCAACATTTTCATTCGCCTTTTCATATACAATGTTACTATCTTTTAGCCGCTGTTGTAGTGACCCATATGTAGGTGACTCATGTGACATATAATTTTGAAGAAACATGTCTTCACTATGCGCCATTGCCGTCGTATTTAACTCATTAAACGTCAATAGCGGTTCTAGGTCGTACTTTTGTCTATATACATTCGTCAATTCAAATAGTTGTTTTGCCATTGTGCGATTCAGTTCAAATTGTAAAAATGAAGATGGCGTTTGCTTCTCTACTAATTCTCCCGTAAATTGCATTTCGTAAGGCTGATGCTGTACGAGCGTTTTCCCGTTCATATACCGAATCCCTGCTAATATGCCTCGTTCTTCATCTATGTATAGCTGCGCGTATATTGTATCGAACTTTGCCAATAAACGATTTTTCGTATCATCTTCACTCATCGTAAAGATGAAAACATTCTCATCAATTGCAACAGATACTTCTGCATCTACGATCGTCATACGATAAACATCTTCAACCGATTGTCCAATATAATATGGACTAACGTCGATATTTTCCGCATTCGTATATACTTGTGTTATTTGCCCTTGCTCAATTCCAAACATGATCGTAGCATCTCGATTATATACCCACCATTCATAACCAAATGCAGAACGATCTATCCTATTAGGTTCCCCGTAGTTTTCCAATACTATTTCCGAAGGCTGACCAATCATTGTCGAAATACCTGTCTCAGGTCTTGATAATGCTTCATTGTAATCATTTATGTACTGCTCAGAAGGGATCGCTTGTTGCACTGCATTCGGTCCTTCTAACGGAACATTTTGTTCTTCTATATTTGAATAGTAAAAAATAATGCCTAAAAAGCTCGAAATGATTAAAATACGAAATAGTGCCTTCATAAATTTCCCTCCTTTTACTATAAATGATTCTCTATAATTATATCAATTCAGCCAAGCTTGACACAATGTTGTCATTGCAACATCTGTAAATTTGCTCTATTATTAAAAACAGAGCGTATAAAATATGTACGATTTGCTAAAGGAGGATATTACAATGTATTTTGAAAATACAAAAATTGAAAACATTGTTGTTGATCAAGACTTTCTTACAAACATCTTAAAAAATCATGGCTTAGAATGTTATGGCGAGTGGGACTATGATCGCATGACATTTGACCGCCGTTTCGACATTCGTGAAGGTCGCTTCTACTTACGCGTTTTCTGTGAAGCGATTTCTGGCGATGTAGGTGCTCACGATGCAACTTTAAAAATTTTAAAACCTGCTCTTGGTAAATACTACTACCCACATGGTGTAGAATATAATGACGAGACATTCCCAGCTCACCTTGTGAAAGATTGTGAGCAGATTTTTACAGCTGTTGCAAAAGATCTTGCACAATATGGTTTTGAAGCGAAATAATGAGTGATAGGCAACCAAAGCTGGTTGCCTTTTTTCTTTACATGAAAAAGCTCCTATGCATTACACATAGAAGCCTACATACTTAAAAACCTAAAATTGCTTTAATCACAGACGTCGTTTCGCCGCCTTCATAAATTACATATAATAATAAATAGACCATTACACCTGTGATTGCTGTAAAGAACCAAATAATACTTGAAATCGGTCCAATTTTACGATGTAATTTTAAATTGTTTTTATAGCCTGACCAAAGACTCGTAATACCGAAAACAGCTCCCACTGTTGCAAGTGTAATATGGAAAATTAAGAAGAACGTATAGTAGCCTTTTAACTCCTCTGGACCACCAAACGCTGTATTTCCAATAAATACTGTACGTGAAGCATAAATGATAAAGAAAATAGTTGCCGCAACACCAGCAGCATACATTACCTTTCTATGCGCTTCGATTTTTCTTTTTGCGATTAAGCCCCATCCAATCGCTACTAAAATAGCACTCAGCACGATGAATGATGTACTAATAGTTGGTAAAATTGGTACACTCATTTCCTATTCTCCTATTCCTATCTAATTAATTATAATTTGTGCGATTTTGTTGGAAATCACGTAATGCCTTTTCATTGATTTCCTGTTGGCTACCACGTTCACTCACCCACCATTGACGGAAAATGCGCGCTAAAATCACACCAAAAATAATTTCTTGAATGATTTTCATCATGACGCCGCCCACTTGTTGATCACTTACTGGGTCCATATTAGAAAATAGCTCAGGACCTGATAAATTAAGACCAGCTAATGTATCAACAGGCACACATAGCTCCATCGCTTGTAGCCATGCGTCTGCCTCTGTATAAGTTGCATACATCGGGTGTGACGCAAAAATAATTAAGGCACAAGCTGGTGTAATTAATACCGCATTTCCTGCAATATATGCCAGCTTATTAATATTTTTCATCTTATGTTGTCCATCTACTTGATTTAATAATGGCCAATACATAAATAAAGCTGTAATAAATAAGACGAATGTATAGATGCCATGTAGCGTCATATCTAATTTAATGGCATCAAAAACGGATGGAATATGGTAAAAGCTAAACATCGCAATAAAGATAAAAATCGCAACAAGTGGTTGTGTAAAGATTTTAAATATCGTACGTACAACGGGCGCTTCTACAACGACTTTCCATACCCACCACGGGATACCTTTAATGATGAAAATAGGTACTAATAATAATAAGAATGCCATTTGCACCATATGCATCGTAAACATAATATGACCTAATAAATCAATTGGAGATCCTTTAATGATATATAATATAATCATCGCTAGAATAAAATAAATGGCTTCGCTTTTCTTTAAAGGCTCGCTTACTTTAAAATCTTTTCTCCATGTAACAGTTGTTAAAAAGTAAACGACTGTTAAAAATGCGATGACCCCGATTAAATAAGGGCTCCATAACGCTTGAAAACCAAATATACTAAGTGGCATAAAATCGCGCTCCTTTAAACTTCAATATCTCTATTATAAATGTCGTTTTTAGAGACTTCAATGAACATAGTATGACAATTGCATTATGAGGGAATGTTGAGAAATACGCAAGAACAAAAGTGCTGCTTATCCTCGACAAATGTACTTACCATACGTAGGAGAGAGTCGAAGCGTCGTGAGGGAATGACAATTTTGCCTAGATGTATATACTTTTTTAAATGATTGTTATTTCATAATGTGACACTTATCATTTCTTAATCAACGAAAAAAGAGCCGTCTGAAAAAATATTTTAAGACGGTTCCTTTGCGACGAGGATAATAGCATAATATTTCTTAGTAGATATTAATCAAGAAGGGGATGTCTAGAAAGCTTTCACTTTCTGGACACCCCCTTCACTATTTAGATTAATCCTTTTTCAATTAAAAATGCATGCAGTTGTTGTACACATTGTTCGATAGAGTTATGTTCAGAATCTAGGACAATTTCCGGATGTAACGGCTCTTCATACGGCGCACTAATGCCTGTAAAGTTTGGGATTTCATTGTTACGCGCTTTTTTATAAAGCCCTTTCGGATCACGCTTTTCACAGGCGTCAACCGAGGCTTTTACATATACCTCAATAAACTCGTCGTCTTCTACTAAAGCACGAACAACCTGACGATCTTCGCGATAGGGAGAAATAAATGCCGTTAACACAATTTGTCCGCTTTCAACGAAAAGTTTTGACACTTCGCCAATGCGACGAATATTTTCTTTACGGCTTACTTCATCAAATCCTAAATCATTATTTAAACCATGGCGAATATTATCTCCGTCTAACACAAACACTTGCTTATTATCCTCAAACAACTTGCGAGCAAATGCATTGGCAATACTAGACTTTCCTGATGCCGAAAGACCTGTAAACCATAAAATAAAACTGGAATGGCTATTTTGTTCACGGCGCTCTTGTTTTAAAATAGATGCCTCATGCCATAAGATATTTGTGCTCATCTCTATATCCTCCTATACCGTCGCTTCTTCTCGTAATCCACGAATTAACACTTCAATGACTTCTTTACGGCTAAATGTACTTGGCGGAATTTCACCTGCTCGTAGCATTTCGCGTACTTTTGTGCCAGATAAAATAACGCGTGCTTCTGGACCATGCGCACATGTTTTCGTTGTGGCCATTCCTTCACATTCACTGCAGTAGAAACTATGCTCAAACTTTAACGGTGTAATACCAATCTCTTCTGGCTCAAATAAATCAAATAATTTTTGTGCATCATATGTGCCGTAATAATCACCAACACCCGCATGATCGCGTCCAACAATAAAGTGTGTACAACCGTAATTTTTCCGTACTAGAGCGTGGAAAATCGCCTCACGAGGGCCTGCATAACGCATGGCTGCTAAAAATACCCCTAGTTGCACACGCTCTTTCGGATAATATTTTTCAAGCAGGACTTCATAACTTTCCATACGAATAGTTGCTGAAATATCATCTGATTTCGTCTCACCTACAAGCGGATTTAAAAATAGCCCATCCACAATTTCAAGCGCTACTTTTTGAATATACTCATGGGCACGATGCACAGGGTTACGAGTTTGGAATCCCACGATTGTTTTCCAGCCTTTTTCAGCAAAAAGTGCCCGTGTTTCCGTAGGCTCAAATGTATGAGCTGGGAATGGTTTCTCAGCTTTCTTAATTAATGTAACGGCGCCGCCTACATAAACATTTGGACGCTCAACTAATTTCGCTACCCCTGGATGTGCTAATTCTTCCGTTCCGTACACATATTTTGCCTCTTGCTGCTTATTCGGTTCATAAATATCTCCAACTGTTAATGTACCGTAAACTTCTCCATTAAAAATAAGTTTCACTTGTTCCCCGCGGTGCAATGTCGCAGCAACTGCCGGTTCTACTGGCAATGTAATTGGGATACTCCACACTATGCCATTCGCTAAACGCATATTTTTTACAACAGATTCATAATCGGCTTGATTTAAAAAACCATCTAATGGACTATACGCTCCTATCCCGATTAACTCTAAATCACTTAACGCGATTGCATCTAATTGAATTTCCTTTTGAATTGCTGAAACATCTGTATCTGGACGATACGTATTAATTAACTCCCCACCATGTGCTTGTAAACTCATTATACTTCCTCCAATTATTCCAATTTAATTACTCAGTTTAAATACCTGACCCTTCGTCGTTGAAGGTTTGTTCCTCTTCTCGTACAATTTGCATTAAACTAAAAGCACCCATAATCGCGATTGCTACACTTACAAGTACAATCATTGAATAATAATCACTTTCGATAAATACTTTGACCAACATATAGGATATCGCTAACGAAAACAGCGGAGATACAATCCAAATTCGTAAAATTTTTTTAACAATATTTTTATCAAACACTTTGGCACCGTTTTTAGCAACGCCTAATCCAATGATACCTGAAGACGTAACTTGTGTTAGCGGGACCGGTAAACCAAAAATAGAACTAATCCCTACTAATAATGCACCTGTACTCGAAATTAAAATGCCTTCTGTTTTTTCATATCTTGTAATCTTTTTTCCATTCGTTTCAAGGACACGTCTTCCTAGAAAAAGTGCACCAAAGGCAACAAAAACCCCGCCAATCCAAACACCTTCAGTGATTGTCATCATATTTGCACCAACAAGGGGACCAACAGCGTTCGCCACATTATTCATACCTGCTGAAAAAGCTTCAAAAAAGCCGGCGATAATAAGTAAAAATGTAAATAACGGGCGATCTTTCAAATAACCTTTTTGCTGAAAATGATAAAGAATTTTCCCTCCTATCAATAATAGTAAAAATGCAATGATCGGTACGATAAACCAAAATGCCATAATATATAACAACTTCTCTATATAAAGCACTTGGTACGCGACACCGACACCGACAATGGAACCTACTGTTACTTCGCTGGTGGATAACGGAATCCCCATTAAATTTGCAATAAACAATGTACTTGTGGCAGCTAATAAAATAATGATGACTAACTTTACTGTAATAATGCTTTCGGGAATAATGCCGCCACTAATTGTTTTAACAACTTCTCCCCCTCCTAATACGGCACCGGCTATAACACCAATTCCACAAAGCAGAAGGGCAAATTTAGCATTTTTTATTGCGCCTGAGCCATATGCCACCCCCATAGAAGCTGCAGCTCCACTTGCACCAATATTTGCTGCAAAAAATAAGGCAATGGCAATGGCAATGTATTCTAGCATGTAAGTCCCCCTTTATCCGTGCAAGCCGCACTCCGTTTTCCCATTACCTGCCCAGCGACCTGATCGTAAATCTTCCATCGTGAAAGCAGGCTTCGTACATGTTTCACAGCCAATGCTTGGATACCCTTTATCATGAAGCGGATTGTATGGTAAATTGTGCTTTGACACATATCGCCATACATCTTTCCATGTCCAATAAATAAGTGGACATACTTTAACGGATTTAAAACGGTCATCGATATTAATGTATTCAATATTTGCTCGTGTTTCAGATTGCTCACGGCGTAACCCTGAAATCCAAGCTTTTGAAGCAGTCAATGTTTCATTTAAAGGAACTAGTTTACGAATATGACAGCACTGATTGGGCTCTCTTTCCCAAAGTGCAGGACCATATTGTTCTGCCTGTTCTTCAAGTGATAATGTTGGCTTTTTCATGTCAATTTGCAACTGTGGATATTTTTCTTTCACACGTTCAATCGTTTCATATGTTTCTTTAAAGTGGACATCTGTATCTAAAAAAACAATTTGTGCATCTGGCTTCACTTTCGAAATTAAGTCGATTAGTACAATCCCCTCAATCCCGAAGCTACATGCATATACAATTTCCTCATTGTAATGTTCATACGCCCATTTCAGAACTTGCAATGCCCCTTTATACGTGTCATCTTGTTCAAATTCAATATCTGGCTTTTGCCAATTCTCATACGTTAACAATCCATTTCCCCCCTACTAAAATAAAAAGGCGCTCTAATGCATGGCCAAAGCCTGCATTAAAACGCCTCTAGTTGACTAGTCAGCTCTATTTTCAGTTCATCCATTGAAAAAGGTAATCATTTTGTTTTCACTTAATGAATACTCTTATAATGAAGTATACTATACATTACCTATTAGTCAACTAGGTTTTTGTATTTTTTTAATTAATTATCTCTTTGAGTATTTGCACTAACCGATATTGCATATGATTAAACACATAAAAAAACGCCTCTAGCAAATGCTAGAGACGTTTTCAATGGAATTACCACCAAATAATTGTTAAGAACGCTACGAAGAACGTAAAGGCGATAAATCCGCCGCCCCACATGAAGAATTGAATAACACCCATGTGCGGAGCATCTTTTTCTTCCATATGCATGAAAGAATAAAGCTGTTGTACTACTTGAATACCTGCTAGTAATAATACTAACGGTTTAATGAAGTTTGGAGCAAAGTCTGCTACAACTGCTGAGAATGCAACAAATGTTAGCAGGATCATAATCGCGAACTGCGTTACTTGCTTACGCATTTTTTTTGAGTTTTGAACGCGATCGTATTCATACTGTGCCTGAGAACGAGTTTCAAAATGAGTATCGTGTGCCATATTATCCTAACACTCCCATCAAGTAAACTACTGTAAAGATGAATACCCAAACAACGTCAATGAAGTGCCAGTAAAGTGAAGCGATGAAGTACTTCGGTGCGTTGTATAAGTTAAGACCACGATTAGCATTACGGATTAGTAGACCAGTAATCCAAACTAAACCGATGATAACGTGTAAACCGTGCGTACCTACAAGCGTGAAGAACGCTGAAGAGAACGCTGATTGCGTATAACCAAAACCAATGTGTACATAGTGTTGGAACTCATAAATTTCTAACCCTAAGAAGCCAAGACCTAAAAGAACAGTAATTGCCATCCAAGTCTGAACACCTTTGAAGTTATAGTTTTTCATGTGGTACATCGCGTACACAGAAGTTAATGAAGATGTTAATAATAACATCGTCATGATAAATGCTAATGGTAACTCATAAAGACCTTTAGCAGAGAACTCCATACCAGCTGGACCTTGGTCTTTAAGCGCTAAGTATGTTGCAAATAATGAAGCGAAAAGTACAACCTCACACGAAAGGAAAATCCAGAAACCTACGAATTTGTTTTTACCTTCCATAGTCGCTTGCTCAGCGTGCTGAGGCCAGCTTTGTGGAGTAAATTTATGATTGATATCCATTATTTTTTACCCCCTTTAGCACGGTATTCAGCAAGTTCACGCTCGATTTGTTCCACTTCTGCTTTATGCACATGGTAGCCTAAATCGTCTTTGAATGAACGAGTAATCATACAAGCAACTGTTAAACCTAAACCACCGATCATTAATGCTAATGATGCAGCTGGTGAAACACTTTCAGCAGTACCTGCAATCGCTTGGTCACCCCATGGACTATAAAGAGCACCGAATGCAGCAACGAACATACCGATTGACATTAATAAAGGTAAAATTGAGTTATTTGGCATGTGAATATCGCCTAGTGGCTCAGCATACACCATACCCTCTTTGTTGCCTTCTTCCTTTTCAATCCAATATGGATCGTATCCACGAACAAGTGGCGTTTGTTTGAAGTTGTAGAATGGAAGCGGTGTTTCAAGCGCCCATTCAAGTGAACGACCATCGCCCCAGTAGTCACGACGGTTAACTGGTGCTGATTTAATTGATAATAATACGTTAATTACTAATAGGATTACACCAACACCCATCATTAATGCACCAACTGTTGAAATCATGTTGAATGAATCCCAACCTTGATCGCCCATGTATGTGAATACACGACGTGGCATACCCATTAAACCTAAGAAATGCTGTAAGAAGAACGTTAAGTGGAAACCAATGAAGAATACCCAGAAAGTAAGTACCCCTAGTTTTTCATTTAACGTACGGTTAAACATAATCGGCCAGTAGAAGTGAGCTGAACCGAATAACGCAGTTACGATACCACCTACGATTACGTAGTGGAAGTGAGCTACGATAAAGTAAGAATCGTGTAATTGGTAGTCAAGTGGAGCAGTTGCCTGCATTACCCCTGTCACACCACCCGCAACGAATGACGGGATGAAACCAAGTGCATAAAGCATTGGTACTGTAACTTTAATAGATCCGCCCCAAATAGTTAAGATCCAGTTGAATACTTTCATACCAGTTGGTACAGCGATTGCCATTGTTGCTACCGCGAAGATTGCGTTGGCAGTTGCACCTAAACCTGTTGTGAACATGTGGTGAGCCCATACCATGAACCCTAAGAAACCGATTAAAATTGTTGCGAATACCATTGAAGAGTATCCGAATAAACGTTTACGAGCGAATACCGGAATAATTTCAGAGAATAAACCGAACGCAGGTAATACTAAAATATATACTTCAGGGTGACCGAAGATCCAGAATAAGTGCTCCCAAACAATCGTGTTACCACCCATTGTATGGTCGAAGAAGTTAGCTCCGAACATACGGTCCACTAACATTAAGAATAAACCAACTGTTAATGGAGGGAATGCGAATAAAATTAATGTACTTGAAACTAGTGTAGTCCAAGTGAATAGTGGCATACGCATGAACGTCATACCAGGTGCACGCATCGTAATAATCGTTACGATGAAGTTGATACCCGAAATTAATGTACCCGCACCAGAAATTTGTAAACCTAATACATAGAAGTCAATACCATGACCAGGTGAATATAAAGATAATGATGCATAAGAAGTCCACCCTGCATCAGGAGCTCCACCCATAAAGAATGACAGGTGAAGGAATACTGCACCAAGGAAGAATAACCAGAATCCTAGTGAGTTTAAGAACGGGAATGCTACGTCACGTGCCCCAATTTGAAGCGGAACGATCGCATTCATAAATGCAAATAGTAACGGTGTCGCTGCTAAGAATAGCATCGTCGTACCGTGCATTGTTAATAATTCGTTAAATAGGCCCGCTGAAATGAAATCGTTGTTAGGAATCATTAATTGAATACGTATAAGTAGCGCTTCAAAACCAGCGATTGCGAAGAACAATGTACCAGCAACTAAATAAAGAATGGCAATCTTTTTATGATCGACAGTCGTTAAATAATCCCAGATGTGTCCTCCTAAGCCCTTTTTCTTTGCCACAGAGCTCACAACTTTAACCTCCTTCAAAGTTTCTGTCTAAGTGTGAAATTAATCTTCTACTTTTAATGTCATTAAGTACTCAGCAATAGCTTTCGCTTCTTCTTCTGAAACATTGTATTTACCAGTCATTAAGTTGCCTGGTTTGTAGAACTCTGGATCCACAATCCAGTTTGTTGTTTCTTCTACAGTGTGATCCATGAAACCAGCTACGCGGTTACGGTCACCGAATGCCGCTAAGTTCGGTCCAACACCAGCACCAGATACACCTGATACTGCGTGACAGCCTAAACAGCTTTTTGCGAATGCTGCTTCCCCAGCATTTGTTGAGTTAGCATCCGCTGTATTCCCTTCAGTCGCTTTCATAGCAGCTACCCATGCATCAAATGCAGCAGGCTCTAATGTTTTAACTTTGAAGTCCATTAAAGCATGTGAAGGACCGCAAAGCTCAGCACATTTACCATAGAATACGCCATCTTTTAAGCCTTCAGACTCTTTGTCGAATTGTAAATAGAATTTGTTTAAATTATCTACGTTTGTATCCATTTTACCGCCGACTGCTGGAATCCAGAAAGAGTGCTTAACATCAGCAGCGATTAGGTTGAAGTATACTTTTTCACCAGTTGGAACAACAAGCTCTTGCGCTGTAATAATTCCTAAATCTGGATATTCAAACTCCCACCAATATAATTTTGCAGTTACGTTTACAGTAAGTGCTGTTTTGTTTCCTTCTTCATCTACTTCATCCATTGCAGCAACATTTGCAAATTTATAAGTAGCTGTAAGTGTAGGAACAGATAAGATTAACAGTAATATAATTGGAATTACTGTCCAAATTACTTCAAGAGTATGGCTACCTTCTACTTGTTTAGGCATATAATTTTCGCCTACTTTTGAACGGCGGAACTTAACGAAAGCAAGTAAATAGATAACAGAAACAATGACAACTACTAACGTCATAATCGCAGTTGCAAGTAATAAAATATTCAGCTGTTCTTGACCAACTGGACCAGCTGGTGTAAGTGTCGAAATATATTCTTCACCACAAGCTGAAAGGAAGACAGTCATTACTGCTAACAGCGAGAATAGACGCCATTTTTTAAGCCCTTTCATCATAGCTTAATAAAACCTCTCTTTCTTTGTTGTATTTTCATGTGTAACCAGGACTATGGTTTAGTTCTATATGAATTCTTATCATCCAAGAAAGAATCCCTAACACTAGCTTATCATTGAACAGATCGTGTTAATAGTACATACTTCATCCGGCTATCTAGTTCATGAACAAAGTTTGTCTAATTTCGATCTTTTCCAATACAAGCATTGAATAATTATGAAATAACTATTCATTTAATTTTCTCAGCTGAACGCCTCAAAGATTATGTCTCTAACTAGTCCCCACATGCTGGCACCAAGTAATGCCATAGATCAAAAAAATTCACTTACAAATTATTAAGGACCGGCAACACGTGAATGAGTGGTGAGTATCCCATATTCAATATGTACACTGCAAATGAATAGAGAACTTGTTTAAAAGACAAACATTCCACTCAATGTGAAAAGTACCACTAAATTAGAATAGCCGCTTTCAATCTTTATGAATGCAAATAATTCCTTTACATCTGATGGCTTTTCCAATTCAGTATACAACTTCCCTAAAAGTTACCATTCCTTTCATTTTTGTAAGCATATTCCGCTATCATTAACTATATCGAAATTTGTCTATGATTTCTAGACGTTTGGTGAAATTTCGGTGAAAGTTTCATGAAATCGGAATGAAGCGAATCCGCGAGAAAACAACATATATATAGTAATCCATTTTCTACTATCATTTGTGAAAGTTAGGGTACGAATTTATGAACAATTTGTGAAATGGAAATCGTATCTAAAAACGGATTCTCGTTAGAAGTTGTCTTTTGCTACTTTATTCGCTATCATCTAAAACTAGAGACGCTTTTTAAGAGCGATGTTGATATTAGAAGTAGGTGGCACATTATAATGCAACATAGTAAATATTTGAAATGGCTAGCTGTAGCAGCAACATTAGGCATGCTGCTGATCCTTTTAGGGGGGGCGCTCGTTACTAAAACCGATAGTGGTTTAGGTTGCGGACGAAATTGGCCGGACTGTAACGGATCTCTTATCCCTAAAGAAATTACAACAGAAGTATTAATTGAATTTTCACACCGACTAGTAACAGGTTCCGTATCCATTTTCATCGTTGCTTTAGTTTTTTGGACTTGGCGCAAATTAGGTCATATTAAAGAAGTAAAGTTTTTAGGCTTTAACGCCATTTTCTTTCTTGTTGCACAAGCGCTGATTGGCGCTGCACAAGTATTATGGGGGCAAGGGGATTTCATTTTAGCATTGCACTTCGGTATTTCTCTAATCTCATTTGCTGCCGTGCTATTACTTTCTTTAATAGTATTTGAAGTAGATACAAAGTTTGATGCAGACCAAGTATTCATTGCACCTAAATTAAAATGGCATATTATCGGGGTTACAATCTATTCTTATATCGTCGTGTATACGGGGGCACTTGTACGTCACACAGACTCAAGCTTAGTTTGTCCAGATTGGCCGTTCTGTCGCAATGATCAGCCATTTGCATTGCCATACAATATGTATGAGTGGGTTCAAATGGGGCACAGATTTGCTGTATTACTCATCTTTATTTGGATACTGTACATTACACTCCATGTCGTGAAAAACTACAAAGAGCAGCGCGTGATTTACTGGGGCTGGATTATCGCATTCATTATTGTCATACTACAAGTATTAGCCGGCATGTTAGTCGTTTTAACAAAATTGAATTTGACTGTATCACTATTACACTCTTTGTTTATTTCATTATTATTTGGCTTGTTCTGCTATATGATTTTACTTGTCTATCGCAGCAATCAAAACGAAAAATTAAAATAAGAGTACGAGGTTTGAAACCTCGTACTCTTATTTTTTATGTTAATTCAATTAATAGGTCGCCTGTGGAAATGGCATCTCCTGCTGAAGCATATACTTCTTTGACAATCCCATCTTTTGGTGCTTGTACAGTCGTTTCCATCTTCATCGCTTCAGTAATCAACAAGTGGTCGCCACGCTTTACTGAACTCCCTTTGGATACAACAACTTTGAGCACTGTCCCTGGCATTGTCGCACCGATTTGATTTGGATTGGACGGATCTGCTTTTAATGCAATACTGCCATCGACTTCTACCGTCATATCTTGAATCACCAGTTCACGTGATTGGCCGTTTAACTCGAAGTACATAACGCGCGTACCGTCATGTTGCGGTTCACCAATTGACACCAACTTCACAATTAACGTTTTGCCTTTCTCGATTTCTACCTCAATTTCTTCTCCTAGCTTTAAGCCATATAAAAATGTCGGCGTATCGAGCACTGAAATGTCACCAAATAAATCGACAGTTTTAGCATACTCCTCAAATACTTTCGGATATAATGCATAGGCAAGCACGTCTTTATTTGTCACATCACGCCCTATTTTTTCCGCTAAGTCTTTCGCTAATTGCTCAAAGTCAACAGGTGCAAGTAATTCTCCTGGACGCACGGTAATCGCTTCACGATCTTTTAACACTACTTGTTGTAGTTTTTCTGGGAAACCACCATGTGGTTGACCTAAATAGCCTTGGAAAAATTCGATGACCGAATCTGGGAAATCCAACGTTTGTCCACGCTCATCAATATTGTCTTCATCTAGGTTATTTTGCACCATAAATAATGCCATATCGCCTACTACTTTCGAAGACGGTGTCACTTTCACGATATCCCCAAACATCATATTGACACGTGAATACATCGTTTTGACTTCATCCCAACGGTCGCCAAGTCCTACTGCTTTTGCTTGTTGCTGCAAGTTGCTGTATTGACCGCCTGGCATTTCGTGTACGTAAATTTCCGAATGAGGTGCATTCATGCCACTTTCAAAGTCCACATAGTATTTACGCACATCTTCCCAGTAGTAAGAAAGCTTTTCAAGTGACGCAATGTCCGCTCGTACTTGACGCTCGCTTCCTTTCATCGCATAGTAGAGCGAGTTTGCACTTGGTTGTGATGTTAAGCCCGCCATTGAACCGAGTGCCGTATCAATAATGTCGACCCCTGCTTCAATCGCTTTGGCATATAAGTAAATCCCGTTACCGCTTGTATCATGCGTATGCAAGTGAATTGGTAAGCTTGTTGCCTCTTTTAATTCGGAGATTAAACGATACGCGGCTTCTGGTTTTAAAAGTCCCGCCATATCTTTAATCGCTAAAATATGTGCACCTGTATTTTCTAACGCACGTGCCATCTCTTTATAGTACTGTACTGTATATTTCGCACGTGTATCATCTAAAAGATCGCCCGTATAACAAATGGCTGCTTCTGCAACCTTCCCTGTGTTACGCACTTCATCAATCGCTACTTCCATTCCTTTGATCCAGTTGAGTGAATCAAAAATACGGAATACATCAATACCAGATGCTGCTGATTCCTGAATGAATGCCCGAATTAAATTATCTGGATAGTTTGTATAACCAACTGCATTGGCACCACGCAATAACATTTGGAACAGTACATTCGGCACTTGTTGACGTAGTTTTTCAAGACGTGCCCACGGATCTTCTTTTAAAAAACGGTACGCTACATCGAATGTAGCCCCTCCCCACATTTCAAGCGAGAAGTAATTGTGCATGAGACGACTTGTTGCATCTGCGATTTGGAACATATCTTGCGAGCGCACACGTGTTGCTAGAAGTGATTGATGCGCATCACGGAATGTCGTATCCGTTAATAGCACATCCTCTTGCGCTTTAATCCATTCCACTAACCCATCCGCACCGCGCTCATCTAAAATTTGCTTTGTACCTAGTGGTGGCGGTGTGAGCAAATCAATTTTCGGTTGCTCTGGTTGCGTAAAAATAGGCTTTGCTTGTTTTTCTACACCTGGGAAGCCGTTTAATGTAACATTTCCAATATAGCTAAGCAGCTTTGTACCTCGGTCTTTTCGTACTGGGAACACAAATAATTCAGGTGTTGAATCAATAAAGCTTGTATCGAATGTTCCTGTTAAAAATTTTTCATGTAATACAACATTTTCTAAAAACGGAATATTCGTTTTGACACCTCGAATACGGAATTCACTTAAATTTCGGCTCATCTTCGCTGCGGCCTCATTAAACGTCATACCCCAAGTCGAAATTTTGACAAGTAGCGAGTCATAATAAGGTGTGACAACCGCGCCTTGGAATCCATTACCCGCATCTAGGCGAACGCCAAAGCCACCACTTGAACGATACACCATTAACTTTCCTGTATCCGGCATAAAATCATTTTTCGGATCTTCCGTCGTCACACGTGATTGAATCGCATATCCGAATAGTGGGATTTCTTGTTGTGCCGGAATATTAATTTCAGGTGAATGAAGGATATAACCAGCTGCAACTTTAATTTGCGCATGCACGATATCTACACCCGTAATCATTTCCGTAATCGTATGTTCTACTTGAATACGCGGATTCACTTCGATAAAGTAGAAATGATCGCCAGCTACTAAAAACTCTACTGTGCCTGCATTCACATAGCCTACATTTTTCATGAGCTTTACAGCCGCATCACAAATTCGATTACGCAGTTGTGTTGAAATTGAATTCGATGGTGCAATTTCAACAACCTTTTGATGACGTCGTTGAATGGAACAATCGCGCTCATATAAATGCACAATGTTTCCTGCTGTATCACCAATAATTTGCACTTCAATATGTTTTGGTTTTACAATCGCCTTTTCAACATACACCTCATCTGAACCAAATGCTGCCTTTGCCTCTGATTTAGCCCGTTCATAGGAAGAAGCAAGTTCTTCTTTCGTTTGCACGAGGCGCATCCCACGGCCACCACCACCAAGTGCTGCTTTAATCATAATTGGATAGCCATACGCCTCACCAAATGCCGCGACCTCTTCCAAACTTGCTACTGGACCGTCTGTACCTGGAATGACAGGAATGTCTGCTAAAATCGCTTGTTCACGCGCTTTTACTTTGTCGCCAAACATGTCGAGATGCTTAGATGTGGGCCCGATGAACAAAATACCTTCTTCTTCACAGCGGCGTGCAAACTCCACATTTTCAGATAAAAAGCCATACCCTGGATGAATCGCATCCACACCAGCATCCTTTGCAATCGCCAAAATTCCTTCAATGTCTAAATAAGCATCAATCGGCTTTTTTCCTACTCCTACAATATACGCTTCATCCGCTTTGTAACGATGAAAGGCACCGCTATCCTCACGCGAATAAATAGCCACCGTTTTCAACTTTAGTTCCGTACACGCTCTGAAAATACGGATGGCAATCTCCCCTCGGTTTGCGACCAACACTTTGTGAATGTGTGTCATTTCTCCTCAACCCCCTATAATAGCTTTTTTTTATCTTTCTTATAGTACATAGAGACATTCATTAAAATGCCCATCGCTAAAGAAAGCATCAATATAGAAGTACCGCCGTAGCTTATAAAAGGTAGCGTTACTCCGGTTAACGGGATTACTCCCGATACACCCCCTAGATTTACAAAGGTTTGAAACCCAATCCAACTACCAATTCCACCTGCAATCATACGTGCTAGCGGATCTTTTGTAGTCATTGCCATATAGAAACTGCGAAGAACGATTATTCCAATACCACCAATCACGATGGCTACCCCAAGAACACCTAATTCTTCTGCAATAATTGCCATTATAAAGTCATTTTGTGGTTCTGGTAAATAACCAAGCTTTTGAATGGATTGACCAAGTCCTACCCCTTCTAAACCACCTTGTCCAATCGCTAAATACCCATTAATCACTTGGTAACCAGACCCTTGTTCATATGCAAACGGATTTGACCAAACTTGTAATCGCCCTAATCGACTAGCATTAAAAATAGAATCATGCTTAAAGAGTGCTAAAGCACCGGCCAGGACGCCACCGAATGCACTTAATACAGTAAAGAACCGAAATAATGACTTTCCTCGTATACCACTTAAAAAAACAACCGAAATAGCAATCATAAAAATAATAATGAATGCCCCTAAGTCTGTTTCTAAGCCGACACTCAATAAAATAATGAGCCAAATCGCAATCGGATAACCGATATCATTAGGTTTTACATATTGAATGGATTTTTCTTTTAAACTTTTTTTATAAAAAGAACCTGCTATATATAAAATAATAAATAGTTTTGCATATTCAGAAGGCTGGAACGACATCCCCAACACTCGAATCCAACTTTGTGAACCTGTTTCCTCACGACCAAATCCATCGACATTTAACCAAACAAGTAAAATTGCCATCATAGCCATACCAAAAAGCATGACGAATTTATTACTGTAATGTTTGTAAGGAAAAAAGGCACCGATACAAAATATAACTGCAGCAACGACTAAATTGATTACTTGCTTTCGATAAAAGTAGTCGGGTGTTCCATCCTCATACATAATACCCACCATCATGCCCGCACTATAAATCATGACTAATCCGAACAAACATAAAAATACGTATGTAAAAAATAACAAATAATCAAAGTTCCTGAAGTATGTTGCGAAATATTTTTTCATTATTTTAACCCTCATTTTAGAAAAAAAACTCAAACCGCATTACGCATGCGTTTGAGTTTTTTCTATTATTTGTCTGTATATGCATCATGCAGTAAGGATAACTCTTTTTCCAAAGCATCAAGAATGTCCTTGCCTTGTTCACGCTCAATAAGACCTACCTTTACGGCAAAGTCAATTTCACGCGATAAGCCAAACATTTGTGTATCTAACACTTCTTCGTATAAAGGACATTGTGGCATCGTTAAATTATCCATTTGTACTTTAATTAAACGAGCAATTTTACCTGCATCTGTTTGTAACTGCTCTAATGCTTTCTCCTGGAAGGAAGCTTGTGATTTAGTATCCATGAGGACGCCCCCATTATCTGATATTTCTTCGACTCTATCTTAATAAAGTTTATCTTTTCAAGGATAAAAATGCAAGTGTCTTTGCATATAGACGCAAACTTCATTTAAATGTTTCTTATTTTATAAAAAAGGCGTTATACTGTATGAGGATATATTATAAAAGGAGGATTTTTGATGAACTCAATCATTCCTATTAAAGGCGCGGTTACATATTCGCTAACACTGGATCCAACCGTTTGGATTTTTGATGACCGCCGCCTTGATTTAACAACTTATTTTGTCACAGAAAAAGCACCTGATAATACAGAAGAAAAATATTTAGCCGATGTTGGTGCACACTGGTCACGTGAAATTATGGAAGGTGCTGTTTTCCCGCCAACCTTAAAAACAGAACGTAAATTTGACCGTAAAGGGATGCTCACAGGGACATTTGGCATGGCAATTAGCCCTTTCCTAAAAAATGCAGAAATTAAACCAGAAGCGACACAAATTGTATTTGAATGCGCCAATGGGGAGGAACATGTCTTCTCCATTGAAGAAGCAAAAACAATCATTTTCAAATTTAGTCAAGATGGCAAACCGATTACAGATGGTGGTCCGGTTCACTTATTATTTGATGATGGTTCAAACGTTGACAACCCTATTAAAGAGGTTATCGCGATTCGTGTTCAATAAGGAGGAATAGCATGCGCGTCAAATGCGTCATTTGTGATTCAATCCACCAGCTATCAGATGATTTGCCTTTAGCAAAAAAATTACGAAATCGGCCCATTCATACGTATATGTGTGAGCCATGTAGCGAACGAATTGCGGAAAAAACAGAACAACGCATTGCAACAGGCAAATTCAAATTTTACCGCACCTCTTCAAAGATTGATGAAGAATTTTAAATACGAAAAACCCTTGAGCATGCTCAAGGGTTTCTTCACCCATTCTTCACTAATTTCTTTTCTAGTAGCTCTACCACTTGATACATAATTGTTGCAAAAATAGCGATGATCACAAGTGACATTAAGACAAGATTGAAATTGAATACTTGGAAGCCGTAAATAATTAAATAACCAAGTCCCTGTTTCGAGACAAGAAATTCCCCAACGATGACCCCTACCCAAGATAGCCCAACATTTACCTTTAATGTTGAAATAATTGTCGGAAAGGATGCAGGTAGAACGGCTTCTTTGAACATTTGCAGCCTGCTTGCATTAAACGTTTGCAGCACCTTCAAATAATTTCCGTCTACCCCTTTAAAAGCTGTATAAATAACAATCGTTGAGATAATGACGGAAATAATAGCCCCCATTGTAATAATCGATGTCATACCCGGTCCTAGTGCTACGATTAAAATAGGGCCTAGCGCTACTTTTGGCATCGCATTGAGTATGACAAGATATGGATCTAGCACTTTCGATAAAAAAGATGACCACCAAAGAATAGCTGCTAATATCGTGCCGAGCAGTGTACCGATAATAAAACCCAATACGGTTTCAAATAATGTAATACCAATATGGGCAAATAAAGTACCATCGGAAATCTTATCGATAAATAATGCCCCAATTTTTAATGGTGAACTAAAAATGAGCTGATCAATCCACTGCCATCTAGAAGCGAGCTCCCATAGACCGATAAAACCAATTAATATTACAAGTTGAAAAAAACGAATCAATCGCTTTTCTTTTATTAATGATTTTTTATATTCATTGTGAAGTGTTTCCGTGTTCAAGACTTTCAAGCTCCTTCCAAATCATTTGGAATAGCGTAGAGTAGGTTGGATGGGCACGAGCTTTAAATGTTGTTAAACGTTTTAACTCTTCCGGTACTTCAAATGTTTTATATACTCTTCCTGGACGAGCTGAAAAGATAAAAATCCGATCACTCATCGCAATCGCTTCACCAATATCATGTGTGACGAGGATAGCCGTTTTGCCAAATGCCTTCAACATTTCGGACACTAAATCTTCTAATTTTAATTTTGATTGATAGTCAAGTGCCGAAAAAGGTTCATCTAATAGCAATATTTTCGGATCCACTGCTAACGTTCTAGCTAATGCTACCCGCTGCCTCATGCCACCAGAAAGCTCTCGAGGAAATTTTTTCCTGATATGCGGTAGGCCGATCATTTTTAATAAGCGGGACGTAATTTCTTGTATTTGTTCTTGTTCTTTATTTAAAAGCGTGAGTCCTAATGCAATATTTTCTTCAATCGTTTTCCAAGGGAATAAATAATCTTGTTGCAACATATAGCCGATTGACAAGTGATTATTTTCGTAAACGGGTTGTTCTTCAATTAAAACCGTTCCCGTTGTTGGAGGGAATAAACCGGCAATAATCGATAAAAGCGTCGTCTTCCCGCATCCACTAGGCCCTAAAAAAGAGATAAATTCACCTTTTTGAATGGATAAGTGAATATTTTGTAATGCTTCTGTCGCCGTTTCAGTTGAAAAATACGTATGATGTACATTGTTAACTGTTAAAAACTCCATATTACTTCGTTACTTTCTCTGCAAAGGAAGTATCCACCAGCTCATTGTAATCCATCCGTCTTGGCAACTCGCCCGCTTCTTCCATAACGTCTTGCAAATTATTCCATTCTCCTTCATCTAAAATTGGATCTTTTGCATAGGATTCTTGGGCTCTATAACGTTCTACAACCGTTGCAATCAACTCTACATCTGTATCCTCAAAGAATGGTTGAATCGCTTTCGCTACATCTTCCGCGCTATTTTCATACACCCAGTCTTGGGCTTTTTTAATTGCTCTTGTAAATTTCTCGACCGTTTCAGGATCACTATCAATCAAGCTCGCTTTCGTCATAAATGTTGTATATGGTAAATGACCGGATTCTGTACCGAACGACGCTACAATATGCCCTCTTCCTTCTTTCTCAAACACACTTGCTGTTGGTTCAAATAATTGAACATAATCACCCGTACCTGATGCAAAAGCAGAGGCAATATTAGCAAAATCTACATTTTGAATCAGTTCAAGGTCATTGTGTGGGTCAATGCCATGTTTCTTTAAGACGAATTCGCCCGCCATTTGTGGCATACCGCCTTTACGCTGCCCTAAGAAAGTAGAATCTTTTAACATCTCCCAAGAAAAGTTTTCTATTTTCTCACGCGCTACTAAAAATGTCCCGTCTGTTTGCGTAAGCTGTGCAAAGTTTTTAATCGGATCATTCGCCCCTTGCGCCGTTACATAAATCGATGTTTCCGAGCCTACAAGGGCGATATCGATGCCATCAGATAGTAAAGCCGTCATCGTCTTATCGCCACCAGGGATTGTCGTTAACTCGACATTCAAGCCTTCTTCTTCAAAAAAGCCTTTTTCAATTGCTACATATTGAGGGGCATAAAAAATAGAGCGCGTAACCTCACCAACTTTCACATCTTGCAGTTCTTTCTCGCCGCACGCTGACAGAACGAGAAGTAACATCAATGTGAACATCACAACAAAACCAGATTTCACGAATCTTTTCACGACTATCCTCCTCTAAATAATAGGGTCTTTTATCTAGAGTAGGTTATGCAAAATCGCCTAAAAGGGTGCCTTGATAGAAATCTATTTCACCTGTCGCATTTTAGGAAATGTATGTTTATTAGAATATTTTTATCTTTATAAAATCCACGCTCTATCATAAGCTACTAAAAAAGCTCGAATCTCCTTTAAGATAGGAGATTCGAGCTTTTTGAATTATTTTGCTACAGCTTTTTGCTCTTCACGTTTCTCACGCCATAAGCGCGATTTATAGACGATTAAGATCAACGCTGCAACAATTAACCCTTCCACCATTGGGAGGAAAAAGGCGAAGAATGTCAGCATAATACATCCTAAAAATAGGAATATATAAATAATAGCATTTTGCCATAACGGTAATGTTTTTGCGAAGCCTAGTTTATATACAATCGCTGATAAGACAAATATAAGCGCTAACGTAATATAACCTGGAATCGTATAATCAACCGCACCTGACGCATCTACCGCCGCTAAATTTTCATAAATATAGCGCGTAATACCAGACATTCTACTATAAACTTGCGTTATTTCATCAGTAGGTGCAGATGCTTGAATAAAGTTTAGTGCTAAATTCAACAACATCCTTCATCCTTTCTTTTGATACGCTTTTACTGCTCCATTTCAGCGTATTTTTTCTTTTTCGCAATACGTTCACGTTCGTTTTTATCTAAAATTTGTTTACGTAAACGAATTGACTCTGGTGTTACCTCTAAGTACTCATCATCACTTAAATATTCTAACGCTTCTTCAAGTGTCATTAGACGAGGTTTTTTAATCACGTTTGTTTGGTCTTTATTCGCAGAACGAATATTTGTTTTTTGCTTTTGTTTTGTAATGTTTACTGTGATGTCGTTTTCACGTGTATTTTCACCAACGATCATCCCTTCGTAAACTTCTGTACCTGGTTCCACAAATAGTGTACCACGGTCTTCCACACCCATCATACCATAAGTTGTTGATTTACCGTTCTCCATTGATACAAGTACACCTTGGTGACGGCCTCCCACTTTACCTGCTACAACTGGTTGGTACGAATCAAACGTATGGTTAATGATACCGAAACCTTTTGTTAACGACATGAACTCTGTTGAGTAACCAATTAAGCCACGCGCTGGTACGTTGAAAATAATACGTACTTGCCCGTTACCATTGTTAACCATGTCTAACATTTCACCTTTACGTGTACCAAGTGACTCAATAATAGAACCTACGCAATCTTCTGGTACATCCACTTGTACACGTTCGATTGGTTCACATTTTACGCCATCTACTTCTTTAATAATTACTTGTGGTTTCGACACTTGTAACTCAAAGCCTTCACGACGCATGTTTTCGATTAGAATCGATAAGTGTAATTCACCACGACCTGATACTGTCCAAGCATCCGGTGAATCTGTATCTTCAACGCGAAGTGATACGTCCGTCTGAAGTTGTGCACGTAAACGCTCTTCAATTTTAGAAGATGTTACCCATTTCCCTTCACGCCCAGCAAATGGTGAGTTATTGACTAAAAATGTCATTTGTAATGTTGGTTCATCAATACGTAATGGCGGTAGCGCTTCTTGGTGCTCAGCAGGACAAACTGTTTCTCCTACATTAATGTCTTCCATACCCGAAACGGCGATTAAGTCACCCGCTTTGGCTGTTTGTACTTCCTCACGTTTTAAACCGAAGAAGCCGAAAATTTTCGTTACACGGAAGTTTTTCACTGTGCCATCAAGCTTCATTAACGCTACTTGCTGACCAACAGAAATCGTCCCACGGAATACACGGCCGATACCGATACGACCAACGAAGTCATTATAATCAAGTAATGCTACTTGGAATTGTAATGGCTCATCTGAATTATCCGCTGGCGCTGGAATATGCTCAATGATTTGCTCAAATAAGCACTGCATGTTTTCTTCTTGATTTGCTGGGTTTGAATCTAATGAAGCCGTCCCATTCACACCTGAAGCATACACAACAGGGAAGTCTAATTGATCGTCATTTGCATCTAGTTCAATTAATAACTCTAACACTTCGTCTACTACTTCTTCTGGACGAGCTGAGTCTTTATCGACTTTATTCACTACAACGATTGGCGTTAAATTTTGCTCTAGTGCTTTCTTTAATACAAAGCGCGTTTGTGGCATACAGCCTTCATAAGCGTCTACTACTAGTAAAACGCCGTCTACCATTTTAAGGATACGCTCTACTTCTCCACCGAAGTCCGCGTGTCCTGGTGTATCTAAAATGTTAATACGTGTGCCGTTATAGTTAACAGCTGTATTTTTTGCTAAAATCGTAATACCGCGCTCACGTTCGATATCATTTGAGTCCATTGCACGTTCTTCTACTTGTTCGTTCGAACGGAATGTTCCTGATTGTTTTAATAATTGGTCTACTAGCGTCGTTTTCCCATGGTCAACGTGCGCGATAATTGCAATGTTACGTAAATCTTGACGTAAATTTGTCATTATTCCACTCCATATTCTTTTTTCAGTTGTTTAACTGTGCTATTATAGCATATGTAGACACAAATGTCTTTTTGGAAATTGAACATTGTTCTCTTAATATAGTATCTTTAGAGGAGGATTTCTCATGAATAAAGCAAAACTTGTCATGTTTATTTACGCACTCGCAGCGATGCTTTCGATGATTGGCATCGGCTTCTCCGTATCTTTTGTATTTATGGCTGGAACAGATAAATACGATACGGCTGGCATGATTGGGATTATCGCTTGCATTATCGTCACGTGTGTGATCTTTATAATGGGTATGAAACAAAAGAAAAAGTTCGTACAAGCAGGTCTTTTATAATTGACAAAAGCCACCAAATTTACACATTTGGTGGCTTTCTTTATTTCTGTTCGATATAGTTTTCTAGTATGAGTTGATGAATAGACGGATTGGCAATGATAAACGTATCAGATTGCATTAAATCAAAACCATTCCCCTCTAAATTCGTTGCGATTGCGCCAACTTCTTGTGCAATAATGATGCCACCCGCAATATCCCAAGGAGCTAGCCGCATCGAAATATACCCATCTAGTTTACCGCTCACCACAAAGGCAATTTCCATTGCAGCCGAGCCATATGAACGCGTACCACGTACTGTTCGAATGAGCTCGATTAATTTTTCATGATTGATCTTAGGATTTGGTGTTACCCAACTCGCATTAATCCCAATCACGGCTTCTTCAATTTTTAATGGTTGCAGCTTACGCATCGGTGAATCATTGTACCAAGCGCCTTCCCCTGCAATCGCATAAAATAAATCCTCACGCATTACATCGAATATGTACCCAAGTTTTCCAATACCATCAATGTAAATCCCAACCGTAATCATAAAATGGCGATGTTGCTTAACAAAGTTCATCGTGCCATCGATTGGGTCGATAATCCAAACAACCCCTGCTAGAGAGTCGGGTCTTTCCCCCATCCCTTCTTCTCCAATAATTTTATGTGACGGGTCAAATGCATGAATTTGTTCAATAAAAAAAAGCTCTGTTTCACGATCAATATTTGTTACTAAATCATTCGCATTCGATTTTGTTTCAACTTCTAAATCATATGTAAATGATTCTCGTATCCGTTTTCCCGCTTCGAAAATAATCCCTTTTGCAAATGCATCTAATCGCTTTAAATCCACTGTATAACCACCTTCCTCTTCCCTATTTTCATCTATATAATGAATGAATGTAAATTTGCACTATATGTTTAGTATAACAAAAAATCACTTGCTGTCCGAACACTCAGCAAGTGATTTTTTAGTTTGGTATGAATTTTTTGCTATGCATATGCATGGAGACCTTCTAATTCCTCATGAATTTCCTTTAACCGCTTTTTAGCCTTTTCCATCTCTACATTGTCTTGATCCTTCATCGCAACATACAAAGATGCGAGCTCATAATCCAGCTCTAGACGCAAAATTTGCTCATATTGCTTTTCAATATCAACTTTGCGTATAATTTTAATCATCTGTTTCATTTTCCATCACTTCCTTAGCATTTTTTTGCAACACTTTTTGACATTATGGAAAGTGTGTGTTATATGATTTTTTCCCAAAAACTTATTAAAATAAACCTAAAAAATCGAAAGGAGTTATTAATTTTGAACAATGTACAGTGGACGACGGAGGATTTTAATGTTTTTCAAATAAATGGTTTAGATGAGCGCATGGAAGCATTGACTACTATCGTTCGTCCTAAATTCCATACACTAGGTGAAATCTTTTCCAATTATTTAAGTACTAAAACTGGAGATGAATTTTTTCATCACGTTGCCAAGCATGCACGTCGAACTGTCAATCCTCCAAAAGATTCTTGGGTAGCTTTTGCCCCTTATAAACGAGGCTACAAAGCATTGCCGCATTTTCAAATCGGTTTGTGGAATAGTCATTTATTTATTGTGACCGCTATTATTTACGAAGCACCTCAAAAAACTGAGATGGCCGAACGCTTATTGCAAAATATCGATGCATTTAATCAATTAAGTGATGATTACATTATTTCAGGTGATCATATGTCCCCAGATGCTATAAAATTAGGGGAAGCACGTAGTGAAAAACTTGAGACACTTATTATACGCTTGCGCGATGTAAAAAAAGGTGAACTATTAGTAGGTCGACATATCGCAGCTGACGATGCAATTAACCTTTCTTCTGATGAGTTTATGCAATTCACAAAAAAAACATTCGATGATTTACTGTTAATTTACAATATTTTTGTTAGAAAATAATTATTTTATTAACAGATGTGTGGAATCATGACATATCTGTTAATTATTTTTTTAAAAAAATTGAAAATGATTATCATTTAAATGCACAATTTAAATGATATTTTATATACTATGAGTTGAAAGGAGTATACAACACATGATTGGTATCATTTATTATGCATATGGTGCACCAACATCAATCGATGATGTTCGTACATATTTTAGCCATATTCTCAATGGCAAGCCTGTTCCAACACCGATGATGGAACAAATTGAGGCATCATTTAAAAAGTCTGGATTCCCGGATTTCATTGCCTCTTCTACCCAACGGATTGCTAAAGGTTTAGAAACTTTACTAAATAGCCAGCTGGAGGAGCCTGTAAAAGTTTATAATGCCTATAAACATACCACACCATTCGTGCAGGATGCTGTAAAACAGGCACTCAATGACGGTGTAACGACAATCGTTACATTACCCATTAACCTGATTTTCTCTGCCTCTGGTGGTGGCGCAGTGCATCAAGAAGTAGCCAATTTAGTTGCACAAAACAATATAAAACATATCGCTATTACAGATTGGCATACAGATGAAGGGATTGTAAATGTTTATACTGAACGTGTAACACGTGCATTGCATTGGTTACCACTTGCAGCACAGGATAATGCGCACATCTTATTTACTGTGCATAGTCAACCGATTGATCCAGAACGCAATGCGATCTATGTGAAGCAATTTACAGAGCTAGCAACAGCAATTGCTACTAAAGCGAATATTCATAACTTCCACCTTACGTATCGTTCTTCTGGTGGGAAAGCAAATTGGCTAGAGCCAGATGTAAAAGATAAAATTCGTGTACTACACGCTTCAGGTAGCACTGGCTTTGTCACATGTGAATTACTATCACTCACTGCCGATGTTGAATCTTACTTTGAGATTGGTGAGCAGTGCCAACAATTATGTCACGAATTAGGCGTCCCATTTGCAGTAGCAGAATTCCCTGGCGATAGCTTTGATACAGTGTATGCACTCGCTACTCTAGTTGCATCACGTATATAGACTTTTAGAAAAATAATATTTAAGCAATTCACATAAAAAGGTGTAGTAATCGTCCCTCACGATTACTACACCTTTTGTCTTTATAGACGAATGATTTGTCCGTCTGCTGATTCTTTAGCCATTTTTACCGCTTTATACCCCACATAGCCACTCGCTTGCTCAAATTCACGGAAAATCGTTTTCTCCTCTGCTTGCGACGGAACAATTTCTTTAAAACGGCGATACCTCGCCATAAATACTTCACGCTTAATACCCTTTTCATGCGCTGCTTCGATTGCCTCAAAAAAGTGTACAACGTCTACCATTTCTTGCGTTGTCCAATCCGTTGATAATGGATACGAATATTCCATGCTGTAACCTACCTTCGTTGTTCTTTCTAGCCATTTCCCCTTATAGATCGATAATGGCTTTTCTGTATTACTGCCCCCATTTTAAACGGATTTCTGTAGCCTGTACAACCATTCGCTCGATGAGTTCCTCTGCGCTTGGAATATCATGAATCATGCCCGTTACTTGACCAGCCCAGCCAAACCCTTGTGCTCTATCGCCATCATAAATATAGCGTCTATTTGCTTTGCCACTAATATAATCTTTCAATGCCTCATACGTTGGTGTTTCACTTTCAATTTTTAAAATTTGCTCCGTAAAATCATTCCGAAGTGCCCTTGCTGGTGCACCAATTGAACGCTTGATCACCGTCGTATCCGTTTCTGCACTGTTTAATAACGCTTGCTTGTACACATCAGATGCATGCACACATTCCTTTGTCGCAATAAATCGTGTACCCATTTCAATCCCTTCTGCACCAAGCGCATGTGCGGCCATCCAGCCACGCCCATCGCCAATCCCTCCAGAGGCGATAACCGGAATCGATACACTATCTACTACTTGTGGTACAAGTACCATCGTCCCCACATCATCACGTCCTAGATGCCCTCCTCCTTCTTGCCCAACGACCATCACCGCATCGGCACCTAACTCTTCTGCTTTTTGTGCTTGACGACGTGCGGCGACTAAGACGAGCTTTTTACAATCACTCCCCTCCAAAATATCGAAAATAGGGGCTGGATTACCTCCTGTCATTGTCACAACGGGTACATTCATTTCTTTTGCAACTTCAACCATCGGCTCGTACCCTTTACCATACATACCAATGGCAAAGTTCACCCCAAATGGCTTATCCGTTAACGTACGTACTTTTTCAATTTCTTCTCTTAGCGCTTCTGGCGATGGTAAACTCATTGCTGTAATTTGACCAAGTCCACCTGCATTGGATACAGCTGCAGCTAAGTCGGCATACGCTAAGTATGCAAGTCCACCCTGAATAATTGGATATTTTATTTTTAATAATTTTGTTATACGTGTCTCCCAATTCATTAAAATGACCCCTTTTTCTTTTAAATTTTTTTATTCGCTATTAAATACGACGAATTTTCTAACTTTACATATAGTCACATGATGCAATAGGTGCTATAATTCATTTGTTTTTAAAAAATTTAATTTAAGTGAGGTGGTACCTGCGTTGTCACAGTTAGAGACTCCATTGTTCGACGTTTTACTCAAGCATCGAAACAGACATCCAATTCAGTTCCATATTCCAGGCCATAAGAAAGGTTCCGGTATGGACCCGGCGTTTCGAGAGTTCGTCGGCGACAACGTTTTATCAATTGATTTAATCAATATTGCTCCGCTAGATGATTTACATTCACCTAAAGCAGCGATTAAGCAAGCACAAGCCCTTGCTGCAGAAGCTTTTGGTGCTGATCATACATTTTTTTCCGTTCAAGGTACTAGTGGCGCAATTCAGACGATGGTTCTGACCGTCGTCGGCCCAGGTGATAAAATTTTAGTACCACGGAATGTTCATAAATCGATTATGTCGGCAATTGTATTTGCAGGTGCAATTCCGATTTTCATTCATCCTGACGTAGATTCTGAGTTAGGTATTTCTCATGGAATTTCACCAGAATCAGTAGAAAAAGCATTACAAAAATACCCAGATGCAAAAGCTGTTTTAGTCATTAACCCAACGTATTTTGGCTTTGCTGCTGATTTAAAACGCATCGTTGAAATCGTACATGCCCATGATATTCCTGTTATTGTCGATGAGGCACATGGTGTACACATTAAATTCCATGACGAGCTTCCATTATCAGCCATGCAAGCAGGTGCTGATATGGCAGCCACAAGTGTGCACAAACTAGGTGGCTCCATGACAGGGACATCCATCTTAAATATACGTGAAGGACGTGTGTCTGCTAAACGTGCACAGTCGATCTTTTCGATGCTCACAACAACATCAACATCGTACCCATTACTAGCCTCTTTAGATTGCGCACGTCGCCAATTAGCTGTACATGGACACGATTTAATTGATGATGCTATTCGTTTGGCAAAGGATACGCGAAAACGAATTAATGCCATTCCACATTTAACATGTGTTGGTCGTGAAAAGCTTCACTCTTCTGCAACATTTGATATGGACCCTTGCAAGCTATTGATTAGCGTAAAAGATTTAGGGATTACAGGGCATACTGCAGAAGAATGGTTACGCCAAAACGCTAATATCGAAGTCGAGTTATCAGATTTATATAATATCCTATGTTTAGTGACACTTGGTGATACGAAAAAGGAAATGAATCTCCTGGTGAATGCTTTAGTGCGCATGTCGCAAGCATTTGACTCAGAGGCAACCATTAAGATACCGAATGTAAAAGCACCTGAAATTCCAGCACTTGCGATGTCTCCACGTGATGCATTTTATGCAGAGACAGAAGTCATTCCGCTGTCAGAAGCGCATGATCGCATTTCAGCTGAATTCATTATGGTGTACCCACCAGGAATCCCAATTTTCATTCCTGGCGAAGTGATTACAGAAGATAATATTAAATATATTCAAATGAATATAGAAGCAGGTCTGCCAGTACAGGGACCGGAAGATGCAACATTACAAAATATCCGCGTCATTAAAGAACGTCGCGCAATTTTCTAAAAAACTTGAGGGTACGTTGCCCTCAAGTTTTTTTATGGGTAAAAAGAGTGGCTTTCATCACCTGCAATCACATACGTTTCTAATTTACTCGCTTCAACAAAAAACAAGATTAGCTGACTACTTCTCTCTACTTACATAATTAGCATGGCAAATACCGGACAAATAAATGCCCCTAATACTGCACTGAGTCCCATAGAGAGTGAACCAATCGATAAATCTTCCTCACCATATTCTTTTAATTTTGAAATTCCTACGCCATGACTTGCACTACCCATTGATACCCCGCGACTAATTGCTGTATCAATATGGGCAATTTTATATAGAAAAGGTCCAAAAATAGCTCCTGTAAACCCCGCCACCATTACAAGTACTGCCGTTAATGGCGCAATACCTCCAATCGAACTACTCACCTGCATTGCGACTGGTGTTGTTAACGATTTTGGCAAAGCCGTCAACATAAACGCATCACTCGCTTTAAACAGTTTCAACAAAACATATACACTACTAAGGCCAGATAGCATTGCTACTACTAAACTGGATACAATCGAATATTTATATTTATAAACTAGCGCACGCTGGTTATATAGCGGATAGGCTAACGCAACAACAGCGGGCCCTAGCATTTTTTGAATCCACTCCCCACCTTGCATATATGTGCTATAGGGAATATTAAACCCAACTAAAATAATGGCCGTAATAAACGTCGTCGATAATAACGGTAAGAAAAACGGATGATTTACTTTTACATAGATTTTTTGAAGGATCATAAATAATATAATTGTACTAATGATGATGAGTAATGCCAGCATGCTCTGCTTCCTCCCTTACCGCCTGCTCCTTCTGTTCGATAAACTGACTCACTTTTCCCGCTATAATAATAGTAATCACGGTACTTAAAAAGACCGCTAAAACGAGTAAAAGTCCTGATACCGTTAGTAATTCAGGGTATTCCACGACTCCAACCGTAGACGGAATAAAAAATAATGTTAAAAAAGCAATTAAAAAGCCAGCACCATCTTGAATGTATTTGACATTAATCACATTTAGCATGAGTAATCCCCATAATAGAACAAGACCGACAATACTCGGTGGAATAAAAATCCCCGTCCACTCGACAATTAGTACACCAATATAATAAAAAACCCATAAAATGAAGATTTGGGCAATTGTGCGAATCACTCTCATGTTCATAGCCCCCTCTCTATCTATGAGTTTCATTTTACGACTTACGAAATTTTCTGTCTATTGTTTTTGACAAATTATTGACAGTATTTATGCATCAAGTAGAAAAACTGCCTTCGATTGTACTTTAACAATCGAACGACAGTTATCACATGTCTTATACTTTTTTATGACTGCACGAAAAACTCCCATTGCCCATCATTGTTCTTTTTTTCAACCATCCCTTGCATTTCAGCATATGTGACATAACCAATAATTTCAGACATGATCAGTGGAAATTCACGTTTCATTCGATCACCGTAAATCGCCTTCGCTAAATCAAGGGCTGTTTTATGTCCCTCTGCTACCTTGCGTACAATACGTGCTAGCTTAAAATCAATGCGCTGTAAATTTTTCTCTACGATTTCCGATAAATTCGAAAACGATTGTTGGTGTCCTGCATAAATCACACTTGTATCAAGTTGTAGGCATTTTTCAAGCGACTGTCTATATTGCATCACCGTTGGCAATAAATTCAACTGCTCATCATGGTCAATCAATGCATTGGTCGTTCCTGTATATAATACTAAATCCCCAACAAATAACCATTTTGTTTCGCTGTCATAAAATAACACGGAATCGGGCGAGTGACCTGGCACTTCCATGACTTGGAGACCGCAAACTGTATCCCCGTCAGAAAAGGCAATAATCGGTGCATTAATTTTCAACGCTTCGGTGTTTTGGTATGTTTGTTCCATCTTTTTGAGGCGTGGACCTGCTAACTCTAAGCTAGCGTATTCCTCGTACAACTGGTGAAAAAACTGACGCTTCCGCAATTGATACGCCTCTGTTAACTGCAAACGTTCAATGGCTACATGATGTGCATATAGCGGTACTTGCTTTTGCTTTACAATATGATTGACTAGCCCAATATGATCCCCATGATGATGGGTCAATAAAATTTGATCAATATCATCGATTGTAAAGCCATACTCTTTTAGCTTTTGCTCAAAAAATTCACGGAAAGCTGGTAAATCAATACCTGCATCGATTAATGTTAAGCTTTCTCCCTGTTGATATAAATAGCAATTGATGCTTTTCATTTGACCGTAATCCACTTCAAAAATAATAGGATATACCGCCTTTGTTCCAATTGTTATGACGTTTGACACTAGTTCCATCCCCTATCTATTTTGCAGGCGATCCAAGTATCTCCTCATTATGCGTGCCTGCTGCTACCCCAGCGGTAGTGTAAATCGGCCTAAAGATATTGGACTTAATCGGGCAAGCAATTTGTTTTTGTGTTGTCCCATCTGTTTTTGCTACTTCCACATACATTTCACGAGCTGAAAATAACGGGTGCTCCACCGTCTCTTCAAATGTGAGTACCGGTTCTACACAAGCATCTACGTGCGTAAAAATGGACGTCCATTCCTCCAATGTTTTCTCTTTAAAAATAAGCTGCAGTTGTGCTTTCAAAGCAATCGCATCTTTTGGCTTAAAGCTCATCGCTAATGGGAGTAAATCTTCACGCCCAATCGCCATACAGAGTTGCTGTCTAAATTTCGGCTCAAGACTTCCTACTGATAAATGGCGACCATCCTTTGTTTCATAATACCCATAAAACGTGCCGCCGTTCAACATGAGGCGCTCACGTTCTAGAGGTTGACCACTCACTAAGTATTCGGGTGCCGATAATGCATTTAATGCTAACGCACAGTCCGTCATACTAATATCGAGATGCTGCCCTTCCCCTGTGCGTGTACGGTAAATAACCGCTGCTAAAATCCCAACGACAGCATGCAGCGACCCACCTGCTATATCTGCCATTTGAATCCCGATTTGAGCAGGCCCCTCCGCTTGTGTACCCGAATACCCTTGAATTCCCGCAAGCGAGACATAGTTAATATCATGACCTCCACGATTCTTAAAAGGTCCTGTTTGTCCATATCCTGTAATTGAGCAATAAATAAGCCCTGGATGAATCTTTTTTAGCTCTTCATACCCAAGTCCAAGCCGCTCCATGACGCCTGGTCGAAATTGCTCAACGACAATATCATAGTCTTTCACTAACGCTTTTAAAGAGGCAATCATCTCTGGATCTTTTAAATCTACGGCGATTGATTTTTTGGAGCGTTGTAAATATTCGTCTACAACCCAAACAGGCTCTTCTGCTGGTTTTGTGACATGTACAACTTCCGCCCCCAAATCCGCTAACATCATTGTTGCAAACGGTCCTGGTAGCAATAATGAAAAATCTAATACTTTTAACCCTTGTAATAACATACGCATTCTCCCCCCTTGTTTAACTTACAATGAGCAAATTATTAAACATATATTGCTAGTTCATTAGCCGTTACTTTCCGCTCGGGCAAAGTACGCAGCCTTTACTTAAAGTGCAAACAGGCAGGCTCTAGAAAGAACCTGCCACAGTGATTTATGTTGTCACTTGCTTAATAAAATTCGGTGGGCGCTTTTCGAAGAATGCTCTCATCCCTTCCGTTGGCTCACCTGTTGCAAATGTTTTCGCAAATGCTTCGCGCTCTACTTGTAACCCTTGCTCAAGCGGAAGCTCAGCTGCTAAAATGCATTCTTTAATTAAACCTAAAGCACCCACTGCTCCTTGTGCTAATGTCGTTGCCAGTGCAATCGCTGCTGTTTCTACTTCTTCTGGTGCAACCGCTTTTGTCACAAGCCCAATCGCGGCCGCTTCCTCTGCTTTCAAACGCTGACTTAAAAACATTAATTCACGTGCCTTTGCTCCACCAACAAGCTTCGTCATGCGCTGTGTCCCACCTGCAGCTGGCAATAACCCTAGCGAGGATTCTGTTAAGCCGATTGTCCCGCTACCCATAATGCGGAAATCACACGCTAATACAAATTCACACCCACCGCCAAGTGCATGTCCATTAATCGCTGCAATGGTCGGTACACGAACAGCTTCTAGCGCATTGAAAATATCTTGGAGTTGCTTTGCCCCTTCTGCATAATCCACTTCACCTGTACTATTGCTCATTTGCCCTAAATCTGCCCCGGCAATAAAAATTTTCGGATTGGCTGATTTAAAGATGATTGCACGAATTGCCGGGTTATGGTTCGCTTCATCCACCAGTTGTAATAAATCATGTTGAATGGCTAAGTTTAATGTATTGGCAGGGGGGTTACTAATCGTGACCACTTGCACACCATGCGCTAATTGTTCAACCGTCATTGTTTCTAACTTCATATTAGCTCCTCCTTATCGTGGGCCCATCCGAATCGCACCATCTAAACGAATCGTTTCGCCATTTAACATTGGATTTTCAAAAATGGATTGCACAAGATGCGCAAATTCAGGGGCTTCACCTAAACGAGAAGGGAATGGAATTTGCTTCCCTAACGCATCTTTTACTTCTTGTGGAGCCATAGCCATTAACGGTGTGTTAAAAATACCTGGTGCAATGGTCATAACCCGTACGCCGTAGCTAGCTAAATCACGTGCAATTGGTAATGTCATGCCAACAATACCCGCTTTAGAGGCTGCATACGCCGCTTGCCCGATTTGCCCATCAAACGCTGCAACAGATGCTGTATTGACAATGACGCCACGCTCACCGTGCTCATTTGGCTCATTATTAACCATCGCAGCAGCAGCTAGACGAATGACATTAAACGTACCGATTAAGTTCACCTGTACAACAAAATTAAATTCATCTAACGGGAATACACCTTTTTTTCCAACGACACGTGTCGATGTTCCAAGTCCAGCACAGTTGACAACGCCATGAATCGCACCGTATGTTTCTATCGCTCCATCAATCGCTGTTTGTACTTCCTCTTCCTTTGCGACATTCGTTTGAAAGAAGGTACCTTTTAACTCCTCTGCGACTGCTTGCCCTTTTTCTGCATTTAAATCGAGTACGACCGGGAACCCACCCGCAGCTGCCACAGCACGAGCCGTTGCTTCTCCTAGTCCTGATCCACCACCTGTTATAATGATTGCTTTATTGTCAAAGTTCATGCTTTATTTCCCCCTTCCATTCGCTCTATAATTAAGCCGTTTGCCATCCCTGGTCCCTCGCAAATTGTCACGAGGCCATAACGTAACTGTCGGCGTTCTAGTTCATGTAACAGTGTCGTTACGAGTCGTGTACCAGTTGAACCGAGGGCATGCCCAAGAGCAATCGCACCACCATTGACATTCACTTTTTCCAGTGGAATACCGATTTCATGCTCCCAGCGTAGTACGACAGAGGCAAATGCTTCATTAATTTCAACTAAATCGATCTCCTCTTTCGATAATCCGGCTTTTTGTAATACTTTTTCTGTAGCAATCGCCGGCCCCTTTAGCATGGCAACTGGGTCAGAGCCGACAACTGAAAAGGCTTTAAATACGGCGCGTGGTTGGAGCCCATATTTTTTCGCTGCCTCCTTACTCATAATGAGCACAGCGCTGGCTCCATCAGAAATTTGACTCGATGTGCCAGGTGTAACCGTTTGAAGCCCTGGATACACCGGCTGCAAGCTCGTCATTTTTTCTATCGATGCATCTGGGCGAATCGTCTCGTCCAGATGAAATACGGATACATTACCTTCTGCATCTTTTACCTGTACAGGGATAATTTCTTTGTCGAAATAGCCATTTTGCTGTGCTTCATATGCACGCTCATGGGAACGTACACTATATGCATCTATTTGCTCACGTGTTAAACCAATTTCATGTGCAATCATTTCAGCGCCGCCAAATTGGTTAAAGCCATAGCCTTGTAAATCAAAGCGTTGAAACAAACTTTCTGTCATAGGTGTTTTTCCGTCACGAGCGGAAGTTCCAATGGGCACACGCGTCATTGATTCAATACCACCAGCAATGACCACATCATAGCTCCCAGACATCACCCCTTGTGCAGCAAAATGAACCGCTTGTAAACTCGAACCGCACTGTCGATCAATCGTGACGCCTGGTACAGTAATCGGTAACCCTGCTGCAAGCCAAGCATTCCGAGCAATGTTCGATGATTGTTCATCCACTTGATCAACACAGCCAATGATGACATCATCAACAATCGCTGGATCAAGCTCATTCCTTTCGACTAATGCTTTTAGTACCGAACCGAGTAAATCTACTGGATGCTCATTTGCTAAACGGCCACCTCTTTTCCCCATTGGCGTTCGAATAGCATCCACAATTACAGCTTCAAACATCATCCTCACCCCCTATTGGTCTATTGTTTCAAACGTGTTTTTTCCAATTCTACTAGTTTAACTTTCGAGATTTTCCCAGCCGCGGTCATTGGTAGTTGGTCGATAAACTCTACTTCTCGTACCTTGGAATAGTGCACAACCTTTGTATTGACAAATTCCATAATTTCTTCTTCATTTGCCGTCACACCTGGTCGTAACACAATAAATGCTTTTGGTTTTTCGCCCACCTTTGGGTCTTCGACACCTATAACAACAGCTGCTTGAACCGCTGGATGTTCATATAAAATTTCTTCTATATAGCGCGGATACACATTGTAACCGTTATAAATAAGCATGTCTTTTTTACGGTCGACAATCGATAAGAAGCCACTTTCATCAAATACACCAATATCTCCGGTGTATAGCCAACCATCGATAAGCGTTTCAGCTGTCGCCTCTGGATTATTTAAATAACCCTTCATCACTTGTGGACCACGAATAATCACTTCACCACGTTCACCTGGCATTTGAATTTCCTCACGATCTGGTCCATCGACTGACATTAATTTAACCTCTGTGTTATAAATCGGTAACCCGACAGTCCCTAGCTTACGTTCGCCCGAATAAAATCCAACGCTTTGTACTGTACTAGCGGTTGCCTCTGTTAAGCCATAGCCTTCCGTTACGACTGCATTGGGGAAGTATTTTATTAACAGCTGCATCGTTTCAGGCGCAATGGGTGCAGCACCTGAATTAATCGTGCGTACACAAGAGAAGTCCCGTTTTTCCATATCAGGATGGAATAATAGAAAGTTAAACATTGCAGGTGCACCGGACACTTCTGTTACTTGATGCTCCTCGATTAAGCGTAAAAACTCCTCTGGCATAAAGCGTTCAAAAATAATTGTTGTTGCTCCAAATAAAACCGAGTAAACCATTCCCCCCATTGCACCTGCTCCATGTGAAAATGGTGCTGGACTTAATCGGATATTTGTCCCAACCAATGTTGGATACTCCTTCAAATATTTTTCCGGATCCGTTTCAACCCGCTTTACTGTTAACGCACCATCGTCATCCACTTGTGGCAGTACCGCCGCTGACCAAGCACCCGATTGCAAAATATTACTAATCAAATTATTATGTGTAATAATGACCCCTTTGGAACGCCCTGTTGTCCCCCCTGTATAAGCAAGATGAGCGATATCTTCATAACCATTAATGTCGATACATAGCTCTTGTGGTTCATTGTCACGAAGCATTTGATTGAAGCTGATCACTGTATCACCGTACGCTGATACGTCGATACTTTTTTCAATCGACTCAACCTCTACATCATCTGTTACGATAACGAGCTCGATATTCGTTAACGACGGTAAATCTAAACAGAGTGATAGTAACGGACCATACGTGACAATTGCCTTTGCTCCACTATCTTTCATTTGGAAGATTAAATCGTCCTTCGGTAGCATCGGATTAACAGGTGTGTACGTAGCCCCTGCTAACAAAATGCCATAGTAAGCGACTACGTATTGCGTGCAGTTTTGCATTTGTACAGCAATGACATCGCCCTTTCCATACCCTCGCTTTTTTAAGCCATTTGCAAATCGCAATGCTTGCTCATACAGCTTGCTATAGGAAAGCTCAAATCCTCTATAAAGATAGGCAGTACGCTCACCGTAGTATTTTGCTGCGCCTTTTAATACAGCTCCTACTGGTACATTCGGAATATCTATTTTATGTGGCAACATTTGATTGTAAAGCTTTGGATTGTCTGGCTGTTTCCTCATTAATTCTCCACCCCTGTTCGCTCATAATGACTTCATAGCAATCTTGCACAGACCATAAATAACTCTCCATCATACGTGCTCTCTTTAAGAATAAATGACAGTCAATTTCTGTTGTAAAACCAATCCCACCATGCATTTGAATATTATGTGCCGCGACCTCAATGTACGCATCCGTCGTAAATGCACGAGCACTTGCGACAGCAATTTTCGCATCTGCTGTTTGCTCTGAAATCGCCCAATTGGCATAATAAACAAGGGACTTCGCTAGTTCAAGCTCTACCTTCATATCCACAATGCGATGCTTTACCGCTTGGAACACACCGATTGGGTGCCCAAATTGTTCACGTGTTCTCGCATATTCTGCACACATCTCCACAACTTCCTCCATGCCACCAATTCCGATTGTGGCAATAACAGTATTCAATATTTGCAAGCCGTCATCGACAATGTCCCACCCTTGACCAATCTGTCCAATAACAGCACTCTCTGAAACTTTTAATTGATTGAAATATACTTCTGTGACACCTTTTGTTTCATCGATCACTTGTAAGCGACGTGCCTCCCAAGTAGCCACTTCTCGGTCCACGAGAAATAATGTTGTTTGACCGTCTACTTTGGCAGCAACGAGTAATACGTCAACTGTATCGCCATCAATAACAAATGTTTTGGAGCCGTTTAATACGTACTGATTTCCTTCTTTTATTGCTTCAAGCCTAATCCCTTCTTCTACAAATGTCATGACACCTCGTTCTGCAATGGCTAAGGAAAACTTCTTTTGCCCATTTGCGATTTGCGCTAAATACATTTTCTTTTGCTGTTCTGTCCCGTATTTTGTTAAGACCGGTGTTGCAAACGCCACCGTCTCCGCATACACACCTGGTAATAACACACGTCCGATTTCCTCCATCACTGGAATAAGATCCACTTGTGCTAACCCTGCCCCGCCATATGCTTCTGGAATATTGATAGCCATCGCCCCAAGTTCTGATAAACCGGACCAAATTTTTTCATAACGAACTGTATCACCCGACATAAACAAACGAGCAGCCGTTGTTTTTTCTTGGGAAGTTAAATATTTTCGAACAGATGTTTGAAATAATTTTTGTTCTTTCGTTAATGCAAAATACATATGTTCCTTCCCCCCTATCGCAAATCTTTTGGTAACGCTAAAATATGTTCACCAATGACATTTTTAAGTACTTCTGATGTACCACCTGCAATCGTTGAGCCGAACGATTGTAAATATTGATGCGCCCAGTCTGCAATGGTCGAACGATCTTGCTTCCATAAGCATCCGACAAGACCTAGCATCGCTGTAGCAAAGCCAGTGATCGCCTTAGATAACTCACTTGTGACTAATTTATCAATGGAGCCCTCTGGACCTGGATAGCCTTGCTCAATTGTTTTTGTTAAATTTCGGTAGTAGTTCAATGCTGCTGCACGTAAACGAATATAATATTTCGTAACATCTCGTGCGAAATACGAATCATCCATTAATGGCTTACCACGATATGTTTGTGTCTTCATATCCGCAATTAAATCCTCAAATAAGTTTTCTAAATGGAAAATGGTACTTGCTACGCCTACACGCTCATGACTTAGTAGTGCCATCGAAACTTTCCAGCCCATGCCGACACCTGCAACGATGTCATCTCCTTCTGCTATGGCTTCTTGTAAAAATAATTCATTAAAATCATGATCATCGTTCATTTGATAAATCGGTCTTACTTCCACCCCTGGTTGATGCATATCGATTAAAAAGGCCGTTAACCCTTCATGGCGTTTACTAGCGTTATGTGTACGCGCTAAAATTAAGCATTTATCTGCCATATGCGCATAGGTTGTCCATACTTTTTGCCCTGTAATATACCATTTACCGTCACGTTCAACCGCGCGTGTTTGAATACCTGCTAAATCGGAGCCTGCATTTGGCTCAGAAAAACCTTGGCACCAAATTTCTTCACCACTTAAAATTTTGTCAATATAGCGCTCCTTTTGTGCAGGTGAACCCATTTGCATTAGTGTTGGTCCTACCATATTAATCCCCATAAAATTAAGTACTGGTGGAGCCTTCACACGCGCAAGTTCCTCTTGATAAATGACTTCTTGAATATGTGTAGCACCACGTCCACCATATTCTTTCGGCCAGTGCACACCTGCCCAATTGCCCTCATAAAGCTTGCGCTGCCAGGCACGTAAAAATGATTTCCGTTCCTGATCGTCTTCCGGTAAATCACGTTTGCCATCTAACCAGCCTTCCGGAAGATTTTCCTCTAACCATATACGCAACTCTTGGCGAAATAATTCCTCTTCCTTTTTAAATGTAAAATTCATCCAAATAACCTCCCTTTACAAATTCATTTCTAACACAATTTTTCCCCTCATCATCACATACGCTTTCTCAGTCGTGCTCATCATAATGGAATCACCTTGCCTTCGTTGTCATTCCAATCACTGCTTTGCGCAAACATACTACCATCCCCCACAAAATAGAATTTACTTACACAAAAGAGAAAAAAAGAACTTTATTAACTTAAATTTATATTTTCAGACATAGTAATACAATGTATGTTTTTCTATTGTTTTTCGGTTTTCAGTGTGAAAAATCACAGCATAAAAAAAGCCGCACTGTAATAAATTACAGCGCAACTTCTTTTACTCACCATTTATATACTTATTCTATATGCACAAGCTGTTGTTGCTAGACTGAAAACATAACTTCTTTTTCATGTGTTCTACACGATGAATGATATTATTGATACGATTGCTTTAAATAGCAAGCCAACTGGAGCTTTAACACATGTTCAGCATCCTCAAATGAAATTTGTAATGTTTCTTCAATTTTTTTTAGTCGTTGATACAATGTATTAATATGAATATGCAGCATTTTCGCTGTTTTCGTTGCGGAACGATTTTGCGCAAAATACATGAGTAGCGTTTCCTTCAATGCATTATTCATACTTTGCTGTGTTTCAAGTGGTGCAAACACTTCTGCAATAAAGCGCCCAATTTCTTGCTCATCTTGATGAATAAATAAACGATTAACACCAATTTCTGCATAATCCATCATCGCGTGCTGTTTACGTGAATCTAAATAAGATAGCACGGTCTTCGCCTCATGATACGCTTTTCGAATCGCATAAAGATCCTGGTACACTGTACTTACACCACAACTTAAAGGGGCATGGATTTTTTTATTCCATTCTGTACAAATCCTTTTTAGCTCTTTTCGTACCCGCTTTTCTTCTCCTGGTGAAGCACGTGCTACGATCGTAATTGTTGCATAATCCGCAAAAAGTAGCTGCGCATAAGAAAATAAGTCACGCTTCATTTGCGACATGAGCTTATGTACATACGCCTCAATTTCATGCGGACTCACTTCTTCCGCTAATTTTAATAAAATCACCATATACGGTTCATTCAGTGAAATCATTAACTCCTTTGCTTTCTGTACAATGACTTCCTGCTCTTTTGTATTCATCATTTCGTTAAAAGCATCGCGTTTTTTCTTATAGTAAAACTCCGCTAAATTTTGCTTACGTGAGAGCTCCAACGCTAGGACAGAATGCCCCTGCTCAATGACAATGGATTCAAGCTGACTCATTTCCCCTTTTACTTCCATAATAATGCACCCTAAAATGATTTGTCCTAAACGAATTGGATATACAATATGTGTCACATAACCAGAACGCTTTAACTCATAGTAAGGCATTGCCTCATTTGCTTGCAAAACTTCATTCAAATCATTAAAAGATAGATAATTTGGTAGCTTTCTCATAGTCGGTATGACTTCATTTTCAAGTAAATCAACAAAAATGAAGTTCTTCCCAATCATCCTCGTCATTTCTTCTAAAATTTTAGGAATACCCATATTTTGCATTGATAACTTTGTTAATGTTGTATGAATTTCATCGCGCTTCATGAGCTTGTCATTCAATTTTTTGATATGTGAATATTGCCGTGCATTGCGGATCGCAATCCCTACTTGAGAAGAAAAACCTTCTAATAGCTGCAAATCATTTTCAGTCGGTGCAACTGGTTTAACGATTTGACATAAAAATAGAACGCCCTCTACTTGGTCATCTACTTTAATCGGGCAAGTTAAAAATGACTTTACTTCCTTGTCAAATTCATAATTGGAATCCCAATATCGATTATTTTCTTCAGATATAGGCTCAAAATGTCGCCATAATTCGTATTGATGTTGATAGTAAAGCAACGACTTCTCTGTCTGAAATGTATAACCAATCGGACCTTCTCCTCGCTTAAACCCCATATAACGTATTCCTTGTAGTACATTCCCTACAGATGCTTTACAAATAAGCCGATCTCGTTCATGATCATACCACCATAGCGTACCAATATCGCATTGTGGAATGACATCTAGTGCGTAGGATAAAATATTATTATAAATCTCCTCTGGATTTAACGAGGATGAAGCACGCCCCGTACTCTCAATCACCTTTTCTAGCTTATACTGTTCCCGCTCAATCGCTGCTTTTGTATAGTAAGGGTACATATAGTGATAAAGGACAACAATTTCTGCCTCTTTCGTTGGACTATACTCATAAACATTGACTAAAATTTGATAATCATGTGGGTACGTAAACAGTATAAATGTATAGCCATTTACTATTTTCACCATATTTTGTTGTTGGGTCGTTAATCGCTTAAAAGGTAATTGGACTTGCTCCTCCCGTCCTTCTAAAAATTCAAAATGTGGGCTTTCTGCGCTTGCAATATAGATTTGATACTTCCCCTCCCATTGAAACCTCTGAACAAGTTCTGAAAAATACTGCACGGTCATTCATTACGCCCCCTTAAATGTCCAACATTTCGATTCTTTTTCTATATAAACCATTTTTTTGTATATACAATCTACCATATTTTGATATCCTGTTCACTTCAAAATTCACAAAATTATCTGTCTATTATAAAAAAAATGAAATAACAAGATTTCTGTATGAAATAGATGAATGATTTCATGTAACCGATTACATGAAATTTTTTAGTAGCACTGAACGTTTTCAATATATAAAATTTTCTAAAAATAGTTTGTCAAAATAATTTTTGCGTTATATAATTCGATTTATCAAAAAAATGAAATTATTTTAGGAGAGTTTTTATGTTTACACTTTTAGGTTCTATACTTCTATTACTAATTGGTTATATTGTTTACGGTAAATTTGTGGAAAAGGTGTTTATTGTCAATGATGCAACACCGACCCCTGCCTATACAAAAACAGATAACTTGGATTATATTCCGATGCCCGCTTGGAAAGGTTGGACAATTCAATTATTAAATATTGCAGGGCTTGGTCCGATTTATGGGGCGATTGCAGGTGCTTTATATGGCCCTGTTGCAATGGTTTGGATCGTATTCGGTTGTATTTTTGCTGGTGCAGTTCACGATTATTTTGCAGGTATGCTGTCACTACGACATGGTGGCGCACAATTTCCTACACTTGTCCAAAAATATTTAGGAAAAGCAATGCGTGTCTTCACAGATATCGTATCTGTCGTGTTAATGATTTTAGTAGCTGCTGCCTTTACAGCAGGTCCTGCAGCGGTTATTTCCGCGAAAACAGGCATTACATTTATGGTTGCGATTGTGATTATTTTCTTATACTTTTTACTCGCAGCGATTTTACCTATTAATAAAATTATCGGTCGTATTTATCCGTTATTCGGCGCTGTACTACTAATTATGGCTAGTACTATTTTAGTCTCATTATTATTCTCAGATATTAAAATACCAGAATTAACGTTTGCTAATTTGCATCCAGCTGATTTACCCATCTGGCCTTTATTAATGATTACGATTTCTTGTGGTGCCATTTCTGGCTTCCACTCTACACAAAGCCCAATTATTTCTCGTACACTCAAAAAAGAAACAGAGGGACGCAAAGTATTTTATGGTGCGATGATTGGGGAAGGGATTATTGCTTTAATTTGGTGTACAGCAGGCATGAGCTTCTTTGGCGGTACAGGGGAGCTTGGCACTGTTATTACGGCAGTAGGTGCTGGCGGTGTAGTAGACCAGATTGCCGTTGGATTACTTGGTACTGTCGGTGGCTTATTAGCTATTCTAAGTGTGATTATCTTACCGATTACAACAGGCGATACATCACTTCGTTCAGCTCGTATGATTGTGCTTGATTTCCTAGGCTCACGCATTAAAGGTAATCCAAAAACAGTCGCGATTTTAGCAACAGTAGCTGTGACAATTCCTGCATTCTACTTAACAACAATTGACTATCAATTCCTATGGCGCTATGTAGGGATGACAAACCAAATGGTGGCAACGGTGATGCTATGGGTAGCGACTTCTTACTTATTAAAGGAAGGAAAATTCCACTGGATTGCTGGTCTTCCAGCGATGTTTATGACAGCTGTCGTCTTTACGTATTTAATGGTAGCACCAGAAGGATTCGGATTAGACTATAATCTATCGATGATCATCGGATTATCTGCTACAGCGGTTGTCGGGTTACTTTACGCCTATCAAATTGCACGTTATAATGGATTAAATAATCCTGTTTTCATAAAAGAATAACAACATTGTGCATTCGCGCTTCGCATGAATATGTGATCAGCGTGAATGCATGTTTTATTAAGAGGCAAAGGTTGTGGGACGATGTTTGAACAATATATTTCACAAATCGATGATAAATGGCGTGATGCATTGATCGAGTTAATGCATACCATTGAAGAAAATTTACCCGCTGGATTTGAAAAAACAATGCAGTACAATATGATTTCATATGTTGTACCACTAGAAACCTATCCACCAGGTTATCATGTCACACCAAATACACCGCTACCATTCATTAGCATTGCCGCTCAAAAACGGCATTTATCCCTTTATCATATGGGCATTTATACAGATGAACAGCTGCTGACATGGTTTCAACAAGCGTATGCACAAACGGTTCCGACTAAGCTAAATATGGGAAAAAGCTGTATTCGATGGACTTCCACAAAGCATATTCCATTTGATTTAATCGCAGAGCTGTGTAGCAAAATCACAGTGAATGAGTGGATTGGGCTGTATGAAGGAACTATTCGTCGTTAATAACAACATGAAAATAAAGCCTCCTGGGTTGGGGGGCTTCTATTTATTAGGTTGGAATACAGTTTGATTAAGAATGACTTGCAAACATTAATTTTACCAAGAAGTAATACAACTTATTTTGAATACACATTGATTAAAATGGATGAGAATTTCAAATACCAATTCCATCTTAACTCTTTCGTAATATTTAACACTTATTTCAAATTCCCATCACCTATAAATTAAATGAATAGCCTATATACCGCGAACAAACATAGTATTAGTTAAATGGTGAAATAGTGGTTACTCATGAATTAAATTGCGCCCTTTAGCGTTATTCCTCTTTCGATAGAATTCAAATACAGTAAAAATAACTAGAGCAAACAAAACCGTAAATAAAGCGGATGAAATATTTGTATTCGGAATATATACCTCCCAAAATGAATTAATTAAAGCATGGAAAATAATACATAAGAAAATACTTTTAGTAGATAAATAAATAACAGTCATTAAAAAAGATAATGCCAAAGCAATTAAAGTAAACCAAAGAAAGTTCATGTTCATTTGATTTGAGCCAACCACAAACCATAATGGCAAATGCCAGATTGCCCAAATTGCCCCAACAATTAGTGTACTTGTGAATGGTGACCATCTTTTTTGCAACGTAGGTTGCAAATACCCACGCCACCCTATTTCTTCCAAACCACCACCAATAATCATGATTGGAAAATTAATTAATGCTACATATAAGGGATTCTTGATAGATACCCCTCCCCAAAAAGTGGGTAGAAAACAAGCTAAAAACGCAAGTCCTACCGTAAATAGATACCATATTAATGGGTGTCTAGGATTTTTTATATTACTAATAAACGCTTTAAATTCTTCTTTAGAACTATATTTCTTTTTTAGCCAAATCTCACAAATCGCAGGTGCGACACCACCAAGAATAAATAATATTATTGATAATGGAGTTCCAAATCTGAGTAAATTGAATTGTGTTAGTATCGCTAAACCACCCCATAGTACCCACGATGAAAAAAATGTATAAAATAGAAACCTTCTTACCCCTTTCCCCAATTATGCTCCCCCCTATTTAGACCTCAACAATAATAATACAGACTTGCATAGTGTATTCATTAGGCGAAGTTCATCAAATAATGCTTGCTCATTTTCGAACATACCGTAACATTTTTGTAAAACCACATCTCTTACAATGCCATCAATAGATGTCAAAATAAAAGTAAACAAATCTTCTAATGATATTTCAGGATGAAAACTACCTAAAGAAATTCCCTCACGAATTGTATTAAATAATCTCTCAACCAAATATTGTCCGCTTTGATTTTCAGTAATATTGGATAAAATTTTCTTTTGTCTCTCTGGATTGTTTGCAAATAAGATTGTGAGCTCAAATTGAATTTTGCCAACTGTGGATAAGTTTTCTTTTATATATTCTCCCAGAAAAGTAAATAGCTTTTCTATCGCCTCTTTGGGGGCTTTGCTATTCTTAATAATCATATCCACAGCTTGTTTATAGTCAGCATTAGTATTAATCTGATTAATAATCTCAACAAGTATTTCATCTAAATCTGAATAATAGCGATAAATTCCTCCTTGACTTACTCCTGATGCTTTAATGATATCTCTCATCGTAATTTCATAAAGTGGCTTAACTTTACAAACCGATAAAGCTGCTTCTAAAATGGTGTTTTTCTTTTTCATTACATATTCATGACTTACCTTCGGCATAGTTACCCCCCTTAAAATGACATATATGTCATTTTTATTTTATAGCTTGATTTATTCATTGTCAATATTTTAAATGACACTACTATCATTATTAAAACACGAATAATTCACCTCATGTAACATGAGTTGTAGGCTCCTAAATTTAGAGAAAGAAAATCTTACAGCTAATTTTGAAACTATTTCATTTTAGATTGGATGTTTTTAATAAAGTAGAAGTGAATATTTGTACACAACCAGAAGGTCACGATGAAATGAACGTGATGATGTATTGAGATTCAGTAGAACAATTTGAAGCTTGGCGTGCATCTGATGATTTAAAAATACACATAGTCGTGAAGCTGATAACAATAAAAGAAAAAAGTGAAACATCGCTAGTAATCAGCAACCGTGTTTTCATTTCACAAGTCGTGTCTACATAGGCAAAATAAGATGGCATTTCCCCCTTCTTACTTCAGCAAAAAAGCTGTGCGCGAAGAAAATCTTCACGCACAGCTTTTATAATGCACTCCCCGCCCCACCATCAATATTGACCGTTGTCCCTGTCACATAGGATGCTGCATCAGACACTAAGAAAGTAATAACATTGGCCGCTTCCTCTGTACTGCCAATGCGACCAAGTGGGATCGATTGACCGACTTGCTCTGAATATTCATCCCACGATAATTGTGGTGCTTGTTTCTGCCAACGTTTTTCAATTTGATCACTTCGAATCAGCCCAATACAAACGGCGTTTACCCGAATATTGTAAGCGCCTAAATCGTTACTCATCGCCTTTGTTAAGGCTAGTCCTGCTGCACGACTTACAGTTGTCGGTAAGGAGCTTGCTGGTGGTGTTTTTGCCAATACTGCGGTCACATTGACAATGGCCCCTCCCCCTGATTGCTTCATATAAGGAATTGCATATTTCGCACAATGAATGGCACCAAAAAGTTTTACATCTAAATCCGTTTGCCATAACGCTGTTGCGACTTGTTCAAATGGATGAGCAGCCGCAGTTCCTGCATTATTCACTAAAATATCAAGTTTGCCGTAATGAGCAATCGTCTTTTCAATGACTGCTTGGCAATCTTGTTCTTTCGTTACGTCTGCTGGCACAGCCAAGACATCAGCACCTGTTTGTTGCTTAATACTTGCGGCAGCGACTTCTAAATATTTTTCCCCACGTGCACAAATCGTGACATGTGCCCCTTCCTTTACGAGCTGTAGCGCTGTATAAAAGCCAATCCCCTTGCTCGCGCCTGTCACGATGGCTACTTTGCCTTGTAACTGTAAATCCACCATCCATTCCCCCTTTGCCGATGTACTTCTATTATACATTGGGAATTATTAGAAATGAATGTTTGCTCAATTAATTATTGAAACATTCTATATATTGTTGAGAAACGCATTGGAATACGTTAATTTCCGCTACGGCCAACTCACTTTCCGCAGGCACGACTTCAGCTAATTTATTTCGGCTCATGCTTATTCCTGCCCGAGTCCAGTCGAGTGGCCTCCAATCCAATCAACGAGTACGTATTTTTATTGCTCGTCATTGAAATCGATTATTTTGAATCCCCTAATTGTGTCACATAGCGAAATCGGTATACAACTTAATTTAAAATAAGTGTTAAACAAGGACTATTATCCTAAATAGCACTTATTCATAATTAAGTCGTATCTCAAAAACGACCAGTAGCAATTTTCATCGTTTTTTAAATGAACAAATAAATTTTTTATTCAAAAATCGTAAGTTATCGTTTTTTTTATGAATGATCGCATCATAAAGGCACACACCAACTAATTTCGATGACGGCATATGTTTCGAAAAAAGCTCGATTCTGTTCGTTTTCCATCCGAAAAAGATCTTTTTCCCCACTCAGCGCAACCTCCGTTTTCAGTAAATTTCTCTCTTTTTTATCACAATAACTATTTGTAGAGCGCTCTATTTTGAATGAAATCGTTCATTTTTTCTTCAAAACGCACACAAATGAGACGATTCAATAGCAAGGTATACACTGATTTTTGAAGTCAACCGTTACGTTAAAAGATGAAAATAAACTTAATATATGAGGGCTATTATTTTTATTAATCAATAGAAAAAGCCCTATTATTTCCGAAGAAATAATAAGGCTTTACTGATCAATTATTTAGATACGATATGGATTGGGTTGCCAAGTAATACTTCAGCCGCTTCCATTGTGATCTCACCTAATGTTGGGTGAGCATGGATTGTTAATGCTACGTCTTCAGCAGTCATACCTGCTTCGATTGCTAGACCCATTTCAGCGATCATATCAGATGCACCAGCACCCACGATTTGAGCACCGATTAATAAACCGTCTTCTTTACGCGCAACAAGTTTTACGAAACCTTCTGTAGCGTTTAAAGCTAATGCACGACCGTTTGCAGCGAATGGGAACTTCGCCGCTTTCACTTCGATACCTTCTGCTTTTGCTTGGTCTTCTGAGTAACCTACAGTAGCAAGTTCTGGATCTGTGAAGCATACTGCTGGAATTGCTAAGTAATCTACGATTGAATGCTCGCCAGCGATTGCTTCTGCTGCTACTTTACCTTCGTAAGATGCTTTATGTGCAAGTTGTGGACCCGCTACGATATCACCAATTGCGTAAATGTTTGGTACTGACGTACGACATTGTTTATCTACTTCAAGTAAACCGCGCTCTGCAAATTTAACACCGATTTGCTCAAGACCCATTTCATCTGTATTTGGACGACGACCTACAGTTACTAATACGTAGTTTGCTTCAACTGTTTTTTCTTCTCCGCCAACTTCGTATGTTACGATTACGCCGTTTTCATTTTCTTGTACACCTTTAGCTGATGCGCCTACTACTACTTCTACGCCTTTTTTCTTTAAGCCTTTTTTCACGACCTGTGTCATTTGCTTTTCGAAACCAGCTAGGATGTCTTTTCCACCCTCGATAATTGTTACTTGTGAACCTAAGTTTGCGTATGCAGAACCTAACTCCGTACCGATGTAACCGCCACCGATTACAACTAATTTCTCTGGTACTTCTGGTAAAGAAAGCGCACCCGTTGAGTTGATTACACGCTCAGTGAATTTGAATGTTGGAATTTCAACTGGACGAGAACCTGTTGCTAAAATAGCATTTTTGAACGTATAAGTTTGTGCGTTATCGCCATCAATGACACGTACAGTGTTTGCATCAACAAAGTAAGCTTCACCTTTTACGATATCTATTTTATTGCCTTTTAATAGACCTTCAACGCCGCCTACTAATTTTTTGACAACACCGTTTTTGAATTCTTGTGCTTTAGCCCAGTCTAATTTCACGTCTGATGCGACAACACCCATATCATCTGAATGCTTCGCTTGCTCAAAGCGGTGACCTACAGAGATTAATGCTTTTGATGGGATACATCCTACGTTTAAACATACGCCGCCTAGTTGACCGCGCTCTACTACTGTTACTTTTTGTCCAGTTTGCGCTGCACGGATTGCCGCTACATAACCACCAGGGCCTGCACCAACAACTAGAGTATCAATCTCGATTGGAAAATCTCCTACTACCATTTTATTACGCCTCCATTAATAAAAGTTCTGGTTCACTTAACAAACGCTTTAAATGATTTAAAGCATTTTGTGCAGTGGCACCATCGATCATGCGATGGTCAAAGCTCAATGATAATGCTAACACAGGTGCCGCTACAATTTCACCATTTTTTATTACAGGTTTCTCTGAAATTCTGCCAATTCCCAAAATTGCTACTTCAGGGTGGTTAATTACTGGTGTAAACCACTGACCACCAGCTGATCCAATGTTCGTAATCGACATGGAGCCACCTTTCATTTCATTTGGTGTTAACTTGCCGTCACGTGCTTTTGTTGCCAGCTCATTAATTTCACTTGATACAGCGAAGACAGATTTACGATCTGCATGCTTAATGACAGGAACTAATAGCCCTTTTTCAGTATCAGCTGCAATCCCAATATTATAATAATGCTTTTGAATAATTTCCTGTGTTGCATCATCTAATGAACGGTTAAACTCAGGGAATTCACGTAACATGGATACTAACGCCTTGACAACATACGGCAAGTACGTTAATTTTACACCTTTTTCAGCGGCGATGTCTTTAAAACGCTTACGGTGTGCTACAAGTGCCGTCACATCTACTTCGTCCATTAATGTCACGTGCGGTGCTGTTTGTTTTGAGTGTACCATCGCTTTTGCAATCGCTTTACGAATACCACTCATTTTTTCACGTGTTTCTGGGAACTCACCCTCTACATTTACCGGTACCGCTACTTGTGGTGCATCTACCGTTTCCGTTGCTTGCACTTCCCCTACTGCTTGTTGTGCAACTGGTGCTTGCTCACCGCTCATAAATTTCTCAATATCTTCTTTTACAACACGGCCATTTTTGCCTGAACCAGCGACTTGGTGAATATTTACCCCATTGTCACGTGCAAATTTACGTACAGATGGCATTGCAATGATGCGTTTATTCGTATCTTGCTCACCTGCTCGTACGACTTCAGCTTTTGGCGCCTCTTCTGTTGCTGTTGGTTCCTTCGCTATCTCTTGACCTGCTTCAGCTGTTGCTTGTACTTGTGCTTCTGTTTTCTCTTCACCTTTTGCTTCTGCATGGTCATCGCCTTTTAATTTTAAATCTTCATAACCTGGCGCATCAAATCGAATGAGTACGTCACCTACAACCGCCACTGTCCCTTCTCCTACTAAAATCTCTTCGACAGTACCTTCTACTGGAGACGGGATTTCTACAACCGCTTTATCGTTTTGTACTTCACATAAAATATCATCTTCTTGTACTTTGTCTCCTGGTTTTACGAACCATTTAACGATTTCACCTTCATGGATACCTTCTCCGATATCCGGTAAACGGAAATTGAATGCCATATTTGTCACCTCTTTTTAGAATGTTAGAACTTTCTTCGCCGTTTCCATTACGTCTTTATAGTTCGGTAGCCATACACCCTCAGCTTGTGGGAAGGCATATACTGTATCTGGTGCTGCTACACGAAGAACCGGTGCTTCTAAACTTAAGATGGCACGTTCTGTAATTTCCGCTACAACGTTTGCAGCAATACCTGCTTGTTTTTGCGCTTCTTGTACAACAATGGCACGACCTGTTTTTTCAACAGAAGCAATAATTGTTTCGATATCTAATGGTTGGATTGTACGTAAGTCGATAACCTCTACAGAATACCCTTCTTTTTCAAGCTCTTCTGCCGCTTTTAAGCTTTCATGAACCATTAAACCATATGCAAAGATGGATAAATCCTTACCTTCTCGTTTTACATCCGCTTTACCGATTTCGATTGTGTACGCTTCTTCTGGTACTTCTTCACGGAATGAACGATATAATTTTAAGTGCTCTAAAAACACCACTGGATCATTATCACGAATGGCTGAAATTAATAATCCTTTTGCATCATATGGTGTAGAAGGAATGACCACTTTTAAACCCGGTGTTTGTGCCATTAACCCTTCTAATGAATCTGAGTGCATCTCTGGTGTGTGTACCCCACCACCAAATGGTGAACGGATTGTGACTGGCATATTGTATGTACCACCTGTACGGTAGTGCGTACGTGCCATTTGACCTGCGATGGAGTCAAATACTTCGAAAACGAAGCCGAAGAATTGAATTTCAGGCACTGGACGGAAACCCGTTAGCGATAAACCGACTGCAAGCCCACCAATTCCTGACTCTGCAAGCGGTGTATCGAATACGCGATCTACACCGAACTCTTTTTGAAGACCTTCCGTCGCTCGGAACACGCCTCCGTTTACCCCAACGTCTTCCCCAAACACTAATACATTTTCGTCATTTTTTAATTCACAACGAAGCGCATCTGTAATTGCTTGAATCATCGTCATTTGTGCCATATTACTTCGACTCCTTCTCTTTATAAATCGCTAATTGCTCTTGTAAGTTCGCAGGTAAGTCACCACGATACATGTTCTCGATTAGCTCTGTTACTTTTTGCTTTGGTGCCTGGTCTGCTTGTTTAATCGCTTCTTTAATCTCTTCTTTTGCACGCTCGATTACAGCTTCTTCTTTTTCTTGTGACCATAAACCTTTTGCTTCTAAGAATTTACGGAAGCGTACAATTGGGTCTTTTGCTGCCCATTCATTATCTAAATCACCTGTACGGTAACGCGTTGGGTCATCCCCTGCCATCGTATGTGGTCCGTAACGGTATGTCATTGTTTCAATTAAAGTTGGTCCTTCTCCATTGATCGCACGTTCACGCGCATCTTTCGTTACTTTGTAAACGGCAAGTGGATCCATACCATCTACTAAAATACTTGGAATACCAGCGGCTACACCTTTTTGTGCAAGCGTCTTACCTGCTGTTTGTAATTCGCGTGGTGTAGAAATCGCAAATTGGTTGTTTTGAATGAAGAAAATTGCTGGTGATTTCATTGCCCCTGCAAAGTTAATACCTTCATAGAAGTCACCTTGTGATGAACCACCGTCACCTGTATATGTTACAGCTACAGCTTTGGCATTACGCTTCTTCAAACCAAGTGCTACACCTGCCGCTTGAATATATTGTGCACCAATAATGATTTGTGGTGGATATACGTTTACACCTTCTGGAATTTGATTACCGATAAAGTGACCACGGCTGAATAAAAATGCTTTCCAAAGTGGTAAACCATGCATAACAATTTGCGGTACATCACGGTAGCCAGGTAAAATCCAGTCTGCTTTTTCAAGTGCAAATTGTGATGCTAATTGAGAGGCTTCTTGACCAGCAGTTGGCGCATAGAAACCTAAGCGTCCTTGACGATTCAGTGAAATCGAGCGTTGATCTAAAATACGTGTATAGACCATACGAGACATTAACTCTACAAGCTCTTCATCCGAAAGGTTTGGATTTGCCTCTTCGTTTACGATTTCTCCTTCTTCATTTAAAATTTGGAACATTTGAAATTTGTCTTCAATTTCATGTAACGTTACAGTTGGATCAAACTTATTTTCTCCCATAGTGAACGCTCCCTTTCAACTGTATTATTTTTTAATTTGTTTTTATTAGTACAACTATTTCTTACCACTCAGTATAAAGAAGAAAACACAATCGGTCAATCGTTGATTTTCTAATAAAACGCATTTTTTTATACAAAATAAAAAATTCCGAAAAACTCTAATCTGTTATATATCAAAACAACTTCTGTACTATAATAACACCTCCATTTTTATTTTTCCCCTTAAACCGCTCAATCAAACTCATCATTTCTCATCTCCATAATTTACAATGATATTTTTTTCGTATTTCAACGTTTTTTCATTGAACAGCTTGCTCCGTATTGTATACTAAAGGCAGAAGTAGAAATGCGAAAGGAAGTATTTAAATGATTTTAATGGGAGATATTATCCGCGAAGGTCACCCTACTTTGCGAACACGTGCGGAAGAAGTGACTTTCCCACTCACTAAAGAAGACCAAAACCTCGCTCATGATATGCTAGAATACTTAATTAATAGTCAAAATCCTGAAATGGCTGAAAAATACGGTTTACGTGGAGGGATTGGGCTAGCAGCGAATCAAGTAAACAGCTTAAAACGTATGTTTGCCTTACATTTAGCAGATGAAAAAGGAGAGCAATTAAGCTTTGTTGCAATCAACCCAAAAATCGTCAGTCATTCTGTTGAGCAGACGTATATGACATCTGGTGAGGGCTGCCTTTCTGTGGACCGTCATGTGCCAGGCTACGTACCCCGCTACGCACGCATTACAGTAAAATTTATGACTGTAGACGGCGAAGAGAAAAAGATGCGACTGTCGGGACTACCCGCTATTGCCTTCCAGCATGAACTCGACCATTTAAACGGCGTCATGTTCTACGATCGCATTAACGAAAAAGATCCATTTAGCGAAATCCCAAATGCTACTCCATACGAAAGAAATTAATGACAAAGGAAGCATACTGATGCGACTTCTTAGTAGATATTGATCAAAAATGAAGGATGTATCCCGAAAGTTTTTACTTTTGGGATACATCCTTTGTAATTATCTACAGTCCATTTTTTATACAAACGTTAAATCATGCCAAACTCTTTCATAATTTTATAAATGCCATCATCATCCACATGTGGGGCAATGACATTTGCTACTGCCTTCGCTCGATCATGCCCATTGTCCATGGCAATACCAAGTCCAACTGCTTGTAGCATTTCAATATCGTTCAAGCCATCGCCAAACGCTACAGCATCATCCATTGTCTTCCCAATATGTTGCAAGATTTTCTCAATGCCGCGCGCCTTTGAACCGGATTTAGGCAAAATATCACATGAATAGGGATGCCAACGTACAAATTGCACTTCCGGAAACGCTTTGCGATATAGATGTTCATCTTTTTCTTCTACAAAAATTAACGTTTGATAGACTGCTTGCACTTCATAAAACGCAGCATCGATACGAGGATACGGATATTTTAATGTAGCTAAGCTCGATGCTACCTTATGATTATCTGGAAGCGATGCAATCATTTCACGATCATCTAAAAATACAACAGGTTCACCACGACGCTCACCAAATGCAATCACTTGTTGTAAATAATCGCGCGGAATAGAATCCGTAAAAATAACCTCCCCCTTGTACACCACATATTGTCCGTTAAATGTCACATATGTATCGATTTCAAGCTCTTCTAGTAAAGACGTAATCATAAATGGGGCACGCCCTGTTGCTATAGCAATTTCATAGCCATTTTTACGCGCAGAAAATAGCGCTTCTTTCGTTGAATGAGGTAAACATTTCTCACTATCGTACAGTGTACCGTCTACGTCGAAAAATAAAATTTTTTTCATATAATCTACCCTCTCTTTAACCAAAAGACCTTTACAAATATCTGAAAATTCATTATAATGAATGTAAGGAGTGATGTGCCATGCTAAAACGGCTCAAAAAGAAATTATTGAAACGGTTAAATGGCATCCTCGGAAAAAAATCAATTGCCTAAGCCCTTCAGAATTTGAAGGGCTTTTCTTTATTTTAAAGTAGCTGCGTGATAATATAAAGGAAATGCATTTATTAAATGATTCTTTTTATAACTTTCGTTATTTTATACTTCTTCAGACATGTATTTATACATAAGTATTTCAAATAACATAAAAGTTGTATAAAGTATAAACTTAAATGCAATGACTATGTACGTTTTAAAAGGAGAGTAATTATGATTTACAAAGTTTATTATCAAGAAAATATGCATGAGATTCCAGTTCGCGAAAACACAAAATCATTATATGTAGAGGCCTCTTCAGAACGCGAAGTTCGTCAGTATTTAAAAGACCGCAAATACAATATCGAGCTTGTACAATTATTAGAAGGTGCATACCTTGAGTATGAGCAAAACAGCCCTAACTTCCGTTTGGAGAATGCTTAATCGATTATGAAGTTCGTTAAAAACGATCAAGCAGCTGTATTCGCACTTGGCGGACTGGGCGAAATCGGCAAAAACACATATGGTGTTCAATTCCAAGATGAAATCATCCTCATTGATGCAGGCATTAAATTCCCTGAAGATGATTTACTCGGAATTGATTACGTAATTCCGGACTATACGTATTTAGTACGTAATGTCGACAAAATTAAAGGGTTATTTATTACGCACGGGCATGAAGATCATATCGGTGGTATTCCGTACTTACTGCGCCAAGTAAACGTTCCTGTTTACGGCGGTAAGCTTGCGCTAGGTTTACTACGCAATAAGCTGGATGAACATGGTTTGCTACGTACAACAAAGTTAATTGAAATTAAAGAAGAAGATGTGATTAAATTCCGAAAAACATCTGTCAGCTTCTTCCGTACAACACATAGTATTCCAGACGCGTTCGGAATCGTTGTTAAAACACCCCCTGGCAATATCGTACATACAGGGGACTTCAAGTTCGACTTTACGCCTGTTGGAGAGCCAGCGAACTTAACGAAAATGGCTGAAATCGGACGTGATGGTGTTTTATGTTTACTATCAGACAGTACAAATGCTGAAGTACCTAACTTTACGATGTCTGAACGTAAAGTAGGCGAAAGCATTAATGATATTTTTCGAAAAGTAGATGGCCGCATTATTTTCGCGACATTTGCATCAAATATCCACCGCTTACAACAAGTAACAGATGCAGCTGCTGCACATGGTCGTAAAATTGCCGTGTTTGGTCGCTCGATGGATAATGCGATTACAATTGGTCGTGAGTTAGGTTATATTACTGCGCCAAAAGAAACATTCGTGGATGCCCAAAGCATTAATCGTTTACCTGCAAATGAAGTCATGATTTTATGTACAGGCTCGCAAGGCGAACCAATGGCTGCTTTATCACGTATCGCAAACGGAACGCATCGACAAATTCAAATTCAACCTGGCGATACAGTTGTGTTCTCTTCTTCACCGATTCCAGGGAACACAATGAGCGTGAATAAAATTATTAACTTACTGTTCCGCGCTGGTGCTGAAGTCATTCATGGTTCACTCAATAGCATCCATACATCCGGACATGGCTCACAGGAAGAACAAAAGTTAATGCTTCGACTGATGAAGCCGAAATTCTTTATGCCTATCCACGGTGAGTACCGTATGTTAAAAATGCATACAGAGCTAGCCGTTGATTGTGATGTATTACATGAGAACACATTTGTGATGGAAAATGGTGAAGTACTTGCTTTAAGTGCGAAAGAAGCACATGTAGCAGGTCGCATTCCATCGGGAGATGTGTATATTGATGGTAACGGGATTGGCGATATCGGTAATATCGTACTACGCGATCGCCGTATCCTTTCAGAAGAAGGTCTTGTCATCGTCGTTGTAAGCGTTGATATGACAAATCAAAAAGTCGTTGCTGGACCTGATATTATTTCGCGTGGCTTTGTGTATATGCGCGAATCAGGTACGATGATTAATGAAGCACAAAAAATGCTTACGCAACATTTAAATCACGTCATCCAAGAGAAATCGACACAATGGACTGAATTAAAAAATGAAATTACAGACGTTTTAGGACCTTATCTTTTCGAAAAAACAAAACGTCGTCCAATGATTTTACCAATCATTATGGAAGTATAATTTCTTATACACTTAATAAAAAGCGTGTATCCAATAGGAACTTTCCTACTAGATACACGCTATCCTTTTCTACAACGCTTTTTTCATAAAGCGATTAATATCCACATCCGCGCCAATAACAAGAAGGATATCCCCCATTAAAATCGGATCTGTCGGAGAAGGCGTAATTAAAATTTCCTCACCACGTTTGATCCCTACAATATTAATCCCATATTTCGCACGAATGTCTAAGTCTACAAGAGAGCGTCCAGCAATACGATCGCTCGCTTTAATCTCCATAATGGAATGCTCGTCCGATAGTTCTAAATAGTCCAGTACATTATTAGATATCATATTATTGGCAATTCGAATCCCCATATCACGTTCAGGATGCACGACAAAATCGGCACCAATTTTACGCAATACTTTTTCATGATAATCGTTCGTCGCTTTTACTGTAATTTGCTGTACACCTAATTCTTTTAAAATTAGCGTTGTCAGTATACTCGATTGGATGTCTTCCCCGATTGCTACGATTACATGCTCAAAATTCCATAAACCAAGAGACTTAATGACTGCCTCATCTGTCGTATCTGCTACAACAGCCTGTGTCGCAATTTGTGCAAATTCATCTACTCGTTCTTGCGACATATCAATGGCCATAACATTAGCCCCTTGTGCAATTAACTCTCCAACAATACTACTACCAAATCGGCCAAGTCCGATGACTACAAATTCTTTTCTCATCGTATAATGCCCCCTTATTCTAATGTGTTTCAAGTGTATCGCAAATGACCCAAATAAAAAAGGTATGGCATCAAACCATACCTTTATGTTCGTGAACAACCCGTTCAATGCGCTTTTCAAGTATGCGCAATCCACTGCCACCTGCTTGATAATGGCGTAAAAGCCCCTTATCGTCAAATAAATAATAAGACGGGACATATCGATTGTTAAATCGATCCGTGATTAAAAACTCATTATCGATTACTATTGGCTGTAGCATATCATAATATTTTACAACCTTTTTCACATTATCTACAATAACATCTTCCTCGGTACGCGGCATATGCACGGCTATAATATTTAAATCCCCCGCATACTGATCAGCTAAATGATTGATAGCATCTAGCCCATGCTTACATAAATTACAGCTCACAGACCAAAAATGAATAAACGTTGGCTTTCCTGTAAGCATGTCATTTGTCCATCCTCTACCTTTTAACCACTTCGCTCCGTCTAGCGAAGGCATTGGAGCGCGTAACTTCATCCACTAATCCCTCCTAGCTCTTTGCTATCATATGCGAATGTAGTTAAAGTGTCTCTTCACTAGGAGGCCAATTTACCGAGTATAGCCCCCCCATTTGAAGTACTTGTAATACACGTAATAGTTCATCCACATCTCGCCCAACATTCTGATAAAAAACCGTTTGATATTGTAGTACTCCGGTTGGGCTAATAATAAATAAGCCATGAAGCGCAGCCCCTTCTTCCTCAACAAATACACCATACTGCTTTGACACACGATGATTTGTATCTGCTGCAAGCGCAAAGTTTAATGTGCCTACACCATTTTGCATTCGGTCTGTATTGACCCATGCCCAATGTGTATACACTGTATCCGTAGAAATGCCAATCACTTCTGCATCTAAATCTCGCAATTCATCATACCGATCACTGATTGCCGTAAGATCAGTTGGACACACCGGCGTAAAATCCATTGGATAAAAAAGTAATACCGTCCATTTCCCTTGCTCCATACTGTCTTTTAACGATACCTTCCCAAATGACTTATCTACCAATACTGCATCCATTTCAAAATGAGGGGCCTTTTTCCCGACTATTCTTTCAATCATCATCACTGCCTCCCTTTTAATATGTTCTGCCGAATCGAATGACACTTACCAAAAAAAACAAACTCCTAATTTGTATATATTTAACATACGTAAAAAAACTCCCCACTATCTATAAAATCTTTTATTTCCCCACAAAAATTTTCACTACATCACTTGAAATTCATTTGATATTGTGTATAATGTTTTTTGGTTTGTAAACTAAAAGTTTTGTAAAAGTAAACTTCAATACTTTTTGTTTAGAATTAATAAACTTATACTGGGAGGGATAAACTTCATGCAAATCGGGGCAAAAATTAAAGCTTTACGATTAAAAAAAGGACTCACACAAGAGGAGCTTGGGGAACGTACGGATTTAACAAAGGGCTACATTTCTCAATTAGAACGTGATTTAAACTCTCCTTCCATTGAGACACTTTTTCATATTCTCGAAGTATTAGGCTCAACCCCAAAAGAATTTTTCGACGACACGGCTGATGAACAACCGGTTGTCTATACAAAAGAAGATCAAACAAGTTTTACTGACCATGATAAACAATATACAATTGATTGGTTAATTCCGACGTCGAATGAAAAAGAGATGGAGCCGGTCATTTTAACATTGCAAAAGGGCGGAGAATTTAAACAATTCGAACCGTCCTTATCCGAGACATTTCTTTATGTATTAAATGGAAGGATTCGTGTCGTCATCGGGAATGAGGAGTATATCGCAACCGAAGGACACGCTGTCTATTACGAGGCATCTTCACATCATCAAATTTTTAACGCACATAATGGTTTAACGCGTCTACTACTTGTGGCGACCGAATCTTATTTATAACGAAGGAGGACAAATGATGGATAACACGATTATTCGTTTTGAAAACGTAACAAAATCTTACAGCGACGGTACAGTCGTTTTAAAAAATATTAACTTCGAGCTAGAAAGAGGTAAATTTTATACATTATTAGGTCCTTCTGGCTGCGGGAAAACAACAATTTTACGCATTATCGCAGGTTTTACAGAGGCAACAACTGGCGATGTGTACTTTAACGGGAAACGCATTAACCATATCCCTGCAAATGAGCGTCAAGTCAACACTGTTTTCCAAGACTATGCACTCTTCCCACACTTAAATGTATTTGAAAACGTAGCATTCGGCCTTCGTATAAAGAAGGTAAAAGAACAGGAAATAAAAGAACGCGTACAAGAGGCATTGAAATTTGTCAACTTAGCTGGATACGGCAACCGCGAAATTTCAGAAATGTCGGGTGGTCAACGTCAACGTGTAGCGATTGCACGTGCAATCGTCAACGATCCTGAAGTGATCTTACTAGACGAACCTTTATCAGCACTTGACTTAAAACTACGTACGGAGATGCAATATGAACTTCGTGAATTACAACAACGCCTCGGTAAAACGTTTGTATTCGTTACACATGATCAAGAAGAAGCGTTAGCGATGAGTGATGAAATCTTTGTCTTATCAAACGGCGAAATTATGCAGTCTGGTACACCGGTGGATATTTACGATGAGCCGATTAACCGATTCGTGGCAGACTTCATCGGTGAATCCAATATCGTAGATGGTATTATGATTGAAGACTATAAAGTGCAATTTGCTGGCAAAATTTTTGACTGTGTAGATGGCGGGATGAAGCCAAACGAAAAAATTGATATTGTCATTCGTCCAGAAGATTTAGAAATTACAACAATCGATAAAGGCAAATTAATTGTAAAAGTAGATACGCAACTATTCCGTGGAGTGCATTATGAATTATCAACATACGATCAGGACGGGAATGAGTGGTTAGTACACTCACTAAAGAAGGCAGAAGTAGGGGCAGAAATCGGCTTAGATTTTGATCCAGAGGCAATTCATGTTATGCGCTTAAATGAAACGGAAGAAGAGTTTGATAAGCGCTTAGAAGCATACGGAGATGACGAAGATGCGGAATAAAAATCGTGCAGCATTATTTCCGTATTTCGTCTGGATTGCCTTATTTGTTATTGCGCCCATTGCCTTAGTTCTTTATTATTCCATGCTAGACTTACACGGAAATTTTACATTAGCAAATTATAAAAAATTCTTCTCAACGATTTATTTACAAATGACATTAACAAGCTTTTGGTATGCCTTTTTAATTACGCTCTTTACATTACTCATTGCTTATCCAACAGCTTATTTCTTAACAAAAACAAAGCATAAGCAGCTTTGGTTAATGTTAATTATTATTCCTTCTTGGATTAACTTACTGCTTAAAACATATGCATTCATCGGGATTTTCGGTTTATACGGTCCGATGAATGCAGTGATCGAAGTATTTGGGTTGAACCCACAACAAATTTTATTTACAGATTTTAGTTTTATTTTCGTAGCGGTATATATTTTTATTCCGTTTATGATTATCCCGATTTTCAACTCATTAGATAAATTAAATCCGTCTTTAGTGTTTGCAGCAAGAGACCTTGGGGCATCGGCATGGACGACATTCCGCCGTGTTGTGTTCCCGTTAACAATTGACGGGGTGAAATCAGGGGTTCAAGTCACATTTATCCCTGCCCTTTCACTATTCATGATTACACGCTTGATCGCCGGGAATCAGGTCATTACGCTCGGTACAGCTATTGAACAGCAATTCCTTGTCGCACAAAACTGGGGTATGGGATCCACAATCGCTGTATTTTTAATTATTTTCATGGTCATTATTATGATGCTAACGGGTCAGAAAAAGAAAGGAGGCCGCGCATAAATGAACAAATTATCGACTGCCTCTAAAGCCTATTTAGCCTTAGTCTTTCTCATTTTATACGCACCAATTTTCTATTTAATTTTTTATTCATTCAATAGCGGTGGCAATATGAACGATTTTGAATCGTTTACGCTTGAGCATTATGCGGCTGTTTTTGAAGATACACGTTTAATTGTTATTTTGATTAATACCGTACTTGTCGCCCTGCTTTCGGGCTTAATTGCAACCATTGTCGGTACGCTTGGCGCGATTGGCATTGTTTCCATTAAAGATAAAAAGATGCGTAACACATTACTATCATTAAATAATGTGCTCATCGTATCACCTGACGTGGTCATTGGCGCAAGCTTTTTAATCCTCTTCACTATGATTGGGGTAAAATTAGGCTTTGCTTCTGTGCTTGTATCACATATCGCCTTTAGTGTGCCGATTGTTGTGTTAATGGTTTTACCGAAACTGTTAGAAATGAATACATCCTTAATCGATGCAGCACGTGACTTAGGTGCTACAAAGCGCGACGTTTTAACACGCGTTATCTTACCCTATATCGCACCCGGTATTTTGGCTGGCTTCTTTATGGCGATTACGTATTCATTAGATGACTTTGCCGTCACGTTCTTCGTGACAGGTAATGGGTTCTCTACATTATCAGTCGAGATCTACTCCATGGCTCGCGCGGGCATTACCTTAACAATTAACGCAATCTCAGGCTTAGTATTCTTTATTACAGTGCTTGTTGTCATCGGTTACTACTTTATAACAAACCGCTCAAAAGCAAGAACGGAGGCTGGGAAATGAAACAATTAGTACAAGCAACAATCGCTATTATCATCGCCTGTTTCCTGCTTTTCTTCGCGTCAAGATCACTTGAATCGGTTGGTATGGGCGGCAGTAAAGATACGTTAACGGTTTATAATTGGGGCGAATATATTGACCCCGAGTTAATCAAACAATTCCAAAAAGAAACAGGCATTCATGTCATTTACGAAACATTTGATTCAAACGAAGCGATGTATACAAAAATTCAGCAAGGTGGCTCTTCTTATGATGTGGCCGTTCCTTCTGAATATATGATTGAAACGATGATTGAAGATGATATGCTTATTGAGCTGGATCATTCATTAATTCCAAATGCTCAAAATATCGATCCGTACTTTTTAGATTTACCATTTGATCCAAAAAATAAATTCTCTCTCCCTTATTTCTGGGGGACAGTTGGCATCGTGTACAATCCAACAATGGTACCGGAAGATTTAACCTTTACATCTTGGGAAGATTTATGGGATGAACGCTTAAAGGGGAAAATTTTCTTAGTGGATGGCTCTCGGGAAGTAATGGGGATGGGCTTAAACTCCCTTGGCTATTCGCTAAACTTAAAAGATGATGCTGCATTACGTAAAGCAACGGATAAACTCATTCAATTAACGCCTAACGTAAAAGCCATTATCGGTGATGAAATTACACCACTGATGATTAACAATGAAGCAACTGTTGCCCTTACTTGGTCAGGGCAAGCAGCGGATATGATGTGGGAAAATGAAGAGCTCGATTTTGCCGTTCCAGAAGAAGGGTCTAATCTTTGGTTCGATAACATGGTCATTCCTAAAACATCTAAAAACGTAGCAGGTGCACATGCATTCATTAACTTTATGTTAGATGCTGAAAATGCAGCACAAAATGCAGATTATGTTGGCTACTCTACCCCGAACTCAGCCGCTTGGGCGTTAATGGATGAAGAAGTCATTACAGACGAGCGCTTCTATCCAGATGAAGAACTACGCAAACATTTAGAAGTATACGAAAACCTTGGGCTAGAATGGCTCGGGAAGTATAACGAATACTTCTTAGAATTTAAAATGAACCTCAATTAACAAAAGACGTATGGGCATTTAATGGCCATACGTCTTTTTAGTATACGGATTAGTGTAGAATGCGTAATGAGCAAAAATACACCCTAAAAATACCAGGTAAATAGCAAAAGATATTAAATTAAAGCGTAATGGTAGCCTCCGCGCTTTGCCACAGCCTACACAGGAGCTAAAATAGGCGTGGCCTGTTTGGATCTCCTGTTCCTGCTCCTGACGCTGCGCTTTCGTCGCAAAGAAAATCTTGGCTCCTGTGGCTATGGCGCGCTACGGCAAAGGTGAGTGCTTCTTAATATTCTAAACAAGTATTTACCTTCGTTTAAAGAAATCAATTTCTTTCTGTTTACATGTATCGTTGCCTATTCTCTATTGTCATCAATAAGAATTATTCGTTATTTTTGAGTAATCAATTATTTTATGGAACAATAGTTGCTTGTAGCGAAGGCACGAGACTCCTACGGGAAAAGCGAGACAATCAAGACCCCGCAGGAGCGAAGGATGAGCGACGAGGAGGCTTGATCTCGCCCGTGGAAAGCGAGTGCCGCAGCGGAAAGCAATGGTTACTCAAATGGTAATATATGTTTAAAAATTTACTCATTAAGAGTATAGAATTTAAAAAAATAAAGTAATCATCACCATATTTTGTACTAAACTAGTTCATTTTTCATCCCTTAGTCTAATAACTTTACAGTAGTGACAAGTCGTATAATTATGTTAGACTAATTGTACTTACATTTCAAAAGTCGAAATAATGGATTAGAAAGGCGGTTAGCCATGGCGAAAAAAACAAATAATGTCGCCCTCTATATTTTAATGTTTAATATGTTTATCACGATGGGTGGTATTGGCATCATTGTTCCGGTTATGCCTTCTTATTTAGAATTGTTCGGGGTAGGAGGACAAGTATTAGGTTTTTTAATTGCAGGGTTTTCTCTAGCACAATTTTTACTTTCGCCAATTGCTGGTGATTTATCAGACCGTTATGGGCGCAAAATTTTTATTATTATTGGTCTTACATTATACGGGTTATCACAAATTTTATTCGGTTTATCAGATCATGTTTGGCTATTATTCGTTGCACGCTTCTTAAGTGGGGCAGGTGCAGCATTTGTCATGCCCCCTATTTTAGCTTACGTAGCCGATATTACAACAGTGGAAGAACGAGGAAAAGGGATGGGGATGGTTGGTGCAGCGATGAGCTTAGGCTTCACCATTGGACCCGGTATTGGTGGCGTGTTAGCTGGCATCAGTTTACACATTCCATTTTATTTCGCTGGTAGCGCAGCCATCCTAGCAGCTGTTCTATCTCTTATCATTTTACCAAATGTCAAAAAAGATACAGAAGCAACGGCAAAGCCACCACGCGAAAGTTTAGTGAAACAATTAGTACGTTCTACCAAAACATCGTATTTCGTATTTTTACTCATCGTCTTAACATTTAGTTTTGGTATTTCTAACTTCCAAGCAACATTATCACTATACTTAGACCATAAATTTAACTATTCACCTTTTGATATTTCGGTCATTATTATGGTTGGTGGGTTTGCTGGCGTTATTTTGCAAATGTATATTATCAACAAGCTGTTTAAAAAGTTCGGCGAAATGAAAGTTATTTTAATCAATTTACTAGTAGCTGCGATTACGATGTTACTTGTTATTTATGTGAGCGGATTCTTTATGATCCTCACAGTGGCGACGTTATTCTCCATTGCCACAACCTTTATCCGCCCCGCAGTTAATACACTCATTAGTAAAGTAGCTGGCGCTGAACAAGGATTTGCTGCAGGAATGAATAACGCTTATATGAGCTTAGGGAATATGTTCGGCCCTATATTAGCTGGCTCTTTATTTGACTGGAATATGGACTCTCCGTATGTTTTCGGGACAGTGATTTTAGCTACATGCTTCATTTTAGCATGGGCATGGACACAAAAAAGAGCACCACATTTAATGCACGCTTCGGAACAAGTATCATAACAACAAAAGTGCTAAAGCGCCTGCTAATCCCCGACACGCGTTGGAGAATCCTGACAAGTGTGCTTGCCACACGTAGGAGGGAGTCGAAGCGTCGCGAGGGGATGGCGCTTTCGCCTAAACGTTGCTGCTCTTTTCTAACAATTGTGATCCACAATGCGAAATTTTATAATTTAACAACAAATAAAGGGGGATGTTCACTTTCTGGACATCCCCCTTCTTACTTATAAACTACGAATAAACGCCTCTACAAAATCGGTATTAAACGAAAGTAACGCTTCATCTGGATTCATCTTCGACTGATGCAAACCGTACTGGCAGTTTGCTCCACTCCAAAACATGGCACCAGGAATCTCTTTTAGGAAATAACCAAAGTCTTCTCCAGTCATCGCTGCTGGGCATAAGAAATCCGTTGCACCGTCATACTGTTTCGCAAAAGCAAGCAGACGATTCGCACACGCCTCATGATTATTTACTTCATGATACAGCGAGCCGTAATCAATAGCAACTTCGCATTCAAACGCTGCTTCAATCCCCGCACAAATGGCCTCAATACGGCTTTTTACTGCCTGCATTGATTCGGCATTTAGCGTACGAATCGTTCCTTCTAAACGTGCATTCTCTGCAATGACATTTTGGACAGTACCTGCTGTTATCTTTCCTACCGTTATCACCACACTATTCATCGGATCTATATTGCGGCTCACAATCGTTTGCAGCTGCAAAATTAAATTGGCTGTTGCAATCGTCATATCCCGTGTAAGATGGGGGTATGCTGCATGCCCACCAATCCCTTTTAAATCGATAAATAACTCAGACGTATTCGCAAATAATAGCCCTGGGCGCGTTGCTACTGTGCCTACTGGATATTCTGGCGCAATATGAAGTGCATAAATTTCATCGCATAAAAGATCAGGGCGCTCCTCTTTTAACCAATTGAACATTGGTTCTGCTCCACCTGGTCCTTCCTCAGCTGGTTGGAAGTAGACAACTACATTTTGCACAGGTCGATTTTTCACAAAAGCTGTGACAAGTCCTAGTGCCGTCGTCATATGACAATCATGACCACATGCATGCATATGACCAGCGTGCTCCGAAGCGTACGCTACACCTGTTTCTTCTGTTACCGGTAAACCATCAATATCTGTACGCCATCCGATTGTTTTCGTTGGATTCGTGCCCACAATCCTTACAACAACCCCTGTACGCCAAGTTGCTATTTCTAGATCGTCTTGCGGAAGTTTGGTTAAATAATCTAAAATAAAAGCTTGTGTTTTAAATTCTTGAAAACCGAGCTCTGGTATTTTATGTAGCGCTCGGCGAATATCAATTAGGGATTGCATGAAGTCACCTTCTTAAATATTTCGTAAAGCATCAATTACTTCTGTTTTTGCTTTTGTTTTTTCGTCTAGCTGCTTTAATACGCGTGCTGGGACACCACCGACAACTGTATACGGTGCAACATCTCCAATCACTATAGCACCAGCTGCTACAACTGCGCCTTTTCCTACACGTACACCTTCAAGTACAACGGCATTGGCACCAATCACAACATCATCCTCAATAATGACCGGTTGTGCATTTGGCGGCTCAACAACACCAGCTAGCACTGTGCCTGCACCAATATGACAATTCGCTCCAACTGTTGCACGTCCGCCTAATACTGCACCCATATCAATCATTGTTTTTGGTCCAATTTCTGCACCAATATTAATAATGGCCCCCATCATAATAACAGCTTGATCACCAATTGTTACTTGATCACGAATAATTGCCCCTGGCTCAATACGTGCATTCAGATGTTTTGTATCTAATAATGGGACACCTGAATTTCTTCTGTCACTTTCAATGACATAGTCCGTTATCTTTTCTCCGTTACTTTTTAACGCAGCTTCAATATCGTTCCACTCCCCAAAAACAACGGCATTATTCCCTTCACCGAACACTTTTGAGCTCTTACCATATGATAACGAAGCGACATTATCACCTTTTACATACACTTTAACTGGTGTCACTTTTTGCGCCTTCGAAATAAATTCAATAATTCGTTGTGCATTCAACTTATCACTCATCTTTATACAACCCCTTTTCATGTAAGTTTTTATAACATGTTTTGATTGTACTAAATTTTTATTTCAATCGCACGTATTAATTTTTATATTCATATAAACAACGGGCTCGATCTTGCACAACATCCACGAATGCTTTTACTTGAAGTAGCTCAAAAGCTGAATCGTAACCGATCAGCCACGTATCCCGTGTTAAGCCCATATCTTTTTCCGAATGCAATAACGGAATTTTATTCACATCTTCTGTTCCGTTTAATGTAATAGACGGTAATATCGCATAACCAATACCATTTAGCGCCATTTGTTTACACGTTTCAATTTGATCGACAATAATTTGATGGCGTGGATTTTGGTTAAAATGCCGTTGCCACCATTGCAAAATTTCTTGATAATAATCTGAGTCACTTTTGAATTGAATGAATGGACGATCTGCAGTATAAATATCTTCTAACGTTTGAATTTCTTTATCTACTAAGTACATCATATCGCGGAATAAGTGAATTTTTTTCCCTTTCCAATCTGCTTGCCCTCTTACAATGCCAATATGTGCTTCTCCTTCATATAAGGCTTTCACAATTTCTGAACTCCAACCAGTCATTAATGAAATTTTTGTATCCGGATACAATGTAACAAAGTCTTTCAATACTTGTGGCAACCAGTTTTGCCCCACAATAGATGCACATGCAATTTTAAGTGTGCCATGTACTTTGGCATTTAACGCTTGAATAGTTTCAAATACTTCTTCACGCCTAGCGATTTGCTCTGTTGCGTATTGAATAACGAGCTCTCCTGCAGGTGTAGGGGTTAAGCCACGTTGCGAACGTAAAAATAGCTGTGTTCCCCAGTCTTTTTCAATTGATTGCAATCTTTGTGATAAGGCTGGCTGCGTTAAAAAAAGACGTTCCGCTGCCTTACGCATATTTTTTTCTTCTGCTAATACTTTAATAATTTCAGCCTCTGTCGCGGTCATAATCTCATCCTTTCACGGTATTAAAAATCGACAAAACCCTCTTAGGATTTTGCCGATTTTATGTTCATTATCGTTCATTCATATAAATATACTTTTTGAGTTGTTTTAATATGACGCGACGTGTCATAATCCCAACAAACGTTCCTTCTTCATCAACAACACTAAGAAAAGCATGGTTAATCACTAGATCCAACGCACGTTTAAAAGTATCTGTTACTCGTAAATAAGCAATTTTCTTTTCCATTATAGTATCTACTTTAATTTCAGAAAGACGTTCATATTCAATGCGCTCTAAACCTAAAATGGATTCTGTAATCATTTTGCTACTTAATAAACCTTGTAGACGATATTTGACATCTAATACCGGAATAGAAGAGTAACCCGTGCGAGTTAACACGAGTAAAGCATGTTCCGCATTATTCCCACTTTGGACGTGAGCAACCTTCTCAGAAGAAATAATAAAGTCTTTAATGGGTATATCTAATAATTCTCTGTTATTTATTGACAGCATAACATTCTACTCCTTTACCGCTCAAAAATCGAGCAGGATAGTGCACTCATAGTTATCATATCATAATTGACTAAGAAGTGACTATGTACAGGAGCCTGAAATGCTAAAATTCCCCTTTTATTCCCCTCTTGCCCAATAAAAGAAAAGAACGATTGTCATAAAAATACCGACGACAATGTACATCATAATAATTGGATTCAATAAAAACGGATGCCTTCGAATGACAGGGTCAACGGATGTATCAAGCTCTGAATTACTCTTTTCAATTTGGTTCGCTGCCACTACAGTTGCATACGCTGAAAGTGCACATAAAATAATGATAACAACAATCGATCCCCAGACAAATAAACTCACATAAAAACCTCCTTTCGTTTTTATGTAGTATCTCTGATCAGCTACCATTCTATGCAACTAGAATGCACACCTACCGTGCATAGCACTCTTATCACATCTCATGTCTCAAATAAATACGCCAGGTAAACACAACCTTCTAAAAATAAAAAAATAGCCATTCTCAAATCGAATCGCTACTTTTTATATTTTGAAAAAATCCCTTAATTAATTAAATATTGCTCCACAATTTCCTCAACGGGCAATGGCTTATTGTATAAATAGCCTTGTACTTTTTTACAGTGGTTTTTAAGCAGAAACTGTTCTTGATTTTTTTTCTCGACACCTTCTGCAATTACTTCTAATCCGAGCGTATGTGATAATAAAATAATCGCCTTTACAATGGCCTCGTTTTTTTCATCTTCTTCAATATCTGCAATAAACGATTGATCAATCTTAATAATATCGATTGGGTATGTTTTCAAATAACTGAGCGACGAATAACCTGTACCGAAATCATCCACTGACACAAACAAACCTAACTGCTTTAACTCATTTAAAATGGCCGTTGTTTCATGCACATTCGTCATGGAACCTTCTGTAATTTCGAGCTCTAATTGAGCAGGGTCAATATCGTATTGCTTCATTACTCGCTCTACTTTTCTCGCAAACTGTCCCTGTTTAAATTGCTTTGGTGAAATATTAACAGCAATTCTGACAGGCCGATAGCCTTTTTGTTTCCATTCTTGCAAGTATTGACATACACGTTCTAGTACCCAATCCCCAATTTCTATAATTAACCCAGATGATTCTGCCAATGGAATAAATTGCGCTGGGGACACAAAACCAAACTTACGATTATGCCAACGAATTAATGCTTCAAAACTGTTAATCTCGTTTGATTGTAAATCCATCTGTGGCTGAAAATGAACGGATAATTCATTTAGTTCAATCGCTCTACGTAAATGTGCCTCCATTAATGCTTCGTTAGGAAACACTTGACTCATTTCTTTACGGTAAAAGCGATAATCACCTCGGCCATGATTTTTGACATAAAACAATGCTTGGTCTGCATGATGCAACATCGTGTCTAATTGTGGGGTTTGCTCAGCGATACTTGTGGCAATACCAATAGATGCGGTGACATAATAGTCTTGCTCATCTACAACAATCGGTTCTTTCAGTAACGTTAAAATTTGCGTTGCTAGCACTTCAACTTCTTCCTGCGCATCATAACCTATAACGAATACAAATTCATCGCCATTATAACGAAAAATCTCACAATGCTTATGGCGTAATGATCTAAATCGTTCACTAATCACCGCTAACATGTCATCTGCTTTTTGCTTCCCTAACGATTCGTTAAATTTTTTAAAGCGATCTAAATCAATGATGAGCAGTGCCACATGCCTCTTTGTTCGTTGCTCTGTAAACGATGACCATTGATGTTGTAATGCACGTCTATTAAATAAATTGGTTAACTCATCTTCATACACAAAATGCTCTTGATTAATGACTGCTCGCAGGACAATGAGAATATAGGATTCATCATTAATCACTAGTTTTTGCATATATAATGCCATTTGTTGTTCTAACTTCAGATTTATGTATTCAACTTGGTTGCTTAACTTTTCAACAAAGGGATGTAACGTTTGCCAATCAATAGCCCCGAAAAAACATTCTGCATCCATTTTCACATTACTTGGTTCCTTACTTGGTTCCTGAAAGAGCTGAACGGCTTTTTCATTTACACATTCAATTTCATACCCGTACTGTACTTTTTTTAATACAATGACAGTATCGAATGGATTTAGTTGAATAATTTGTTGTAAGGCTTTCATTCTATCTTTTTCTACGACCTTTATCACTTTTTACACTCCTATCCAACTCACTCTACTGTCTTTAGTTTCATATAGCCTTGCATTTTTTGCAAGACTATATGAAAATTTTTCAACACCCTATTCATTACAAGCAAACCACAAAACATATATTACCATTTCAGTACACGTTGCTTTCCGCTCTGGCACTCGCTTTCCACGGGCGAGATCAAGCCTCCTCGTCGCTCATCCTTCGCTCCTGCGGGGTCTTGATTGTCTCGCTTTTCCCGTAGGAAGCTTTGCTCTGTAGCGAAAGGCGCATGCCGTCAGCTACACTCTCGTGCCTCCGCTACAAGCAACTATTGTTCAATACAATAATCGGTTGCTCAAAAATAATGAAAGATTCTCATTGATTATAGAAAAGACCGGGCAGATTATACGTACAAATGGAAAGAAAATGGTTTCTTTTAAAGAAGAGAAATATTTTTCTAAAATATCAAGAAGTAGCTACTTTTTGCCGTAGCGCGGCATAGCCACAGGAGCCGAAACAGGAGATCCAAACAGGCCGCGCCTGTTTTAGCTCCTGTGTAGGCTGTGGCAAAGCGCGGAGGCTATGATACATACCTTTTACTATTTAACTGGTATTTTTAGAATACATTTTTACTCATTACGAACACCCTATTCTTCCGTAGGTTGCCCAATTGCTTCTCGCAGGAATATTTCTTGGCTGTTAATCTTTTTATTGCCGTTATGATCTTCTTTATAATGATACTTACCATTTGCATCTTGAATACGTGCTTTTTGATTGTCTTCCAATTGGAGCTGCATAATTTTTATAATACGATTTTTGATGTCCAGTGAATATACCGGGAATAAAATCTCTACACGTTTAATCATATTACGGGTCATCATGTCTGCTGAAGATAAGAATACTTTATTTTCGCCATTATGATGGAACCAAAAAATACGGGAGTGCTCTAAGAAACGTCCCACAATGGATGTTACCGTAATATTTTCGCTAATGCCTTGAACACCTGGTCGTATACAGCAAATGCCACGGATAATCAGTTCAATTTTTACCCCTGCAATCGATGCTTCATACAACTTCATCATTAAATCTTTATCTGTTAAGGAGTTCATTTTCGCCCGAATAAAGCCGTTACCGTATCGTTTATGACAGTCAATTTCCTCATCAATGAGTTGAATAAATTCATCTCGAATATCGAAAGGCGCAACAACTAAATGGTGAAATTCAGGTTTTTCCGTATAACCACTTAAATAGTTAAAGAAGTTTGTCGCATCAATCCCAAACTCCTTGTTTGACGTAATAATGGCCATATCCGTATAAATTTTCGCAGTTGCATCATTGTAATTACCTGTTCCTAGATGAACAAAGCGCTCAATTTTTCCGTGGCGACGGCGCACAACAAGCGTAATTTTGGAATGAGTTTTTAAATTATTCATCCCGTAAATGACTAAACACCCCGCTTGCTCAAGCAACTTCGCCCAAAGAACATTATTTTCCTCATCAAACCGTGCCTTTAACTCGACAAGTACAGTTACTTGTTTCCCGTTCTCTGCTGCCTGCTTTAACGCCTGAATAATCGGCGAATTTCCACTTACACGATAGAGCGTTTGTTTAATGGCTAACACAGATGGGTCATTTGCTGCTTCCATGACGAAATCAACAATCGGCACAAATGATTCATATGGATGATGGAAAAATAAATCTTGTACTAACGCCTTTTCAAAAATGTTTTCATCCGAATCTAAATCTTGCGGTGGCTGTGGGATAAAGCTCTCATATTGCAAATGTTCAAGCCCAACCGAAATCGTTTTAACAAATGGGAACATAAATGTTAAATCCAATGGTCCATCGATTTTAAAAACATCTGATTCATTAATTTCAAACTCATCTAATAGGTAGTCTAATACATCATCTTTCATTTCCCCATCACGTACTTCCAAACGAGAGCCAACGCCCCATTTACGCTTCTTTAACTCTTTTTCAATTTCAGAAAGTAAGTCTTGTGCTCCCTCTTCGTGAATCGTTAAATCCGCATTACGCGTTAAACGGAATGCTTGAGAAGATTTTACTTTATAGCCATAGAACAGGTGGTCAATATGACTTGTAATAACATCTTCTAATAGCACGAACACAGTTTGATCACTTGCTGTCGGTACTTTAATAAAACGATCTAATACAGACGGTACTTGGACAATCGCTACTTTAGTTGTATGTTCGGCATCATTATTGTTTTTTTCTAACATGACAAGCAAGTTTAATGTTTTCCCTAAAAGTGTCGGGAATGGCCGATAAGCATCAACTGCTACGGGCGTTAATACAGGAAAAATCGTTTCTTCAAACAATTCCGTAATATATCGTTTCTGTTCTACCTGTAAATCTTTAAAATCTTTAATAAACACATTTTCCTTCGGTAAACATTCGTCAATTAAATAACGATACACTTCTGTTTGACGACGAACTAAAGCTTGTGTACGCTCTGCAATTTTCGCTAATTGCTCTTTTGGCGTCAAACCTGATTTATTTTCTGGCTTATGAAAGTCTGCCCGTACTTGATCCTGTAATCCTGCTACACGGACCATGAAGAATTCATCTAAATTCGAACTAAAAATAGCTAAAAATTTCAACCGTTCCAGCAATGGATTTTCTTCATCCTCTGCCTCTTCTAATACACGCTCATTAAACGCCAGCCAAGAAAGTTCACGATTATTGTAATATTGCGGCTTTGCGATTTCTTCAAGCAATGCAGCGCGCTGCAGTTCTTCTGGCGTCTGTTCACTTTGGTCATTTGTGCCCATTGCTAGCTCGTCAAGATTAACGTTCATCCTTATTTCCACCCTTCTTCATAAAAATCAATACTTACTTCACATTTAAAAATCCGTTCCATATGTTTTTTAGTCCGTTCTGCTTCATATATTTCAGCAACCGCACTCCCTTCCACCATCACATCTACTTGAATCATTTCATCTATACGTTTAAGCACAACTTGTTTGACAATATTACGTTTAGATACATTTAATGCATAGACAAATTTAAGTAATGCACCAAAATCACGCAAACATTTTAATTCCTCACGCGGTATCCACGATAGAAACGGCATAGCGAACCGATTAAAGTAATTACGATTTTTATAAGATGCTAAAAGCGCTAATTTTACACGATTTAAATGATTCATCCCAGCAATTGATTGATTAGCGAGTAAGTAGAATGTATGTTGACTCGGGGATTCCAGTTCAATGTATTCGCCAATGGCAAAAACTTTCGCTGCACGTTGAATAAGCTCTAAATGTTGTTGATTAAATGTAAAATAGTCTAACTTACAGCACTCTCGATACATTTGCTCACTCAGTGTACATAATGTTTCTACTTCCTCAACAGAACGCCCATATTCAAACGCAATTCTTTTGGCATTCTCTGCAAAGACATTGTATTTATCGAATGCTGTTGCATCTCCTTGCAATACACGATGAATAATTAAACCTTCTCGGAGCCCTTTTTTACTTAATTGGAAATTTTCAGTTGACACTGTTTCCATTAATGTTGTAAACACTTCTATCGCTGGTACAATAATATCTGCTCGATCTGATGATAACCCATCCAATTGTTTTAACTGTTCCCATGTCATTTGACTCAAACCTTGTTTTAATTCAAGTAAATCATCTAACGTCATTTCATATTGGTGTACACCTGAAATGGGATAGCTAATCTGCTGTTGATGGACTTGCGCCACATTACGAGCACTACCACCAATGGCAATCACAGGTAAATTTACATCGCAAATCCAGCTTAATGACTTAAATTGCTCTTTTATATAATTATGTAACAACTTTCGTTCTTCGTTATTCATAATGGAGCCCTTTACAAATTTCTGCTTTAAGCTCACTGTCCCAAAAGGAAAACTATAAGTTTTTTGCAGTTTCTTATTTCGAAACAATGTAATTTCGGTAGAACCACCACCGATATCAATCGTTACAGCAGAAGCTGTATCCATCGAATTAACAACAGCTAAAAAACCAAAATAAGCTTCTTCCTCTTCCGATAAAATCTCAATTTCAATACCAGTCTCCTCTTTCATACGCCTAACAATTTCTTGATTATTTGATGCTTGTCGCACTGCGGCTGTTGCAGCGGCTTTAATATCTGTTACATTATAATCTTCCAAAATCCGTTTGAATGCAGCGAGCGTTTTCGATAAAATGCCCATTCCCTCTTCACTCATGTCACCAGTAGGCAATAAATGTGTCCGAAGGCGAGCAACCGTTTTAATATTCCCAAACTCATGTAATCCTTCATTTTTATCATATTGATACATGACAAGCCGTACCGTATTTGAGCCAATGTCAATAATAGCTGTTTTTATTCTCTCCATTTTTTCACTTCCTTTTTGTCCAACAATAAATATTTACAGCTTTACATTAGCACTCATTTTTAAATTTTTATGTAAATTTTTTGTAAAAAAAGTCGGAATACTTATATTAGCACCCGACTTTTCATGAATATATAAATGTTTTACAGGCGCTTGTTTATAAGATTAACTGATCCATACGTAATATAAGCTCTGCAATTTCTGGTTTTGAAATTTGGTCTTCTGCCCCCACTTCTTCGCCTTTATGACGAAGATCTTCGGTAATTAGGCTTGAGAAAATAATGACTGGCAATTTTTTTAAATCTGGATGGCTTTTGATTTTCTTTGTTAAATGATGTCCATCCATTTGTGGCATTTCAATATCTGTTATGACAATCTGCACTTGATTTTCAATATTTTTATCCGCTTTTGCTAATGTTTCTAAATAATCATACGCATCGCGACCATTTTCAAAGAAATCTAAATTGACATAGCCTGCCTCTTGCATCGTATCAAATAGCAGTTTACGAAGTAGTGGCGAATCTTCTGCAATCACGATTTTCTTTTCTGAACGTTCGCGTTTTCCTAATTTTTTAACCGCTTCTACACTAATACTTGAAGCAGGGTTGATATCTACCATAATACGCTCAAAATCAAGCAATAAAATCATCTCATCTTTGTATTTAATCACACCAATTACTTGTGATGAGCCGCCTTGATACATATCAGATGGTTTTTCAATTTGATCCCATGAAATGCGATGAATTTGCGTTACATTATCGACATGGAATACGACACGTTGCTTATTAAATTCAGCTACAATATATTTTTGTTGCGGATTACGTTGTGCATTAGCTATTCCTAATACTTTTAACATATCTACTACTGGTAATACTTCTCCGCGCAGCTGGATAATCCCTTCAACATGTGGATGTGCATGTGGAATGAATGTAACGTTCATTGGTTGAATAATTTCTTTTACTTTAATAACGTTAATACCAAATTTATTACTTCCTACTTCAAATTCGACGATTTCAAGTTCGTTTGTACCACTCTCTAATAAGATACCTTTTTTTTCTGTTTCCACAGCATACCGGCTCCTTTCAAAACTTCCCTATACATTAATTGTATCATAGGCAAGCCCATTCTCCTATAACCGTTTTCCACCTCAAACGATGAAAGTAACGAAAAAAAGTATATAGTTTACAACAGTTTTTTGCGGTTAATTTACTCTTATTCTACATAATATTGAATTAATGCTTGTGTTCCTTTTTCACCATATCCGCGCTCCATTAGTTCTTCATATAGCGCTTTTGCCAATGCGAGCCCTGGGAGCTGTAAATTCATACGTTCTGCTTCATCAATCGCAATTTTAATATCTTTGATAATATGTTTAATATAAAAGCCTGGTTCCAAATCGCCTTTTAACACGCGTGGTGCTAAATTCGATAATGCCCAGGAACCCGCAGCACCTGGTGTAATGGACTTTAAAACGTCTTCCATAGAAAGTCCTGCTTTTAAGCCGTAAGCCATCGATTCACAAACCCCAATCATACCCGAAGCAATGACAATTTGATTACACATTTTAGCATGCTGACCAGCACCCGCTTCGCCATGATACACAATATTCGTTGCAAAGGGCTCTAAAATCGGCTGTAATTTTTCAAATACGTCTCTTTCTCCGCCAACCATAACAGACAATGTACCATTCTGCGCGCCAATATCACCGCCAGTAACAGGAGCATCAATACTATGTATCCCTTTTTCTTGTGCTATTTCAAACAATTTTTTAGCCAAACTTGGCTCAGACGTTGTCATATCCACGACAATCGTACCCGCTGCCGCTGTTTGGAAAACACCATATTCCCCTGAATATACTTCTTCTACATCTTGCGGATAGCCCACCATGGTAAAAATAATATCTTGATTCTTACTTGCCTCAGCAGGTGTTGCAGCCCACTTCGCACCGAGTGCTACAAGCGCGTCCGTTTTGCTCTTTGTTCGATTGTAAACCGTTAATTCATGATCAGCATGTAATAAATGTTTCACAATACTTGCCCCCATAACCCCTGTACCAATAAAAGCAATTTTCTTTTTCATCCCATATCCCCTTCCTTTTCTTTAGTTTATCAAATGTCACAACATAAAAAATGCGAAAAATGAAAAAACTCACGCTATTTTTAGCTGAGTTCATAGTTTAACGCATCCGTATGGTGATGAAGACACTTCATGGAAAAGAACGCTCTTCAAATAAAGACATCTATAGCTTCATTCAAATTTAACCTCATCACCTTTGTCTAATCATGTTCTTATAAAACATCGGCTTTACCTAAAAAGAGAGCAAATGCAATAGCATCTGCTCTTAAGGGGGAAATGAGAATGTTGCTGTGTTCAAATGTATTATTCCCACTATTCTTCATAAGTAAACACTATTTTTTCTGGATTATTGAAAAAAATTTGTTTCTTCTATTTCCACTTCTTTTTTACTGCTATTTAGCATATCATATTCATTAAGTAGTTCATCTAACCTCTTACTTAGTTGAATGGTTTTAGCATTTCCAAAGCCATGTTTCATACCCGATTGAATCATAAGCGCCCGCATCTGCTCCAATTGCTCTAAAATGCCCTTTTCCATAGTTTCCCCCCAAGCTTAAAGTAATCACACGCCCCAATTATATCATATATAACATAAAATGGTAATTGTTTCATGTTCTAGGAGCCTGTAAAAATGTGAAAATTATGTTCCCCCCCTGTTTTGCTTCACCACGAAAATGTTTAAATTGTGGATCGTTTACGAGCGCTTCACGAAAGCTTAAATAATCCGATTTTGAAATTTCCACACTTCGTAGTTCTCCATTTCTTAATTGATCGAGTATTTGTTTATATTTTTCCATTATTTTAAACCACCTTCTTTAATAAAAAATCCCTTTTTAAATGATTAATTATTCGAAAAACTCTTTACCTTTTTGTTAAATTCGTGCAAACTGTTAAGTATTAGTCGATAAAGGAGCTGACTGCCTGTGAAAGTAGCTGAAGTAGGAAGTATTGTCGAATTTAAGGACGGTCTACAAGGACTCGTCGAAAAAGTAAATGAAAACTCTGTCATTGTTGATTTAACCATCATGGACAACTTCCACGAACTTGAAATGGAAGAGAAAACTGTAATAAACCATAAACGATATAAAATTTTACATACGAAAGATGCTTAAACGTTTTCACTCCTTTTCATCGCTAAAAGATGATATAGGAGTGTTTTTTTGTTACACTATATCAAGGAGGGAAACAGAATTATGATGAAACATAAAGAAACTATCGTGCTCCTTCTATCTTTAGTTTTCATTTATGCAATGTTACTTTACACATTTGAGGAAAAAGTGATTTTTTGGTATTTATATTCCTTTACTCTCCTCGTAGGAATCGCTGTGGCGCTCATATTCGGCAAGTTTGAAGATCGGCTACCCACATGGCATTACTTACTATATGGTACAGGCTATGGGACGATTGCATATGGTGTTGTAAAACTCGGGCACATACTGCTTCCATATATTGATAGCTCGACAACAAAGGATATTTCAAAATTTTTAGAGCTATATGGTCCAACGAATATTTGGCATTATTTGATGCTGATTTTTATTGTAGTCATTGGTGAAGAAATGTTTTGGCGTGGTTATGTTCAACAACAGTTAAAACGCTTTACTTCTCCTTTTTATGCAGTTTTAATTACGGCTCTGTTATTTTCTCTTGCATTAGCGATCAGCGGCTTTATGCCTGGTGCTCTCGCGGCTATAGTTACCGGTTTACTATGGGGTACACTCTACGAATGGAAAAAGAGCTTACCATTAGTTATTGTATCGCATCTTGTATTTGTCTTGTTATTATTTTTAATTTTACCGATTATTTAATCAAATGAAACTTATTTCTAATGATCACGTCTAACTATTAACAAGGAGGAATTTGAGATGAAAAAACATGCATTCCTTATAACATCAGCATTTTCCGCAATGCTCTTACTTGCAGCTTGTAACTCCACTGAAACGCCCACTCCTACAGAGGAAGAAGAAACAGCAGGCACTGTTAACGAGACAAACAATACACAAAATGGTGCCGCTGAAGGGGAAGACACAACAGCTGATACAGGGACAGAAGAGACAAATGAAAGTACAAATACAATTGAGTATGTAGAAAATGGGCAACCAAAAAAAGCGGAAACGGTGACGACAGTAAGTCCTCAGCAGGATTATACTATTTCATTAGCGAAAGGGTTTTCTCTTGAAGCAGAAGAGCCTGGTCGCGATATGGTAATGTATGACGCCAATAACGAACACTCAATGCGCATCGAACTATTTGCAAAAGATGAAACTACTTATGAAGAAGCAGCACTACAAACAGAAAATACGGTTAAGATTACTGCACCAGAAGGTAAGTATGAACCGTATGCACTTGACTCACTTTTAACAACACATAAAGATATCACAAATGCAAATGGCTATGTTGTCACTTACACAGAGGATAAAGATCAAGTGGTGACAGTCGTTTTCGAAAAAGGAACAAAAATTGTACGGTTAACCGTATTTGATACAACTACAGCTGAAATGACAGATGCCTTTTTACAAATGGGCTTTACAATCGAATAATATTGTAGTTGAAAAAGAGTTTGCGCTTTTGGCGCAAACTCTTTTTAATAGGACAAATCTTTAATGGACAATCCTAACTTCTTCAACAATTCAATTGCAGTGTCTTTTTCTTCAGACGTCAATACACTCATTAGCTCATGCAATTGCTGTTCATGTTTTGGGAAAATTTCTTGCATAAATGTACATCCTACCTCTGAGATTTCCGCATATGTAACACGGCGATCGTTAGGACAAGACACGCGCTTTAAATAACCACGCTTCTCCAGCTTGTCCACAACATATGTGATAGAACCGCTCGCAAGTAATATTTTATTCCCTATTTGCTGTAAAGGCTGCCTCCCTTTATGAAATAATAGCTCCAATACAGCGAATTCAGTCGGATTTAAACCTTGTTGCTGAAAAAATTGATGGGTCGATTCACTAATCGCTTTTTGTGCACGGGATAGTACAATAAAAAGTTTGAGTGATTGTTTGATCTCCTCTGTTGCCACTGACAAATCATCCCCTACTTTTTGTTATAACTGCTATTATAACGATTAGAAAAAAGTTTTGTCAAAACGAAATTTAACCGAGTAGAAAATCAAGTGGTTGCTTAATTGCCTGTGTCGTTAATGCATTTGGGAAAGTTAAAATAAAAGTTGTTCCTATATTAGGTGTACTTTTTACTTCAATTGTGCCACTAAAATCACTCACTACTTTTTTCACAAGCGGTAATCCTAGACCAGTCCCATAATCTTTCGTTGTAAAAAAAGGACTAAATAAGTTTTTACACGTTTCCTCATCCATGCCAATTCCTTCGTCTTGTACATAAACTTGTACCTCTTGTGTCGTTACATGTAATTGAATCGTTACATTACCGCTATCCTCCATTGCCTGAACCGCATTTTTTAATAAATTAATCAATACTTGTTTAAAACGTACACTGCTTCCCAGCACAACATGCTGTAATTGTTCGTCATATTCTAGTTGAATTATTACTTCATTCATTAGTGCTTCAAATTGCATAAAGTCAATGACTTCCTTCGAGATTTCAACTAAATCAACTTTTTGTAATTCGATTTTTCGGGGGTTCGCTAAAAACAATAAATCTGATAAAATCGTATCTAATCGTTTAAACTCAGATTCCATAATGTCGAAATAATGTTCTTGTTCTTGTAATGCCTCACTTTTCAATAGCTCGACAAAACCTTTTAAAGCCGTTAGTGGATTTCGAATCTCGTGAGCAATTGAAGCGCTCATTTGTCCAAGCTCTTTTAAATAATTTTGTTCTTTTAATTCATTTTGTAACTTTACATATTCCGTATGATCAACAATAGAAACAATAAACAAACGACTGTTTTCATTGTAAAATACTTTTAGTTCATAATAAAGCGGCTCACTGCATTCAGTTTTTTTTACGAGTAGTGACGCTTGCTCTTTTCTCTCGAGACGACTATAAAAATGAGAGGCTGACTCTCTATCATATGTGAAATACTTTAATAACTGTTTATGATGTTTTGTTAACACTTCGTTTTTACTGCACCCAATACATTGCAATGCTTTATGATTTACATCCAGTACAAAGCCATCTGCAGTAAATGTCATGATTCCTAAATCCATATAATTAAATACAGACATCATCGACATAACTGCGTCGGTTGCTTGTATTAATGTAGGTTGCAATGTAGCAATGACAACATCTTGAAGCTCATCATAACAACCATGCACTCTTACAAATGGCTGCATAGATGTTTGTAATTGGATTTCACAAGTGGCATTCGATTGACTACGAACTTGTTCTATAAATTGCTGCCATCTTGGAATCGACCCTGCATCAATCGGAAAAAAATTTTCATCTTTACCATCTCTTATTTCAAGTAACGCTTTTGCCCCTTGATTTGCAAAAATAATATCAAATGAGTTAGCTATAAAAACAGTAGACTCATTTGTCGGTTTTGCATTGTGATGAAAATTCATAATAGAGGCTATTTCCATTGCTCCCCCCCCTTTTTTTCCAGTATCAGATACCCTAATTTATGATAAAATTTAACTTTTTATACGTTTTATTTCTAAATTTTCTAAATTATAGTTATATTTAATTAAATTATTTCACAATTAAATTGAGAATAAAATAGGAATTTTTTCTCATATTGTTCCTATTGCACTACACTGTTACAATATAGTTTGTGAAGGAGAATATAACTATGAAAATTATTTTAGCAACACTTAATGCCAAATATATTCACACAAATTTGGCTATTCGTTATTTAAAAGCAAATGCTCGCCCTGAATTTGACCCAGAATTAGCAGAATATACGATTAAAGACCCTGCTTTCAATATTGTTTCTGACCTATTTCAGAAAAAGCCAGACGTTATAGGTTTCAGTTGCTATATATGGAATATAGAGGAAACTATTAAGGTTGTGCGTATGTTAAAAACAGTCTTACCAGAGACTAAAGTCATACTCGGTGGGCCAGAAGTATCTTACGACGTTCATGATTGGCTTCGAAAAGTCCCGGAAATCGACTTTATTATTATGGGAGAAGGCGAAATTTCTTTTAAAGAATTAATGCATTATTTAAAAGGTGACTTAGTATTAGAGAGCGTACATGGCATTTGTTATTTAGAAGGCGGGAAAATAAAAATCCATGCCCAACCACCTAAAATTGACTTACGCGAACTCGCGTCACCATTCCGCTTCGAGGAAGATCTCCCCTACCTTGGAAAGCGTATTCAATATATTGAAACATCTCGCGGCTGTCCATTCCAATGTCAATTCTGCTTGTCTAGTATTGAAGTAGGCGTCCGTTATTTTAACCGCGAAAAAATTAAAGAAGATATCCGCTTTTTAATGAATAACGGAGCTAAGACGATTAAATTTGTTGATCGTACGTTTAATATTAGCCGTAGCTATGCGATGGAAATGTTCCAGTTTTTAATCGATGAGCATAAGCCAGGCGTCGTGTTCCAATTTGAGATCACAGCAGATATTATGCGCCCTGAAGTGATTCAGTTCTTAAATGATCACGCACCTGCTGGGTTATTCCGCTTTGAAATTGGCGTACAATCAACAAACGATTTAACAAATGATCTTGTAAAACGGCGTCAAAACTTCGAAAAATTGAAACGGACTGTCACGATGGTCAAAGAAGGCGGGAAAATCGACCAGCATTTAGACTTAATTGCGGGACTCCCAGAAGAGGATTACAATTCGTTCCGTAAAACATTTAATGATGTATTTGCGATGCGCCCTGAAGAATTACAGCTCGGCTTCTTAAAACTATTACGAGGGACAGGTCTTCGTCTAGAAGCACCAAAATACGGCTACACATATGTGGATGTAGCCCCTTATGAAATTTTCTCCAATAATGTACTCACGTTTACTGACATTGTACGTATCAAACATGCGGAAGACGTTTTAGAGAAATATTGGAATGCACACCGAATGGACAAAACGATCGAATATTTAGTCACAGATGTATTTGAAACACCGTTCGATTTCTTCCAAAGCTTCGGGACATATTGGGAAGAACGTGGCTGGAGTCGTATCGGACATCAGCTAGAAGACTTATTTATGCGTCTGTTAGAATTTTTGCAAACATTACCACATGTTGATTTAGGAATCGTTAAAACGTTGATGTTAATTGATTACTTCACACCACAATCGTTTATACCGCGGAAAACTTGGTGGGAGCGTGTAGCAGAAGATGCACTAAAAGAGATTTATACAGCTATTCGAAACACCCCCCATATAGCCGGCAAGGAATTTGCAGCTATGAATGTCAGTGAAAAAGATTTATTTAAACATTCACTCATCGTCCCTTCTAGCATTTCCTATAGAGACTTAGAAAAAGGACACGTCGTAAAGCAAGACGGCTATCTATTCACATATTTCCGTCAAGGTCAATCACCTTATATGGCTGATATCGTACTATAAAAAAAGGAGGAAGTCTAAAAACTTCCTCCTTTCAGACTGTAGACAAACTCGAAAATTTCGAGTTTGTCTACAGTCTTTTTTCTTTATAAAATAAAATTAAAAGATATTCTTGAAAATAAAATTAGCACTTACTACTAGAGGTGATAGATATG